>JAUIGR010000073.1 GCA_030430025.1 Gammaproteobacteria bacterium
ACAAAAAATTTGATGTGGAGGAATAAATCATGGAATTAAAGACATTAACCATTGTTGTCGTTGTACTCTCATTTGCCTTGTATATAGGCATTGCCATTTGGTCAAAAGCCAAAAGCACCGGTGACTTTTACGTTGCAGGTAAAGGCGTGAACCCAGTTGCTAATGGTATGGCAACCGCTGCCGACTGGATGTCAGCTGCTTCCTTTATATCAATGGCAGGTATCATTGCCTTTGCTGGCTATGATGCTTCTGTTTATCTGATGGGCTGGACCGGCGGCTATGTACTACTGGCTTTATTACTTGCTCCTTACTTAAGAAAATTTGGTAAATTTACTGTACCCCAATTTATCGGCGACCGTTACTACTCAAAAACTGCCAGGATCGTGGCCGTTGTTTGTTTAATCATCATTTCATTTACTTACGTAGCCGGCCAAATGCGCGGCGTGGGTATTGTATTTTCAAGATTCCTTGAAGTTGAAATTCTCACAGGTCTTATCATCGGTATGGGCATCGTGTTTTTCTATGCAGTGCTTGGTGGTATGAAAGGCATTACATACACGCAAGTAGCACAGTATTGTGTTTTGATTTTTGCTTACATGGTTCCAGCCATTTTCATCTCTCTGCAAGCCACAGGCAACCCAGTTCCACAGTTGGCTTTTGGTAGTGAAATGACCGGTGAAGGCATGTATCTGCTCACCAAACTTGATAACGTGGTTCAATCGCTTGGTTTTACTGCCCATACAGATGGTGGTAAGAGCACCGTTGATATGTTCTTTATTACGGCGGCTTTGATGGTAGGTACAGCTGGTTTGCCACACGTCATTGTGAGATTTTTCACCGTTCCTAAAGTGGCAGATGCCAGAAAATCTGCTTTCTGGGCGTTGTTCTTTATCACCATTCTTTACACCACTGCCCCTGCGGTTGGTGCTTTGGGCCGCATGAATTTGATTGAAACCATGCAACCTGGTGAAGTGGGTTCTGCTACAGGCAACCTTGCTTATGAACAAAAGCCTGGTTGGTTTACCACTTGGGAAAAAACTGGTCTGTTAACTTTCGATGATAAAAACGGTGATGGACGCATCCAATACTACAACGACAAAAATGAAGCTTTCAAAGCCACTGCTGATAGCTATGGTTGGAAAGGTAATGAGTTGAAAGTAGATCGCGATATCATGGTTTTAGCCAATCCGGAAATTGCTCAACTACCAAACTGGGTGATTGCATTGATTGCCGCTGGTGGTATTGCAGCCGCATTATCAACTGCAGCGGGTTTGTTGCTGGTAATTTCAGCAGCCATCTCACACGATTTAGTCAAAGGTATTTTTGCCCCCGAAATTTCAGAGAAAAAAGAACTCATGGTAGGACGAATAGCCGCAGCGGTGGCCATTCTTATTGCCGGGTATCTGGGAGCCAATCCGCCGGGATTTGTGGCTCAAGTAGTGGCATTGGCATTCGGCTTAGCGGCATCGTCATTGTTCCCTGCGATTTTAATGGGCATTTTCAGCAAGAAAGCCAATAAGACTGGCGCCATAGCCGGTATGGTTGTTGGTATCGTATTTACTCTGGGTTACATCATTTACTTCAAGTTTATGCACCTTGAGTTGAACAATGCTGATCACTGGTGGTTTGGTATATCTCCTGAAGGCATTGGTACTTTAGGTATGATTCTGAACTTTGTGGTAGCCACCGTGGTAAGTAAAGTAACAGCACCACCTCCTGCTGAAATTCAACAATTGGTTGAATCCATCAGGGTTCCTAAAGTTATTTCATAGGGTGCTATGAAATAAGGTTGATTACTAACCACAATCAACCTTCTCCTCACAGCCCTGGCTATGCCAGGGCTTTTTTTATATTAATTAAAATGGGTTTGATATGCTTAATAAGATACAAAATCCTATGCATTAATAAGCAATATCAAAATCATCATAAAAAATAACATCTTCCAACAACTCAATGGCACCTCGGTCGCAACGTGCGTTGCCATCATGATTACCGTCTTGAGCCCGAGCCACCCCCCTCTGATCTTCAGCTTCACAGCCAATACCTGGCCCTGGTGTTGTAGGATGCGCGCTGTCAACAACAGGACTGTAAAAGCCTGGTCGGTAATAGCTGTGCCAATTTTCCTGGTCCGATTTTATCCCTGTAAGTTTAGGATCAGTTTCCGTTAGATTCGTTGAACTAAGCTCAAAACAAGTTGATTCATCAGAAGAAAGATTCCAATTATCAGCGATGACATCTACAGCCATTCCAGCAGAACAGTTAGAAACGCTGTGTTGACTAAAAACTGAGTTTCTAATTCGCAACTCGGGATTTTGATTACCATCTGGATTGGACAAAACGCCTCGTTCATTATTATTAACTATGGTAGAATTTCTGATGGAAACATCAGCTCCAAAACCAAAAATACCACTGTTGCTATTGTTAAACACCGTTGAATTTCTTAAGGTTAAACCACTGGTTCCAAACTGAGCCAAACCTACATAGACAGCCTCTTCGACTTCTCCATTAAAATTTAAATTTTCAAAAATGGTGGTTTTGTCTATGTCTGCATTTCCGTACAATACCATCGCCCCACCCTGAGAAACAGCAGCATTACCTTTAAACACACTGTCAATCACGTTAAGCTCACTCAACTCATTCAGATAAATCGCACCACCAGTATCAGCTGTATTGTCTTCAAACCAAACTCGGTTAATCTCCACTTGATTATCGATGCCGATATTAATTGCACCACCACTACTGAAATCGGCAGAACCATTGACCATCCTGACATTGACAAATGTAACTACTCCAGTGGAACTTAATACGTGAAAAATACGATCATTAAGCAATGAACCATCAATGGTTGGGAAATCTTCTGTTGGTTCTACAAAGGTACCAATAACCACAGGATCAGAAATATCAAGGTCCCCTGTGGCACCCGCATTTTCCCCTGAACCAGTGATTGTTAAACGCACAGTGCTGTTTCCAGGTAAAATAATAATGTCTCCACCGGGCAAAGCATTGGCTTCCATTACAGCAGCTCGCAGCGTACAAAATCCACCGGTTGGTATATCACAAACTCCATCACCTGGATTGTCATCTACATGATCCTGAACAGTTAAATTCACCTGAAAAATAGCTGCAGACACAAAACCATGCATCAACAGCAATAGACTTAAAAATAATTTCTTCATTATAGTTTCCTTTTGATACTTAGAAAAATTTGGATGAGTCTTTGTTTAATCACCCATTTAATATCTTAAGAATTCACAAAAAAGTTTTATGATGAATAGATTATGATTTGCTGATGATGCTTGTTTGTGTAAAAAGTACTCACTTATTAGTAATTTCAGGATTGAGATTAAATCTTTGAGCAAACGCTAAATGTCTGGTTCTTGCTTTATCTAACAAAATTTCAAAGTCAGCGTGATTCCTTAACGCTTCTATGGCCGGATCAGTCATGAAATAAGTTACTGGAAAGAATCCCTGATCAATCGAACGCGAAAATAACGACAAGGCTTGATCAATGGCGCCGCTGAGCGCATACAACTGAACTATTTTGTAGGTCATCTCACCATCTGAGTGTTTCATGGCTACCCTGTTGGCTTCAATTTGATCTAATATACCAATCGCCTGTTGTTTTTGGTCTTCCAATATCAGCCACAGGGCCTTCGAAAATCGTCCAAATAAATCGTCGGGGGTTCTTTCGATGGTGTTGCTTAATACTTCATTGGCCAGTTCAGTTTGACTTGAGAGTAGCAAGTTGAGCCCACGATAATAATCATGATAAGCGTTTCCAGGTGGCGCTAACAACGATAAATGCGTATCAAAATCGTTCAAATATAGCACAGTATTAGGTGCTTGATGAATGGGCTTTTCATTGTAAAAAAATGGGTCAAGTTGCAATATCCTATCTACATGAATTCTGGCCAGCTTCAAAAAACCTGCAAACCTCAAGGCGTAAATCTTTCTGCTTAAAGCAGCTGGATTATCCCAACTGGCATCTTTAGCCCACTCAAAAGCCTCCTCCACATGGTTCGTTTCAACCAATATTGCATTTCTCGCAATTTCTACCGCTTCGTATTGACCGGGGGCCAATTGTTCAATTTTCTCAGCAACTGCGAGGGCACGTTGATAGTTTTCTGTAGACTCTCCGCAAATCCAGACTCTTTTGAAATAGTTAACCAACAGCTGTAACCAAGCATAAGCGTAATTGGGATCACGTTCAGTGGCCTGTTTCTGTAGCATTTCAGCTTGATAAATACCTTCACAACTGTCAGATCGCATTAAATGATGAGCGCGAATGATCATTCGATAGGCTTCCGGGTCTGCAGTTTGCACTTGTCCATTTTCTAACGGGCTAACACCTGGTTTAATGAGTTGAATGATGTCCCTGATGGTAATCCTTTGTTTATGATAAAGCTGGTTTAAGTCAGCAGTGGTTCGTGGGTAAGGAAATTCAAAGCCACCTAAATCATAGGGCAATAGCTCGGAATTTTCAGCCTCATATAAATGCAGCTGAATCACAATTCGATCATTTGAGGTTTTTATTAATTTGCCCTCTAGTAAATAGTCAGCACCTGTGGCTTGCTGAATTGACCAGATGTCATTGAATTCATTACTCAATAACGACATACTGTCTGGATGAATGACTTTCATATTTAGGTTTAAGGATAATTGAGTCGTCAAATAATCGACCACCGATGCAGAAAAAATAGTGAGCTCGTCAGTAGAGCCACTGTTTTTTAGGGGTAGGACGGCAATACTTTGATATTTTTTATTCTTGACCACTTCCTTTGTTGGTTTATAAAACATCCATACAGTCGTTGTTATCAGTACAATAACCACTAGGCCCAATATCCAGTTTTTATAATGCAGTTGTTGAGTTGTCAATCTTGCAGGGACATGTGCCTTTTCAGTATCAACTTCTTCAACATCGGCAATAAATTGATAGCCTTTACCCCGGACTGTTCTGATGCATGATTCTTTGTTATCAGAATCATCCAGAACTTTTCTTAATTGATAAATAATTCTGGTTATGACATGCTCTGTGAGTACCCGTCCTTGCCAAACTTTTTCTAACAGTTCATCTTTGGTTATGACCCGATTTCTGTTTTCCACCAAATACAATAAGGTTTCAAACGACAAAGGCTCTAACTTTAAAGGGGAATCATTTTTTAACAATCTTACTGTTTGTGGGTCTATTTTGAATCGATCAAATTGGTATTGAGTCATGAGTAAGGTTTATTTGTATTTATTATCAATCTTTGTAAATTGCAAAGCAGCTTCATATTGTACAATTTTTACTGATTGTTCAACCGTGAAATAGTTTCCGAAATTGACCTAAAGTTTAATAGAAAAATTGACTGCAAAAACTAAAGGACAAACACTTCTTGCTCTAATCCAAACCTCTGGGCAAATTCAGCATGTCTTTTTTGTGCCGATAAAACAAGGGTTTTAAATTTGGGCCTATCTTTTACCCTATTCATTGCTGGGTCATGGAAAAAATATTGGTGAGGAAAGAAACCTTGTTGAATGGAACGCTCTAACACCCTCAATGCATCATCTGAGCAACCACTTAATGCATATAATTGTGCTAACTTGTATGTCATTTCACCATCCGTATGTTTTTTCTCATCTCTGTGTGTTTCGATTTCCTTGATAATGTTAAAAGCCTGATCCATATCCTGCTCGATAATCAGCAGTAAAGCCTGAGCAAACCGTCCGAACAAATCATCGGGGGTTTTATTGATAACTGCTTTTAATACTGCTTCAGCCGATTCAATGTTTGCACTCAAATACAAGCTCAAAGCTCTGAAGTAATCATGATAAGAGTTACCTGGCTCAGCCAGTAATTGCTGATATTCCTCAAACCGGTTCAAATACAACAATGTATTGGGCGCATGCAGGACGGGCTTGGCATTAAAAAAGAATGGATCCAATTGTAAAATCCGCTCTATATTCTTGGCCGATAGTTGTAAAAATCCAGCATATCTTAAACTGTAGGACATGTCATAAATTGAACTGGGGCTATCCCAGTCAACATTTTTTGAAAATTCAAATGCTTCTTCAACCTGGTTTGACTCAACCAGGATAGTGCTTCTGCGCATGGCCATTGCCGCATATTTCTTCGGAGCCAACTGATCAACCATTTCGGCCATCTTTAAACCTTTCAGGTGGTAATCAGTCGATTCTCCACAAATCCATACACGCTTGTAGTAATTATTGAACAATTGCAAATATGCATAAACAAACTTCTCATCACGTTCTACTGCTTGGAGCAACAGTTCCTCAGCTCTTTTCATATCTTCACAATCATCCGTAATGATTAAATGGTGAGCTGCTATAGCCAGACGGTAAGCCTCTGGATCATCTGTTTCAAAATCATTATCGTCTATAATCACCCCTGGTTTGATGATATCAACGATGCTTTTTACAGTAACTTTTCGTTGTTTATAAAGAGCATTCAAATCATGACTGCTTTTAGGATAAGGGAACTCAAATGCGCCCAAAGGAAAAGCCATGAGCATATTATCCTGATTTTTTTGATGAAGAATTAAATGCAGTTTCAGGTTAGAGCTGTCGTTGAGCTCAATAAAACCTTGTAAAATTAAGTCTGATGATGTTTCTTTTTGAATAGCGTAAATATCCGAACTTTTGAAGTCATAGCTATGCAAGCTATCAGGATGAATCACTTTCATATTGAAATAATACTCCAGTTGATAGCTCAGGTAATCTATTAAGGATTGTACCAATATTGACACCTCTTCATTTCCCCTTGGCACATCGACTGGGAGTATTGACATGATTTGATAGACTTTTTTATTGTTATTTTCTACTGTTTTATTTGAGTATAGAATTCCTGACCAAATTAACCAGCTGAAAAAGCATAAAGCCAACACAAGTAACAAACCTGCGCTTAAAAATTTATATTTTTTTTTGTTTTTACCTAAAGACTGTATATTTTCTGCTTGAATGCTTATTGTTTGAACATCAACAACAAATTGATAACCTTTTCCTCGTACGGTTCTGATACATGACTCTTCTGCATCAGCATCATCTAGGACTTTTCTCAGCTGATAAATGATTCTGGTTATCACATGTTCAGTCAGTACACGTGCTTTCCAAACTTTTTCAAACAATTCGTCTTTGGTCACAACCCGATGTCTGTTTTCTAGTAGAAATAGCAAGGTATTGAAAGCCAAAGGCTCGAGCTCTATGGGTTGACCACTTTTGGACAGCCTTACAGTTTGAGGGTCTACATTAAATTGGCCAAATTGATAATGAATCATGAGTCAAGGGTGGCTGTAACTATGATGTAACAGCTTTTTTATATTTTTGTTTTATTTTGTATTGTACACCGATTGATCCAAACTCAACCGTGAAACAGTTTCCGAAATTGAGTGAAAATGTTTTCAAATAACCCTGTTTAACGCGCATTAAACAATTCATCAAAAATTATTATTTATAACTCAAAAAAATAAACTGGTTTCATGACTTTTGACCGATAGACAACACCCTCGGTTATGATAGATTCATTAATGACATAAAAAGAGGAATTATCATGAGAACATCTATAAAGTCAGTGGTACTTACTACCATTGCTGTATTTTCCGGAGGTTTTACCGAATTGGCAGTAGCCAAAACGGAAGACACACACCCTTTGGCTGGCATGCCTTTACGCAACATTGGTCCCGCCATGATATCAGGCAGGATTTCTGATTTTGCCTTTCACCCGAAGAAAAAACAGGAGTTTTATGTGGCTACAGCTTCCGGTAATTTATGGAAAACCACCAACAACACCATTACCTGGGAACCCATTTTTGAACATCAGGGTTCTTACTCTCTGGGTGTTGTAGAAATTGACCCCAGTAATCCATTAACCGTTTGGGTGGGTTCTGGGGAAAACAATTCCCAACGCAGTGTGGCTTATGGCGATGGGGTGTATAAGTCCACTGACGGTGGCAAAAGCTGGAAAAACATGGGGCTTAAAAACTCAAACCATATTTCAAAAATTTGGATAAACCCCAAAGACTCAAACCATGTATTGGTTGCAGCTCAAGGCCCATTGTGGAGTGATGGTGGAGACCGTGGCTTATACAAAACCATAGATGGTGGCAAAAATTGGGAGCGCATTTTATACATTGACAAACATACCGGCATCAATGAATTTGTGGTTGATCCTGATAATTTTGATAACATCGTCGCCAGCAGCTATCAACGTAGACGACATGTTTGGGTCTTGATTAATGGTGGTCCTGGCAGTGGCATTCACAAAACCACTGATGGAGGAAAAACCTGGAATGAAATTAACACCGGTTTACCCAAAGACCATATGGGTAAGATTGGTTTAGCCAACGCGCCCTCCTCTCCCCAAACCATTTATGCCATTATAGAAGCCAACAACGAAGAAAAAGGCACTTACAGGTCATTGGACTTTGGCCTAAGCTGGCATAAACAGTCCAGTTATGTGGCAGGCTCTCCTCAATACTACAACGAACTCATTGTTGATCCACATAATCCAGATCGCATTTACTCAATGGACACCTTTACCCATGTATCTGAAGATGCCGGAAAAACTTGGACCAAGCTTTCAGATAAATTTCGACACGTAGATGATCATGCTTTATGGATTGACCCTGACAATACTGATCATCTGTATATTGGAGGCGACGGTGGTATCTACGAGACTTGGGATCAAGGGCAAACCTGGCGACATGTCAGAAACCTCCCTATAGGCCAATTTTATCGTGTTACACCGGATAATGCGGAACCGTTTTACAATGTTTGTGGCGGCACCCAGGATAACAATTCCTTATGCGCCCCATCAAGAACCAATGACATACATGGCATTGACAATGCTGACTGGCACATCATTCTGGGCGGTGATGGCTATGAACCGCAATTTGATCCGAATGATCCCAATATCATTTACACTCAATACCAGTATGGCGGTCTAGCTCGTTATGACAAAAGAACAGAAGAACGGGTTTATATCACTCCGCATCCAGAAGCCGATGAACCTGCCTACAAATGGAACTGGAACACGCCTTTGTTGTTAAGCCCACATAAATCAACCCGTTTGTATTATGGCTCAGAATATCTGTTTCGCTCAGATGATCGTGGTGATTCGTGGAAAAAAATCAGTCCTGATTTAACCCAGCAAATAGACCGCAATAAGCTCAAAGTTATGGATCGAGTATGGGGACCTGATACCATTGCTAAAAACGTTTCAACATCTAAATACGGAAGTTTGATAGGTATATCAGAAAGCCCTGTGCAAGCTGATTTACTGATGGTTGGTACTGATGACGGTGTTATCAGTGTCAGCAAAGATGGTGGTAACAACTGGAATAAAGTGAAAAAATTCCCTGGCGTACCAGAGATGTCTTATATTTCTGATGTTTTATTCTCTCATCATGATGCCAATGTGGCCTATGCCACAATCGACAACCACAAACGGGGTGACTACAAACCCTATGTGTTGAAATCAACTGACCAAGGTAAATCTTGGAAGCAAATTTCCAGCAACTTACCAGACAGGGGTTCGGCACATACCATCGTCGAAGATCATGTGGATCCCGACTTGTTGTTTGTAGGGACTGAGTTTGGCGTATTTTTCACTCAAAACGGCGGAAAACAATGGCATGAAATGACCAATTTACCCACCATCGCTGTCAGAGATTTGGAAATACAACAAAGAGAAAACGATTTGGTGATTGGTACTTTTGGTCGCGGTATCTATATCCTTGATGATTACACACCATTGAGAACCGACACTTCAAATTTAACAGACAACCAGGCAGTAGTGTTTTCTGTCAAAGACACCTGGCTTTATATCGAAGGCGACCAATTTGATGACCGTGAAAAAGGCTCATCAGGCAGCGATTTTTTCACTGCACCAAATCCGCCATTGGGCGTAACCATTTCCTATTACCTCAAAGACAGCTTCAAGTCTTTGAAAAAACAACGCCGTGATGCTGAAATCAAAAAAGAGAAAAAAGGCGAAGACACACCCTATCCTTCCTGGGACGAACTGCGAGCTGAGGATAGTGAGGAGGCACCAACTGTATTTGTGTTGATTGAAGACAGTAATGGTAATGTCATATCTCGTGTTCCAGCCAAAAACAGCAAAGGCTTCCAGCAAGTACAATGGGACATGCGCTACCCGGCTTCTGATCCTGTTAAGCTGAAACAACCTGCCTGGATACCATACTGGGCTTCACCACCCATGGGGCCATTGGCTATCCCAGGTGAATACCAGGCCACTTTGATGAAACGTCAAAATGG
>JAUIGR010000014.1 GCA_030430025.1 Gammaproteobacteria bacterium
AAAAGCAAGCAAAATTGGCTTATTTTGCTGTATATCGATCAGCCAACACACAATAATACATTCATAGTCGTCAGAGTGACAAATAACCTGGATAATTAGAACTGGGTTTTTCAGGGCTGACTAAATACAGTGTGCTCGTATCCCTTAGTCATTTGTTGCATGCATTTGTTGCATGATCGGGTTAGCGAGAGAATGTGATGGCAAGATTCTTACTGAACTGTTCTTCGTAACGAGTGTAGGGTAGTTGTTCAACTCGCTTGAGCAGCGAGAGTATTTCTTCTGCAAAAATTTTGTTTTGAAAACAATTTGCTTGTAGTTCGTAAGTAAGTACATTTCCGCCGGGTAGTTGTTGTAGATTTACTAGACATTCACCGTGGGTCTCGCCGGGTGACCAGTGGCTTTTGTAAGTTTGAACGATATGGTGTAGATAGTTGGTTTGAGTTGAATCTTCATGTTCAACTTCTTGTAGTGTCTTGCGGTTAGTGAACGCAGCATAAAAAAAGCTGCGATAAACAGAATCGGCAAACAATCCGGCACTGGTTTGAAGTTGGTTTGGTACTAAAGCACCTGACAGTGTGTATCCATTTTGGAGTAAGGTATCATAAATTGCTAGATGTAATACGATGCTGTCTTTTTGTTCATATAACTTTCCTTCGATAACGAAGCGGATATCGTGCAGCCGCCACTTTGTGTTCTTGATAGGATGTTGCGGTGGCTCTATGCGCATAGGCATGGAAAATAGGCCAGCACTAGATAATGCCACTTTAATGGCCTCTTCTATTTCATAACTGGCGTTGATGCCTTTGCCCTCATAAGAGAACGGTAACAGATAAAATTTGACAGGTTGATTGCTATCGCCCACAATCAACAGTTCATAATTGTCATTGGCCCACACTGAAGGGATAAAAAATAACAACATCAGATATGATTTCATTTATTGAGTTTATCACACACCTAAGTGTCCGAATCATTTTATGATCAGTTAATTGAGAGAAACATTCACATTTAAATCATGATCATCAATAGTCTGTGACTTTGGTTTTTGAGCGCTTTAAAGCTTTTGCCAGAGGAGAAAGTGTACAATAGCGTCATAGTTATGCAATATTCCTACATACAAATTATGGTTAGCTGTAGCCACTCGGCGGAAGCCGAAGCGATTCTACATCATTTGTTGAAACAAAGATGGGTTGCTTGTGGTCAAATCCTACCCGAAGTGCATTCCAGCTATCATTGGCGGGGTGGTTTGGATTCTAGTAAAGAGTGTTTGTTATTGTTAAAGACAAAAATGACCTTGTTTGATGTGATAGAGAAAGATATCAGAGCGCTTCATTCATATGATGTGCCGGAAATTGTGGCAGTGCCTTTAGTGGCTATTTCCTCCAACTATCAAAAATGGATCGATGAAGAGATTATTGAAAAATAAAGTGATGTGGTTGTTATCGTTAATGGTGTTTGTTATCTATGCCAATGACGATGTTTTACCTGTTGATGAAGCATTTCCAAGAATGGTTGTGGCTGAAGGTGATGAAATCCATCTCACCTTTAATATTGCTGAAGGTTACTATTTATATCACCATGCTTTTAACTTTGAAGGAGTCAATTTGATTCTTTCTGAGGCTGAAATCCCTCAAGGAAAGAAAAAAACGGATGAGTTTTTCGGTGAGGTGGAAACTTATCGTGGTGCAGTAACTATCAAGATCCCATATCAGCTGGCGCAACCAGAACCACAGTTAATAGTGAAGTTTCAAGGTTGTGCAGATATTGGTATTTGTTACCCGCCTCAAAAGAGAGAAATTGAGCTGAATGGACTGGTTAAAATAAATGATCAATTAGAGGATAATGCCCTTGTTTCTGAGCCGTTATTCGGAAGTTCCGGTTCGGGAGGAGGTTCTTTTTTTTCAGAAAGTGGTGTGCTGCCAGTCAGTGAGGCTTTCGTATTCGAAACCATTGCTTTATCTGAAGATACACTCAGTGCCCGTTTTACTATGGCTCCTAATGTATATCTCTATAAAGATCAGGTTGAGTTTTCCACCTTGACATCAGGTGTGAATTTGGGTCTTGCTGTTTTTCCCGAGGCTGTAAAAAAAGATGATCCGGAATTTGGTTTAGTTGATGTTTACTATGACGTGGTGGAAATTGAAATTCCTTATACTCGTAGCCAACCGGTGGTCAATGCGGACATTGAGGCGATGTTTCAAGGTTGTCAGGATGGTAAGGTGTGTTATCCTCCAGAGTCCAGATTAGTATCTATGGATTTACCCAAGGCAACAAAACTGACTGAGCCTAGTCAGAGAAATCAGAATGTGAGTAAGCAGTTTGAACCTCTCTCGGAAACACAGCAACTGACACAAGATATTGGCGACAAGTCTTGGTTTTTAATAGTGATTCAGTTTTTGGGTTTGGGTTTGCTGTTATCAGTGACCCCTTGTGTTTATCCTATGGTCCCTATTCTTTCTAGTTTGATTGTAGGACAAAAAGATCCCAGTGCTCGTAAGGCTTTTGTGTTGTCGTTGACCTATGTCTTGGCTATGGCGTTCACTTATACCTTGGTGGGGGTGGTAGCGGGTTTAATGGGCGCTAACCTTCAAGCGATGTTTCAAAAACCAGCGATCATCATTGGTTTTAGTGTGGTTTTTGTGTTACTGGCATTGTCTATGTTTGGGTTTTATGACTTGCAACTTCCACAAAAGTGGCAAACTAAACTGTCTGCTATATCCAGTCGTCAGAAAGGCGGTTCTATCTTAGGTGTTGGGGTTATGGGATTGTTATCTGCCCTGATTGTTGGCCCTTGTGTGGCACCACCATTAGCAGCCGCTGTGATCTATATTTCAACACATGATACAGGGGCGGTCATGGGTGGTTTAGCTTTATTTGCTATGTCTTTTGGTATGGGTATTCCATTAGTCGTTATTGGCACGTCTGCAGGAACATGGATGCCAACATCTGGAGGATGGATGAATGTGGTTAAGTCATTTTTTGGTATTGCCTTGTTGGGTATGGCAGTTTGGTTTTTGTCGCGTATTATCGATGGTAATGTGATTTTGTTTATGTGGGCATTGCTGTTGATTATTTCGGCGGTGATGTGGTACCAGTATGCCAAAGATAATGGTCTCAATGGTGCTCCTTTATCATTGGTCAAAGGTATTCATATCATGGCACTGTTGATTGGGTTAATCCAGTTACTCGGCGCCATGGCTGGTGGTAGTGACCCGATTCGACCTTTGAAGGGCATTGGTCTGGGTGGTGTTGAATCACAACCAGACGGACTTGTGTTTGTTAAAGTGAAATCTTTAGCCGATTTGCAGCGTGCTATTGATAATAGTGATAAACCCGTCTATTTTGACTTTTATGCTGATTGGTGTACTGAATGCAAGCGTATGGAAGCCACTACCTTTAAGGACTCAGAAGTGGTTGCGTTGAGTAAGCAATTTACCTTGCTTAAAGCAGATGTGACTCAGCATGATGATGTTGATGCTGCTTTGATGCAATATTTCCAAGTTGCTGGACCACCCGCCAGCTTGTTTTTTGGTAAGGATGGTCGAGCTTTAACTCAGTTTAATTTCTTTGGTTTTAAGTCAGCTGTCGAGTTAAAACAAACGTTTGAAAAAATTCTTAAATCTGAGCGCATTTGACATTTTTCTGGACATTCGGGGACGTTTGCTTCAAAATCGGCGCAATTAGAAGCGAAGTTTGTTTACTTATGTTGCGAATTGCTGTCATTAATGGTCCTAATTTGAATCTGCTAGGTCAAAGAGAGCCTGAAATTTATGGCTACACCACTTTGGCGGATATTGAGTTGGGATTGCAGCGATTGGCTGACCAGTTAGCTGTTCAAATTCAATTCATACAATCCAATGCAGAACATGAGCTGGTTGAGTATGTACATCATGCTTGGGATGAAGGTGTTCAAGCCATTATTATTAATCCGGCTGCATTTACACATACTTCCGTGGCTTTGAGAGATGCCTTATTAGCCACCAGTATTCCGTTTATTGAAGTACATTTGTCCAATGTTTATTCGCGCGAATCTTTTCGTCACAATTCATGGTTCTCTGATGTGTCTGTGGGCACTATAACAGGGCTTGGATCATTAGGGTATGAAGCGGCACTTCGTTATTTTGTACAATCATCACAACCATAGGTTTACCGATGGATATCAGAAAAATCAAAAAACTCATAGAATTGCTTGAGCATTCCTCTTTAACGGAAATGGAGATTACTGAAGGTGAGGAAACGGTCAAATTATCAAGAGCTAGCCAGGTGGTGGTGTCCCCTCCTGTTCAAGCGCCAGCTCCAGCTAATTCACAACCAAAGGACCATACTCCTCAGGAGATAACTCATAATGAATTGTTAGCGGTTAGTGGACATATAGTGAGAAGTCCGATGGTCGGAACATTTTATGGGGCGCCATCTCCCGATGCTGAACCTTATGTAAAAGTTGGACAAACTGTTTCGGTTGGTGACACATTATGTATGGTTGAAGCAATGAAAATGTTCAATCAGATTGAATCTGAATTCAGTGGTAAGATAAAGCGTATACTGGTTGAGAATGGCCAACCGGTTGAATTTGATGAACCATTGTTTGAGATAGAATAAGGGGCATATCATGTTCAGTAAAATAGTGATTGCCAACCGTGGAGAAATTGCTTTGCGGATTTTACGAGCCTGTCAGACTTTGGGTATCAAGACAGTGGCGGTACATTCTACCGTTGATCGAAATCAAAAGCATGTTGGTATGGCTGACGAGTCAGTGTGTATTGGACCTCCTTCATCGTTAGAGTCGTACCTAGATATTCCCAAAATTATAGCAGCGGCTGAAGTGACTGATGCTGAAGCCATTCATCCAGGATATGGATTTTTAGCAGAAAATGCAGAATTTGCCGAGAGTGTAGTAGAGTCTGGTTTCAAATTCATAGGCCCTAGGGCAGAAACGATTCGTTTGATGGGGGATAAGGTTGCAGCGATTGATGCGATGAAATCTGCAGGTGTTCCTTGTGTGCCGGGATCAGGTGGCCCTTTGGGCGATAATCCTGAAAAGAACATTGATATAGCGCGAAAAATCGGGTATCCAGTGATTGTTAAGGCAGCAGCAGGCGGCGGCGGTCGAGGTATGCGTGTGGTACATACGGAAGCCGCATTAAATAATGCCATAAATACTACAAAAACAGAAGCCAAAGCGGCATTTGGTGATGATACTGTTTACATGGAAAAGTTTTTAGAAAATCCTCGTCACATTGAAATTCAAGTATTGTCAGATGCCTATGGTCATGCCATTCATCTAGGGGAACGTGACTGTTCGATGCAACGTCGTCATCAAAAAGTCGTAGAGGAGGCTCCTGCTCCTGGCATTACTCCTGATAAGCGTGCTGAGATTGGCGCGGTTTGTGTTGAGGCTTGTAAGCGCATCAAGTATGAGGGAGCAGGTACTTTTGAATTTTTATATGATGAAGGTTGTTTCTACTTTATTGAAATGAATACCAGAATTCAGGTAGAGCATCCGGTGACAGAAGCAATCACAGGCGTAGATCTGATTAAACAACAGTTGTTGATTGGGGCAGGAGAGCCTTTAAAATTAAAACAGGCTGACATTAAAATCAGTGGCCATGCCATTGAGTGTCGAATCAATGCAGAAGATCCCGAAACTTTCATGCCTTCACCTGGAATAGTCGATATATTTCATGCGCCCGGTGGCCCCGGTGTGCGGGTTGATTCGCATGTATATGATGGTTATCGTGTGCCTCCTAACTATGACTCAATGATTGGTAAAATCATTACCTATGGAGAAGATCGCATCACCGCCATAAATCGCATGCGTTTGGCTTTGTCTGAAACAGTGGTTTCTGGTATTAAAACCAACATACCGCTTCAGCAACGCATCATGCGCGATCAGGGCTTTGTTGCTGGTGGTCAAAACATACACTATTTGGAAAAGAAGCTTAATCAGTCCAAATCATGACTTTTTTTGAACTGACCTGTCCTGTGTCTAAGACACAGCTTTCCGTATTGGATCAAGTGCTTACCCAGTTGGGTGCTGTCGGTATCACGTATACAGATGCCAAAAATAATCCTATCTATGAACCATTACCTGGAGAGATGCCGCTTTGGGATGATGTCAGATTGACTGCTTTGTTTGATGATCTTCAGCTGTTTAATGTGGCTACTCAGTGGGTTAGGCATGAGTTGCCACAACTGGAAGTCGTGACAACACAATTGAAAGATCAAGTTTGGGAACGTCTTTGGATGGACTATTTCAAACCAATGCAATTTGGTAAAAACAGCTGGATTATACCGGATGGCTTTGACTTAGTTGATGAACAAGCGGTTAATTTAGTTTTGGACCCTGGTTTGGCTTTTGGAACAGGGACCCATCCGACCACTGCGCTGTGTTTGAATTGGCTTGATCGTAATAATGTTAAAGATAAGTTTGTGGTTGATTTTGGTTGTGGGTCGGGGGTGTTAGCAATTATGGCATTATTGCATGGTGCTCGAAGTGTTATTTGTGTTGATATTGATGACCAGGCCATTGAGGCCACTTGGCAGAATGCACGTAAAAATGGTGTTGAAAGAGGTATTCAAATTGTGGCTCCCGATCAGGTGGGTACAATAAAAAATCAGGATTTGGTGATGGCTAATATATTGGCCGCACCACTAATGAGTTTGTGCGATACTTTTGCCAAGATGCTGTCTGATTATGGGGAGGTTGTGCTCAGTGGTATTATCACCGACCAGGCAACAACAGTTATTGACAAATATCGTTCCAGATTTATTGACATTAGATCAAAAATTGAACAAGATTGGTGTCGAGTGAGTGCGCGCAAGCGTTGAGTTAATTGGCACAGGCCACCATGAAAACAGGGCATAAGCTCTGACTATGACCATTTTGTTTACCCAATGCCGCGGATGCGGAGAAAAATTTATAGTCGCTGTCGAGCAGCTTGTTCAAGCACGTGGACAGGTACGCTGCAACATGTGTGGAACCATATTTGATGCTTTAGAAACCCTCTGTGCAGACAAGCCATCAGAAGATGAGGATTTATTTCTTCATCAGTTTGGTAACATACCTCCTTTATTGACTCAAGTGTATGACATTGATGTGGCACCTGATGAAGAAATATTACAGGTTTTGAGTGACATCTTACCTGAGAATTTACAAGGTGACATTAAACAAAGCGATGGAAATGAAGACGAGGAGTCTCAAGAACCTTTTTTTGCTGATACAGCAGCTAATGATGTGGTGGCTAATCAGCGTGGCCAAAGTGCTGCGGTATGGTTGTTATTATCCTTGGCCTTGGTGGTTTTATTGGGATGGCAGTTTATTGTGGCATTGCAGAGGGGTACAGTAAAGTTACCCGATGGGCAGTTTGGGGAGCGAGTTTGCAACTGGGTTGACTGTGCTAAAGGCAAAGGTCAAGTTGATTTGGGAGCCATCTCATTGGTTGCTAGGAATATCAGACCACATCCAGGTCGTGATGAAGCTTTACTGATTTCTGCGAGTATGACCAATGCCAGCTCTAGTAGCCAGGATTTTCCAATATTAGAAATTAAACTTTCAGATCTTAATGGGGATGTCATTGCTATGAGGCGATTCAAGCCAGAGGAATATTTGTCAAAAGACGTTGTTTCCAATGGTTTTATCAATCATACGCTGATTCCCGTACGTTTAGAAATAGAGAGTCCTGGTGTTGATGCGGTTGCTTTTGAATTAGGGTTTGCACAACCATGAAACAGCAAAATGATAGTCAAAAAGGATATACGCAAAAGACAGTGAAGCACTACTTGGAAAATATTAATGGTCACAGTATTAATAATTTGTATGATTTAGTTATTGGTGAAACTGAGAAAGGTATGATTACAGTTGTTTTATCATATTGTGACGGAAATCAGAGTAAAGCAGCTGAGATATTAGGGATCACCCGAACCACACTGCGTAATAAAATACAAAAATTAAAGCTTTAAAATCCAAGTCTATTGAAGTTATGGCGTTATAATGTGCCTCTTTTGCAATCTCATGAAATATCATGACACAAAATCGTGTGCCCATTCGCAGGGCGTTAATCAGTGTCTCAGATAAGTCAAACGTTGAAACTTTAGCGAAAGGTTTGGCAGAGCATGGTGTTGAAATTCTCTCTACAGGAGGCACTGCCCAATTGATCTCTGGTCTTGGAATTCCTGTTACTGAAATTTCAGAATATACTCAGTTTCCTGAAATGATGGATGGTCGTTTAAAAACATTACATCCTAAGGTCCATGGTGCTTTATTGGGCAGAGTGGGTATCGATGATGCAGTGATGGTAGATCATGGTATAGAAGGTATTGATCTTTTGGTTGTTAATCTGTATCCGTTTGAGCAAACGGTGAAAAAAGAAGGTGTAACACTGGATGAAGCCATTGAGAACATAGATATTGGTGGCCCTGCCATGATTCGTGCAGCATCTAAGAATTATGATAGAGTGACTGTTTTGGTTAATCCAGAAGATTACCAAGAAATGCTTGAGGAATTGAAGACTTATGGTGGTATATCGCATGCCAATCGTCATATTCTGGCTGCTAAAGCCTTTGCACATACCGCCCGTTATGATGGATTGATTGCTAACTATATGAGTATTATTAGTGACACGCAAGAAGAGAAGGATTTTCCCCGTTACCTGACTACTCAGTTCACGCACCGAGCAGAGCTTCGCTATGGTGAAAACCCACATCAGCGTGGTGCATTTTTTGTTGAACCAAATGCTCGGTCAGGAACGATTGGTTTTGCACATCAAGTACAAGGTAAAGCACTTTCTTATAACAATATTGCTGATGCTGATGCTGCTTTGTTGTGTATCAAGGAATTCACCGCGCCAGCTTGTGTCATTGTTAAGCACGCCAACCCTTGCGGAGTGGCCGTAGAATCTGATCTAACCTTAGCTTACTTAAAAGCTTTTGCCACTGATCCTACCTCAGCATTTGGTGGTGTTTTGGCTTTTAATGGTGTGGTCAGTGGTCAAACAGCTGAAACGATTTTGGATAAACAGTTTGCAGAGGTGGTTATTGCACCAAGCTATGAAGAAAGTGCCTTAACAATATTTGCAACTAAGAAAAATTTAAGAGTTATTCAATGTGGTGAGTGGGCGACAGAGCCTGAGCCTTGGCTTATGTATAAACGTGTCAGTGGTGGTTTGTTGGTTCAGGATGCCGATATTCAGACCTTGGATGTTGATCAAGTTCAAATTGTCAGTAAACGTAAGCCCACAAGAGGTGAGCTGGAAGACATGCAATTTGCTTGGAAAGTGGTCAAATGGGTTAAATCCAATGCCATCGTATATGCCAAAGATGGCCAAACCATTGGGATAGGTGCTGGGCAAATGAGTCGGGTGATGTCAACGCGTATCGCTTCAATGAAAGCAGATGATGCTGAATTAAAAGTGACTGGTTCTGTAATGGCTTCAGATGCCTTTTTCCCTTTCAGAGATGGTATAGACGCTGCTGCTCAGGCGGGCATTACGGCTGTCATTCAACCAGGTGGTTCGGTCAGGGATGAAGAAGTAATTCATGCTGCTGATGAGCATGATATTGCTATGATTTTCACAGGGATGCGACATTTTAATCATTAAGGAGATTTAAAGAGTGATGAATCAGGTGTTGGTCATTGGTTCTGGGGGGCGTGAGCATGCTTTGGCATGGCGATTATCAAAATCTAATACAGTCGCTCAGACTTTTGTGGCGCCAGGTAATGCGGGTACTGCTCTAGAACCTAACATAGATAATGTGATTTTGGATATTAATGATTTTCAAGCGGTGATCCAATTTTGTCAGATTCAGAATATCGATCTGGTGATAGTAGGTCCGGAACAACCTTTGGTCGCTGGTATGGTTGATGCCTTACAGGCTGTTGGAATCAATTGTTTTGGTCCAACTGCTGCTGCTGCTCAATTGGAAGGTTCAAAAGCTTTTGCCAAAGCTTTTCTTGCTCGGCACAATATTCCTACAGCAGCTTATGGTGAATTCAGTGATGTGGATTCTGCTAAGGCTTACTTACAAGATAAAAATTTTCCCATTGTCATTAAGGCTGATGGTTTGGCAGCAGGTAAAGGAGTGATTATTGCTGATGATCTAGCTCATGCTGAGGCAACTATTGATGATATGTTGGAAGCGAATACTTTTGGTGATGCGGGTAGTCGCATTATTATCGAAGAGTTTTTAAAAGGGGAAGAGGCCTCATACATCGTGATGGCTGATGGTAGTCATTTTGTGTCGATGGCGACCTCTCAGGATCATAAAGCCCGAGACAATGGTGACTTGGGGCCGAATACCGGTGGCATGGGTGCTTATTCTCCAGCGCCTATCGTAACTGAGGAGGTTGAACAAAGAGTTATCAATGAGATCATCAAACCAACTTTATTGGGCATGCAGTCTGATGGTATCCCATTCACTGGATTTCTTTATGCTGGACTGATGATAGATAATCACGGTGAGGTCAAAGTATTGGAGTTTAACGTTCGCTTTGGTGATCCAGAGACTCAGCCTATCATGGTCCGTTTGCAAAGTAATTTGGATCAGTTATGTCTGGCAGCCATTGATGGCGCCTTAGACAAAGTACAAATTGCATGGGATGATCGCTATGCGTTGGGGGTTGTTATGGCAGAAGCTGGCTATCCATTGGGTAATCAAAAGGGACATGTCATACGCGGCCTTAATGATGTGCCAGAAGGAGTTAAAGTATTTCATGCTGGTTCTGCTAATCAAGGTGATGAAACCCTGACTGCAGGTGGTCGAGTATTGTGTGTGTGTGCTCTGGATACAGATCTGAAAGTGGCACAACAAAAAGCTTATGCTGGTGTCAAGTCTATTCATTGGGGTAGTGAATATTATCGAACAGACATTGGTTTTAAAGCATTGAAATAGTCCGCTTTGATATCTAAATAGTGATAAGATAAGGGATTGTTTGCCTTCTTGATTTTATGTCAATTGTCAAATATTACCCTCCATTAGAAGAAAAACTAAATGTAATCAGTCACGCATGTGGTTTGTTTTTCGGCTTGGTAGGTTTGCCATTTTTATTGCTTTCTGAAACGGCTTCAGCTTCTTGGATCAATTGGACTGGTAAGTTGGTTTTTGGAACCAGTATGGTGGTTCTTTATGCGGCTTCAACTTTCTACCATTTGACTCGCACGGATCGATTGCGCTTAAAGTTAAGGGTATTTGATCATGCAGCGATTTATGTGTTGATAGCTGGTACTTATACGCCTTTTATGTTAGTGACTTTGGGAGGTGGGTTAGGTACTGGTATTTTGATTGCTACTTGGGTGATGGCAGTTATTGGTATTGTCCTCAAATTGTTTTTTACCGGTCATTTCAGTCTATTATCTACGATGTTATATGTTCTGATGGGCTGGGCCATTGTCTTGGTTATCAAACCTTTGGCAGCTGGAATAGATCAAGTGGGCTTATATTGGTTGGTATGGGGAGGTATTTCCTATACCTTAGGTGCCTTTTTGTACGCCATTAAAAAGTTGCCATTCAATCACGCCTTGTTTCATTTGTTTGTTGTTCTAGGTACCGTTTGCCATTATATTTGTGTATTGCTGTATGTGTGAATGATTTGAGGTCTGTGGTGACCTTGCCAGTAAACGAGCTCTGCCGGATCTTTGAAGTTCCAAAGCAGTATTGTTCCATCAAAGCCAATATCAATTTGTCCTTTTTTATGTTCAAGTGCTAACGCTTTGGCAGCATTTCGAGTGACTCCGAGGATAGCTTCTTCCGTCGTTAATCCAAAGAGCGTGCAAGCCATGTGCAAACATTGATGCAAGTTGGTTGTCGGTGCAGTTCCTGGGTTGCAATCTGTGGCGATGGCCATGTCTACACCGTGTTTCCTGAACCAGGAAACCGGAGGTTTGTTTTTTTCCTGAAGTGCGTAAAAAGCATAAGGAAGTAATGTAGCAATGGTATCACTTTTAGCCATTGCTTTGACACCTTTTTCAGAGGCATACTCAACGTGATCGGCAGATAAGCCACCGTACTCTGCTACCAGTGTGCTCCCGGATAAATCACTGAGTTGATCTGCGTGCAGTTTGACCGGTAATCCCCAGCGTGCTGCGGCATCAAAGACTCGTCTGGTTTCAGCGACACTGAATCCAATGCCTTCACAAAACGCGTCGACTGCATCAGCTAAACCTTGTCTAGATACTTCAGGAATGATTTCCTGACAGATTAAGTCGATGTAACTACTGCGATTTTCTTTGTATTCAGGAGGCACAGCATGTGCTGCTAATAGGGTGGTTTTGACATCAATTTGTGCTTTGAGGGCGAGTGTTCTGGCTGCTTTGAGCATTTTGATTTCAGTTTCTAGGTCTAGGCCGTAACCTGATTTGATCTCTATCGTTAATACACCCTGTGAACGCAAGTCCATAGCACGTGGCAGTGACAGCGATACCAAGTCGTCCAATGTGGCTTCTCGGGTGGCTTGAACTGTGGACAAAATACCACCACCATTTTGGGCGATCTCTTCATAGCTTGTACCAGTCAGTCTCATAGCGAATTCATTGGCACGATTGCCAGCAAAAACCAAATGCGTATGACAATCTATCAGTGCAGGAGAAACCAATTGGCCTTTGGCATTAACTTCTTTGGTTCCTTGATATGGACAAAGTATAGATTTGCCTACCCATATGATTTTGCCCTGATCAATCGCTAGCGCACCATCTTCAATTAAACCGTATGGGTTACCATTGTCTTGACAGGTGATGAGGTTGGCGTGACGAATCACGTGTTGGCAGTTTTTCATTGAGTTTGTGTCTGATTTTGCTTACATTGGTCGCTTATTTTAGATGTTGAATGATATGAAAAGCCATTATTTTGAACATGCATTGTTGCCTGATGGCTGGCGACAGCGGGTCAGGGTAGTTACACAAGCCGGTGTCATTGAGTCTGTTGAATCTGGTATCGAGCTTCACACTGAGGATGAGTGCTATGATGTGGTTGTGCCTGCAATGCCTAATGCACATTCTCATGTATTTCAAAGAGCCATGGCTGGTCTAAGTGAGTTCAAAACAAATAAACAAGATAGTTTTTGGTCGTGGCGGACATTGATGTATCGTTTGGCAAATGAAATCGATAGAGAACAGATCTATGAAATTGCCAGATCATGCTATCAGCAAATGTTGGATGCTGGTTATGCCTCAGTATGTGAGTTTCATTATGTACATCGTGATCTGGAATTAAGCACTGACACAATGTCCATGTCGAAGGCAGTGATGCAAGCAGCATATGACGTAGGCTTACCATTGACTATGTTACCTGTTTTGTATGCGTATGGCAGTATAGGAGAACAGCCATTGAATGATCAACAGCGAAGATTTGGTTTGACTGTTGAAGAATACGTCTCTTTGTGGCAACAGTTGGACAGTGTCAAGTATAGGGAACAGTGTGTAGGTATTTGTTTCCACTCACTGCGTGCGGTTAATTATGAAATGATGGTTCAGGTCTTGAAACGGCTTCCGAATGATGTGCCAGTTCATATACACATTGCAGAACAACAAGCGGAAATTGATCAATCACTCAAGTTTTATGGTCAACGGCCGGTTGCTTGGCTTTATGATCAATTTGATATCGATGACCGTTGGGTTCTGGTTCATGCCACACATTTGGTTGAAGAGGAGATCAAAATGATCAGTCAGTCACAAGCTGTGGTAGTGTTGTGTCCTTTGACAGAAGCTAACCTGGGAGATGGTATTTTTCCTATGGAGAAGTTCATGTCTCAACGGGGACAGTGGGCCATTGGTTCTGATAGTCACATTCAAATTTGTCCGGCTGAAGAGTTAAAGACCTTGGAATATAGTCAACGACTATCTAGACAACAGCGTAATATCTGTTGTGATGAATCACAACCACATGTGGGTACTTGGATGTGGTTGCAGGCTGTATTGGGAGGTGCGCAAGCTTCTGGTTTGCCTGTATCTGGTATGCTTCCAGGACAAAAACTATCTTTTATTACGTTAAACTCTGATTCATCAGTGATCGAATTTGATCGTCCAGAGCAGTGTCTTGATGGTTATGTTTTCTCTGATTGTGTGAAGTCTCAGAGTATCCAAATTAAGTGAGTAAATGAAGCAAATAATGATATGATGCTGGTTATGGAAAAAGACACCTACAGCAATAACAATGTCATATTGGTTGGACCCATGGGAGCCGGAAAAACGACTGTTGGTAAACACATTGCACGGATGTTGGGTAAGTCATTTTATGATGTGGATTTGGAATTAGAAAAGCGTACAGGAGTATCTGTTAATCTGATATTTGATATTGAAAAGGAAGAAGGGTTTAGGCAAAGGGAAACACAAATGTTGTCGGATCTGATGACCCAAAGAAATGCAGTGATTGCTACAGGAGGTGGTATTGTGGTGACAGCAGCCAATCGTAAACTGTTACAAAACAGCACAGATTGTGTGGTTTATTTGAAAACTGAAGTGAAACATCAATTACAAAGACTGAAAAAAGACAGGCAACGACCCTTATTACAAGGTGGGGGACGAAGAGAGCGGCTTCTGAATATGGCCAGAGAGAGAAATCCCTTGTATGAATCAGTGGCTGATTTAACATTTACGAGTGGTCGCATCAGTTCCCAAAAAATGGCAGCTAAAGTAGTCAATCATATTCTTGGAGTTATGGAAGAAAATTGCCATGAGTGATCACATTCAAATTAATCTAGGCGATCACCAATATCCCCTGATTATTAATAATGCATTTAACTTTTCCTGTTTGTCTAAAAGATTACAAGATAAAAAAGTGTTGTTAGTTAGCAATGAAACGGTAGCGCCACTATATCTAGATGAGATTAAAAGCGCATTACCTTTTTGCCAACTATTTGAATGTATTTTGCCCGACGGTGAACAGCATAAAAACTTACTTTCCTGGGAATTGATCCTCAATAGTCTTGCTGATTGTGGTTTAACTCGTACAGATGTATTGATATCGATTGGAGGAGGGGTCATTTGTGACATGACAGGTTTTGCTGCGGCCAGCTGGATGCGCGGTGTTGATTTTATACAAGTGCCAACCACCTTATTATCACAAATTGATGCGTCAATCGGAGGTAAAACAGGTATTAATCATCCCAGAGGCAAGAATTTAATAGGCGCTTTTCATCAACCATTGGCTGTCATGATCAACACGACGACCTTACAAACCCTGCCACAGCGTGAATTTGTCGCAGGTATTGGTGAGGCGATCAAATATGCTGGGATCAATCAGCCCGATTTTGCTCACTGGTTGTCAGACAATCAAACTGGCATCATGAGTTTGGATGATGAGGTGTTGAGAGAGTTAATAGTGAGATGTTGTCGATTCAAGGCAGATCTGGTTGAGCAAGATGAAAAAGAACAAGGTATTCGTGCTTTACTGAATTTGGGCCATACTTTTGGTCATGCTTTGGAAGCAGCGACGGCCTATCAGGGTTATTTACATGGTGAGGCTGTGGCTTTGGGTATGGTGATGGCTGCGGAGTTATCGTTTCAGTTAGGGTTCTGTGATTCCGAATTACGTAAAACTTTGGAACGTTTATTGCGAGGTTTCAAGCTGCCCTATCGACTTAAAAAATCTATTGCTGCGGAGCAGCTGGTAGAATTAATGCGCCTGGACAAAAAAGTACAATCAGGCCAGCACCGATTGATTCTAATGAAAGGGTTGGGTCAAGCATTTATTGCTAAGGGTATTGAAGAAAATGATATACTCAACGCCATCAGGGCATGTGTTTGAATATGAGATGTCTTTCTACAATGATGCTGTTTTGTTTTGTTTTGACTGTCAAAGCTCAAACTCCATTTGATGATGAGGACCATCCGACAGCAGATGAAACGGTTTGTTTCGCGGCAAATGAGCAATGGGTATGTGCTCCAGTAGCGGCAAGGGCGATAGCACATGAAAAAGCCATGCAGTTGATCAAGGAAGCCGAAAGGAATAATGTGCAAATCACCACAGTACCTGAACAAACAGAATGGAAAGTGGTAGAGCATTCTACTGGGGTGACAGCTGAGCGCACTCAAGTCATGACTCAAAAAGACACTCAAGGAACAATCCAGAATCAAAATTTCAGAGAATGGATAGCCCAACATCCTAGTGGCTGGGTTTTACAGTTGGTTGGAACCACTAACCGATCAAATTTAGATCGATTTATTACCGAATATGACCTGTCTGAAGTCACTTTTGCAGTCGCAACAACAGAGATGGAAGGTGCGCCATGGTACATCTTACTGTTAGGTGTTTACGGCGATAGGGAAGCCGCTGTTTCTGTTCGAGATAGCCTGCCATTCGAGCTGCAATCCGCTTGGCCAAGACAGATTGCCAGTGTTCGATTATTAGACAATTGAAGATAATTTTTCGGTAGTCATTAATTTGTCATAATTTATCATTATTGACCATTTGTTGATCACTTGGTTGCCTTAACATCTGGTTTAAATGTGAAATACTTTACTAGATAAATTAAGGTTCAAAATGAAAACAGCGCAAAGCATTAGAGCTCAACTCGAGGCACAATCATCGCCTAACAAGCAGAAGAATAGTCAGCAGCCCAAAAACTCACAAAAGAATAATTACCATCGTTTAGGTTTGAATTGGAAAGATGTTGTTATTTTTAGTTTCACGCTGGTTATTGGTTTGACCTATAACATTCAGGTTAATGCTCAGGATGCAGTTCAGTTTGATGACATTCAATCAGGTATGATGATGTCATTTAATAAAAGCAATGGTGAGTATCGCAGTCTGAAGCTGCAAAATACAGCCTTCGATGTCGATGTATTTGGTTTGCTTGCCACAGTCACGGTCAAACAGCAATTTACCAACCAAAATCCTGATTGGGTAACAGAAGGTGTCTATGCATTTCCTTTGGCTGATATGTCTGCATTGTATCGCTTGCGAATGACGATAGGCGAACGGGTGATTGAAGGTGAGATTCATGAAAAGAAGAAGGCTGAGCTCATTTATGAACAGGCTAAACAGGAAGGCAGAACAGCGACCATGGTCAAGCAATATCGGCCTAATATTTTCACCTCAGATATTGCTAACATTGCTCCATTTGAGACCATAACTGTTGAACTGACTTATCAGCAAAGCCTACGTTATGTTGATGGCTATTTTGAGTTACAGTTGCCTATGACCATCAAACCGAGATACATACCCGCAGATTATGATGCCCGTTTACCAATGCATGCTAATGTATCAGATACCATGAATAGGCATATTCAAGTCCACTTAGATGCAGGGTTTGAGTTAGATGAGATCAACTCACTTTACCATGAGGTTAAAATTGAATCCGATTTTCAACAGCAAGTCATTACTTTGGAAGATACACAGCTTTATGACAGTCATGATTTTGTCTTGCGTTGGTTTCCGAGTTTGGGACAAGAGCCACAAACAGCGCTGTTTTCAGAGGTATTGGATGGATATGAGTACAGTTTGTTGATGGTCATGCCTCCTGAAAATAGTCAAAAACTTAATCAGCTTCGGAACATTACTTTTATTATAGATACCTCAGGTTCTATGCACGGGCAGGCATTGTCTCAGGCCAAGGATGCTTTGCTCTATGCTCTTTCAAACTTGGATGCTGATACTTATTTTAATGTCATTGATTTTGATTCAAATGCCAAACCGTTGTTTTCAGGTTCGATGCCAGCTATACCAGAAAACATCAATAAGGCATTGCGTTTCATTGATGGCTTTAGTGACGATGGCGGTACTAATATGGCGCCAGCATTAGAGATTGCTATGCAAAAAGAAAACATCCTAACTGACAGGTTAAATCAGATTGTTTTCCTGACGGATGGCTCTGTTGGTAATGAGGCGATGATTTTTGAACAGATTGCGCAAGACATTGGTGATGCCAGATTATTTACCATTGCTATTGGCCCTGCCCCTAATCACTATTTCATGAGTAAAGCAGCGATGTTTGGTAGAGGCAGTTATACACATATTGGTGATTTGGGTCAGGTTGATGAATCTATGCGACTGGTTTTTGACAAATTAGCTGCACCTGCAATGACAGATATTGCTGTTGATTGGGGTGCCAAGTCAGTAACTCAAACACCACAAGCCATTCCTGATTTGTATTTAGGTGAACCTCTTGTCATTACCAGTAAAACAGCCCTCAGTGAAAAATTGGCAGGTAAATTATACGCGGTCAGTGGTTTGCATGATAAACAAGGATGGTCAGAGCAATTACAAGCACCAGTGGATGGTAGAACTACTGGGATAGCTAGATTATGGGCTAGGAATCAGGTTGAGGATTGGATCGATGAATTGATGTTGGGAGGAGACCAAAATACACTGAAAGATCAGATCATCGAACTGGCGCTTAAACATCATTTAGTGACAGAATTTACCGCTTTGGTGGCTGTTGATAAAACACCTAACTTAACACGCATGGCTCAAGCCAAAGCAGCACAAACATTGCCTTATCCACAAACCGCATTGGGATGGCGCAGCCAATTATTAGCGGGTTTATTTTTGATGCTTGTTGCAGTGTGTGGTAGGAGGCTGACATGCCAGTAAAGGCGGGTTCTTTTACTATTGCTGCTAGAAAAAGAAGTCAAAGCAAAAAATGGTCCAATATGATGATGCGATGGCTGTTAGCCATTGCATTGACTGTGGGCGGCTGGCAAGTATTAACCTCCGGATACTTGCTGGCCAAGGCCTATTTAGCACAATGGTTAATTGCAGATGCTTGGGATTTAACACTTCAAGATGGTCAAACTCATCGTCCCTGGTCATGGGCAGATACCCATCCAGTGGCTAAGTTGATGATACCTAGACTGAATAAAAGCAGTTATGTTTTGGCTGATGCCAATGGACGAAACCTGGCCTTTGGGCCTGCTCATGTACTGGGTTCTGGTATGCCAGGCGAAGCGAGAACCACTGTGTTCAGTGGTCATAATGACAGTCATTTTAGTTATTTATCAAAAGTGGCAGTTGGTGATTTGATTCAGGTTGAAACGACCCAAGGTGAGTTTGAATATCATATTGTTGAAATGAAAGTTGTCGACAGTGACCAGAGGGCATTGGTCATCAGTGGGGAAGACCAGTTGATATTGACTACTTGCTATCCATTTAACTCTTTGACTACTGGAGGGTCATTGCGCTTTCATGTCATAGCAGAGCGTCAATAAGTTATTTTTTTCATAATGAACTAGCAAATGATGTTGACTTTTGCGCTGAGTATTTTACTGACATAAGCTAGAGAATTGTGGTTCCTCAGTGTGTCATATTTGTACCTATTCCGGCCAAATTGCTGTGTTTATGTCACCGAGTAGATTAGATTTGATGCCAATTAATGGCGGAGCGGACGGGACTCGAACCCGCGACCCCCGGCGTGACAGGCCGGTATTCTAACCAACTGAACTACCGCTCCGTGTCAGGTATTTGTTAGTGTCTTGCGACAAAGAGCGCGCATTCTAACCAATTAAGATCGGAGATGCAATTTTTTTATAATTCTTGACTTTAGACTCAACTCCAAGGTTATGATGCGGCTATGTGCTTAAGTATTATAGTGGATTGATCATGAGAATCGGTGAATTAGCGAGTCAATCAGGTATGTCTGTGGATACCATTCGTTATTATGAAAAAATTGGGTTGTTACCGACAGCTAATCGCTTGGCATCTGGATACCGACAGTACGATAAGAACAGTATCACGGTCTTGTCTTTCGTCAGTAGTGCTAAGAAGTTAGGTATGTCTCTAGATGACATTAAAGCACTATTGGCCATTGAATTAGATAAATCCGCAGCGAGTTGCGAGACCGTTAAGGGATTTATTGCTGAACAGTTATTGCAGGTAGAGCAAAAAATGGACCAGCTTAAAAGTATTGAGCAGGCGATGAGGCGTTTGCATGATACTTGTTGTGGAGGCGATGAGTCAGCACTGTGTTGTTCTATTTTACAAGCTATGGAACGCGGCGATGTTTGAAGAGTTGGTTGATCATGTGTTTGCCATCGCATTGACTTTTTGGCAAGTATGGGTTTTATCAGCACCCTGGCTAGCTTTGGGTTTTGTCATGGCAGCAGTCATGAAAGCATTTATTGATAGTGATTTATTGAGTAAGTACTTGGGTGGCGATAGTTTATGGGATGTAACCAAGGCAGCAGTTATTGGTGCACCATTACCATTGTGTTCTTGTGGGGTGGTCCCGGCAGCACTGAGTTTGCGAGCATCAGGGGCTTCTAAGAACACCACCATCTCCTTTCTGATTGCCACTCCTGAAACAGGGGTTGATTCAGTGCCCTTGACTTATGGGTTAATGGGTCCAGTAATGGCGGTGGTCAGACCAATCGCAGCCATCATTAGTGCCATTGTTTCTGGCTTGCTGGTGGGTTCAGATCAGGCTGATGACAGGCAAAAAGAAGCATCGATTTCAAGTTGTGAAAGTCTGTCGGGGGTGGAAAATGATTGTTGTGTCAGTGCCCAGAAAGAATCGGTGGCATGTTGTGATTCAGAACCTCAGCCTAACCCTAACCCCAGCTATCTTGAGAAGATTCAATCTGGTTTGACTTTTGCTTTTGGACAGTTATTAGATGATGTGGCAGTTTGGCTATTGATTGGTTTGTTGGTTGCTGCTTTAGTTCAAGTATACTTACCAGCTGATTTTTTTGCTGGATTGGGTGATGGTTTGTGGCCGATGGTGATGATGGCAGTGATTGGTGTGCCGATGTATGTGTGTGCTACTGCATCAACACCGATGGCTGCTGGTTTTCTGGCTTTGGGATTGTCACCAGGTGCTGTTTTAGTTTTTATGTTGCTAGGTCCTGCATCAAATATCGGTACTTTGATGATCATCAAAAATGTTTTAGGTGTTCGTGCCATAGTCGGTTATCTATGTGGTTCGGTTATTGTGGCTTTTGCTTTTGGTATGACACTGAATGCTGTGTCAGCTTACATGGACTGGAATTGGTCAGGAGTGCAGGCATTGATAAACCATGAACATACTAACATATGGGAGCAGTTGATTGCTGTCATTATGGCTTTATTTGTGGTACGTACTTTGTGGCTAAAGATTCAGATCAAATTGACAACTAAGCCAGTTGAGTGCTGTGATGGCCACTAAATGATGTTATAATGCGCGCCCGTTGTTAAGGGCACTTATCTGGGTGCCATTTCCTGATTCAATGGGCCCAAGGCCGGAGTTGCTATGACTGAAGAAAACAGACCACTTCCTACCGAATTTTTTGCAGACTGGAAAGAACGAGAAGCTTTGGCGGAAGGGATGATTCCTTTAATTGGCAGGCTTTATCGTCGTCGTAATGTGTCTTTATATATGTATGGTAAACGCATGATTAATCAGTCGGTAACTGATTTAATGAAGGCCCATCGTTTTGTTCGTCAGGTCGAAGCCAATGAACTGAGTGAGTATGAAACATACCCTTTTATCAAAGCCATTTCTGAATTGCCGCTGGGACCAGCCCATATTGATGTTGGTAAAATGGTTTATCGCTATTTCAAAGAACATAGTTATGATGCAATTGAGCAAACTGATGTTGATGTTTATGTCAAACAGGAGTTGGCTCATTTAATCGATTCAGAGGCGAAACCACTAGACAAGCCTCAGGATGTCGTTTTATATGGGTTAGGACGCATTGGTCGCCTAGTGGCACGGTTGTTGATTGATAAAACGGGTGGTGGAGATGTGCTGGTTTTGCGGGCAATTGTCGTTCGCAAGTCAGGGCATGAGAATGATTTAGAAAAGCGTGCAGCGCTTTTGAGAAAAGATTCTGTTCACGGTAAGTTTAATGGCACCATCCGTGTTTTGCATGACCAAAACAAACTGGTTATCAATGGTAATGAAGTACAAGTCATCTATGCTAATTCTCCAGCAGATATTGATTACACTGATTACGCGATCAACGATGCACTGATCGTAGATAATACAGGTGTTTGGAAAGATGAGAGTGGTTTACGTAGTCATTTAAGACCGGGAGCATCAAAGGTGTTGTTGACAGCACCAGCTCAAGGTAACATTCCCAACATCGTTTATGGTATTAATCATGATCAAATCACTGATGATAAAGAGGTGATCTGTGCTGCCTCTTGTACCACTAATGCCATCGTTCCTGTACTCAAATGTTTGAATGATGAGTACGGTATTGAGCGTGGTCATATCGAAACAGTGCATGCTTATACTAATGACCAAAATCTGATTGATAACTATCATAAGAAAGACAGAAGAGGCCGCTCGGCTGCCTTAAATATGGTTTTAACTTCAACAGGTGCTGCTAAGGCGGTCGCCAAGGTATTGCCTGAATTGGAGGGTAAACTCACAGGAAATGCCATTCGTGTTCCAACTCCCAATGTGTCCATGGCTATTTTGAATCTCCAATTGAGTCGAGATACTGATTTGGAAGAAGTCAATGAGTTCTTGAGGCATAAATCATTACATTCAAAATTACAGCAACAAATTGGATATACGGTCTCAACAGAGGCAGTGTCAACAGATTTTGTTGGTTCGCGTCAGGCGTGTGTGATTGACTCGAAGGCCACCATTGTCGATGGTAGCAGTGTAGTGCTTTATTGTTGGTATGATAATGAATATGGCTACAGCTGCCAAGTTGTGCGATGTTTAGAGAAGTTTGCAGGGGTTAATTGGCCAACATATCCGAACAAATAGTCATGTTAGCAATTATGATAGCTCTTCGTTAGTTTTGAAACAGGCTACCTAAGATAATTAGTTAGTCCTGAAGAAGTCCCTCCTGGCCTTTTCCAGCATCGGTCAAAAAAACACTTAAGCGCAAAAGTGTGATTTTACTGATTTTTTTTTGGCCCCACTTGAATCTGACAGCTCAAGGTGGCACTTCCATGTGCCACCCCATCGACCAGAAAAAAGTTTCTGGAAAGCTTTTTCACGTTAGCCTGGGAGCTGCATGGAAGCGGCGAATAAAAAAGCATTGAAACACTTGTTTTCTGGTCGAAAAATATGTAGTTTGTGAAAAAATATCTTATATTACAATGGCTTATGAGTTTTAAATTCGACTAATTAGTTGATTACAATGTTAGCGACAGATGTTTTGTTCAAGATCCGCTAAAAAAACAAAAAATATATACAAATATCAATGAATTTGTGGTATTTTAGGTTGTCTGTGTGCTCTGTTAGGAATTTTTGTAGTAACTAACTTTTTGGAGACGTATAATGATTTTACAAAGGGGAAAAGGGGCTGGTACATTTCGTTTTTTGGCACTGTTAGCTATCTTATTTATACAACCACTTTGGGCAAAAAACCACAAAGTTTTATTTTTAAATAATGATCGGGTGCCTGATGTGATCAATGTATTTGGTGGGCAGCTATACAAGCAGCTTGGAGATGGTCTTGGTGGTTTGACATCGCCAGAATTGATCCCACTGGATTTTACACCATCAATGATTGACATCGGTGATCTCAATAATGATCAACAAGATGATTTAGTTGCGATTGATGTTAACGGTGATCTAAGTCTTTCATTAGGAGATGGGTTAGGTGGTTTTGGTGATGAGGTGACTGTTCCGTTTGGTTTTGGGGTAGGCGAGTTTGTCGCTGATGTGAAAGTTGGATTGATTGATGATGATGCATTACTGGATGTTGTGGTTCTGGTTAATAATGTGTTGAATTCAAGAGTGGTTATACTAATTAATGATGGAAATGGTGGCTTTGAATCTTTTGTTGATGTTGGTTTGTTAACGGTTCTTGGAACTGCTGTATCTGTTGATGCCGGTGATTTCAATGGTGATGGATTCGGTGACTTTATGGTTAAGGACTTATTGGGTGTGTTGAACTCAGTTCTTTCTGATGGTTTGGGTTCATTTCAGGTGCCCGATGTCACATTGAGTGGATTGCCTACGGGAAACATTTATTTCAATGACTTGAATAGTGATGGTGACTTAGATTCCTTTGTTTTGGACGAGTTATTTGGGTTGTTAAGTGTCAGATTGGGTAATGGCGATGGTAGTTTTGCCTCAGGCTTTTCCATTGGCGTTGGTGCGTTACCTAGTGATTTTATTATGGTCGATATTAACTATGATGGTATCAACGATGTTGTTTCTGTTAATACAGGTAGTAATAGCATTAATGTTTTGCTTGGTGATGGATTAGGTGGATTGGTTGATGCGGTTGGTCAGGTGCTTGATGATTTATTGGGTGAGATCGGTGGTTTAGGCTTGCCTATTGCTGTTGTGTCGGCTGACTTCAATGGTGACTGTCGTTATGACTTAGCTATTTGGGACGATATCACTGACAGCTATATTGTGACTCTGAATCAAGCAGGACCTGATCCGGCAGAATTGATATTCTGTTCTGTTTTTGAAGATCAGAGTGCGGATTAATCTATCGATTATCACTTTATAAAAAGCCTGCTGTATAGGGCAGTGGGCTTGATTTCATTGTTAGGTTGTATTTGCCCTCAAATTGTTTTTTCTAGAACGGAGAATGTAAAATCAAACCATATTTACTCAGCCTAACAATAACAGATAGACAGTGAGCAAGATAAGGATCATGTAGTTTTACTAGAATTAATGGAAAAGGTGGGCTTTCAGGTTGAAAATGTTGCAACACTATCAATAATGAGAAAACGTCAAGTATTGGCGCAGGTCATTTTTCGTTCAATCCCGTCAATATCCCGTTGGCTAGCTAGTGATAATGCTTTCACCTATGAAAATCATTCAATAAGGTGCCATTTGAAATACTGATCAATATCATTTCAGCAGTTGTCAAAATTGGGCACTTCTTATGACTCAGCTGATCAATTGGGGTGGTGAAATAGATATTTGATAGGGGAATCGGTTAATAAAATAAAAAAGTATATTGCCTGCCAAAATATTGTGATAATTTAACTTGTGTCGTGTGTGTTTCTAGGAAGGGTTTCTCATAATTATTTCGGAGAAGCATAATGATTTTACAAGGGGGAAAAGGGTCTGATACATTTCGTTTTTTAGTGTTGTTATTTGTTTTATTTATACAGCCACTTTGGGCAAAAAAGCACAAAGTTTTATTTTTAAATAATGATCGAGTACCTGATGTGATCAACGTATTTGGTGGGCAGCTGTACAAGCAGCTGGGTGATGGTATTGGTGGTTTGACATTGCCAGAATTGATCCCGTTAGATTTTACGCCATCAATGATTGACATAGGTGATCTTAATAATGATCAACAAGATGATTTAGTTGCGATTGATGTTAATGGTAATCTGAGTCTCTCATTAGGAGACGGTCTAGGTGGTTTTGGCGATGAGATGACTATTGCGTTTGGTCTTGGTTTGGGAGATGTTGTCGCTGATGTGAAAGTTGGACTGATTGATGATGATGCATTACAGGATGTTGCGGTTTTGGCTAATAATACATTAGGTTCAAGGGTTGTGGTAATGATTAACAATGGTAGTGGTGGTTTTAGTTCACATGCTGATGTTCAGTTAGCTTCTGTTCTTGGGGTTGCTACATCTATTGATATTAGAGACTTTAATGGTGACCGATTTGGCGATTTTTTGGTTAAGGATTTATTGGGTGTGTTGAACTCAGTGCTTTCTGATGGTTTGGGTTCATTTCAGGAGCCTGATGTTATTTTGAGCGGATTGCCGGCGGGAAACATTTATTTCAATGATTTAAATAATGATGGTCATTTAGATTCCTTGGTTTTGGATGAGTTATTTGGATCATTAGAGGTCAGGTTAGGTAATGGCGATGGTAGTTTTGCATCAGGTTTTTCATTTGGTGTTGGTGTTTTACCTAATGACTTGATTATGTTAGATGTTAATTATGATGGCGCGAATGATGTCATTACTCTTAATCCAGGGAGTAACAGCATTAATGTTTTGCTTGGTGATGGATTAGGTGGACTGGTTGAGGTTGGTGGTCAAGTGCTTGATGATTTATTGGGTGAGATCGGTGGTTTAGGCTTACCTGTTGCTGTTGTATCGGCGGACTTTAATGGTGACTGTCGTTATGATTTAGCAGTTTGGGATGATACGATTGATAGTTATATTGTGACTTTGAACCAAGCCGGACCTGATCCAGCAGAATTGATATTCTGTTCTGTCTTTGAAGATCAGAGTGCAGATTAATATATCCATTATCACTTTGTGGCAAGTCTGCTGTATTAGGCAGCAGGCTTGATTTCATTGTTAGGCTGCGTTGATTGTCACCTGCACTGTGGTTACTTAAAATATCTTGCATATTTTAGTTACCTCGGTTATTTTCTAATATCAAGGGGTGTGTATTATTTTCGTTTTGTGGCGAATGCAGATTCACTAATTCGATGACTTTTAACATTTAACAAATAGTCAGAGTTTATGAATAAAACAACAATCATTAAACAGTCCATTCAGGTTTTTGACCAATACCTGACCGAATCAGTTAAATCAGCTGTGCTGATTGTCCTCAAATCACTTTTTTCTAAGGCTGAGAGTGCAAAGTCAAATCAACAAGAGCAAAATTTTTTCAGCTGGTACAGACAGCTGAAAGAGGAAGGTAAGTCATTACTTTCAGCGGTTAAGGAAGAAATGAGATTGATGCCAGATTTCATTTCTAAACATTTGGAATCACAGCAAGAACCAGCAGTTTTGTCATTGGTCGCTGAGGAAGAATTAAGCATTACTCTGGCCCTCACCCAGTTAGACTCTTCTTTGGAAGTTATTGGACATGCAGAGCTGTATACACTGGAAAAGAGGATGAATGTGTTATATGGAAGCGGTCAGTTGGATCAAAGTAATATGCCATTTTCTCCTCCTGCATTGATTTGGGCATTAAGTAATGCTTTGAATCGTATGGAGATGGATGTAGAAGTGAAGGTGATGGTGATTGAAACGCTTAATAAAGAGCTATCGAAGCAAATCGTTGATATTTATCACCAAATCAATAGCATCTTTATTACAGCTGGTATTTTGCCTAATATCAAACCCCAATTTACTACACCTGCCAAACAATCACGGATAAGTAGTGAGCAAAATAAAGACCCTGTTGCCTCACCAGAAAGTAAGAGGAGTGATGGGTCTCAGGTTGAAGGTACAGCAACACAATATGATGCTAAAACGCAGGAGTTGGTGCAGTCAATTTTTGAAATGCTAAGGCCAAATCACGCGGCTCAAACGAATAAAGTAGCCGAGATAAAAAAAGATGAGTTTGATCAGGCGCTAGAACAGATTAGTAAACAAGTCAGTGTTAATGCCAGTAGTCAAAATGTTTCTCAACTCAAAGAGCAGCTTTCAGATCAGGTCAAGAATAATACAGGCAACTTTTATCCTCAATTTTCTCCGATACAGAGTAATACCATGGATCTTATGGGTATGGTTTATGATGAGATTGGTTCAGATAAACGTTTGGATAGTAACATCAAATCTTCATTCAATGCCATCAATATTCCATTGATACGTTTAGCAGTTAGTGATGATACTTTTTTTACCGATGAAAATCATTCAGCAAGGCGCTATATTGAAATGCTAATCAAGTCATCTCACCAGTGGTACGGTACTGAAGTGATACGAAAAGTTCATCAATTTAGCGATGCTGCTGCCAAATCATTTGATGGTTCAAAGGCTGCTTTTGATAAGGCTTTACTGAACTTGGAAGAGTATTTACACATTAAGGAAAAAAGAGCAGACCATGCAGAGCGCAAGTGGGTGAGTGCTGCTAAAGGACAGGAAAAAATGGAGATTACCAAAGGCAAGGTCCAGAAACACATGGATCAGTGGTTAAGTATTTGTGAAATCCCGTTCTTAAAAGATGTGTTGAAAAATGTTTGGGAGGACGCTTTGACGCTAACATTATTGCGAGAAGGGGAGCAATCAGATATTTGGCATAAAAAACTTCGTGCCGCTGAAACGTTGTCTAAGTTGGGTAATCAAGATACTATCAAGTTATTGAAGGGTGGTGAAAAGCTTCAAGCTTTGCATATGCTTGATGAGACTATGGATGAGCTGGGTTTTTCTGTTCGAGATCGACAAAATACCAAAGATAATATTCATGCGTGTTTGGCTTGGAATGAACAGAGTGAAGACAGTGAGGGTGGTGTATTAATTCCTGATCTAAAAAAAGTATTATCTATTGAAGAAGCTAAAAGTGGTGGGAAAAAAGATAAAGAGGAACACTCTGGTAAAAAAATTGAAGACATACGAGAATTAACTGAACAAGAGTTAAACGAAATGGAGCGTCTGATCGCCACGCCTTATGGTACTTTGTTCGATTTTCACTATAAACAAGGAGATAAAGTCAGGAAAAAATTGAGTTGGGTCAGTACGCTTAGTCAACGGATACTATTTGTTGATTTAACTGGTAAACAGCCTGATAAGCAGGATCTACGTAGGGTGGCCATTGATGTGACACGTGGTACAATTCAAGCAGTAGAAAAACAAACCCAAAGCTATTTTCAAAAAGCATTAAGTAATGTGTTTGCCCGGGTGAAAAAAATTAGGAGCAGTTGATCTGATGAGTGATAAAAGAATGCATCCTCGTGTTTCGATGCCTAAAACGGTATATGTAATTAACCAGTTGACAGGCACAGAATTTGGACAGGTAGTTAATTTGTCTGAAACAGGATTACTGCTTGCGACAAGAACTGATATCGAGGTTGGTCGTGTTTATCAATTAACTTTGGTCATCAAAGAAGTTGCAATTAAGGCATCAATTGGTGTTGAGTGTATCTGGGCAGAGCCCCAGAACACCAATATGGTGTTTGGGGGGTTCCACATTATTGACATTTCTGATCAAGACTTGACTAAACTACAGTCATTTATCAATCAGATAGTAGTTGATTGATATCTATAATGTCTGTTTGTTTTAGTGTTCCAGCGGCTCTTTTTAAATTTAGGATGGACATCAAATAGTCATGCTTGGCTCGAGAGTAGTCTCTTTGGGCTTGATACAATCCTCTTTGTGAGTTCAGAACTTCAACAATGTTGCGGGTACCCACTTCAAAACCTGCGTTAGTTGCTTCTTCAGCACTTTTGGCAGAGACAACAGCCAGTTGTCTGGCTTGAACAGAGCTCCACCCAGCTTCCACATTATGCAATGCATTCCTAATATTCCGAACGGTCGAGTAGGTTGTTTGGTCAAGGTTTTGCATTGCTGCTTTATAACGTAGTTTGGACTGTCGAGATAAAGAGCTGGTCCTACCCCCTGAAAAAATAGGCACAGAAACATTTAATGATAGGCTTTGCCCACTGCTTTCTCTGTCATCTGTGATGAAGTTATCTGGGTCATCTGGTGAAGCCAAAGAGATGTTCTTATTGGTGTTTTCGCTATGCGAAGCAGAAAAACTAACAGTTGGTAAATGGCCGGCACGTTGTCGTTTGAATTCTAACTCTGCCAATTCAGCATTGATTTTAGAAGCACCTAAATTTGGATTATGGTCTAAAGCGAGGGTTTCCCAATGTTCAATTTGATTGTTACTTAAATTAACTTGCTCAATGTTGTCAGGTAGCTTATCCAATATCGTAAAGTGTGTTTGAGTGATTTCAAACAATGCTTCTTTGGTATCGTCCAATAAATTTTTAGCACTGATGACACTGGCTCGGGCACCGTCATATTGAGCGCGGGCTTCGTGAACATCGGTGATGGCTGCTAATCCCACTTCATACCTTTGCTCTGCTTGATCTAGTTGTCTTTGAATTGCTTTTTCTTCAGCATCAGCGAAAGATACAGCGTCTATCTGTGTCAAGACATTGAAGTAACTTTGGGCGACGCGAATAATAAAGTCTTGTTCAGCGGCATCCAAGTCAGCCAAACCTTTCGCTTTTTCTAGGTCAGCACTTCGCATTTGAATGAAGTTTCTTTGGTCATAAACAGACTGATTAAGAGATATGCTCCAGCCATCTGAGTCTGAGTCGGGAGATTTCACTGTGCCAAAACGTCCAAAAGTAGATTCGTTGTTGATGGATTTTGATTTACTCCAGGAGCCGCTGACTTGTGGTAAAAAGTTGGCCAGTGCCTGTTTTTTGTTTTCTAGCGTAGCTTGTTGGTTATATTGAGCTGCTTTCAGTTGAGGATCGTTTTCTAAGGCCAGATTCATGACTTCCATCAAGTCAGTAGCCTGAGACACACTGGCTGCCCAAATGGCAGAAATTAAAATTGTTTTTTTCATTTTTTATAGTTCGAATGTTGAGTTTTTCGTTTTGTTAATCAATGGTTTGACAACAGTGTCAAAGTGACTTGTGAATTGATGCATGTAAGTGTATGTGCGGGCTTCCATGATAGGAGCATCTCCAACGATGGCAAAAACTAAACCCTCAGAGTTTAACCAGTCAAAGACAAAGCTTGGTAAATGATCAATGCTTCCTGTGATCACAATTCGATCATATTTTGTTGAGTTGTCAAAATCAAAAAAGTCAGCTGTTAATAAGGTCGCATTTTTAATACCTTGCTCATGGATTTTTGTTTTTGCTGAATGACTGAGCGACTCTATAAGTTCGATCGACGTGACTTGCTGGCACAGTGTTGACAGCAGAGCGGTAACATAGCCACTACCTGTCCCTATTTCTAGTACTTTGTGCTTTGGTTGTAAGTTAAGGCACTGTAACATTCTCCCTTCTACTACTGGTTTCATCATATTTTGATCATAACCCAGTGGTAATGACATGTCGGCAAATGCTAGTTTTCTTTGAGAGACCTGAACAAATTCTTCTCGTTGGATGTGCAGCATTGCATTGAGTATCCTTTTATTGATAACATCCCAAGAGCGAACTTGTTGAGTGACCATATTATGTCGAGCTATTTCGAAATTCATATTTAAATATATTTAGTTTTTGATAGAATGGAAAGTTTATTTACCGACCCTTTGACAATACAGCTTATCGATAATTCCTAATTTGTTCATGGGTTAAAAGTCACATTTTATTCAATTTGACAGATGAACGGAACAGATTACCAAAAGTTACATAAAAAGTTTTTGTTGCCGGGACTACAAGAACTCGGTATCAATCCTTTAGTGAGTAAAGCAATTTGGAATTATCTTTTGTTGCTTGAAAAGTGGAATCAAACTTATAACCTGACAGCCATTAGTGGTTTAGCTGATATGATGGTTTATCATGCATTAGATGGCTTGGCTGTCAATTCGTTTGTTGATTCTGAGGATAAAACATTGATTGATGTCGGTACAGGTGGTGGCATTCCAGGTGTATTGTTGGCGATTGTTAGACCTGACCTAAGTGTTACTTTGTTGGATGCGGTAGGTAAAAAAGTACGATTTCTTCGACAGGTTAAACGAATACTTAGTTTGCACAATGTGACAGTTGTTCACAGTCGTGTAGAAAATTATTCGCCCAGTTGTTTTTTTGATGTGGTAATATCTCGAGCATTTTCAGAAGTGAATCAATTTCTTGCTTGGACACAACATTTAGGTGATAGAAACACTCGATTTTTGGCAATGAAAGGCCCAAGAGAAGAATCAGTAGAAACAGGCTCTGCTTTTATTCAGGTTCAGGAAGATGAGTTGGTGGTGCCTTTTTTAAACGAAGTCAGAAAACTACATCAATACAGAATCAAATGAATATTCAATATAAAATCATTGCTGTAGCCAACCAGAAAGGTGGTGTGGGAAAAACCACAACGACTGTTAATCTGGCTGTTGGATTGAGCCATTTGAAAAAGAAAGTATTGTTGATTGATTTAGACCCGCAAGGTAATGCCACGATGGCATGTGGTGTTGACTCAAGAGATCTTGAAGTGTCTGCTTGTGAATTGCTGTTGCAGGAGTGTCAGGTGTCTGATGCCATTATCGAAACGGAGAGTGTCGATTTGATTGGAGCTAACACTAACCTAACTGCTGCTGAATTGAAATTGATGGAATATGATGGACCTCAATTGGTTTTGGCTAAACAGCTAGCGTCATCATTAAGAGATTATGATTTTATTTTGATTGATTGCCCACCCTCGTTGAGCATGTTAACCATCAATGCATTGACTGCTGCGAATTCAGTTTTGATTCCTATGCAGTGCGAATACTATGCCTTAGAGGGTTTGACCTCTTTGTTGGATACTATTGATCGTGTAAAGCAAACATTTAATTCTGGTCTTGAAATCGAAGGCTTATTGCGAACCATGTTCGATGGAAGAAATAATTTGGCTAATGAGGTGGCTGCACAGATCAAGGAACATTTCGGTTCTAAAGTATTTAATACAGTAGTACCTCGGAATGTAAAAGTAGCGGAGGCGCCTAGCTTTGGTCTGTCTGCTATAGAATATGATCGAATGTCACGTGGTGCTGTGGCATATAAGGGTTTAGCCAGTGAGCTGTTGAGAAAAAACAATGTCTGACAAAAAGCAAGTTAAAAAGAAAACAACAAACAAGTTATCTAAGAAGGTGGTAAAGAAAACGGGTCTTGGTCGGGGATTAGATGCCTTGCTTGGTCAAAGAAAACTAGGGAACCAAGCTTCGTTGGAACAAGGATTACAATTATTAGCTATAGAAAAATTGCAGCCCGGGCAATATCAACCAAGATCGATTCTAGATAAAGATAAATTATCGGAGTTGGCAGATTCAATCAAAGCACAAGGTATAGTGCAACCCATTATTGTCAGAAAAATTTCTTCACAAAAGTATGAAATTATTGCTGGTGAACGTCGTTGGAGAGCTGCTCAACTGGCTTCTATGAGGGAGGTTCCGGTGATTATCAAGGCAGCAGATGATCAGCAAACTGTTGCTATGGCTTTGATTGAAAATATCCAGCGAGAGGATTTAAGTCCTCTGGAAGAAGCCAATGCTTTGCAAAAATTGATTGATGAATTTAATCTAACTCATGCAGACGCAGCAGAAGCGGTTGGTCGTTCGCGTGTTGCTGTGAGTAACCTTTTGCGACTTTTAGATTTGAGTGATGCTGTTAAAGAGATGATGTTTAGTGGCCTTCTGGAAATGGGTCATGGGCGTTGTTTGTTGGCTGTTGATAAAAGTGATCAGCGTGCGTTGGCACAACGGATTATTGCAAAAAAAATGACTGTCCGACAGGCAGAAGCCTTGGTTAAAAATCATAAAAACCCAAAGCCGCTTAGAAAGGAGCCAATGAATAAGTCTGCAGATCTTTTGCATCTTGAAAAAACACTGTCTGAAAAGCTATGTACACAAGTAGAAATCAATGCCAAGCCTCAAGGTAAGGGGGTGTTGGTTATCCACTATCACAACGCTGATGAGTTAGAGGGTATTTTAGACCGTATTAAATAAGGAGTCTCGCTTTTCTGCTCCCGGCGGCTCCAAACTGTTATGTCTTTATATTTGGTGGAACCTGAAAAAGGCCAGGAGGGACTTTTTCAGGACTGACTATTTAGCTAAATCATTAGTTCATTTTTATCATTTTTTAGCCTGGCTTTTCGATCAGAACTTGATTTTCTTTAGGTGAGCAGTTAAGGTTTGCGACCAGTTTTCACCATAAGTTTTGAATCATCATGCCTACCTCTAATCAAGTCTTGGCCGAATGGGTCGAACAAGTTGCTGCACACACTCAAGCTGAACAAATTTATTGGTGTGATGGTAGTGACGCAGAAAAAGAAAGAATAGATCAAATGTTGCTGAAAGACGGCACCTATAAAAAATTGAATGAACAAACTCATCCGGGATGTTTTTTGCATTTGTCAGATCCGCAAGATGTGGCACGTGTAGAACACCTGACTTTTATTTGTACGACTGAAAAAGCAGATGCTGGACCTAATAATCATTGGATGGCGCCATCTGAAGCTAAGAAAAAAATGGATGATTTGTTTGCAGGATGCATGAAGGGCAGAACTTTATACGTGATTCCTTATTGTATGGGGCCGATTGACTCGTCACTGTCTCGCTGTGGAGTAGAGCTTACAGACAGCGCATATGTTGTTCAAAACATGAGATTAATGACTCGAATGGGTGCTGCAGCATTGGCGCGTATAGAAAAGGAGGGTGATTTTGTTAAAGGATTGCACTCTACAGGGGAATTAGACCCAAACAGACGCTTTATCATGCATTTTCCAGAACAGTTGACTATTATGAGTTATGGTTCAGGTTATGGTGGCAATGCTTTATTGGGTAAAAAATGTCATGCTTTGCGTATAGCAAGCTATCAAGCCAAGCAAGAGGGTTGGTTAGCTGAACATATGTTGATTTTAGGTATTAAAGATCCCAGTGGTAGGCAGTCGTATGTAGCAGCTGCTTTTCCTTCAGCTTGTGGTAAAACTAATTTGGCGATGTTGATTCCTCCTGAAGGCTATATCGAAGATGGTTGGGAAATCAGTACCATTGGAGATGATATTTGTTGGATGAGGCCAGGTGAAGATGGCCGTCTATGGGCTATTAATCCTGAGGCAGGTTTCTTTGGTGTGGCTCCTGGAACATCTGAAAGAACCAATCCAAATGCTTTAGCGATGTTATATAAAGATACAATTTTTACTAATGTCGCAGAAACGGAGGATGGGCAGCCTTGGTGGGAAGGTTTGGATGACAGGATACCAAAATTTGACTGGAAGGGTAACCTCTATAGTGGCAACGGGTCAGCCGCTCATCCCAACTCACGATTTACCGTTTCTGCTAAGCGATGCCCTAGCTATTCAATTGAGGCGGAAGCAGACCAGGGTGTGCCAATAGATGCTATTATATTTGGTGGGCGTAGAGCCAGTTTGGTACCATTGGTCAATCAAGCTAAGAATTGGGTGCATGGTGTACTGATGGGTGCTACGGTGGCATCAGAAACAACAGCAGCTGCAACTGGTGAGGTGGGTGTTGTCAGACGTGATCCAATGGCAATGAAGCCTTTTTGTGGTTACCATTTTGGTGATTATTGGAAACATTGGCTAAGTATGCGGGGACACGCAAGTAAATTACCACAGGTGTTCACTGTTAATTGGTTCCGTAAAAACAGTGATGGCAAATTCATGTGGCCTGGGTTTGGTGATAACATGCGAGTTTTGGAGTGGATTTTAGCGCGTTGTCATCATGAAATTGGTGCCAAAGAAACAGCTGTTGGTTATCTCCCAGAAGAAGGTGATTTGAATTTACTTGGGTTGGATAATATCACTAGCTCAACACTAAAACCGTTACTGGAAATTGACGGTCAAGAGTGGGCCAATGAAATGAGTGCCATTCGAGAGTATTTAGAAAGGTTTGGCAATAGAGTGCCAGAACAGTTATTTAATGAATTGAGGGCCATAGAAGACGCTTTGTGATCATGTGCTTGGTTTCTGTTTAAAAAAATAGTTCAAATTTATGTTTTATATAGGTTAAATAAACATTAAAACATGTTAAGAAAGTGTGAAAAAAATGAAATTGCTGCTTTTTTTTAGCGGATATAAGTGTTAGTATGTGCCGGGTAGGGAATCTATATAGATAAAAATTTTTAGAGTTAACTCATGGAATAACAATTTGGAGAACAATTAAAATGAAACGTAATCCTATTACTAATGCTGTGCAAAAAGCATTATTTACAGGTTTTATCGCTTCTGCTGCTTTTGGTACTGTTGCTGTCGCTCAGGAACAGGATGATGATGAAAATGTAGAAGAACAAGGTAAAATCACTGTCACTGGTTCTCGCATCAAACGTTCAGACGTTGAAGGCGATTTGCCAGTAACTGTTATAACACGTGAACAAATAGAATTAACTGGTGAATCAAATGCAGCTGATTTTATTCGGAATCTGACATTTAATAACTCAGGTTCTTTTCGCCCTCAGTCAGGTTCTTCCGCACAAGGTGACACTACAGTTTCTTTGCGTGGTTTAGGCTCTTCTCGCACATTGGTGTTGATTGATGGACGCCGTTTGCCTAAGTCAGGTTCTACAGGTTCTTCACAGAACTTAAGTGTCTTGCCGATGGGAGCAATTGAACGTATTGAAATACTTTCAGATGGTGCTTCTGCTGTTTATGGGTCAGATGCCATCGGTGGTGTAATCAATGTGATTACACGTTCGGATTACGAAGGTGCAGAGATTATGTTAGGGGCTGCCGAAGTGTCTATCCCTGCAAATGGTGGTGAACGTGAAGAAGGTAGCGTCGTATTTGGAGCTTCTGGTGATCGTTCTAGCCTGTTGGCAGGTGTTTCATGGAATGATCGTGAAATTATATTCGCCCGTGATTTACCGTGGACTCCCGCGGGAGCTTCTCCCTATGGCAATAGTTTCAGTACCATTACCGATGGTTTTGATAATCAAAACTGGACTTCCTATATTGGTGGATGTGACTTCCCTGGCACGGGTTTTTACACCTTTCCGAACTCTAATTCACTCAATGGTACACGTTGTGCTTACAACTTCACTTTGGTATCTGCTGATGAGGCTTCTACTGAGAACAAATCTTTTTATGCTAAAGCCAAGCACGAAATCACTGATAACTGGGAGTTGTTTGCTAACATGACATTCAGCCAAACAGAATCGTTTGGTCGTTATGCACCAGTACCCGATTCATCAGTTTTTTATGCTCCTTTGAGCGCAAACAGTCCTAACAATCCGACCAATCCTAACAGTCCTTTGTATGATGCGTCGTTAGGCTTGGATCCACAGCCTGTTAACTGGTGGCACCGTTTCGATGCTTTAGGTAATCGTGACAGTACTGTAACCACACAGCAACAAGATATGTTGTTAGGAGTTGTCGGTACGATAGGTAATACTGAAGTTGAGTTTGGTGCACGGCATACAGATAACAGAACTTCTGATGTGGGAAGAAACTACTTGTTAGCTTCAGCTGCTGTGGCTTTGATTGAGTCTGGCGATTACAATTTATTGGATCCATACAATAACCCAGAAGATGTATTGAACCAAATGCGTATCACTATCTTCCGTGATTCTAAATATGATCAAGATGAGGTCTATGGGTCTGTGGCCTTTGATCTCTTTGAGATGGGCGCTGGTCCGGTTTCTGTGTTTTTAGGTGCTGAGTACCGTAAAGATAAATATTTGGACCGTTATGATCCTCAGTCTGAGGCAGGTCAGGTCGGTGGTTCAGCCGGTAATACAGCTGGTGGTGACCGTGATGTTACTTCGGTTTACTTCGAGGCGTTGTTCCCATTCTTGGATAACTTTGAGGCTACCCTAGCTGGTCGTTATGATGACTATTCTGACTTTGGTGATAACTTTTCTCCAAAGCTGTCTATGAGATGGCAGCCATTAGATACTTTGACAATCCGAGGATCTTATGGTCAGGGTTTCCGTGCGCCGACTTTGGATATTTTGACTCAGAAAGAAACATTTGCAGCGACCTCTGTGCGTGATGAGCAATCGTGTCTAGCGCAAGGACAAGATCCTGGTTGTTCATTGCAGATTAATGATTACAGTATTGCTAATTCTCAATTACAGCCAGAAGAGTCTGATCAATACTCTCTTGGCTTAGCCTGGGAACCTTTAGATTGGTTTAATATGACGATTGACTATTGGAATATTGAGATCACTGATCGTATCCGTAATTTTGATGCACAAACTATCATCAATAATGAGTTGAATGGTCGACCAAATCCTGCTGGCCTGGGGTGTATCCGTGCGCCTTCTGGTGGAATTATTGAGTGCCAAACCGGTTATGGCAATCAAGGTTTGATTGAAACTGATGGTGTAGATTTTAACTTCCGCTTCAACTATGAGTTGTTCGGTGGTAATATGACCAATAATTTGCAGATTTCTCATTTGTTTAATCAAGAGATTTATAACTTAGATGAAACTGATGCAGATATTGATAATGAGTATGTAGATACTCCAGGTGTACCTGAGCAGCGTGCAGTATTGGCTAATGTTTATGCTTATGGTGATTGGAGTTTCGCGTATCACATCAACTACATTGCCAGCCAAGGTCCCGATGAAGTAGATCTACCAGTTGGTTCTTGGGTTACTCATGATGTCCAGTTTAACTACCATGCTCCTTGGGATGGTAAATTCACCTTAGGTGTTAGAAATGCTGGTGAGAAATTCCCTCCTGTTGGTTTAGGTGCTGTTGGTTCTCGTGATTATGACTTTAATCTATACGATGGTTATGGTCGCGTGACTTACTTCAGATATACTCAGACTTTCTAAAATAAAAGTTATATTTCTGAAATGGAAAGGCGCACATAGTGCGCCTTTTTTTTGATACAGAATTTACTATATAATGTTACGTTCTTTGGATAATTAGTCGAACTTGAAAAATGCATAACTTATTGTTAAATATAAAAAATTACTTCAATCTCGCACATTTTTTCGACCAGGAAACAGGTGCCACGATGTATTTTTATTCGCCGCTTCCATGCGACTCTCAGGCTAACGTGAAAAAGTTTTCCAGAAACTTTTTTCTGGTCGATGGTGTGGCAAATGGAAGTACCACCTTGAAGTGTCAAGTTCAAGTGAGGTCAAAAAACATCCGCAAAATCGCACTTTTTCAGGGTTAACTAATTATTTCGTCAATGAATTCGGAATATTGTCTAATCCTTCGTAAAGGAAAGTTAATGGCATTTAACCTTTCTGGTATTTTGCCAACGGTTACATTGACAATTTTTGATTTGCCTTTGCTGCTTACTGGATGTAGTCGATTTTCTAATAGCCCTTTGCTCGGTGGTTTGTCAAAGGATGCTGTCTCAAATAGAATCAATGAGTTGCAAAAATATAATATTTGTAAAGAGTATGCTTCTAATGATCAGTTGGTTGCTGTAGAGCAGCTAATAATTGATGCAATTACTCTTAATGAGAACAAACTACAGCTATCCAAGCACTTTGCTTGCTTTGTTAACAAGGGTTATTTTACGTTCTGGGCGCCCAGACTGAGTGCCATGATGAGAACCGATGAAATGTCAATGGCTCTCTTGGTAATGTTTGACCAGACTAACAACTATAAACAGGCAATTGAACAGTTAACTCCTTATTGGTCGTCACATGCATTACAAGAATGTTTTAATAAATTGGTTTATTGTGGTGTTTTGGTAGAAAGTGTGTCTGCTAAACCCAAAAAATATTGGGACCTTATAAGAGGTCAAAATACAGTTAAAAAAAAATCAGCCAGTTGGGAACAGTTAATACCAGATCATCGCATACCAGTTTATTTTGTACCACATATGCAAAATCACTATCCTTTGGCTTTAGGTGTTTTGTATAGCGCACTGCAAAATCACGATGAGGGTTCGTTGTTAGAAAATTTCCAATTAATTCCAATCACGTACATGACGCCTACTGATTTTATTAATGGGCCATATAAAAAATTCAGAGCGGGAGTTTGGTTATTTTCAAACTATATGTGGTCGATTGATGTGAACATGCAAATTTCAGAAGCAATAAAGAAGCATGATTCCAATAACATCACCATCCATGGAGGTCCCAGTACTCCAGAGTATCCACAGGCGAATAGAGCATTTATGGACCAATATCAATCAGTCGATATTTCAGTTCATGGAGAAGGTGAGGTAGCTATCGTTGAATTATTTGAAAGTATAGCCAAGAAAGATCATCAAATTATTATTCAAACCTCGATACAGCAGGTTAGTGGGATTACCTATCGAGAATTCAATAATAGCCAATTAATAAGAACAGTAAAAAGAAAACGAACAGCCACGCCCGATATTGTACCATCGCCTTATTTATCTGGTTATTTTGATGCCTATGGTGCAAATGTAGAGGCTGCTATTATCGAAAGTAATCGAGGGTGTCCTTTTGGATGTACTTTTTGTGACTGGGGCTCTGCAACTAACCAAAAAGTTCGTAAATTTGAATTAGGACGAGTAAAACAAGAAATTGACTGGATCGCAAAACATCAGGTTAGGGTATTATGGATAGCAGATGCTAATTATGGCTTATATGATCGCGATATAGAACTAGCGCAATATATTGTAGATGTTAAAAATAAAACGGGATATCCGCAAGAAGTAGTGGTCAATTACACCAAAAACTCTACTTGGAGGTTAGTGGAGATTATTAAGATTTTTACAGCTGGAGGCATCATCAGTCAGGGCATTATTTCCATCCAGACCACCGATGAGCAAACTTTAGAAGTGATTAACAGAAAAAACATTAAGACTGAAAAGTATGATGAGCTAACCAAGGTGTTTCATGATCTAAAATTGCCGTTATCAACTGATCTAATGATTGGTTTACCAGGTAGTACGGTTGAAAGTTTCAACAAGGATTTACAGCGTTATATTGATATGGATATTTCAGTTAAAGCGTACCCTACACAATTACTACCTAACAGCCCTATGGCAGATCCTGCTTATATAGAAAAATATCAAATCAAAGCAGATGATAACGATTTTTTAATATCAACTTATTCTTACACAGAGAATGAATTGCAATGGATGAAAGGTATATATCATATATACACTGTTGCCGATGGGTATGGACTATTGCGTTATGTGATCAGATACCTTCAATGGGAGTACGATATAACGGCAATCAACTTCTTAAATGATTTATTACGCTATACTAACAATAATCCAGAAAAATATGACAAAATCACATGGGCTGTCAGGTATTTTGTTAGTGATAAATGTATGCCGGGAGGCTGGCATCAATTTTACCAGCAAGTTTCTGACTATGTATTAGAACGGTATGAAATCGCATCAGATTCAGGTTTTGAGGTTGTATATCAGGTTTCAGCAATGAGTATGCCTGATGACGGTATCGAATATCCTGTGACCATTCGTTTGAATCATGACTTTTCCGCTTATTTTGTCAATAAATTACAAAAAAATGGGCAATCCAGTTACCCTCTTACTCACTACCCTGCTGCACGATTTATGATTTCAGATCCTAATAACATGTCTTCAATTGATATGGATTATATGCAGTATGATTCGCATCAATATTTTTATGAGCTTCATTCTGATACGGCTAGACCTAAATCAACATCAGAGTATGTGTGATGAGTCAAGAGCATTGGTCTAGTTACTGGCAAACGGGTGTGTTGACATCCTTACCCCAAGATTTTCCGGTTAACTATGATGGTGAAATTGCTGATTACTGGCGGGCTATTTTGTCACCATTGTCAGGAAGTGTTCATGTTGTTGATGTTTGTACTGGTAATCTGGCTTTGCCTCTGTTGATGATGACAGAGTTGAATCGTGCAGATTTGGAGTTGCAAATAACAGCTATAGATAAGGCGATCATTGATAAAGAGGCCATTGGAAACCGGTTTCCAAAAGTGGTAACAGCACTGCAAAACGTTAATGTGTATGATCATACTGATGTTATTAATATTAACCAGGTGTTAGATGAGCCGGTTGATTTAATAACAAGCCAGTATGGAATTGAATATGCTGATACTGATGCGGTAGCTCAGCCGCTCTACGATGCATTGAAAGAAGGAGGAAGGTTGGCGTTTGTAGCACATGCTACAGATTCAGCAGTAACCGCTTATATGGAGCAGGAAAAACAAGTATTTGATGAGCTGACTGAAATGCATCTATTTGAACTTTTGGCAGAATTTGGAAGTGGCAAAATTACCCCTGTTATGTTCCAGCAAGAGGCTAAAAGGCAAGTCAAGATATTGGGTTTAAAAGTGAAGTCACAACCAAGGCAACTCACACAAATCATCTATCAAGCATTAGAAAGTATCAACATAATGTCAATTAAACAACTGATCGATCAAAAAGACAAAATTCGGCTTTTTGGTGAGCAGCATTGGCAAGCACAGCTACGTGCAGTAGATTTATTAAAAGTCATTACCAAAATGCAGCGCGATCCCTTATGGTACCTTCCGTTTGAAGACTGTGGTTTTCAATTAATGAATCGGCAAACCATTATTTATCAGGGTAAACATCATGCTGGTGTAGGGTATCTATTTATGAAAAATAAACGTTGACAAATTTCATTGGTCATGTTCCTGTTTTTTTGTTCTTATGACCTGAAAATAATTGTACTATACACTCATGATGGTATAAGATCAGTCAGCGGATTTATAGTGACAATTCTCTCACAGAGATCTTTAAGCTTCATTCGTGATTGAGTATCAAGAGTCGTTTTAGGCTTTTTATTTACTTAGATTGACAAATATTAACGTTTTGTTTTCCCGTAACGTGAAGTGATGTCGGATCCGCTTTCTTAGGGCACTTCCTATAGTGTGTTTTATAATAACAAAATCAGAGGATAATGAATGTCAAAACCTAAAATAAATACAATGTTGACAAGTGTGTTATGGGCAGTTGTTTTTTCTGCCGGTTCAGTAACCACTGGAAATGCAGCGGTGTCAGAACTTCTTATCGCAGAGAAACCAAATAATGCATATATTCTTGCTCCCGCCAATCAACTAGGTCAGTATAGGTACATAATACAATTTAAAGAGCCAGCCTTGGCTGCATATAAAGGTCAGGGAGCGCTTATGGCCCCCATGCGTTTGGCTAATGGCAAAATTGATGTCAAGGGACAAGCAGCACAAGCCTACGTTAACCGCCTAAAAGATCAACAACTGGACTTTGTCAATGAAATGTCACAAGTCTTGGGAAGAAACGTTACTCCGGTGTTATCTTTTCAATACAGCTATAACGGAATGGCTGTCTATCTGGCTGCCGATGAAGTGGCTATTGTTGGTGCAATATCATCTGTAAAGTCGTTACAAAAAGACCGTGATTATTATATGGACACTGATGCAGGCCCACAATTGATCGGAGCCAATAACATATGGTTAGGTAATGCACCGGCATCAGGTGTGGCGTTTGGCGAAGGTGTGGTTATTGGTACGTTGGATACAGGAACGAATTTTGATCATCCTTCATTTGCAGATGTTGGTGGTGATGCTTATGACCACACTAACCCTTTAGGAAGTGGAAATTATCTCGGTGTATGTGATGATAGCAATGTTGAGCAATATGACCCAACTTACACGTGTAACGATAAACTGATTGGTGGTTATGATTTTGTTAATGGTTTAGAGCCACAGGGGGCCACAGAGATACCTGGGCCAGAAGACGAAAATGGCCATGGATCTCATACTTCTTCTACATCAGGTGGTAATGTTGTGACTGGTGATTTTAGTGGTATAGTCGGCATCAATATGAGTGGTGTGGCACCTCATGCCACCAATATTATCTTTGATGTGTGTTATGAGACTGAACAAGGACAAGGCTTATGTCCAGGAGCGTCCTCTGTTGCATCGGTTGACCAAGCGATTGCTGATGGTTTGGTTGATGTGATTAACTTTTCTATTGCTGGAGGTTCCTCACCATGGACTGATTCTGTTTCGCAAGCCTTTTTAAATGCTACAGATGCTGGTATTTTTATTGCAGCTGCTGCTGGTAATGGAGGTCCCGGTCCTGCGACGCTGGGTCATGTAGAACCTTGGACAACAGCATCAGGTGCAATGACACATAACCGACGTTTTTCAAATAATATGGATGTGACGGGTACTGACCCTGTACCAGCAATACTCATTGATGTGTTTGCTTTACAAGGTACTGGACCTGCCATGATGGCTAATATGACTGGAACTTATGAGTATTCTGGTACAATAGATGCGGCGAATGTAGAAGGTTGTAATCCTTTCCCCGCTGATTCATTTAATGGTTTGGTGGCATTGATTTCACGTGGTAGTTGCAATTTTTCAGTCAAAGTAGATAATGCTGCAGCTGCTGGAGCCATAGGTGTAGTTGTTCATAATAATATAGTTGGTGAACCCTTTATTATGAGTGCATTAGAGGCAACGACCATTCCATCTGTGATGGTGGCACAGAATATTGGTGCAGAAATGGTGTCATTTAAAGCAGGTGACATGACGGCAGGAGCAGATGTCGATTTTAATGTAGGCATTAATTTGAGTGGACAAGCTGATATTATGTCATCTTTCAGTTCGCGAGGACCATCTCCTTATGAGTATAACAAACCAGATGTCTCAGCACCTGGCCAAAGTATTCTAGCTGCTTACGATGATGAGACCGTGGCACCTGATATGATAGATGAATATAATGCCATCAGTGGTACGTCTATGGCCTCCCCTCATACAGCTGGCGCTGCTGCTTTGTTGAGAGAGTTGCACCCAAGCTGGACACCGATGGAAATCAAATCAGCTTTGATGATGACTGCCAAGAAAGAAGGAAACACCAAAGAAGATGGTGTGACATCAACAGATCACTGGGATGATGGTGCTGGTCGTATTCAGGTCGATGTGGCTTCATCAACAGGATTAGTCATGAATGAAACGGGACTTAAGTTTTTCCAGGCCGACCCAGATAATGGTGGTGATCCGAAAACTTTGAATGCACCGAACTTGACCAATTATGAGTGTATTGAGACTTGTTCTTTTCAGAGGAAACTACGCAGTGTCGCATCAGAGCCAGTGACTTACGATGCTTCTTTGTCAGGCATTCCTGGTACGGTTAATCCTTCGCAATTTACAGTGAACCCTGGCCAAACAGTAACGCTAGATATCGAAGTGAATGGAGCTCTATTACCTGCGGGTGATTTTTCTTTTGGTGAGCTTTCAATCATAGAATCAACAGCAGAGCCTTTCACAATTAATCCAAATTTATCTATCCCTGGTGGTTTTGATGGATCATTAGGTTCAATGGCTTGTGAAGATTTTGTTGTAGCAGGTTTTTCATCACCGATTTATTCTGTTTCTGTTGAAACAGCCATTGACCACACCTGGGGTTCAGACCTAGAAGTCAAGTTAGTTAATCCTAATGGTGATATTTTGACCGTCATGAATGCAAACAGCGGGGGAGGAACAGATTTGGTTTCGACACATCCAGTGATATTTGTTGATGGTGCTGCGGTTTCTGCTGAAAATATGGGTACTGGATTAGGTGATTCAGAAGCGGTATGTAGAGATGATGATATTTGTGAATACGCACCGGCACCAGATAATGAACCAAGTCCGCCAGACACTTTTGAAGATTTGGTTAATTTAGAACCAGGTGATGGTAATGGTACTTGGCAGCTGTGTTTAGGTGATAATTTTATCTTTGCTGATGACGGGACATTAGTTTCTGCGACCCTGAATATGATTGGTGAATCGAATTATCCTGACTTACATATGCCAGCAGTCATCGTTGGTTTCCCTGATACCCCTGAAATTGATGTGAATCCGACATCTTTGGCAGCGACATTGGATGCTGATATGAATACTGATTTGGTCCTTAACATTGCTAATTTACCTTTAGCAGGTGCTGATTTGAATTGGTCTCTGAATACAAATGACCTGGTGTCTAATGCCATTTTCCAACAGCTGCAAAATGGAACTGGGGGCATTGTCAGTGACTTCTTTAATGGCGCCAATGCTGGGGTATACAGTGCTGATCAATTCGTTTTAAGTGGCGATTCATCGATTGATACTGTCTCATTTAAAGGATTTTTAAATAATGGAGCCACTGACATCACTCAAGAGCTGACATCGGTAACAGTATCTATATATGCAGATGATGCAGGTGTTCCAGCTGGTCATCCGGAAGATGGTAATGGCAGTGAACTCTTGACAGTTACCGTTGGTATTAATGATGCTGGTATAGATACAGGGACCGGAGAGGGTGATTTCACCATCGATTTGAACGTGGCAGCTGGTGGTTCATGGGAAATGCCAGCCGGTACTTACTGGATTACTGCCTGGGGTGATTTAACTGGTGCTAATCAATGGTTCTGGTTCCAAGGCGAAGACCAGACAGGTGCTAATGCACATATCATTGATCCACAAGATTTTTTCCAAGAAGGGTTTACCGATTGGACTGATCTGACTTCACTTAATCCGGTACTTGCTGGTTTGGCATTCAGTTTAGATCAGCAGTTAACATGTGGTGCTCCGTGGATGTCAGTATTACCTAATGCGGGTGTGCTGTCTCCTGGTAGTGATGAAGATGTGACTGTTACATTAGATTCGACTGGTTTGACACCCGGGGTTTATTCAGCTGCAGTTTGTATTGACAGTGATGATTTGGATGAGCCTCAAGTTGTTATTCCTGTGACCTTAACTGTTGATGACCTGATATTTGAAGATAATTTTGATGGTCCATAAAGTTTGAATCAATTTGTCAGATAAAAAACACGACCTTCGGGTCGTGTTTTTTTATTTAACAAGATACTCAAATTGACATGCTGATAGGAGTCAATCACCAATTGGGACAATGATACCGATGGTGAATTGACCGTCCCCGAATCCATCTTGTCCTGGTAGTTTAGAGTGGTTACTATCGAGGCGTGAACGTGCTTCTGCTCTGAGACGCACACCATTTCCTGTGAAGTACCAGGAGCCACCAATAGCCAAATTGAGTATCAAGTCGGTACTTTCATTGTGTTGAGGGAAACGGGCATCTGAGTGGATAGTTCCCAGGCCGAAAAGGACATAAGGTTTCCATAGTGGATCATGATTAGTGTACATGATATTAAAACTGGTGGCATAATGCTTGAGATCATAATCAATGTCAAAGTCATATTCATCTCGCATTAACTCAAATTCCATGGCCCAATTTTCATTAAGGTGTTGGCCAATCCGGAAATCGATCACCTGTGCTTCATTCAACCTGATGTCATCATCTGGTACAACGATACCGATGTTACTGCTCCAGTACCATCGATAGTCAACTTCATTGTGCATCAATATGGGATCCTGCTCTTGTCCACTGGAAGTGTTACTAGCCAATAGTGCTGTCAGGATTACAAGGTTTTTAGTTTTTCCCATACTGGTCTTTTCAATTGTGGTTGTTGTATCATGGTGGTTAGAGGTGTCAAGTGCATGAGTTGGTTGTCATCCTCAATATTGACATCATCGAAAATTAAGGTTTTGTTTGGATGTTGATAGAGTACAATATTCTTTTCAAGGCTGAGTTTTTCTGGATTTAATTGATGATTGATAGCAGCGAGCATCTTTGCTAACAATCTATATTCATTTTTTTCCAATATCGGTTGAGGTATGATAGAGGGTTGCTTTTTAGTTTTGCTATCCTTGTAAGGTTGCTTGCTGATCAATTGTTGTAAACCTAAATGTTTTCTTAGCGTGGGTGTCAATTTTAGGTTCATGGGTGCCACTCCAGCTGAGATAAAATATTCAATGTCGCGGTGTTAATGGCATCAACAAAACCAGCATAACCTTCATCAATAGAAAAGGATTGTATATTTGTAAACTGTTGTTGGTGGATTTGTTCTGTTTTTACGTTATAGAAGGTAAAAAATAATGTCACTACAGCATTATCACCATTTTTCTCAAAGGCAGTGATTTGAGTGGACAATTCATGATGAGCAAAACCTGCTGGTTTTCGTGTGGTGATTTTTTGCCAATGTTGTTGTGCGTGTTGAGCAATAATCGTTTGTAACAACACCTGAGGTGAGTCTAACCAGTGATGATATGATAATTGTTGTAGTGCCCCATCTGAGTTAGTGACTACGAAGGGTCGATTGCCGAGTATACCTTGAGCTTGAGGCCTTTTTACCCAAAGTAACCCGGGTTCTTTATCTTTTACTTCGATTGCTGGTGCAGGTGCGTTGAGGCGAAAATACTGTTTGGTGGAGGCTGGTTTTTGACTGCACGCCAGTATAAGTAGGGTGTAAATGATAGTGAAAAGGTGTTTCATAATTCGTCTTCTCCAGCATCTTTAGAGAAAATCAAGCGGCTGGGTTGTTTTCGGATATCGTTGGTGACTTCATTGAGGTTCATACTGGCACTTTCGATTTGATTAAGGATGTTATCTAAATTTACAGTAGCACTTGATAACGCCTGATTCATGGTTTTTAACATGCGTGCAACAACGGCGTTGTCATCAGTCACCAAGCCGCGTGCATCAGTAATCAAGTCATTGATATTATGCATGCTTTGCTCCAACTGGTTCAATGTGGTTTGCATACTTTGCGTTAATTGACTCAGATTAGTTATTGTTTGGCTGAGGTGGTTAGCGTTATCGCCTGATAATAGGTTATTGGCCTGTTGTGCCAGCTGGTTGATATTGGCTGTGGCTTCTGTAATGTTAGTGATGATAACTGGAAGTCCATCATCAATCTGGCTGGTTATACTGTCAAGTTTTCTATTTAGGTTATCTAGCATGGGTTTGATTTGTTGTTCAGCGATGTCATCAACTTCTTGAGCAACATCACCAAGTTGAGTAAAAATGTCAACAGGCATCTTGCCCGGTATTTCATCTCCTGGATTTAAATATTGTGAGTCTTTACCAGCGTTAATATTGATGGACATGTCAGCAAGTAAACCAGCTGATTGAATTTGGGCAGTGGCATCTGTTCTGATTTTCCATCCTTTTTGTATTGAGTAGGTGACTTTGAAACGTAAACCAGCTGGTTGGCTGTCTGGGATAATTGATTCGATTTGACCAATTCGGAATCCTTCATAGTAAATTGGTGTACCAAATGCCAATCCTGTTACGTTTGTATAGTGACTGTGATAATTTACAGTGTCTCCTTGTTGGCCAGTCATCCGTATCATTGCCATCAGCGCTAATATGGTAATGACTGCGGTAAATAAGCCGACCCAAAAGTAGTTGCTGATGTTTCGTTTCATGATAGTGTGTAATTTTCCTGCGTTAAGCGTCTCAGGTACTCTTCAGAAGTCACTGTTTCGTGGCGTGATCGACGTTCTAATAAATCGTTCACTCGTTTTATTTTACATGCTTTGATTTCATCAACAGTACCTGTGAATAAATTTTTACCTTGGTCAAGCACAGTGATGCGGTCAGCTATTTTAAAGGCAGAGTCAAGTTCATGGGTCACTACTACCATACTCATTCCCATAGTATTGCGTAAGGATAAAATCAAATCATCAATTTCGGAAGCCACCACTGGATCTAGTCCAGCTGATGGTTCATCAAAAAATAATAATTTAGGGTCCATGACGATGGCTCTGGCTAATGCAGCTCGTTTAATCATACCTCCCGATAATTGAGAAGGCATCAACTTATGAAAACCTCCCAGATTAACCACTTCTAGCTTCATTCGTGAGATAATGCGGATGGTATTTTCATCTAAATTGGTGAACTCTCGTAATGGGAGTGCCACATTTTCTCCGACATTCATGGATGAGAACAAGGCGCCACTTTGGAATGAAACACCAATGTTTTGTTTTAAGGCCAGTTGCTCATTGAAGCTAATGGTATGAATATTCTGTCCGAGTACTTCAACATTTCCTGACGTCGGTTGATAAAGGCCTAAAATATGCCATAGTAATGTACTTTTACCGGAACCTGAACCTCCCATAACCACTCGTATTTCACCTGCTCGAACAGAAAAATCCATATCATCCAATATTTTCCTTTGGCCATAATGGGTGATGAGATTTTTAACATCAATAACTATTTCAGGGTTCGAGTGCATAATCAATTCACTGTGTTAAGAAATAACTGGCAATCATGTCAACCAAAACGATGAATGCGATGGATATGACAACAGCAGAAGTGGTCGCTTTACCTACTCCTTCTGCGCCGCCTGTGACGTGAAACCCCATGGTGGCGCCGACCAGAGCAATGATGATTCCAAAAGAGACACTTTTGATTAATCCTTGTAGGATGTCAGTCACAAGTAAGATGTTCAATGATTCAACCAGATAGGCCATAATAGACATGTCAAGGCGACCAATACTGAAAACAGCGCCACCCAGTATAGACATGAAATCTGAACAGACAACAAGCAAAGGCATGGAGATCATTAACCCTAAGAGTGGGGGTAAGACCAAGTATCTGACAGGTACAATCCCCATCACTTTCAGTGCATCAATCTCTTGTGAAACTACTTGTGAGCCAATGCGGGCCGCAATGGCGGCGCCAGAGCGACCCGCAACAATAACACCAGTGATTAAAGGTGCAAATTCTCGGGTGACTGATTTAGCAATGGCTCTGAGTACCTCTGATTCTGCACCAAACTCACTTAAGGCATATATTAATTGTATAGCCAACATCATACCAACCACAAAAGACAAGGCTAATACGATGGGTAATGCATCAAAACCATTGATCCGAACTTGCTCAACAATTTGATGAAGACGAACACGTTGTTTATATTGGCGACCAATAATTAACCAATAAAAACTATCCCAAAAAAGACGAATGGCAAAACCAAATCGTTCAATTGCCTGGTAGCTGATCATCCCCAGGTTTTCGATTTGTCGGAACGCGAACTTAAACAATGGTGAATACCTGGTCCAAACGAGCCAACTCTAGTATTGATTTGACTTGCTTGCTGGGTTGATTCAGTGTGAATTCTTTATTTTTACTAGTTGCTAGCTGTAAACCTTCAACCAGGGCAGCGATTCCAGATGAGTCAATATAACTAACGTTTGCTAGATTGACAGTGACTACTGAAGCGCCATTGAGTGCACCTAATACAGTTTTGCGAACTTCACCAGAATTGGATAAATCTATTTCGCCACTGACGAAAATGTCACAACGGTCTCCTTGTTTTTCATAACGGATGATTTCACTCATTGTTTTAAACTCGCTTTGATGATAGTAACCGATTGTACTGGTACGTTGGGTGCATCTAGCTTGGCATTATATCCTACCGATTGTTGGTTAATTGTTTCTAATACATCGATCCCTTCTGTCACACGGCCAAATACTGCATAGCCCCATCCTTTACTACTGGGGTCTAGGTTACTATTGTCATTCATATTGAAGAAAAAACTCAGTGATGCTGAATGAGGGTCATTGTATCTGGCCATGGCGATGGTGCCTTTGATATTTTTTAGTCCATTACCGGATTCATTAAACAAAGGGCCACATCCCTTGACTTCTGAAAGGTCGGTTTGAAATGCAGCAGTCTGAATGACATAGTCTTTAATCACTCGGTGGACTAGGTTTGTATTGAACAAACCTTGTTCAAGGTGATACAAGAAATGGTTGACAGTTATAGGTGCTTTTTGACGGTCCAGTTCAACGACAATGTCACCCTGACTGGTTTCAAATATCACTTCAGGGAAATGTAAATTAGGTAGAATATCCTCATCTGGACAGTTGCTGCGAGAACATGTGCTGATTATTAACAGGCAGTAAACAACGATTTGCTTTAACATCTTTAACTAGATCTTGAAAAGTGAGTTCAAGACATTGTACTAAATTTTAGTGTCGTTGTTGATCTGTGATTTGAGTTGATTTTGGTCTGTGTTTTTTTACTATAGCCGTTAAAATAGTGATTTTACTGACCAAACCTAAATGCCAGTACAAAACAGCCGGTACATGTTCAGATTCATCACTTTAATGGTGTTTTTTTTGTATCTGTGGATGTATTATCCAGGTTACATGTCTCACGATTCAGCTGTTCATTATCAACAAATCAAATCTGGTCAGTGGACAACCTACCAGCCCATCTTGTTTTTAATACTTTGGTGGATGACAGATTTATTCATTGAAGGCCCGGGAGGTATTTTCTTATTGCTATTAATCACTTTTTTTTATGGTGCTTACCTATATTTACAGTATCAACCTATTCGGGCGTATAAAAAAATGTTGGGCCTTTTTGTCATTGCTTTATTTCCTTTCAATGTGCTTTTGCTGCCTCATGTTTGGAAAGACATTGCTGTGATTGCTTTTGTGTTTCTTTCTTTGGGCTTTCATTGTAAGTCACTAAAGGATAAAAATTTGATCGCCAATCGATTTGCTCTTTTATGTTATGTCATGGCTGTGATGTGTCGTTTTGAATCAGTTTTATACTTGTGGCCCTTATTGTGGTTTTTATTATCAGGGGTGAAGCCTAAGTTAAAAAGAAGTGTAATGTTTATAGCGATCATTGGCACTGTTTTCTTGGTCAATGTGGGATTAGAAAAAATATCTGACAGTAGAAAAATTACTTTATGGCCGACCATTGCTTTATGGGATATGGCTGCTGTTTCTATTGTCGAAGAAAGGGTCTTAATACCTGACTTTGCTGTCGGAGATGGTATGACTATTTCTGATTTGTCTCAAGCCACAATGCCCTGGAGTAATGTGCCTTTATTTTCTTCGACAAAAGCAGGTGTTTTTACAGGTATAGAGCAACCATATAGCGAAGCACAGTATCATCAAATGATGAGACAGTGGATCGGCTTGCCCTTTCAGTATCCTGTTGCTTACTTTAATCATCGGATCAGGTTGTTAAAAGAATTGTTGCGCATAGTTGAATCAGCTGAAAAACCCAAGACACTGTACTATGTACATCAAATGAAAAACCATGAAAAGCAGTTTATAAAAAATGACACTTGGTTAAATGATTTGGTAAGTATCGGAGTTGACCGTTATATTGATAGTTGGTTATTTAAACCCTGGGTTTATTTTATGATTTTAATTGTTGTCATCCCAGGGTTATTATACGGAGGTCGATTCAGTTTCAGCAATCCATTCAATATACCATTACTCAGTTGCGCCATATTGAATGTTTTGGTCATGTGGGTGTTAGCTCCTGCAGCTGAGATTCGATATCTATTGCCAGCACTCAATTTTGGTCTATTACTGATGTTGAATGTATGGCTGTCTAAACCGAATATCGCAACGCAAGCATAACAGACTGTATTGTTAAAAGGGCGCTTCTGTAAATGAGTTATTCCTTCTGCAAGGCAATGCCAAAAAATTACCTCATTAACAGAGCTACCCTTGAGATAAAGATTCCAGTTTTTTCAATTGCTCGTTAAACTCAGCCAGAGCCTTTTGGTTCTGAGTCAGTTTGTTCTTTTCAATATCCACTAAATGGCTTGGCGCTTTAGTGACGAATTTTTTATTGGCCAGTTTGCCTTCTGCTCGCTTGATTTCCTGTTTGACTTTGTTGATTTGTTTATTGATACGTCTCATTTCTTCAGTCACGTCAATCAAGCCTGCTAAAGGAATCAGGATTTTCATATCACCCAACAAAGCAGTGGCTGCAGGTGGTTCATCACCCTCCAGTAATTGTATATTGCTCAATCGTGCCACCGTTTTTAACATTGTTTGTTGTGTATTCAAGTATTGCTTGTCATGGTCATTGTAGTTAGTGATCAGCACACTCAGTGTTTTTGATGGTGCAATGTTCATTTCACCACGGATTTGTCTGACACCGAGAGTGAAGTTTTTTATCCATTGTATTTCAGTTTCGGCTCTGGTATTGATTAGCGTTTCACTGTATTTTGGTAAGGATGAAATCATAACGGAGTCAGTGGTCAAAGCCAGTTTGTTTTTCACTGACTGCCAAATTTCTTCAGTGATGAATGGCATCAGCGGGTGCAATAAGCGCAAGGCTTGGTCTAGAACGTACAACAATGTGTGTTGAATTTGTGCTTTGTGTTCTGATTTTAGCAGTGGTTTGGAAAATTCCAGAAACCAATCACAGTATTCATTCCAGAAGAAATCATAAATATCCATACTGACTAAATCCAGACGGTAATCTTTCATGTGCTTGTGATAATTGTTGATGCAATGCTGTAAGCGAGAGATGATCCATTGTTCGACTGTCGTGGTGTGATTAATACCTCCGTGGATTTCATTGAAAACATAATCTTCGGTGTTCATCATCACAAAACGCGAAGCATTGAAAATTTTATTACAGAAGTTGCTGTAGCCTTCAACACGGCCCATGTCGAAATTGATGTCTCTGCCTGTGCTGGCTAGTGAGGCAAAGGTGAAACGCATGGCATCGCAGCCATAGGCTTTGATACCATCAGGAAATTCTGCAGTAGTAGCTTTTTTGATCTGTTCTACTTTTTTGGGTTGATCTTGCATCAATCCTTGAGTGCGTTTTTTTAGTAAAGCTTCTAGACTGATACCGTCAATCACATCTAATGGGTCTAAAACATTACCTTTGGATTTGGACATTTTTTGTCCTTGACTGTCACGTACGAGACCATGAATGTAAACTTCCTTAAAAGGCACATCATCCATGAATTTGATGCCCATCATGATCATGCGAGCTACCCAGAAGAAGATGATGTCAAAGCCAGTGACCAGCACATTGGTGGGGTAATAGGTAGCGAGTTCCTTGGTTTGTTCTGGCCAGTCGAGGGTGGCAAATGGCCAAAGTGCAGAAGAAAACCAGGTGTCGAGCACATCACTATCTTGCCGTAATTCGATATTGTTTGACAAGCAATGTTTTTTACGGACTTCAGCTTCATTGATACCCACGTAGATGTTATCATTTTCATCATACCAGGCTGGAATTCGGTGCCCCCACCACAGTTGGCGGGAAATGCACCAGTCTTGTATATCATTCATCCAGGCATAATAGGTGTTTTTCCAGTTATCAGGTACAAATTTTATGGTGCCATTGTCGACAGCTTTGATGGCTGGTTTTGATAAAGTTTTTGCGTCCACGTACCATTGATTGGTGAGCATCGGTTCAATCACGTCGCCTGATCGATCCCCACGTGGCACCATTAAACTATGTGCTTTGATTTCAACGAGCAAACCCAAGCGTTCCATCTCAGTAACTACGGCTTTACGAGCGTCATAACGAGGGAGGCCTTGATAAGGTTCTGGTGCATTTTTGTTGATGGTTGCATCAAAATTCATGATGTTTAGCATCGGTAGGTCATGGCGTCTACCTACCTCGTAATCATTGAAGTCATGTGCTGGTGTGATTTTGACACAACCAGTGCCTTTCTCGGGGTCAGCATGTTCATCACCGATAATTGGTATCAGACGTTCGCAGATGGGTAGCAACACTTTTCGTCCAATCAAATGTTTGAAGCGATTATCCTCAGAATTGACAGCCACAGCAGTATCGCCGAGTAAAGTTTCGGGTCGAGTCGTGGCAATGGTCAGGAATTGGTCAGTGGCCTGTCCATATTCATCAGCTACCGGGTAATTGAAGTACCACATATGACCGTTTTCTTCGATAGAGTCAACTTCCAAGTCGCTCAAAGCCGTATTAAGTGAAGGGTCCCAATTGACCAGTCTTTGACCACGGTAAATTAACCCTTCATCGTAGAGCTCGACAAATACTTTGAGTACCGCGGCTGACAAACCTTCATCCATGGTGAACCTGAGTCTCGACCAATCAGGTGATGTTCCCATGCGACGTAATTGATTAATAATGGTGTTACCTGACTGCTCTTTCCACTCCCAAACTTTTTCAATAAAGGCATCCCGACCCAGTTCAAGACGGTTGGTGCCTTGGGCATCTAATTGCCTCTCGATCACCATTTGTGTGGCAATACCTGCATGGTCTGTACCTGGTTGCCATAATGTATTTTTACCCTGCATACGGTGATAGCGAATCAGTGCATCCATAATGGTGTCCTGAAAGGCATGACCCATATGCAGTGTGCCTGTGACATTGGGAGGCGGAATCATGATGCAATAGCTATCTTCAGCCGTGGTGTTGGCTTTAAAGTAACCTTGTTTTTCCCAGTATTGGTACCACTTGTTTTCGATTTCGGCGGGTTGGTATTTGTCGATCATTGATTTGGTTTATCCTGCTTGGTTAATCAAAAACTGGGTCAGCATCGCCACTGGACGGCCAGTAGCACCTTCCTTCTTGCTGTTCCAAGCAGTCCCCGCAATATCGATATGTGCCCAATTAGCATCTTCAGTAAAACGTGAGAGAAAACAGCCAGCAGTAATGGTGCCAGCAGGAAAACCACCTGTATTTTTCATGTCGGCAAAAGTGGTGTCTAACTGTTTTTGATATTCATCCCATAATGGTAGTTCCCAAACACGATCATGAACCTGTAAACCTGCGTCGATGACTTGTTTTGCCAAACCATTGGTTTTGGTCATGACAGCAGATGCCTGGTGTCCCAGTGCGACCACACAGGCACCAGTTAATGTTGCCAAATCAAGCAGCACAGATGGTTTAAATTCTTGTGCATAAGTTAATGCATCACACAAGATCATACGACCTTCAGCGTCAGTATTCAGCACTTCAATGGTCTTACCTGAATAAGAAGTTACTACATCGCCTGGGCGATAGGCATTGCCATCAGGCATGTTTTCAACGGCAGGAACAATAGTGATCAAGTTGATGGGCAACTGTAGCTTGGCTGTAGCAACGAATGCGCCAATTACACTGGCAGCACCACACATGTCATATTTCATTTCATCCATATTTAAACCAGGCTTCAGTGATATGCCACCGGTATCAAATGTAATTCCTTTGCCGACCAATGCGATCGGAGCTTGGTTTTTGTCCGCACCTGAATATTTTAAAACCACCATTTTAGGTTTGTTGTGTGATCCTTGGCCCACCGCCAATAAAGCGCCCATCCCCATCTTTTTCATTTGTTTGTGATTCAGTACTTCCAGCTCACAGTTGTCATATTGTTTTGCAATGCTTTCAGCATATTGAGCAATGTATTTTGGATTGGCTATATTGGGGGGGTTGTTACCTAAATGGCGAGCTGTGGTAATGCCGGTGGCCATGGCTTTGGCCTGTGTTATCATTTCATTCAAGCCCTGATCAACAAAAATAGCCAAAGATTCTAAATGATGTTTACTGTCATCTTTATACTGTTTGGTGTCTTCATAGCGATACTCGGCATGAGATGAAGCCAAAACGACCAATTTAACAGCTTGCTCTTTTGAAATGTCGACAAAGTCATTGGTCAATATATAGTTGGCAACCGTTTCGCAGCGTGTTTTTGCAGCAATTGCTACTGCTTTGTGAATGGTCTCATATAAAGCTGTTTGCCTTAATTTATCAGCGTTCCCTAAACCTAAAACCATGATGTGCTGGCCTTTATCGTTAAATAAAGTCAGAGATTCACCATGATTGCCGCTGAAATCTTTGTTTTTTAGACGAGTAGAAAATTCCTGAGCTATCGTTCCTCCTAAGGCTTCAATTTCTTTGTTGGAGTCATCAGACTGAAAATGTCCAATGATTAACATATCAGCGTTTTGTTCCGCGATGTGTTGGTGAGTAGCTGTGATTTTCATAGTGATTCCTTATGTATGGATGAGCGGGGCATTTTAAACAATCATAAACGCTTTAACCAGATTTTCGTGGTACACGTGTTAAAATGCTTGGCCGAATTTTGACGATCTGCAGATGAATATTTTAACCAACTACCTCAGAAAGCAATGTGCCACCACTACCTTAGTGGTGCTTTTGTTGTTGTTTTTGCTGATGGTTGGGACTTTGTTTACCTCTACTTTGCGAGCTATTGCTCGAGGCGTATTGCCTGCAGAATTATTGTTTACTGAATTGAGTTTACGATCAGTTGATGTTTTGGCTATCTTGGTGCCATTGTCTTTTTTTCTGGGTGTTTTGGTGGCATTGAGTAACTTGTATCGTAACCAAGAGGCCATCATCATGCACAGTTTGGGATGGTCTTTGAAATCTATTATTAGGGCTTTGTTGCCGTTGGCATTGACAGTCTTTTTAGTGATGTTGTTATTGTCATTGGTTGTGTCTCCTAAAGCAGCCCAGTTATCTAAGGAGCTTACCAGTAGAGCCAATGATGAAATTTCGCTGATGGGTTTGACAGAAGGGAAATTTCAAAAATTCTTTGCTGCAGATGGTGTCATTTTTGTTGAGAAAGTTGATGTTGAAAACCAACGAGTGGAACAGATCTTTGCGAATATTTCACATGATGATCGGATAGACACTATCACTGCTGAATACGGTTATCAATTTGAAGAAAATGGGCAAAAGTATGTGGCCTTATTCAATGGTTACCGAAATGAGGGACAACCGGGCACACAAAAATACAACCTCATGCAATTCAGGCGCAATGACATCAAACTACCAAGCTTAGATAAAAAAATTGCGGCCTTGGATGAAAAATCCAAATCCACGGCTTTGTTGTGGCAGTCAGAAAATTTGAAAGAGCGAGCTCAGTTACATTGGCGTGTGATGCCGCCTATAACTGTGTTGATTTTATTTGTGTTAGCTGTCAGTTTGTCAAAGACTTCTCATCGTGAAGCCAAGTTCATTAACTTGGTTTTGGGTATTTTAGCTTATGCATTCATGGTTAATTTACTGACAATTGCCCAATCATTACTTGAGCAAGGTACTGTGCCTCTTGTTTTCGGTCTTTGGTGGGTATACGCCATTTTTCTAATCTATGTGTTCTTCCGGTTAAAATCAATAGACGGGCCCAAAATGGATTTACTTTGATAATGAGACTGATTCCAAGATACATTTTCAAATCAGTTTCGATGGCAATGTTGATATCGGTGCTTTTATTATTGTGTCTTGATGTCTTGTTCGCGTTGATCAAAGAACTCAATGATGTATCAGCCTTCTACACATTAGGTGATGTATTTTTTTACGTGTCATTAACTATTCCTGGCAGAATATATGAATTGTTTCCAGTCAGTGCTGTTTTATCTGTGGTTATTGGGTTAGGTGCCATGGCAGCAGGTTCTGAATTGGTGGTGCTGATGGCCTCAGGTTATGCTCGTTGGCGTATTGGCATATGGGCACTGTTATCTGTTAGTTTTTGGTTGGTGGTTGTGGTTTGGTTAGGTGAATTTGTGTATCCAGCAGGAACGCAAATGGCAGAAGACTTTCGCAATCAAAAAACATCTCAAGGGAAAGCCATCAATACATCGCAAGCTATTTGGTTAAAAGATGGCAATGTGGTTTTTAGATCAAATTATATGCGTACATTGGCAGAGCCAGAGTCGTACGAATTAAAGGATGTAACTGTTTTTGAATTGAAAGATAATAAACTCAAACAAGTATCGAAAGCGAAAAAAGCAACCTACAAAAGTAATCAATGGTTACTTCATGACATACAGGTGTCTCGATTTGATTCAACAGGTGTGGACTTGCAAAACTTGTCAGAGGTCCAATGGCAATCGAAAATTGAGCCAGAAATATTAAACATCAGTGTTACTAGGCCGAAATATTTAAGTTTGAGAGATATAAAAAAATATAATCAGTTCACTCAAAGAAATGACCAAATGCAGTCAGCTTACCATATTGCTTGGTGGAGTAAATGCAGTTTCCCTGTTTTGGTGCTCGCGGCTACTTTATGTGGTGTAGTAACGCTGTTTGGGGTCAATAGATCAGGTGGGTTAGCGCAGCGGTTAGTTGTGGGTATTGTAATAGGTATTTTGGTCTATTTATTAAATAAAACATTACTTAACTATGGCGAAGTTTATCATATCCATCCATTTTGGGTGGCTTTAATGCCATCGCTGTTGTTATTTATATTGTTAGTTGTTAAGTTAGCCGGAGGTCTCAGGCCGTTTTCACTAAACTAATTGTTTGAGTTTGACTGGTTGAGTCCATCCAGGTTTGACCTTTGATGTATCTTATCCATAACCCCATCCCCAGCAAAGTCACTGATGCTAGACCAACAAAAAAACGTGAAGCCACTTGTAGCCATGTCAGTTTTTTATAGTCAACAATAGCCAGTTTCCAGGCCCGCATTCCTAATGTTTGACCACCAGATTTCCAAGAGTAAGTAAAATACAGGAAGACCTCAAAAAAGAGTAATAATTGGAACCAAGAAGTGCCAGCTGGTACTTCTTGACCATTTCTAATCAGCATGATAAGTAATGATGTGGTCAGAAAGAGACCCAGAATTGGAAAGACGTCGTAGAGCAGTGCCGCGATGTGTTTCCAAAGAGGTGATTTGTTCATTAATTTATTTTTGCCCTGTAAAATGTTGTAGTCACTAGATTTTAAAGAAATGATGACCTGTTTTGTGATGTTTTTTTTCTTTATTTTGCGTAAATAATTCTTTATATTTTTGATAAAGGCAGTTATTCTTGTTGGCCACTGAGTGGAGTGAAGGTTGAATTGGTGTGAGAAATATTCAAAGCTTTACGTGCTAAATCAATAACTTCACATAATCTTAAACTAGAAATTGGAAGGGAAGGTATGTTTATATCTCACAATTCTAAAGTTGATCTCACCCGTAGAATGGTGGTGTTGACTTTCATATTCGTTTCAGTAGCTGTTTCTGCGCAATTACAAACAGCTGTGCAAGTGGTAACTAATACCAATAATGCTGCTGAAGCATCTCAAAACACGATCGATCGTTTGAATGACCAGGCTGATGAGCTATTGGTTCAGTACAGAACGGTGTTGTCAGAGATCGAAAGTTTGCAGGTATACAACCAGCAGCTTGAGTCATCGGTTAATGATCAAAATTCATTGATTCAATCTATGAATCAACAAATGACCGAGTTGGAGTCGACTAATAGAGCTATTGTACCTATGGTGATTGAAATGGTCGATATGATGAGAATGATTGTTGACAGAGATATTCCTTTCAGGAAACAAGAGCGACTTGATCGTGTAGATAACCTTGAGGAAATTATGGACGACTCCTCAGTGACAACCTCGGAGAAATATCGTAAAGTGACAGAAGCTTATCAAATTGAATTAGATTATGGGCGTTCTGTGTCAACTTATGAAGATGAGCTCCCGGCCAGTGGTGTTAAAGTGAAATTTTTGCAAATTGGTCGCACGGCGCTTTTGTATCAAACTCTTGATGAAAAAGAGTCAGGTATGTGGAATGCCAAAACTCGACAGTTTGAACGCTTAGATGATCGCTACAACTCTTCTATTAAGGAAGGATTGAGAATTGCTGCCAAGCAAGCTGCGCCTAACCTAGTCGGTTTACCTATAGTAATGGATACAGGAGAGTAATATGAAAAAGATGATCACATTACTATTGGTGTTGTTTTTTGCAACAACGGTGGCTCAAAGTCAAGATATGTCATTGGAACAATTACTTGCTGAAGTGAAACGGGCAGCTACCGAGAGCTCAGAAGAAAATAAAAGAAGGGAAGCTGAATTCAAGGCCAAAAGGGATCAGCAAAGTCGTTTATTAACTGAAGCACGTAATCAACTAGCGGCTTTGGAAAGACGTTCTGAAGAATTGAAAACGGCTTTTGATGAAAATGAAAAGACATTGGCGGAGTTAGAAACCATACTGGAAGAGCGCTCAGGTAATTTGGGTGAAATGCAAGGAACAGTTAAAATATTAGCAGGCGATTTGAGAAGTGCCATTGAAGAATCTATGACTTCAGCTGAGCTTGATGCTCAACCAGGTGTTGATCGAGTTGCTTTTTTAACTCAATTGGCCTCACAAGCTAAGTTGCCTAATATAAAAGAGCTGCGTGAGTTATGGTATGAGTTTCAGCGTGAGATTACTGAAGAGGGCAAGATATCTAAATTCAGTGCCAATATTCGTGATGAACGCGGTGAAATTGAACAAAATGTGCAAGTAACTCGTGTAGGTACTTTTAATGCATTTGATTCAAACGGTAATTTCTTGGTTTGGAAGTCTGCAGCTGATGCTGGCACCTCCTCAGGTCAAGGTGAGTTGCAGCGTTTACAGAAGCAACCTGCGTCAGAATATTACAACATGGCTAAAGCATTTGTACAAACACCTGCAGGCCAATTGGGTGACGTACCTATGGACTACACACGAGGTACTATTTTGCAACTTGTTGTTCAAACACCAAGTTGGCAGGAAAAGGTAAAACAGGGTGAGGAAGTGGGATATACCATTCTGATTCTCGGTGGTATTGGTCTTGTGATTGGTATCATTAAGTTTTTTATGCTGTTAGGTTCAGGGTCGAAAATTCGCTCTCAATTGAAGAAGAAAACACCAAACAGAAACAATGCACTGGGTCGTATCATGTCAGTCTATGCAGAGAACCCAGATACAGACATTGAGACTATGGAGTTGAAACTTGATGAGGCCATTTTGCGTGAAACTGGTCCTTTGGAGTCAGGGTTGTCTATCATCAAGGTATTCTACGTGATTGCGCCTTTAATGGGGTTGTTAGGGACAGTTGTCGGTATGATTCAAACCTTCCAGATGATTACCTTAATGGGTACTGGGGATCCAAAATCTATGGCAGGAGGTATTTCTATGGCTCTTGTTACTACAGTATTAGGTCTCGTTGTCGCGATTCCTTTAACAGTTTTACATTCAATTTTGCAGTCAATGGCTCGTAAACAGACCCAAATTTTGGAAGAGCAAAGTGCGGGTATCGTAGCCAACATGGCGGAGAAATAAGATGTTTTGGCTCAAGGAACGGTGGTACGACATTTTATCCTTTGTTGATATGGGTGGTGGAGTGCTGTGGGCTATCATGGCTTTGTTGTTTATCATGTGGCTTATGATTCTCGAACGTTCTTGGTTTTATTTTGTGACTTATCCAAAGATAAGAAATAAAATCATCAGTGAGTGGGATGAGCGAGAGGATACCACTACATGGTATGCTCGTCGTATTAAGGAAGCCAAAGTTTCAGAGGCGTCGATCAGTTTACGTTCTGGCTTGGGTTTTCTTGAGTCATTAGTTGCTATCAGCCCACTATTTGGTTTGTTTGGTACTGTTTATGGTATGCTTCAAGTATTCGATATTATGGCTGTTGCTGGAACTTCGAATGCACGTGCGATGGCGGGTGGCGTTTCTAAAGCCACTGTACCAACTATGGCAGGTATGGTTGCTGCTTTATCAGGTGTGTTTTTTACCACATTTTTTAAACACAAGGCATCAGTCGAAACCGAGAAGCTTGAAGACAGAATGCAAGCCCATTAAATTTATTGAACCCAGGTGATTTACCTGGGTC
>JAUIGR010000015.1 GCA_030430025.1 Gammaproteobacteria bacterium
TTTGAACTGGTTGAACGTTTTGTAGGTTAATTTGACTGACATTGAATAGACTGGTGTGTGTGTTTTAATGAAATTTAGTAATTTTTATGGAGGGTAAAATGAAAATTTCTATATTGATATTATGTGTTTTGATCAGTTTTAATTGTTTAGCTGGTCAAGGATTTTTAACAGTAGGTGCTGATGATGATTGTCAATACAGTACCATACAAGCTGCCATCAACGATGGAATGAGTGAGGAGATACGGATTGCCAGCAATGGTTCACCCTACTACGAAAACCTGCTGATTCAAGAGGTTGATAAGGTATTGAAGGGAGGTTATGCTAATTGTATAGATGCCGCTATAGATGTGATGGATGGGTCATATCCAGTGATTGACAGTCAAGGAGGGTTTTCGATACAAATCCTTGGGGTGCAGAATAATAACATAGTTGAGCTTCGGCATTTGCGAATTACGAATGGCGCGGTTGGGATTTTTATACAATCACTTGCTAAAGTTGATCTTCTGATTGATGATAGCTATGTTGTTAATAACGCTTATAGAGGCTTGGATATAGATTTGAGTGATGCCAAGGTGACGATTAATGACAGCACGATTTCTGGTAATCAGGGTGGTGGTATACGCTGTGCAGGTAACTTAAATGAAGTGATTTTGACGGGTGATACCATTGTTGAGCATAATCTGGCTCAGGTTAATCTTGATGAGGATGGAGGAGGGATGGCTATTAAATCGGGTTGTAGTGCTACTGTCTTCTCACCTGTTATATTCCAAAATAATAAAACGATTAGATCAGGTGGGGGAATTATGGTTGCTGGTGGGACTTCTGAATTGTCGTTATTTGGAGGATTTGTTGGTTGTGTTAACGATATTTGTTATGGAGACAATGAGCAACCGGTGATTATTAGGAATAATCTAGCTGACAGTGATTTTAATGGTTCAGGAGATGGTGGAGGCATAGCTGTTAAGAGTGACGGTGTATCTACTTATGCTGCCAATGTTCAGTTTGATGGTAATGTTGCTTATGGTGGTGGTGCAGTCAAGGTGGAAGATGGAGGCTTTTTTGGAGCCTACAGCTATAATAATCAGGGTGCTGGTTGTTGGTCACCGGGTCGGTGTAGCCAGTTCATTAACAACAAAGCTTATTATGGAGGTGTAGCGTTGGTTACTTCAGGTTCTGCCAGTTTGATTCGCAGCTGGGTACAGGGTAACCGGGCCTCGAGTGGTGTTGTTGGTAATATATATAGTGAGGGTGAGTTAACGATCAATAACAGCATGTTGGTTGAGAATGGTAACTGGGGTAATGGAGGGGGCTATGCTGATCGAGAATTATTTTGGGTTGGAGATAATACAGCGACCTTAAATCTTGAGTCGGTGACCATTGCTGATAACAGTATACAAGAACAGTTGATAGAGAACAGTGAAGCGAATGTCAATGTTTTATCGAGTCTGATTGCCAATGAGGGTGTTGACGTATATACTGCGAGCAATGCGTTGATTTCGAATTTTGAGTGTGTGCTGAGTCATGAAAAAGCGTCGTTCAATGCGGGTGATACGGTATTAGTTGCTGACCCTCAGTTTGTTGATGCGGATAATGATGATTATCGCATTAAACCGACTTCTCCTGCTGTTGATTTTTGTTATGAGATCAATTTTGGTTTCACGGCTGATATTGAATTTGATGAACATGGTTTGGATGATCCAAATCATGCTAATTTACATGGTCCTTATGATGTTGGAGCGGATGAATACATTTGGACTGATGATGTGATTTTTATGGATGGATTTGAGAATCTTTAAATAACTTTTAGAGCTATCGCTTGGTTCGGCTGTTGTTTATAACAGCGGATTGAGCTATGGGCTTTTTTGGGAGGATTACAGGGAGATTACAGTTATAACACGTTTTCTAAAAAAATTAATTGCTGTCATTTTGTTTGGTTGTCAGCTAGTTCAATATTATTGTAAGTTGTCAGTGTAGCTAAAGAATGACAAATTTTGTCAGATGACGTAATACTCATGATCAGAGTAGTCATGGTCAATGACAAAAGTGTAGTAAATAGTCATGTGACTCCATTTTGGCGCAAAAAAAGTGTGATTTGTGATTGTTTACAAAAGGTATCTGTCCTAATCTATGCGTAACAAGTTCCACTTGTCTAATTTTTGTTTAAATAAAAAAATTGAGTTAATTTGAGAGGTAAATTGAAATGAAAAAGAATCAAGGTTTTACATTAATTGAATTGATGATCGTGATTGCGATTATCGCTATTTTGATGTCGTATGCGATCCCTGCATATCGTGACTATACGGTACGTGCGAAAGCAGGGGAATGTAGTTCATTATCTGCTGCAGCTAAACAGGCTGTGAGTGAATATTATACCAATGAAGGAGGTTATCCAGCAAATAACGATATCGCCGGGTTAGCTACAGATACTGATATTACTGGGGAAAATGTAGCGTTAGTAAGGGTCAATGCTGGTGTAATTGAATGTCAGTTTAATGGTATTGATACTACTTTGGGTGCTAATATAGTATTTTTTACTCCTTCTAGTACTCCCGGCAGTATTGAGTGGCGTTGTTCTTCTAGCTTAGATAATCGTTATTTACCTGTTGACTGCAGAACTCCCTAAACTATGTAAAGTTTTATTAAGTATAAAAGCCTCCGATTTATACGGAGGCTTTTTTTTGTTATCGCTCAGGTCGAGGAAAACAAAGAGGTGGTTATATGAAAAGAATGAATTGGTGCATTTTATTTGGAGTCATAGCCATTGGTTATAGCGTTTATTTTCCAGGTCTATCAGGTGGCTTTATTTTTGATGATTTTCATAGTTTAAAAATGCTTTCGGTTTTGGGAAATGATATCAGTATTGATAATCTCATTCGCTACTTTGGCTTGTCTGATACTGGACCACTTAAACGACCTTTATCAGTATTTTCTTTTCTTATCGATGCACAAAATTGGCCAGCTGATCCGTGGTCTTTTAAGCATACTAATGTCATCATTCACCTGATTAATGGTTTGCTCCTTTGGTTGTTATTATTTAGGATAACCTCAAAACACCCACAACATAAACCGTTTGCCTTTACTCTGTCTTTGCTGGCTATGGCGTTTTGGTTTCTCCATCCCTTTTGGGTGTCAACCACACTCTATATAGTACAAAGAATGGCAATGTTGCCAATGACTTTTGTATTATTAGGTTTGAATTTATATTTGACTGCTCGTGAGAGTCAGCAGAGCCATTTGAATGCTAAACTTTTTTTTAGCGTTTGGGTCATCGGTGGTTTAGCAACACTCAGTAAAGAGAACGGTGTTTTATACTATTTTTATATATTGGTTTTTGAATATTTGATAGTGCAAAACTATATAGGCAAAAGTGGGCTCTTTAAGAGAGCTCAAAATTTATGGTTGTGGACTCCAGCTATTATTTTGGTTTTGGGGCTAATGGTAGTGACACCTAGCCTGATAGAAAGATATGATGTCAGGGAGTTTGACTTATATCAAAGGACGATTTCTCAATTCAGGGCTATTGCTTATTACCTTTATCATCTATTTGTGCCCAAATACTTTACAGAAGGTATCTTTACTGATGGGTTCTTGGTTTCCGAGAGTTTATTTCAGCCAATAAGTACTTTTTGGTCAGCATGTTTGGTCATCGTGTTAATTACAATGACATGGGTGTTTAGGAAAAAATTTCCCATATTATCTTTTAGCTTCGCCTTTTTTTTCTTAGCGCATCTGTTGGAATCAACCATATTCCCTCTTGAGCTCTATTTTGAACACCGAAATTATTTGTCAGCTGCTTTTCTATTTTGGCCATTCACTTTAATGTTGATGGTGTCAAAAATCAGTGATCATGTGAAAATTTCTATTGGTGTTATGATTTTACTTTTTTTATCACTTTTCACTTATTTACGCTCCAATATATGGAGCAATAATCTCATGCTGCATGAAATGACAATGAAAAAGTTTCCAGAGTCTCTCAGAGCAAGGGTGCTTACAGCTGATATCTATGACAGAACCGGTTTTAAAGAATATGCTAAGGATATTTTGATAAGGTCTCAAAGAAGCCATCCAAGACATGAGATATTTTTGAATTTAGCCATGATAAAATGTGACCTGGGTATTTTTAAGGAAGAAGACTATGAAGATATCAACTTAAAATTGGAATCAGTGAAAATGACAGCTACGGATTTGGCAGCATTTACAGGGTATTTAAAGAAAATTATGTTTGACCAGTGTCAGCTAGGGTCCCCCAATAAGAAAGCACAGGCTGTTTTAAAAAGATTAGAACGGAATGCTTTCAGAAATCACCAGTATGGTAGTGAGTCAATAAATTATTATTGGGCACTTTTCCATATCGAATCTACTAAAGATTATAATAAGGCCTTGGATTATTTGGATAAAACTACAACAAGTAATCAGAGTATAGACTATATGATTTCTTCGATTGAAACATTATATGATTATGGTGCATTGGAGCAAGCAAAAGAACTTTTAAAAAGAACATCTGTGCTTTATAAAAAAAAATACAAATATCGAATTGACTGGAAAAACCATAAAGATTTAATCAACCAATTGGAAGAATTGCTTAACAAAAGAAATATTTATGAGTGAAATCAGTATTGTAATTCCTGCTAAAAATGAAATGGCAGGTTTAGCAGAGTTATTGCCTGAGTTACAGAAAAGACAGCCAGATGCTGAGATTGTGGTTGTTAATGATGGTTCCACTGACAGAACAATGGAAGTTTGTGAGCAGGCTGGAGTGATATTGGTCAATCACCCTTATAGTAAAGGAAATGGTGCGGCGATTAAGTCAGGTGCTCGTGCTGCTACAGGTAATGTGTTGATTTTTATGGATGCTGATGGTCAGCATCAGCCTAAGGATATTGACAGATTGATAACAAGGTATCATGAGGGTTTCGATATGGTAGTGGGGGCACGTGATAGGAAGTCACAGGCATCTTGGGCTAGGTTTTTTGGTAATGGTATGTATAACCGCATTGCAACCTATATGACCGGGCATAATATTGAGGATTTGACCTCTGGGTTTCGAATTGTTTCAGCTGAGAAGTTTAAACAGTTTTTGTATATGCTGCCTAATGGATTTTCCTACCCAACGACTATTACCATGGCTTTTTTCAGGGCAGGTTTTTCTGTTGGATATTTGCCGATTGTGGCACGAGAACGAATAGGTAAAAGTCATATTAGCCTTTTGAAAGATGGAGGACGTTTTTTCTTAATTATTTTCAAGATTGGTACTTTGTACTCTCCTATGAAACTATTTTTTCCGGCATGCATGTTATTTTTCTTAACGGGGTTGTTTTATTATATTTATACTTTTTTTAGTGATGGTCGATTCACTAATATGGGTGTGTTGCTTTTCAGCACATCAATCTTGATTTTTCTAATGGGTTTAATTTCAGAGCAAATCACTACTTTGTTTTATCAGACCAAACGTCAAGATTCTGAAAAAGGTGACTAATCGGATTAGATATGAAAAAAAGGAGGCTTTCGGCTGCTAAAGATATTAGACGCACGACAGCTATCAGTAATAGGGCATGACCTTCGTTGATAGATTGGTTAATCAATAGGATAAAAGCTGATTCGCGAACACCTATCCCTCCTGGTGCTCCAGGAATTATATAACCAGTCAACCATGAAGCAGCGTATGCTGCGAGCAGTTGCCAGAAGTCAAGATTAATGTTTAGGGTAAGTGCTACAAACCAACAAATGGTGCCCATTCCTAAAAAATAATAGAGGTACGCTAAGATAGTCATCCATGTTTTGAGAGTGCTTATAAAGTAGACCGAAATGATCAATAAAACCAACTCAGGTATTAGTATGATTAATGAATGATTAAGGTGCCATTGAGGTATAAATATTTTAATTAACAAAGGGAGAGATAAGATGGTTGCAACAATAATTAATACAATTCCTTCATTAATACTGGCTTTGATTAAAAGTGTATGAGGAACTCCTAACTTTTTGCTTTGTTGATGTCGGTAGGCGAAATGGAAGATGTTGCCCGGCAAGTATTTCAGAGCCTGACTTCGCAAATAAATACCAGTAATAGCAATTGGATGTACAAAACTCAACCACACTAACCATGCCCATGCCAGTGCCATTACTAATGTCAAATAGACAATAACACCGATCACTATTGAAATGATTAAATTTGTTGAGCTGGTAATAGGTATGGATTGGATTTCATCCCAGTGTGTTTTTGCTATCAAAAAAATAAAGTATACAGTTGCTAATACCACCATTGATTTGGTGATAGAGACAGTTGACTGTTTTAAAAAGGTTTTTTTTTTCATGACTTGGACTTTGCCAAAATCATACTCCATGGGAATGGTTTTTTGACTTCAATAATGTCTAGTTCTTTTGAAACAAAGGATGTGAACTGTTTTGTACTCCAGTGGTTGCAATGATCGGGAGTATTACCCCAGCCTTTTATGTACTTGCCTCGTATGAAATTCAAAATCCGCCAAATTGGTTCATTGGGAACACTGAATAAGTAATATGGAGCGTTTAAGTTCGCCATTTTTTTTAGGGCCAGATCTGGGTTTTCTAAATGTTCCAAAACTTCACAACATACTATCAAGTCTCCACTGTCATTTTCACTTAAGTCATAGATACTTTTTTGATACAAGTTGGTTTCTACTCTGATTTTCCTTTCTTTTGCGATATTTAAATCATTTAAATTAATATCAAACCCCTGGACCTTTGCATTAGGGAGCAAGAACTCAATATGTTGATTGACGTGCCCTTGACCACAGCCACATTCAGTTACGGAGTGAATTGGTGTGGGAATTGCCTTAACCAAATCAGTTATCGACAGCATAAAACCATTGATGAGCTTTTGGGCAATTGGGTTTTTACTGTCGTATTTTTCGTGATTATTACATCGGGTCATAGTGTGACGGATTGTGTCAAAAAAAGTAGTTATATGTTTCTTTGAGATGATTTTACTGTAGTTACCTCTTGTAGTGATGTGATTATTGATGTTTTTTTAATTTTTAATTGCTGGAAATAAGGGACTGTATAAGAATAAAACTAGTTTAATTGTTATAGTTAAAGATGAAAATCACTAAGGGGTTTACTCTTATAGAGTTAATGATTGTTATCGCAATTATTGCTATTCTGATGGCATATGCTGTTCCTGCATATCGGGATTACACGGTCAGAGCTAAAGCTGGAGAAGCTTTATCACTATCTTCTCATTTAAGGGCTTTTATTTCTGAAGCCTGGGTTGCTTCTGAGGATTTAGCTAACTATGATTCAGGTATGAATGGAGTGCCAAATGCAGCTGATATAACTGGTGAATATGTTAGCCAAGTGACAGTGACTGATGGCGTGATTGTAGTTACACTGTTTAATGATCCAACGCTTGTTGGTAATACGATGACATTAACTCCATTGGAACCTGGGATGGGGGGGAATACAGGAACAAGTTTGTTATGGGAGTGTACCTCATCATTAGCGAATAAATACTTACCGATAAATTGTCGAACTCCTTGAATACGTGATTATACAGATCCGTTATTACAGAACTGGAATTGTTATTATTTTCTATTAATGTCGAGAACAAAGGCTTTTTTTATTCATTTATTAATTAGTGTGATACTGATTTGTATGTTTTTAAGCTTTGCTTTAACTATTTGGTATCAAGAGTTCTTTGTCGTATCTAAAGTCGTCATTCCGATTAAGTTGTTGATCCTGGTTGATATAATCATAGGACCTGTATTAACTTTTATAGTTTACGTAAAAGGGAAAAAAACGCTGAAATTGGATTTGGTAGTTATTGTTATCATTCAACTATTGGCATTTTTGTTTGGTGGGATAACAATCTTTTATGGCAAACCATCTTTGGTAGTATTTAATGGCAACTCATTTGAAATTGTTCATGAAGTGGAGATGATTCCAGAGGGACGTTTATCTCGTTTCTTTAGCGGACCAGCTATTACTTATATTCCGAATCAATATACATCAAATAATTCCAGTGCTTCTGAGTTACAGAATGATGTTGAGGTTATCGAAAAGGAAAATTGGGCTTGGATTTCTGGACAACAAATTGAAATCGCTAGAGTATCTGTATTAGCTAAAATAGATGAAAGTACCATTAAGTCAGAATTGGCTCATTTGGGGTTAATGTTAGATGATGTGATGTTTTTTGATTTGGTCAAAGATGGGCTGATTTCTGTTATTGCATTCAGTAAGCATGATTATAAACCGGTCATGATTTTCACCCAATTTAGAAATTAGTAATTGTAAGTGCTAGTTTCCCTCTCTTTTATAATGTGAGAAAACATCGCCCTTCAATACTCATTGTGAAGTGTGATTTAGACTTTCTACACATGGTTAAGTGATTCGTTTGGGTTATACTTATTGTAATTCATTCGATTGGTTTTTATGGAAGAGCGATATAACAATAAGAAATCTTCGCGTATGCGCTGGTGGCTTTATGGTTTGGTGGTTTTTGTTATCACTCAGGTGTTGATGGCATTGTATTATGATCAAGAGCCTGAGGTTTTTAATGTTGTTCGTAATGCTGAGGTTCGAGCGGCAAATCATGGTCATGAACCAGTGACCGGATATTATACGGGGGCTACATTCATGGAGGTGATGGATGTTTTGCTTGGTAAGCCGGGTGGTTATATGGCCAATGATGTGTTGCCTCCATTTGTGATGATGGATAATGTCCCCAACTGGGAATTTGGTGTATTGGTACAAGTGCGGGATTTGGCACGAGTCATGCGTAATGACATTTCTCGTTCTCAGAGCCAGTCATCGGAAGATGCTGATTTAGCTGAAGCCGATCCTAAGTTTCATTATGATCATGATTCATGGATTTTGCCGCGGACTGAAGCTGAGTATCGTAAAGGTCAAGAATATTTTCATAATTACTTAACCCACATGGCTGATACCACGGATCCGGAAGCACAATTCTTTGCACGTACTGACAATTTAGTGGTTTGGTTGAACTTGGTGGAAAAGCGTTTAGGCGCTTTGTCCCAGAAATTAAGTGCGAGTGTCGGTCAAGATCGAGTTAATACTGATACAGGCGGCGATGAAGTGGCTACTACCTCAACATATAAACCCAGTGAGTTGCGAGTGAAAACACCTTGGTTAGAAATAGATGATAATTTTTATGAAGCGCGAGGTGCTACTTGGGCGTTGATTCATTTTATGAAAGCTATTGAGCTTGATTTTAAAGCAGTTCTTGAAAAGAAAAATGCGCTTGTGTCTTTGCGACAAATCATTCGTGAGCTAGAAGCTACCCAGGATACTATTTGGACACCGATGATTTTAAATGGCTCGGGATTCGGTTTTTTTGCTAATCATTCTTTGGTCATGGCTTCTTATATTTCTCGTGCCAATGCGGGTGTGATTGATTTGCGTCAGTTGTTGGAAGATGGATAGTTGGGTCAATGAATTCGGTGGCTGACTTGATATGACCCATCGGTGAGTTGTGCTTTGATTTGTGTGCTGTCAGTTACACAGTTTTGACAGTGAAAGTAGTGAAGTTGATATTTTTCTTTGGGCAATGGGTTAAACATGGAATGCCCTTCAGTGGATTGGGGTTGTAGATTCAGCAGTTGTCCAGTTGATGTAAGCGCTAAGGTATCAATTTGCTTAGGTTTAGCTAATACCCATCCACTTAAGTTTTGTTCATTCAGTTCAGCATAGAACAATAAAGGCAACGCACAATCTCCATTAAATGAGGGTTCGAAATAGTGATAAATTCGACTGCCCTGACGAATATCAGTTTGTGCTAACCAGCGGATACCGCTACTTTGTTGGCATAACCTCATAAAGTAATCGACTTGCTGTTCTAGCTTAAGACTGGTTTGTTCAATGACGAGTAAGTCGGTTGATTTAAAAGGATCTGTGAGCAGTAGGTTCATTACTTCTAGTTGTTGGCTTCGACCATGTTTATCATTAAGTGTATGTGCCATGGTTTTGATGTTTTTATAGGGTGAGTGATATAGTAGGGCTGCTGCGGTCATGAAATGATCGGTAATGATCCTGGTTTTTTGATGCTGTTCTCTTAATGTGGTTGTCTCTTTTGCCAATAATTGAGCGCCCATTGCATTGTTGGTGATTCTCATATTGGTGGCTGAAGGTGGTGTTTCATAGAGCCAGAACAATAACAGCATTAATGCGAATGCATGTGTTAGCCAGCCACTCCAAAGCGTCCAATTCAGTTGCCTGCTAGGGCGCCAGATAATGACAGCAAATACCAGTCCATATGAAAGCAGAGGCCAATGTAGATTCAATCTGAGGTTGTCTGAGAAAAATCCCAAGAGAGCATAGAGCAACCAATGTAATATGGCAGCCAGTACAACTGCTTTTTGGCGTTTTGTTAATTGTTTGAATGTTAATATGCCTTTGAACCATAAAGCAAAAACCAGTGGTGTACAAACTATTAACTGTACGATAAAAAACCAAAAGTGATCTGCTTGAAACATCCATGGATGGCGTTCATCGAACTGAAATGATAACAGCGGGAAATTGTGCTGCAGGTTAAAAATCAAAATTGGTACTAATCCCAAAAGTGATATGGGTAGGCTAATGGAAATCAGTTTTCGGCAAGCTGGGTGCTCTTTATGATAGTAAAGTGTGGTTGCTGCAAAAATAAAGATGAAGAACCAGAAGCGTACATGTACATTGATGCCACAGGCGATAGATAAACCCAATGCTATAAAATAGATTGAATGATCTTTTTTCAGTGTAAGTAAGGTTAAATAAACGGTTAAGAAGGCAAAAAAGAGCAACCAAACATCAGGTAAAGCCAAAATTGAAACCACGCCAACCAATGGTAAAGCCCAGATCAAACCGAATGCAGATTTGCCCTGTTGAGGCGAAATTAATCCATTAATGGCCAATGTCAACCAAGGAATACTCAAAGCTGCCAGCCAAGGTATCAATCTCAAAAAAGCCGGGTGATGAGGGAAAATAGATTCGCTCAATGCCAGTAGCCAGGCAGTCCAGCCTGGTAACTCAGCATATGACCAATCCAGGTGTTGACCTTCGAGCCAATAAAATGCTTCATCAGTGAATAGGTCATACTGTGACAGTACAGCCAGTTGCAGAGCAGCCAGGAATGTATAGACCAAGGTTTGTGTCAAGCCTGGCCGGTTAGTTAGCATTTTGGCAATTTAAGCTTTTTACCTGCGTTAATTAAATAGCGTGGGGCTTTGATGTTGTTCAAACGAGCAATTTCTTGTTGGTTTGTACATTTGAACTTGCGGGAAATACTGTTTAAAGAATCACCTTTTTTGATGCGGTAATAAGTGTATTCGGGACGATCAGGAAAGTCAGCTTGGTGGATGATTTTAGCTAACTGCATCAAATCATTATCCTGACAGTTTTTGTCATAAATATTTTTTAACTGTTGGGGAATGACAATGGTGGTGTTGGTTTTGATGACTTTATTGGCCTTCATGCTGGCGTTTAAGTTGCGCAATATGCGATACCATCCCATTTCATTGTCATGTTGTCCAAAGCAAACAGCGAGTTCTGATAAAGAGGTTTCTCGGCTGGTGTTTATTGATGTTGTTTTACCTTCATGGGCTTTTAAAGTGACATTGTATTTTTGTGGCTCATCAAAAATCATCATTGCAGAGAGTACGGTAGCAATGTAGTGTTGTGTCTCTGTTGGTAAGTCATAGAAGAAATCGCTGTGCCAAATATCAATGTTGTTATGTTTTTTGTTTAAACGTTTGAAACGATTTTCGCCAGAGTTATAGGCAGCCAGAATTTTGGCATAATTATCTCCATAGGATTGGCGTTGTTCATCTATGTATTGAGCCGCACCTTGTGCTGCTTTACCAGGGTGATAACGGGCATCGTAGTCACCAATGGTGCCGCTGACACCAAAACGACGTGCTGTTGCTGGCATGAATTGGAACAATCCACTGGCTCCAGCTTTGGATGTGGAGTGTACACGCCCTCCGGATTCTTGGGCAATGATTGCGAGTACTAAAGATTCTGGAATATCTAGTTTTTTGAACGGAGGGTAAACATCTGTTTTTAGGAATTGGTAATTATTCCATGTTTCAATCAATTGCGGGCGTTTCCATGTAAGCCATTCATTGAGTGTAGCTTGGATACGTTCATTATTCAGGCGATTATCTTGAAACAGATGTTGACCATTATGATTGGTAGTAGGATGTTTGGGTAATTCAGCAATCGATTGTGCTTCAGGTAGCGGGTTGTTTGCTTTTTCTTGTTGTGGGGTGATCATCCATGTTTTTAGATAAGCTTCCAGTTCGTTTAAGCAGACTTCATTATTTTGACATCGTTCGATTTTTGAGATCAACTCTACACTGTTGATAGGCAAATTGTCTGTTGGTTTAACTTGAGTGACGACATCCGGTTTACTTGGGCTAAATTGACAAGCTGTGATGAATGCTAAAAGAACTGAGATCGAAATTTGTTTCATAAAGAGGTTTGCAGGTGGTTAACGTATTGTGTATTATCAGTATTTTAAGGCTGACATCAAGCAACAGCATGAATTTCGCAAGTACAGTCAAAGCATTACTAAAGCTAGATACCATTCGGCAGGCTCTATCAGAAGAGGAACAAAAAGAGTTGAATCTGGCGATCACTGAGTTAATGTTAGAAATGATTAGAGCGGATTTTATAGAACTGCATAAAGAGAAAAAAGTATTGATTGAGTTGCTGTCAGAGTCATTTAATATGGAGCGAAATGTGGTGCTAGCACACATTGAAAAAGCTGAATTAAGGGCAGACTTTTCGCTTTCTATTAAAACGCAAACGAATGTGATCAATAATTACCTCAATAAAACAGAAAAAGCTGTTTTATTGAAAAATATGTGGCTATTAGCTAAAGCTGATGATGAACTGCATTTGTTAGAAACACAATTGATCGATAAAGCAGGCCAATTATTAGGTTTTTCTCCGCAAGAGTTGAGTGGTCTGTGCCAATGATTGTTAATTACTTGTTGATGAAAGCATGCGGATTGATATATTAGTCGGTAAAATAAAATTCAATCATCAATTTTCAGTAAAGCCAGGTTGTTTTGATGATTTTTTTCGGGCAAACTTTGGTATGTGTTTGAGGCTGATTTTTTCAGAACTAGGTCATTATAGGGGGAGCGTATGGACTTAACACATTTTTTAAAAATCATGCGGGAAACAAATGGTTCTGACATGTACTTATCAACGGGAGCACCTATCAGTGTAAAAACTGAAGGAACCTTAAACGCCCTTAGTAGTACGGGGCTGCCACCAGGCATCATTCAACAAATTGCTCATTCTTTGATGAATGAGGAACAAAACAAGGAGTTTGAAAATACCAATGAGTGTAATCTGGCAGTATCCATCAAGGGAGTTGGTCGGTTCAGGGTGAATGTCTTTCGACAGCGTGGTGAAGTCAGCATGGTCATACGAACCATTAAGAGTGAAATTCCTAAACTCAATGAACTCAATATGCCTTTACATTTGTATGATCTGATTCTAGAAAAAAGAGGGTTGATATTGGTTGTGGGTGCGACGGGCTCGGGTAAGTCGACCACTATGGCATCAATGATTGATTATCGTAATAGTAACAAAACTGGACATATTTTGACGGTTGAAGATCCAATTGAATATATTCACAGACACAAAAAATCTGTGGTTAATCAGCGAGAGATTGGCATAGATACGCTTGGTTACGGACCTGCATTGAAAAATGCTTTGCGTGAAGCGCCTGATTTGATATTGATTGGTGAAATTAATGATGCTGAGACTATGGAAGCGGCTATTTCTTTTGCCGAAACTGGTCATTTGTGTATGGCAACGTTGCATGCAAATAACTCTGACCAAGCAATGGAACGTGCGTTGAACTTTTTTCCGAGTGACATGCATAAAAACGTACTGATGAATATGGCATTGAATCTTCGTGCAGTCGTCTCTCAACGTCTTGTCGTTGATGTTCATGGTAAACGCAGACCGGCTTGCGAGGTGTTATTAAACAGTCCGCAAATTCGAGAGTTGATCAGAAAGGGAGAAATCAACGAACTCAAACCAGCGATGGAAAATTCATTGGCAGAGGGAATGCAAACATTTGATCAAGCCTTGTATGACATGTACAAAGACGGTATTATTACTTTAGAAGAAGCGCTCAGCAATGCTGATTCTCGTCAGGGTTTGGAGGTGCGTATCAATTTATCTAGCGAAGAAGATTCAGGTTCAGACGATTATTTTTGATATAGACAGTATCGCTAACTAACTATTAATATCTGGCCCTCCGTACCTTTATCTTGTGGGATCTGCTTGTCTGAGTTGCTTTTGTGTATTATATGGAATTTTGAAATAAGGTTTCTTAATGAATAAAAAACAACTGTTGTTGCGTTTGGCTGTGGCTTTGGTGTCATTGACGGTTACACTGTCTGTCTACGTGACACATTTGATTTATTTTAACCAAAGAGAATATTTTGCTCATTACTTTTTGGATTTAATCATTCAACCTGTCATCATGGTAGCAGTTGTCGGGTTGGCATTATTTCTGGTTTTTGCTCTATTTCCTCGTTTCATATTGAAGTTCATTACCTCAATTTTATTGATTGCCGCCATTTTATTTTGGTTCCATTCTGATCTGTTTGTTATCAGTTATGGTGTTCTTGATGGATCAAAAATTGATTTTTCAATGTTTGATAAAAGAGGGAATATTGAATTAGCTATTGGAAGTTTGGCATTGCTTCTTGCGCTGATATTTCAGCAGTTTGTTAATCGGCATTTTGCATTCATTGTAGGAATTATTCTCTTTGCACAGGTGCTTTTGGTTGGTGTTAAAGTTATTGAAGAACCTGAAGATAAAGTGATACCTGTTGGAGTGGATCAAGAGTTCTACAAGTATTCTTCAGAGAAAAACATCATTATCATCATTTTAGATACTTTTGGAGCTGAATATTTTCACAAAATCCTTGAAAGGAACCCTGAATTTAAGGATATGTATCAAGGTTTTGTAAGTTACCGTGATGCGATCAGTAATTATCCAGCTACGAAGGGTAGTTTGCCATCTTTATTGACGGGGCAAATGATTCCAAAGGATGCAATCATGAAAGATTTTATTGAATACGATGTGGGACAAAAGGGCATGCCAGCAGTATTTGAACAGAATGGATATGATGTCAGCGTTATTTCCACATATTCATGGTTTAAGAACTTCTATCCACGGCGTTTCTTATTTGAACCACCACTAGATCCTGAGCAAATAACGAGATTCAATGGTGCATTGCTGTTAGATTATGCCCTGTTCAGACTGGCTCCACATATATTGAAGAAGCGAGTTTATAACAATGGATTATGGTTGATTTCTAATTACCTGGCGTTTAAAACTGAGCTTCCTGCTACACAGTCTGAACAAGCTCATATGTTTTTAGATTTAATGACAGAACAATCTGAGGTAGGTGATGATAATCCAAGGTTTAAATTGATACACATTCTGACTCCTCACCCACCATTCGTTTATGATGAAAACTGTGTCAAGAGAGCTGTCAGCAATAGTATGTCAGGTGATCATTTAATGATGCAGCAGTCATTGTGTGCACTTAAAAAAACGAATGAGTTATTACAAAAATACAAAGAAATTGGTGTATATGATAACTCTGTGATCATCGTTGCTTCGGACCATGGTTCTCGGATGTTTGATGATCGGTCGTTAACAGGATTTCCTTCATATTTTGAAATGAATAGTGCTGGAATCATGTTCATGATAAAAGGTATGGAGCAGAATGGAAAGTTTAAAGAGGTTGATCAGCCATTTTCTCTTTTAGAACTTTACAGTAACATAACAAATCCAGCCTTGCATGCTACCTCGTATGATGAGATGTTTGATCAAAATAGACTCTTTTATTCTTATAGAAATAATGCTAAAGGTGGTAAAAGAATGATCAATGATGGAGCGCTTTATAGAGTCAATGCAGATTATAGAAATAAGGCCAGTTGGGAGTTAAAGGAGTTAATTGCTAATGGCTGCCAACCGGAAGAATTTCCGCTCCAAATGACTTTTAGTTCAAATGCCAGAGCGCATTATTGTGCCCGATATGGGTTCGGTTTGGCATCATCTGAAAATGATGGTGTGCTGGCAGAGAGTGTTGATTCGCGGATTACTTTTAAGATTAATACAGATGTTGCATATGTTGATAATGAGTTTTCATTAGCGCTCACATTTAAACCTTTTTTGTTCGAAAGACAGCAAGAGATTAATTTATTGGTATATTTGAATAACAGTAAAATTGGTGAAATTTTGGTCAATCAAAATGGGGAACAAACTCATCAGTTTGACTTTTCAGGTGAGTTATTTGTTTCAACAGGCTTACAAGAGTTAAAAATGCTCATGCCTGATTTAAAGCCAGTAAAACAGTTTGATCTCAGCAGTGGTAGTAGTGTTTTGGGTGTGGTTCTTAAGTCAGTGCTTGTCAGCCAAAAAGAACCATAATGCATGTGTTAGCTAAAAATGATGTGTTTATTACTTGGATTTAGCTCTGATCGTTATATAATTCTCAGTTTGTTGCACTCAAGGAGCTTAATAGTATGCGTTTATTAAAGGTATTCGCTTGTCTAATGATTTTACTGCCTGGTGTTTCATGGAGTTATATTGATCCAGGTTCTGGTAGTGCCATCATGTCTGCCATCATAGGTTTTTTTGTTGCTATTGGGCTTTTTATTAAAACTTTTTGGTATAAGATAAAAGCGGTTTTCACTGGTAAAAAACGGCAAGATGACGTTGAATCCGAAGAATAGGAGGACCTATTTCTCATGGATGTGTTTTTCCTTGGTGCAGGGGCCTCACAGTTAGGGCGACTTCCTTCTGCTCTTAAGGCAATTTCTAAAAATCGTAAAGCACTTGATTGGCAGCTGCAAAGTTTAGAACGAACAGAAATTAACAAAATTAACTTTATTGGTGGTTATCACGTTCAGGAAATTGTTGCCCAATATCCTGAGCTTAACTATACAATTGTTCCTGACTGGCAGCATAATAGTGTTGTTTATACTTTGCTCCAAGCACCATTCAGATCGGGCCAAGAAGCTTTGATTCTTTATTCCGACACACTCTTCAGACCTAAAATCATTGAACAATTTTCTGAGGTCAAGGCTGATGTAGTCGTAGGTGTCGATAGCCATTGGTTGACCAGGTTTTCACATAGAAGTGAGGCAGATATCGAAAGCGCTGAGGTTTTCGATATTGTAGGTTACCCACAATTTAAGGGTGTTTCAAAAGTTGAATTCACTGGCTTAGTGAAACTGTCACCCAATGCCATTGAGGTATTAAAATCATTGGACTTGAGTGATGTTAGGGATTTACTTCAAGTTATTAATATTTTTGAGCAAATCAATCTCGAAGTAGTTTTTTATGATGTCGAAGGTCAGTGGACTGAGTTTAATTCTGATTTTGATATTGCTCACTTTATTCTCGGGACAAAATCTGAAACTTTATACAGATTGTTTCCCTTAGTCAAAGAATCTATCATTGGTGAACAGGTTTCATTCACTGTATCTCAATGGAGGCAAGATTCACTTTCGATTATTACTAAGATTCAGAGTCGCTTTAAAGGACAGCGATTGGTTGTTAGAAGTAGTTCTTTTGCTGAAGATTGTTGGAGCAAGTCCCATGCTGGTGGTTTTGAAAGTGTATTAAATGTAGATTCTAGGGAGCCTTCAGCCATTTCAAAGGCAGTAGAAGATGTAGTGAGTTCCTATCATAACTCGGCTACATTTGACCAAGACCAAATTTTAGTCCAGGCCCATTTGTCTGAAGTGCAAATGTCGGGGGTGGTATTTACACGTTCATTAGAAACTGGTGCGCCTTATTATCGAATCAATTTTGATGACAAGACTCAATCTACAGAGTCTGTCACTTCTGGCTCCGGAGCTCATCTAAGAACAGTTGTTGTTAGCAAGTCTCATTATGGTCAGTGGAGTCATTTGGATCAATCACTTCAAATGGTGTTGCGAGGTGTGGTAGAAATCGAGGAGTTGCTCAGTTACGATAAGTTAGATATTGAGTTTGCAATTGATAACAAAAGTCGATTGCATATCTTTCAGGTTAGGCCGATTGCGGTGAATCATAAGAATGATTCAGTAAAAGATCAAGATATCAAAGAAGTTCTTGATCATTGTGTCAATGCTTTCAAAATTGAGCAATTAAAAACATTTGGTGTTGTTGGGCACCATACCTATTTTGGCGTGATGCCAGACTGGAATCCAGCCGAAATCATTGGTGTCAAGCCAAAACCATTGGCATATAGTTTATACAGGTACTTAATTGCCGACAAAATATGGGCAGAGCAAAGAGCAGCGTTTGGTTATCGTGATGTAAGGCAATATCCATTGATCAGGACGTTTGCTGGTCAACCGTATGTTAATGTCAGAAGTAGTTTGAACTCGTTTATTCCTGCCAATGTTGATGAGGCAGCAGCAGAACGGATTTGTGATGCTTATTTAGCGGTATTAAAAGACAATCCTCAGTTTCATGATAAATTAGAATTCGAGGTGGCATTCACGGTATTCACTCCTGATTTTGATGAAAAGGCTCAAAAAAGATTGTTGCCGTTTGGTGTAAGTGATGCAGATATAGATCTCCTCAAAGCTGGGTTGATAAAAATCACACAAAATGCCTTTGATCGGTTGTCGTCGGATATTTGTGGTATTAATGAATTGACTGTCAGTAGAGAACGTGTCCTCAGATCTGAAATCACAGATTTACAAAAAGCAATGCTGTTATTGGAAGAGTGTCGAAGTCATGGTACATTGGCTTTTGCTCATGCGGCAAGAGCAGGGTTCGTGGCCATGACATTTTTAAATTCTTTAGTCAGCTCAGGTGTATTAAGTCAAAGCGATAAAGAGCAGTTTTTATCATCGTTCAAAACTGTAGCGGGGGATTTTGAGTCAGATGCTTTGGCTGTTATCAATGGTAAAATGACGCAAAAAACCTATGAAGAGATCTATGGTCACTTACGCCCAGGGACATATGATTTAACAGCCGAGGCCTATTGGGAAAATCCCAGAAAATATTTGTTTGCTGAGCATGTTGGAGAAACCAGAACTGGTAAATCGGTAGAAGCATTTGAACTGGAAGAAATTCAAACAGAAAAGATTAATCGTTTGTTGAAAAAAATGGGTTTGATATTAACTGCCAAGCAGCTGATGACTTATTGTCAAGAAGCTATTCAAGCCAGAGAGTTCGTCAAGTTTGAGTTTTCTAGAAATCTGAGTAAAGCACTTGATTTAATTATCTCATTTGGTGCCACATTAGGTCTCAGTAGAAAAAAGATAGCTTTCCTGAGTTTAGAAAATTTGAAAGAGTATTTACTGGGTTTATCAGGAAAGAATGACCTTAAAGAAATAATCAAACTTAACAAGAAAAAATTCCGAATGACTGAAATGCTTGAGTTACCTCAGTTGATTTTATCAGAGAATGATTTTTATGCTTTCGAGCGCAATCTTTCAGAGCCTAATTACATTACCAGTCAATCTGTTGTTGCTGATAGTGTATGTTTATCGGATGACCCTGAATCGATTGAAGGTAAAATTGTATTCATTGAACACGCTGATCCTGGATATGACTGGATGTTTACTCATCACATTGCAGGTCTTATCACAAAATACGGAGGCGCTAATTCTCATATGGCGATACGTTCTGCAGAGTTGAATTTGCCTGCAGCCATTGGGGTAGGAGATAAAATATATGATGAGTTAAAGTCAGCTGTGGTTATCAGGTTGAATTGTATTCAAAAACAAATCATCAGGATTAAATGATGAAACGAGTTGGTTTGACTCAACGTGTCGAAATAGTCACCTCTTATGGTGAGCGAAGAGATTGCCTAGATCAAAGTTGGGCTAAGTTGCTTGTTAATTTAGGGTACCTACCAGTCTTACTGCCCAATATGACTGATGAACGTGCTGTTAATCAATGCCTCAAAGAATTGTCATTATCCGGTGTCATTTTAACTGGTGGTAATGATCTGGTTTGCACACAGGGTGAATCAATGGCGGAAGAGCGAGACTTCTTCGAAACTCAACTGATATCCTACTGTATAAAGAATAACCTTCCAATCCTGGGTGTATGTCGAGGTATGCAAATGCTCAATATTTACTTTGGGGGCACCATAAAATCGATCACTGGTCATGTTTGTGATGATCATCAAGTGACCTTTCGCGATGGTCAAAAGGTTCATGTTAATTCTTATCATAACTGGGGAATGAGAGAACAAGATCTGGCACCTGAATGGCAGGTTTTGGGTTTTGCTGAAGATGGTGTTGTAGAGTATGCTCAGCATAAGAACTTGTTAATTTCAGCGATCATGTGGCATCCTGAACGGCATAACAAGGATGCAGAGATCGGGCACTCAATCATCAAGGATCTGTTTTTATGAGCCGTGCCATTATTTTAGCAGCTGGGCAAGGCACGCGATTGCGTCCTATTACGGATGATAGACCCAAATGTTTGACACCATTGGATGGTCGTTCGTTATTGGCAAGACAAGTGGCTGTGTTAAATGCAGCAGGTATTGATGATATCACAGTGGTCGGAGGGTATCGCATTGACCAAATCAGGGCGTTGGGTTATCAATGTATGGAAAATGTTGATTATGAGCACACCAATATGGTCAGCACTTTATTTTGCGCAAAAGGCATTATGTCTTCTGATGAAGATTTACTGATTTGTTATGGAGACATCGTTTATCAGCATGATAATTTAGCTAAATTGCTGGCGACTGACGGTGAGGTGGTTTTGATGATTGATCAAGAGTGGAAAAAACTATGGGAGCTTCGACTAGAAAATCCTTTGGATGATGCAGAAACGCTTCAATTGTCAGATGAGGGCAATGTGATCGAGTTGGGTAAAAAACCTGAAAACTATGATCAAATCCAAGGTCAATACACTGGTTTGATTAAAGTCAGGGCTGATAAAGTTGCCGAAATGATTGATTTTTATCAGTCACTGGATCGAACAGCATGTTATGACGGGCAAACCTTTCCAAACATGTATATGACTTCGTTTATTCAGCAACTGATAGATGCAGGATGGCAAGTGAAAGCTGCATTGGTTAAAAATGGTTGGCTAGAGATTGATTCTGTTTCAGACCTGCAAAATTATCAGTCATTACAAGAGCAAGGAAAACTCAAAGCTTTCTGTGATTTGGGTTAAAGGTCATGAAATTCATTCGTTTCTTTAAAGACGTTTTGCGATTCAATCAGTTACCTGCCTCCGAGCGACAGATTTGTTTTTACTGTGAAGGACCAAACTACTGGCCTCATCTACAGCCTATTGTTGAAGCATTAATGAGTCAGACAGATAAAAAAATCAATTATGTCAGTTCGGATCCAACTGATCCTGGTTTGGTAATAACGCACCCCAACTTCAATGGATTTTTGATAGGCTACGGTTTCATAAGAAACTATTTTTTTGAAAACTTGAATTGTCAATTGGTCATTATGACGATGCCAGATTTGGATCAATACCAGGTCAAGAAATCGAATAAGGTGGGCAAATTTATCTATGTTCATCATTCTCTGGTCAGTCATCATATGGTCTATCGCCCGAAAGCTTTTGATGCTTTTGATGTGATTTTTTGTTCAGGCCCTCATCATGAAGTTGAAATTAAAGCCATGATCAACCATTGGCAGATGCCTGATAAGCAATTGATAAAACATGGTTATGGTCGACTCGACTCGATTATTGCACATACAAAACCCCGAGAGCCAAATCATGTTCCTGTCATTTTGGTGGCACCAACCTGGGGAGAAAATGGCACACTAGAACAGATGGGAGAGCAGTTGATAGATGTACTGATGACCTTGCCATATCATGTGATCCTGAGGCCGCACCCACAAACAGTTAAATTAGCCAGACCGGTTATAGATGCCATATTGAAGAGATATGGTAATGATGAACGATTCACTTTTGAAAGCGGTGTTTCTTCTGAGGAGTCATTGCACCAGTCTGATTTGATGATTTCGGATTGGTCGGGCGCAGCGCTGGAATATGCGTTGGGTTTAAAAAAACCAGTGTTGTTTATTGATGTGCCGAGAAAGGTACAAAATCCAACCTATCAAGAATTAGGACTTGAACCATTTGAGGTCCAAATTAGGGATCACATTGGTATCGTGCAGTCGATAGATTTAAGGGGTTTGGCTGCTCATATCGAACAATTATTGATGCCAGAAGAGAGTCAGTTACAACACATGGCTCGTCTGGCAGATCAACATGTCTATAATCTGGGCGGAAGCGGACATAAAGCAGCCCATGCCATATTAGATTTATTGTGAATATGAAAAAAAGCTACATTTTTTTATTATTGCTATTTACATTGTCCGTGAATGCAGTTGATATCAGGACAACGAGAGAAATCAGTAGCACATTAACAGTCAATACGCCTGAGTTCATGATCACACATGAAAAGCCATTTTTCGGTTTGGCTTTTATTTATAACAGCGTTCAACCTATTTATTTGATCGACAATCAAGTGTTTTTTGTCGACCCAGATATGGAGTCGCTTATTCCACAACAGGCAACGCATGTCGGTTGGAAATCCAGGTATCAGTTGGCTTTGATCCCACTGAGTGACCACATTGGTGCGACTTTTAAACAAAATCAATTGTTACTTAAGTCAGATCGGTTAATGCCATTGGAACCCCAAATAGGTTACATTAATTCTTTTCCTGAATTTTCGTCATTGAAATATGCTCACTTATGGGATTGGCTTCGAGCCATAGCCTTGGGAGTAGAATGGCTATTAGTAGTCATTAATGATGTGCTTAGTCATTGGGGCTGGTCAATTATTGTGCTTGCTGTGGTCATCAAGCTACTATTGCTTCCAGTCAGTTTGATGACTTGGCGGTTTCAAAGACAAGTCAGTCATTATCAATCGTTGTTAGCACCCCGGCTAGAAGAAATAAAGAAGAACCATACCGGTGAGACTGCCCACAATCACATGATGCAAGCTCATAAAGCACTGGGCATCACTCCATTTTATTCACTTAAACCCTTATTCTCTAATTTTATTCAAATTCCGATATTGATTGCTATTTTTAATGTTTTAGGTGAAGCCAGTGTGCTTGAGCATCAATCATTTTTATGGATATCAGATTTATCGGTGCCTGATACATTATTTGAGCTAGGATTCACTGTGCCCTTATTCGGTTCAGGTTTGAATTTATTACCTTTTTTGATGACTGTCATTACTCTGTTGTCAACTATCTCATATAAAAACGACTTGGTTCCATTTAAAGAAACAAGGAAACAAAAGATCAATCTCTATTTGATGGCGTTTGCATTTTTTGTTTTATTCTACCCCTTTCCAGCTTCTATGGTGTTGTACTGGGCGATGGCTAATGTGCTTCAATTTATTCAACAAAAGGTATTAGGTAATTAAGTATGTTTCAAGAGATAGCACCATTGTTTGAGTTAGCCAGAAATGAACTGCAATCAGAGCCGAACAAAGATTTTGTAGATGGTATCGATGTTGGATATGAGTTGGTAGCATTGATCAATAGTGAATCTTGGTCAAACGATCAACGGAATTTTTTAAAATGCTGGATGAAAAAATTGGATGTGGCCACAAAACACTATACCGAATATCAGCATGATTGGAAGCCCGGAAAAGTCAAAAAAACGGTCAGTGAAAGAATCTACCAGAGCACGGTTTTGCTGATTACTCAATATTTATATGATATCAAGGATGAGGGTAATACAGCTTTGATTCTGAAAGTGTGTAATGTATTGTTTAAGGTTCTGGATCGGGTTGACTCTGTTTTTGGTAGAAAAAAAAGTGAGGTAGTTGCTTTGTTGACAACAATAATGAGCCAACAACATCCTTGCCTTCAATCAGCGTCACAATCGATTGCAGTTTGTCAGCTGAAAAAAAACGTCTTGCCTATCACTGTGTTATTCTCAGAAGGTCCGATTGCACGGGCGTATTTGGAGACCATCAAGTCAATGGGATTGAAAGTCGAAAAAATTATTCAATTGATATCAGTTAATGATTTGGTTAGTAAAAAACCAGTAGGTCGTTTTTTACCGACTGCTATGCGCTTAGGTTATGCTGCCAGGAAACAATACAACCAAATGTTTTACTGGCCAGAACAGATCAAAAATAAATATAAAAAGCAAGTAACAGCGGTTCGTGCCCAGATTGAAAGTAAATTAGACTTCTCAATGTCAATACAATTGGCTGCCATGATGCCTGTATCTTTGCATGAATATACACCCCAAGTAGATCAGTTGATGGTTAACGGATTATCTGATCCGGTGCTTGAAAATAAGTTAGCAGCAGAAGCGAGTGAATTATTTTTATATACTGGAGGAGGTATTGTCCCTGAAGGATTATTGAATTTGGCTAATAAAAAATTCATTCATATCCATCCAGGTTTCCTACCAGACATTCGTGGTGCAGATTGTGTTTTGTGGTCTCAATTAATAGCAAACACATGTTCAGCTACTGCATTCTTTCTCGCACCAGGGATCGATATTGGAGATGTTATTTTGCCTTGTTGGTTACCTCAAGTTAAGTTAGATTTTTCAGGTTTGAATGATTTGAATATGATATACCGATTGATCTATGGTTTTTTTGATCCTTGGGTGAGGGCATATGTATTAAGGCAATTGGTCTATATGACTAAAGGTTTGCAATGTATTGATTCGGATATGCAACAAGAGAGTGAGGGTATGACCTTTCATTTTATGCATGACTCTTTAAAACAATTGGCATTTAAGCAATTAGCTAAAGTTATCTGACAACAGCAAGGGGAAATGATCTTTTGTCATCATAAGAGAAGGTGAAAGGCTGTCGGTTATAGGTCTTTTGGCGTTAAAATTAAAGATTCATTGATCCAATAAATTTTTCTTTTTAAATGGTTTGTAGTGGCAGAACCAAGGAGATCTTAAAGCAAAGAAAAATAATCAAACGGTGCATATTGTTATTAGATGAAAACTACATTATGATAATCCCAAGTAGGTAAAGCAAATAATTTCTTAAAACTAAACTGTCAATGCTTCAAAAGATTTGGACGACGTTCAGTTTCGATGGTTCATAATTGTATATGAACAAAATGATCTTAGTTGTATTAAGATTCAAACCTTTTTTGATTAATTATCGTTTAAGATCAGGAGTAAAATTTGTATGTTTATACTAATCCTTTTATTGTCTTTGCAATTAGATCATGAAGAATCTTATGATCTGCTCTCTAGGGTTGAAATATTTGATGTGGGTATGGCGCGCATTAATGAAGACAGTTTATATGATATTTACACAACCAACCATGACTATGCAGAATCATACTTAATCAACAAAAAGTCACGTTTTGAAATCAATCACCAGTTAGGACTAAGTCAAACAATCGATTTACCTGAGTATGAGCCGATTGGTCGTGCTGGTCCAATGAAAAAAGGGTTAAATATTTTTTACCCAAATAGAGATACATTGTATCTGTATTGTAATCAATGTACTCAAAAGGTGACTGGTACATTAAAGGTACCTACTCCTGATCATGAAAAAAAATCGATAGGTGTTAATTTTACAGAGAACGCTCAGGCGGATGTTGAGTTTAAGAAAACGTTGCAAGGCCATTTTGCCTTTGTCAGTTTGGCACTTGAGCCCAATGGGCTCATTCAGTTATCTGTTGTTTTTCCGGATGTACTACATGAATTCAATTTAAATCTGCCTGCAAAGGAAATATTTGTCGGATTTTCAAGGAAAAATCCAAAACAGTCATCATTCTCAATTAATAGTCAGGATAATCATTCGAGTGCATGGGCAAAAGTTGATGATGATGAATTTACCGATGTGTTCATGTCAACAGGTGGACTGAGGGCTATGATCAAACACTTTCATCCATCACAAGTTATCGACGACCAATTCTACCTTTATGATTCGAAAGCTAAAAACTATTCGTCTGAGCAATTGGTACCTGGCCTCAATGACCAAACTAAGTGCAGAACCTACAAATCAATGTGGGTCGATTTTGATGGTGATGGGGACTTGGATTTGTATAAAGGTTGTATGAGAAGCCCAAATCAACTGTTAGTCCAACAAAACACAGATGAGTTAAAATTTGTTGATATGGCCAATGATTACAAGTTAAATCATATAGATGCAGATGAGTTCAAATGGTTTAATCTTGAAGGAAATCACTTACCGGAACTGGTATCTATTTGGAAAAACAGGTTGTTAATTCAATCACTTAATACTGAATCAGATCCGCCAACTTATGAGACCATATTTAAAAGCCAACCTTTGGGGAAAAAATTAAACTCATTATATAACAGCATCAAAGTATCAGATTTGAACAATAACGGTGAGATGGAAATCATTGTTACCTATGATCAATATATTACCAATGATCGATGGGTCAAGATATTTAGTAAAAACGCAAATTCTAAATACCGTATGAGAAAACTGTCATCATTTGGTCTGCCAGAATCATTAGATGGTCATTTAGTCATTGCTGATGTTGACCATGATGGTGATCAAGACATCATCAGCATGAAACATGGTTATTTCAAAAATAATGGGAAAAAATTCATGAAAAAAGAAAAATGGATGACAATACTTTTTGAACCTCGTAATTACCTATTTAAAAACCTGGTATTTTTCGACAGCGAAAACAATGGTCAATGGGATATTTTACAGGTAGAAGCCTATCAAAAACTTACTGATAACATAACGCATAAGATATTGAATCATCAATTCAAGGAATTCATGGATTTTAATCATCTGGTGGTCCATAGAAATTTAGCTAATGAAAATAATTGGCTAAATATTGATTTGCTGGGGAACAAAAAGAATCAAGATGGAGTAGGGGCCCAAATCATTATTGAAGGCTCCAATGGGAAACAGTATAGACAAGTTTTTGGTTCTGAAGACTCATTTCATAGCCAAGGACACTACAGGCAGTATATTGGTTTAGGAAAAGATAAAGCAGTTAACATTGTGGTGAAGTGGTCGGATGGTTCAACAACGAGTTTGAAAGACATCAAAGCTAATCAATTGCTATCCATTCAACAACTGAATTCAAAAATATAGCTTATAAAATTCTGTTGTTGAGAGCTCTAGAGGAAGAGACAGGATGATGGCTCAGTGTTACTGTGAAGAAAGTTAGTTAGGAAAATTTTATGTCCAAATAGTTGTCCATGATACAATGCCTAATTTTTTAATCCGAAGTCGATGAAGTCTAAACTAATCTATTTTATTGTAATATTTTGCATGATGTTTTCATCTGCCACTTTATGTTCACCAGAATCAAAACCAGATAAAAAACAATTCAGATTTTTTGTCAATTCTGACCCTCAAATGGGACCAGCAGACACCACACATAAAGCACTGGGAATTTTGAATGAACTTTTAGAGCATTTTGTATTAGAGGTTAATCAAGAAAATGTTAAAACCCCAATTGACTTTGTGGTTTATAACGGAGATTTGGTTTGGGACGCTTATCAGAATGCTTTTGACAATTTCACAAGGATTGTGTCAAAGCAAGAAGTACCAACGATATTGGTTCATGGAAATCATGATGGTTTCGATGACGACCCTAAATTTTTTGAAGCTCAAAAAAAATTATCAGGTTTTGAAAAACTCAATTACTCATTTGACTATGGTAATTGGCACTTTATTGTCATTGGGGCGCAAGAAAAATATAGGAGTGAAGAGGCTAAGAAACAGCAAGTTGCTTGGTTAGATGATGCATTAAAGAAAAGTGCCGATAAGCAAGTTATGTTGTTCATGCACTACCATATACTGCCTGTTGGCTTGAGTCAGATGGAGTACTATTCGTATTGGCCAAACACGTTTAAGAAAAATATTTTAGATACCTTGACGAAGTATGGTAATGTTAAATATGTCTTTAATGGTCATGTCCACTCAGGAGTTAAGGCATCCATTAAAAGCTCTTTAGAGTATAAGGGCATCAAGTTTATTAATGGTCCTACACCTGTTATGGCCAGGCCTTTTGGAGAGGAGTTCCCTGAGTATGAAAATGACCCCAGTGATCGTTATTTTAGGAGGGGGTTCTATCTTGAGGTTAAAGTAGATGGTGATGATGTCGAATTGATAGGGCATAAAATTAACCACGATTTCACTGTTCAGTATCCAAATAAATTCAAGAAATTCAAGCATGGTATGGAACCAAGATTTTTGAGTTCTGAAGGCAAAATCAAACCTAATAAGACGTTAAAAAATCCTTCTTTTGACAACCAACTAGAAGGCTGGGAGACTAGCTACAGATATGAAAAAGATCAATTGAATTCGTTTGTTAATTTTGTGCAGGATGGTAGTAACGTTTTATGGCTAAGAGCTCCTTGGGGGGCCTGGAGTTTTGATGAGTATATGGAAACTTACCAAGTTGTAGAATTAAAGAAAAACGCTTTACAAGAACTGGTTTATCATTTTGAAACCCCAAGTTTTAGCCAGCAAGGTGGAGGTGGATTTATCAAGTTGAATTTTTTTAATGAACAAGGAATTCGTTTAAAGACTTTGATTCTTCATTGGGGAGCTAAAGAAGAGAGGGTAAGGTTTTCGTATATGTCGTGGTTTCATAATGCTGATGGAACAATATTCTATCCTGTAAGCTTTGGTGAAGAGTTGGAGTTGGGCAAGATTATCTCGATACCGCTGGTTTTTGATAACCTTGACTCTCAAATAGTCAATATTAATCTTAATAATATTCTGAAAGAAGGAAAAACGAGTATAGATGTAAATGATATTAGTCACCTATCTGTTTCACATGGAATATGGTCTAGAGTGATAAAAAAAGAGAGTAAGCTATTTAGTAAATTGGTTGTGAATTCTGTAAACTTAAGAGAACTCGATCAAGGTACACTCAACACGGACACAATTATGATTAACAATAGTGTGTTAGATATGAATGGGAGGGATAAAACTACTCCTTTTAGCAGAAAATGATTGTTTTGAAATGCTGTCGATAGGAGGGTTTTAAAACAAGTAGTTTTGACTGTTGCTGACGGATTCTTGGTTTTAAACCGGGTAACTTGGTCGGGACTAATAAAATTAATTCAATAGAAACCACATAGAAATATATTTACACCGTTAATTTCTTGATTTTTATTAATTGGTTGGCCAACACGTTTTTCATAGTTTGTATTTAACCGCCTGGCCAAGTCACTTGAATATTTGCTGACTTATTTTGAGCCAATCCAAAATACTGACGGTAGTGGCCTTGGCTGTGAAATGAATCTTCAGTACCTAAAACTTGTCTATGTTGTTTGTGAACGCCGGTGATAACAGTGATTTTTGCGCCAATAGCATCTCTGTTCTATAAAGAACTAATTAAATCAATGTAAAGCCAATTATTTTTAATTGGGGTGATGTCAGTATGCAATTTGATGTGATCCCACTTTCTGATATCATTTCTGTTTCACATGGAATATGGTCTAGAGTGATGAAAAAAGAGAGTAAGCTATTGTAAATTGGTTGTAAGTTCAGTTAGCGAGTTAGACGAGGGAGCAGCATTTGGCTCTGATACAATTATGGTTGATAATCGAACTGGATATGAGTGTCAAGGATAAATTGATTCCTTATTTTTCTTTTGAAAGGACAAGAAAATGAATTTTAAGGACTCAATCACTAAGTAGTTGAACCTGAAAAAGACCAGGATGGACTTTTTCAGGATTGACTAAGTAGTCATTATATATATGAGCAAAGATTAATAATGAAGATGATGGCCAGTTTTTTTAGGGACAATTATGGATATGTCTGTTTTGCCACTTTTGGTGTTTTGGGGATACCCATATTATTTTATCTATTTAACGCTAAAAGTTTTGATTATGATTCATTTCTGTTGTTGATTCCTTTAATTTTATCTTTAGCCTTAATGATTTTAGGGTTTATTATTACATCTTTAGGCCTTGTGCTAACAAAAAAATTTAACAAGGCTAATTATAAAATTCAGAAAATATTTGCCTCAATAGGCCTTATTATTTTCGCTAATGACTTGTTTGTTCCAACGGAAGCAGGTGCACTGGATGGAACGTTAGCTGACATACCAGAATCGATATCATTCACAGTTTTAGAATTATTTATCATTGTAGCCATTGCGATCACGATACTTTACCAGAAAAGAATCGGTTTGCTTGTGAGGTTGAGTCAGTATTCATTATCTATATCATTTTTTGTTCTTATTTATATATATGTATCTTCAGGGAAAGAGTCTCCTGAGACAATAACTAAAATGGCAAACACGGCTAACCAGTCACCAAATGTTTACTTAATTTGGCTCGACGGTATGCAAACAGACTATTTTATAAAGAGTTTGAATGAACGACACAACAGTTTTAAAAAAGAGCTTCAAGGGTTCACCCTGTTTAAAAACAATACAAGTAACTATCCTTATAGTTTGCATTCCTATTATAGCTTCATATCAAGTACGTTATTTAAAGGAAAAAACTATATAGACTGGATAAATAATGATGTTTTAAGAAAGTCCTTTAAACAGAACGGGTATAGATTGACCAGCTATGCGATGCCTGATTTTATATCCTCTTTGGATGATGTCAACTATACTAGTTACGAGATCATGGAACAATCAATGGCCTTAAAACATCCTTATTTAAGTGATTTTATTTCCTATTGGGCTGTCAAATCATCACCTAATTTTTTAGCTAACGAATCCTTGACTTATGGAAAAAGAATCGCCCAACAAGCAGTGAGGCTATTAGATCCAAATCACAACCAAGCAAGACCATCGTCAGTTGCTGAGGGAGTGCTTCCATTTGCTGGTGTCCAGACCTTTAATAAAGTACATCAAGATGAACATTTAAGGCATCATTCGGGAGAGTTTATTTTTACTCAAGTTGTTTTACCTCACCTTCCTTATATTTTTGATTATGATTGTAACTATAGAGGAATAATAAAAAAAGGAAGGGATGAGGACAAATATTATGAGCAAGTCGGTTGTGCATTGACAATGATCAAGAAATTTATTCGTCATTTGAAACAATTGGACAGGTACAATGATTCGTTAATATTAATCTACTCCGACCATGGTTCTGCTGGATGGCATGATTTATTTGATGGCATGCCATTTAGTTCTCAAATTCCTTTAAATGCTGAATACTACCATTGGAGTAAAAACAGCGTACTTGTAAGATCTTCAGCTTTATTAATGATTAAGCCTATTAAAGCTGATTATAAGTTCAACATTTCTAAGAAAGAAACACAGCTTATTGATATCTTACCTACACTAATTGGGCTGATGGGGTGGGAGCGACCATCGAATCTAGAGGGCATAAATGTGTTTGATCAAACAAGCATCCAAAGAGAAAAATTATTTACTTACTACAAGCCCGATAGGATTCCAGACATAGAAAACATGGACATATACAAAATCATATATGATTTTGAAGAAGGGTTGCAAGATATTGAGCTGGTTGATCAAGTCACTTCTTATTTTGAAAAAAATATTGATTGATAGCTTTGCATTAAGTACAGCTCCCAGCCATGATTTTAAATCTGTAGTAGTACAGTGAAATTGGCCACCAACTTAGAGGTGAATTATGATATCACTTCGGATAAGAAGGTGAACAATGAAAACGATCAAAAGACGTACATTCAGTGCGGAATTTAAATTAGAAGCTGCCAGTTTGGTCACTGAGCAAGACTATTCGGTGAAGCAAGCCAGTGAGGCGATGAACAACCAGGTAAACCAACACAGAATGCATACATTGAGCGTTTCAACAGAACCGTGCGGCATGAATGGTTGGATATGGATGCGTTTGACAGCATTGCTCATGCACAAGACTTGGCTACAAAATGGTTATGGACTTACAATAACGAAAGGCCACATTCAGCCATTGGAGGCATACGTCCAGTGATGAAGATGGCAGCCTAGCGGCTGCATGCCATCAAACTCTTTTACAATAAACCTAAAGGGCAACGAGTATGATCGCAACAATAAGCTTCTACTTTATAAATTCAGTTCAAAATGGGGGGGATTACAAAATCAATTATTGGAGTTACGCATTACAGTGAAGTAAGAGAAGTACAATTCTGGGCTAGTTAATTGCCTCCTTCCAAACGGTTATTTGTGATAGAATGCCAATTTTTTATTCTAAAGCGAAATGCATTCTAAATTAATCTGTTTTATTGCAATGTTTTGCATAATGGTTTCGTCTGTGGCTTATAGTTCACCAGAATCAAAACCAGATAAAAAACAATTTAGATTTTTTGTCAATTCTGACTCCCAAATGGGACCAGTTGATACGACTAATAAAGCACTGAAAATTTTGAATGAGCTTTTAGAGCATTTTATTTCAGAGGTTAATCAAGCACATAGCAAAAACCCAATTGATTTTGTGGTCTATAACGGGGATTTAGTTTGGGATCCTTACCAGAATGCTTTTGACAATTTTATAAGGATTGTTTCAAAACAAGTAGTTCCAACAATGTTAGTTCATGGGAATCATGATGGTTTCGATAACGACCCTAAATTTTTTGAAGCCCAAAAGAAGTTATCTGGTTTTGAAAAATTGAACTATTCATTCGATTATGGCAACTGGCATTTTGTTGTCATTGGATCGCAAGAAAAGTATAGGAGTGATGAGGCTAAGAAACAGCAAATTGCTTGGTTAGAAAATGATTTAAAAAAGAATGCAGATAAAAAAGTGATGCTGTTCATGCACTATCATATATTGCCAGTTGGTTTGAGTCAGATGGAATTCTATTCGCTTTGGCCAAACACTTTTAAGAAAAATACTTTAGATACTTTGACTAAATTTGGCAACGTTAAATATGTTTTCAATGGCCATGTTCATTCCGGAGTTAAGGCATCTATTAAAAGCTCATTAGAATACAAAGGCATAAAGTTTATTAATGTCCCTACACCTGTTATGGCGAGACCTTTTGGAGAAGAATTTTCAGAGTACGAAAATGACCCCAGTGATCGCTATTTTAGAAGGGGGTTTTATCTCGAAGTTAAAGTAGATGGTGATGATGTGAAATTAATAGGACATAAAATTAATCATGATTTTAGTGTTCAATATCCAAACCAATTCAATAAATTCGTACATAAAATGGAACCAAGATTTTTGAGTTCAGAAGGCAAAATCAAACCTAATAAGACGTTAAAAAATCCTTCTTTTGACAACCAACTAGAAGGCTGGGAGACTAGCTACAGATATGAAAAAGATCAATTGAATTCGTTTGTTAATTTTGTGCAGAATGGTAGTAACATTTTATGGTTAAGAGCTCCTTGGGGGAGCTGGAATTTTGACGAATACATGGAAACTTATCAAGTTGTAGATTTAAAGAAAAACGTTTTACAAGAATTGGTTTATGATTTTGAAACTCCAAATTTTAGCCAACAAGGGGGTGGTGGGTTTATCAAGTTGAATTTTTTTAATGAAAAAGGTTTTCGTTTAAAGACTTTGATTCTGCATTGGGGAGCTAAAGAGGAGAGAGTGAAAATTATGCAAAAGTCATGGTTTTATAATGCTGATGAATCCTATTATATAAATTTTGAGGAAGAGTTGGTGTCAGGAAAGATTATCTTTATGCCATTGTTTTTTGATAACCTTGATTCTCAGGTATTGAGTATTAATATAAATCATTTCCTAACGATGGGTAAGACGAATCTAGATAATGATGAGGTTAGTCATTTTTCTGTTTCGCATGGAGTATGGTCAAGGCTATTAAAAAAAGAAAGTCAGCTATTTAGTAAATTAGTTGTGAAATCTGTTAATTTAAGAGAATTAGACGATGATGGGGCGCTCAACAGCACTAACACAATTATGATTAACAATAAAGTGTTAGATATGGAGCAAAAGGATAAAGTTTTCCCTTATTTCCAATACCAATCTAACAAGAAATGATTGTAGTCTAGATTATTACTACAGGCATATTATCGTTTAAGGGACTGGCGATGGGTGAGTTACACTGAATTTGCTGGAGCCAAGGGTCATAAGCCTAGTTTCATCAGTAGCTTTTAGATTGTTTTTCTAAATTTTCCTATCCAAGGCGGATTGTTTTCTATCATCTATGGGCACTTATTTGTAAAAAAAGTATGACTGATGAGCTATGGTTTTTTTAGTTCGCACTATTTATAATTATTACAGTTTAAAAAGCACTCCCTTTTATGAAAAGTATCACATGTATACTGGCCATGTTGGTTGGTATGAGCTCTGTTTTTGCTCTGGATTTAGAGCCCTGTTACATTGGTAAAAATGGTGTCAGTCAAAAGGCTGAATGTGGCATTTTGAATGTGCCTATTGATCCAAATATCCCTGATAAAACCCTGGAATTACATGTGGCACGTATTGCTGCCCTTTCGGATCAAAAAAAGGAAGATCCTCTGTTGTTATTGGCTGGTGGTCCTGGGCAAGGTGCGATAGAGACTTTTGCGGGAATAGCCAGGGTATATCAGTCAAATTTAAGAGATCGTGATTTAATTTTGGTAGATCAGCGAGGCACAGGAAGTTCACACCCTTTGCGTTGTGAAGTAGAAGATGAAAGCTTATTAGAAGAAGTGATGGATCTCAAGTCTGATGGGTGGAAAGATTGGCTACGAGATTGTCGAAATGGTATTGATGTTGATGTTCACTATTTTACTACAACAGATGCGATTAGGGATTTAGAAGCAGTCAGGAATGCATTGGGCATCAAAAGGTGGAATGTTTATGGTGGTTCTTACGGCACTCGGAAAGCTTTGACTTATATGAAATTATTTCCAGAGGCATTGCGGTCAGTTATTCTCGATTCTGTGGTCCCTCAAAGTGAACCATTGGCCTCATCTCATGAAGCCAATTTACAAAATACTTTAAAAGCTATTTTTGAGCGTTGTAAACAAGATACAGCTTGTCACGAAACTTTTGGTGATGTAGAGCAACAAATGTGGCAGTTGCTGAATAAGTTAGAAGTTGAGCCAGTTCAAATGCGGGTTAGTAACCCCATGACGGGTGAAGTCGACAATATCACGTTTACTAAGGAGTATGCAGCCATGGCTTTGCGTATGTTTTCTTATTCGTCTGAGACCATGGGTTTAATACCACTGATGATATCTTTAACCAATCATGGGCAGCTTGAAACCATGGCTTATCAATCAATGATGATTGGAGCCAGTTTGGAAGAAGGTTTAAACAATGCCTTGGAATTATCTATTGTTTGCGCCGAAGATGTGCCATTTATGGGTCAACAGCCTATCATGGCTAATTATTTATTTGGTGATCAGTTCTATGAGTTGATCAAGGCCCGTTGTGATATTTGGGGTACACAGACTGTTGATATGGATTTTAAATCTGAGGTGAAGTCGGAGATTCCGACTTTGTTGTTATCTGGGGAGTTAGATCCAGTAACGCCACCAGTCTTTGCACAACAAGCCATGGAAGGATTGACACAATCTCAACATTTAATCGTACCTAATCAGGGACATATTGTAGCAACACGAGGGTGTATGCCTAAAATAATCGGTGCTTTTATTAAAGACCCAAAAGCCGCATTGGAAACTGAATGTATTCAGAACTTTCAGGAATTAACCTTTTTTATTAATCTCAATGGGCCTCAAGAATGATTTTAGTCAACAATATCAGTAAATCTTTTGGTAATGTTCAAGCTGTTAAAGATGTATCACTAGAAGCTCCCGATGGGCAGATAACAGCTTTACTTGGCGCCAATGGCGCTGGCAAAACCACATCAATGCGTATGATTTATGCACTGATTGAACCGGCTACTGGTACAGTGGCTATTGATGGCATTGATTCTGTCTCAGATCCGATAGCAGCAAGAGCAAGAATGGGTATTTTACCGGATGCTCGTGGTTTATATACTCGATTGACCGCCAGAGAGAATATCCAATATTTTGGACGTTTACAAGGAATGAACGATGAAATCATTGATCAACGGATGAAGGAAATGATTGAAAGGTTAGGTATGGAAAAGTTTATAGACAGAAAAACAGAAGGTTTTTCACAAGGACAACGAGTCAAAGTAGCCTTAGCGAGGTGTTTGATTCATGATCCTCAAAATATTTTGTTGGATGAGCCCACTAATGGCCTGGATGTGATGAGTACTCGTGGTGTTCGAGAATTTTTACGTGATGAAAAAGCCAAGGGTAAATGTGTCTTATTTTCCTCACATGTGATGCAAGAAGTCTCTGCAGTGTGTGATGACATTGTAGTGATTGATGCGGGTGAGATTTGTGCTAGGGGTTCAGAGACAGAACTTTTGGCAGTCACAGGGAGAGATAATCTTGAAGATGCTTTTGTTCATTTGGTGACAGGGGGTCAGTCATGAATAGAGCGGCTTTTAAAACAGTTTATTGGAAAGAAGTGCTTGAGAATTTACGTGATAAACGAACGATGTTGTCTTCTGTCTTAATGGGGGCTGTATTGGGTCCATTGTTTTTAGTTGGATTCATGAATATCGTGGTCAAAATGCAGCAAGATAAAGCCGAACGGCAACTTGAGTTACCCATTATTAACATAAGTAAAGCTCAAAATCTTGAAAAATTCTTCAAAGCACAGGGTGTCAAGATTGTTAGTATTAATAAAACTCCAGAGCAAAGTATTAAAGACAAAGATTATGATGTGATTTTGGAAATAGATGATGATTTTGCTAGTCATATCAAAAATGCCAAACCAGCTGGTATTAAAATTTATTATGATGATTCTGCTAAAGGTGCTGCCAAGGTCACTGTAAATCGCACAAGAAGTTTGATCAGTGCCTATGAAAAACAAATAGGTGATCTGCGATTGCAGCTTAGAGGGATATTACCTGGTTTGACTAATGTAATTTTCATTGAAAATCATGATTTGTCGACTAAAACATCGAGAGGGGCGATGTTTGTTAGTTTTTTGCCGTATATTCTTATTATTAGTCTTTTTGTTGGTAGTATGTATTTGGCTATTGATACAACAGCTGGTGAGAAAGAACGAAAATCTATGGAGCCCTTATTTCTGAATCCAGTTTCCAGAAGTCATATCCTTATGGGTAAGCTGGCCGCGACATCCAGTTTTGGATTGTTAACTTTGGTGTTGACTTTAATGACATTCAAGGCGACTTTACCTTGGTATCCATTTGAGAAACTGGGAATGAGTTTTGAGTTGGATTTATTGTCAATGTTGATGATATTTGTTATTTTAGCGCCTTTGGCTTTGTTAGCAGGGAGTATCCAAACTATCATAGCTGCCTTTGCTAAATCATTCAGGGAAGCGCAAACTTATGTCAGTGTACTGATGTTTGTACCCGCCATTCCCACTATGTTTTTGACGTTCATGCCAGTCAAAGAAAAGTTGTGGATGATGATCATTCCGATATTAAACCAAAATCTGATTATTAATCAAATGATTCGTGGTGAGAAAGTGGTGTTTTCTGATTTAGTTTTGACCGTATTGAGTACTTTGTTTTTGGGTTTAATACTTGCTTGGGTGGCGATACAATTGTATAACAGAGAAAAGATGTTATTTTCGGAATGAGCATGATAAAGAAAGCACTGATTTGGTTGTTTATGGTGACAACAGGTATGGCAGCGGAGCCTACTTTATATAAATACACTGATGAAGATGGTGTGACACATTACAGCCAAACGAAAAAAGATGAGCGTTATCAAGTAGTTAAAAGCGCACCAATAACTGTTGTACCCAGTATTGAAGTCAAGGCGAGAAATTCTTCTAATACAGAATCTAGAGAGGAAGTGACGATAGCCGATTTGCTTGCTGATGTCCGACTGATTAAACCTTTACCAGAAGAAAATTTGTGGGGGACTGGTCTGAAAGTGACTGCTTCCATCAAAGTTGACCCACTTGTTCTTGAGACACATGATGTTCAGTATGTCATTGATGGCAAGGCAAAACCGGCAAACCGTAAAGCCACACAGGTTTTTGAAAACATATATCGTGGTCAACATGAGATCTATGGTCAGTTGGTGCTCAAGGGGAGTGATCGAATTGTTAAAAAAACCCAGAAAGTGACATTTTTCATGCATCAAACTTCAAAAAAGTAACTAAAAGGCGGACTCAAGTGGATAGGTCTCGCCTAAAACGATAATAGGTTGAATTTTTTTGACGCAAATTCCTAAAAGCTAAGGATTTGGCACTAGTCAGATTGGAACCAAATATAAAGGGGGTATTATCGCCCTAAAGTGTTCCAGTCAGGGTAGGTTAATGGATGAGATTCAGGTAATTATCGGTTAAGATACGTGGTTTTTATCGTCGAATAGATTGGTTATGAGAACCACGCAATTTCATATCGTTACCAGAAAAGAAACGCCGCAGGATGCTGAAATCGTTTCACATCAGCTAATGATACGTGCTGGCCTGATTCGCAAGCTGGGCGCTGGATTATATAGTTGGACACCCCTAGGGTTTCGTGTGCTACAAAAAGTGGAGTCAATCATCAGGGAAGAAATGAACAAGAGTGGTGGGCTTGAGATGTTGATGCCGGCTGTCCAACCGAAAGACTTGTGGGAAGAGACAGGTCGTATCAATGACTTTGGAGGTCAGCTCTTAGCCATTCATGATCGGGCTGAACGAGATTATTTTTTTGGTCCGACACATGAAGAAGTGATCACCGATTTTGTTCGTAATGAAATTAATTCTTACAAACAATTACCCATCACCTTTTATCAAATCCAAACCAAATTTAGGGATGAAATCAGGCCGCGTTTTGGCGTTATGAGATCACGAGAATTTATTATGAAAGATGCGTATTCTTTTCATTTGTCAAAAGAATCTCTGGTTGAAACTTATGAAAAAATGCGTCAGGCTTATGATAATATTATCAATCGCATTGGTCTAAAGTTCAGGTGTGTTTTGGCTGATTCTGGAGCCATAGGTGGCTCAGGTTCCCAGGAGTTTCATGTTATTGCTGATTCTGGTGAAGATGCCATCATGTATTCAGATTCTGGCGAGTATGCGGCCAATATCGAAAAATGTGCAGCTGTCAGTTTGATTGGAGAACGCCAAGCACCTTCAATGGACTTGCAAAAAGTCGAAACACCTAGTCAGAAGACCATAGAAGAAGTGGTGTCGCATCTGGATGTTGAAAAGGTTCAAACCATCAAAACACTGTTAGTGGCGGGTGTTGATGGTCCTGTGGCTCTGGTTGTTAGAGGTGATCACCAGCTGAACGAAGTTAAGGCTAATAATTTAATTGAGGTAGCTTCACCTTTCCGTATGTTGGATGATGAGGAAATCAAGACAGTCGCTGGTTGTGATGCTGGTTTCATCGGTATAAAAAGTTTGGCAGCACATATCATTGTTGACCAAACGGTAGCTAATATGTCTGATTTTATTTGTGGTGCTTGTGAAAATGGTTTTCACTATATTGGTGTTAATTGGGAACGTGATGCTCAATTTCATCAAATAGCAGATTTGCGTGATGCCCAAGTAGGTGATCCCAGTCCCGATGGTCAAGGTACTTTACAGATGGCAAGAGGTATTGAGGTAGGGCATATTTTTCAGTTAGGTAACAAATATTCAAAAGCCATGAATGCTGTGGTTTTGAATGAGAAAGGACAGTCTCAGGCTATGGAAATGGGTTGTTATGGCATGGGAGTGAGTCGTATGGTGGCTGCAGCCATTGAACAAAGTCATGATGAAAAGGGTATTATATGGCCAGAAGCCATTGCACCATTCCAGGTGGTTCTGTTACCTATGAATTACCATAAATCAGAGCGTGTCAAAGCGGTAACCCATGATTTATATCAGTCATTGATTGGTCAAGGTGTTGAAGTGATTCTGGATGATCGTAAAGTGAGGCCAGGATTCATGATGTCAGATTTTGAACTATTGGGTATCCCCCATCAAATCATTATTGGTGATCGAGCACTAGATAGGAATGTATTTGAATACCGTCAAAGGAAAGACATGCAAAATCAAGATATTGCTTGTGATAAAATGCTTACATTCATTACAGAGCACATTTGCGCATGAAGAGAATAAAAAGCTCTATCAAGGAAGGTGCGGTGTTTTTTAAAAATGCCATGGCCAACCCTAAACAAGTTGCCTATGTATTACCCTCATCACCCTGGTTGGTTAAACAGGTTGCCAGAGTGGCTGATTTGGCTCATGCGAAAAGAATCATTGAACTGGGGCCAGGAACGGGGGGGACCACTCGAGCTATCTTGAATGAAATGTCTGATGATGCACGATTGGTCAGTGTTGAAATCAATAACAAGTTTATTGCTCACATGCAAAAAACCATCCAAGATGATCGTTTGGTTATTACAGATCAAGGTGCCCAAAATTTGCCTGTTATATTGAAAACTCAAGGATGGAATGCTGCTGATGTTATTATTTCTGGTATTCCATTTACAACCTTACCCAAAGGTTTAGATCAAGAAATCATTAAAGGTATATACGATGCATTGAAACCAGGTGGTCGTTTTTTAGCGTACCAATTACGTGATCACGTGAGTAAGTTAGCTAAACCTTTGTTTGGTCCTTATACGTTTAAAAAGGTTGAGTACAAAAACCTACCACCAATGCGAATATATATCTGGTCAAAGTGAATTCAAAAAGGGCCGACATCATTTGCTTTTTCAATCAGTTTTTTTTGTTGTAATTCTGATAGCTGTTTGTTACACCAGTAAACGATTAAATGAGGGTATTCAGTTTGCTTAAAACCAACAGTTAAGTCAATACGATAAGCACCTGGGTGGCCCACATACCCAAAAATGGCATCACAATCATTCAAGCTTTTTACCGACTCTAAGAGCATATAGTAAGCTATCCCGCCTTTTGCGCTTAATAGGCGTCTGATGTGGTGAGGTAGACGTTTTAGTGCGCGTGTATTGACGCACATGCCCCCGCCCAAGTAGATATTTGAGTCTTTTGTGAAATGAACATATCCTAGTAACAACTCACTACCGGAATCATTCAGCGTTAAGACAAAGTGTTTAGGATAGTCAGGTATTGGCGAGTCAAAAGACTGTCGGAAAAGTATACTTGCGGCATGAGTGGGGTGCTCAAGTGCGGATAACTTAAGTTTGGCTTCTTTTGAACAGTTCATGAAAGTGGCGATTTCATAGAAGGGTCTATTTTAAAGAGGTGGAGTTACAAGAATCAAGAGAGTTAAAAAGCGTTAGGGAGGAATAATTCCCGTAACTCCAAGCTGTTGTTGCCATAGCAACGATTGTCAAAAGAAAATTTTCTTTTATAGTGCTTAGACTATGATAGCTGCTAAAAAGTTACAAAAAATGTGCCCAAAATGCCTGAAAAATCGTTGATTCTAGTGTTTTTAACACTTTTTTAACGTGGGTATTGCATCAACCATAGCGGATACAGATATTTTTTGGTTCTGTAAAAAACCGGAGGGCTTCTTGGCCGCCCTCTCTTCCAAGCCCAGAAGCCTTGGTGCCACCAAAGGGAGTTCGCAGGTCACGTAAAAGCCAGCAATTAACCCAAACAATACCGGCTTCAACTTGCTTCGCCAAGCGATGGCAACGGTTGACATCTTGACTCCAGATGCTGCATGCCAGTCCAAACATCGAGTCATTGGCCAGTGTGAGTGCTTCCTCTTCATTCTTAAAAGATTGAACAGTGGCCACAGGGCCAAAAATCTCTTCTTGGTTGGTTCTGCATTGATTAGTTAATCCACTGATCAACGTTGGTTCAACAAAAAAACCGTTTCGACAACGCCCATTCAGGTGTACTTGATGGCCCCCTGTGAGTATTTGACCACCTTCTTCTTGAGCCAACTTAATATAGAAAAGCACTTTATTCATATGCGCTTCGGAGACCAATGCGCCGAAGTGCGTTTCAGGCAACAACGGGTCATTGACGTTCAGTTTCTCGACCTCATCAACCAATGCGTTTACAAAATGGTCATAAATTGACTGCTCTATATATATACGTGAACCGCATAAACAAATCTGTTCTTGGTTAGCAAAAGCCGAACGTGCTACTTCCTGGACAGTGTGATTAAAGTCACAATCCGCAAAAACCAATGTTGGATTTTTTCCTCCCAGCTCTAAAGACAGTTTTTTATGTTGTTCTGCTGTCGCTTTCTTTATGACAGTACCCGTTTGTGATCCTCCGGTAAAACTGATGGCTTTGATCGCTGGGTGTGTTGTTATTGCAGCGCCTATAGTGGTGCCACGACCATGGATGATATTCAAAACACCAGCGGGTAAACCTGCCTGGATACACAACTCCGAAAATAAATAAGCAGTCATAGGTGTGAGCTCTGAAGGTTTAGCAATCACCGTGTTACCAGCCGCCAGAGCAGGTGCAATTTTCCAGGTAAAAAGATACAAAGGAAAATTCCATGGAGAGATACAACCAACCAATCCAATAGGATCTCTTAAAGTGTAGTTTATCGCTGTGTTTTCCATACTATGAGACTCGCTTGAGAATTGTGTAATGGCATGGGCAAAAAAGCGAATATTGGCAGCGGCCCTATATATATCAACCGCTTTGGAAAAAGTGATGGGTTTGCCATTATCTACGGTTTCTGCTGCTGCTAATCTGTCAGCATTTTGATCTATCAAATCAGCAATTTGTGAAAGGATACGTGCTCTTTTTTCTGTTGCTGTATTGGTCCAACTTTGTTGTGCTGCTTGAGCGTATTTAATAGCGGCTTCCAGATCCAGATGGTCAGAATCGGGGCACAAAGAGTAAATTTGTCCTGTGGCTGGTTCAACATTGTCAAGAAACCTTCCAGATTCAGGTGGCTGTAGTGCGCCATTGATGTAATTAAGGATTTGTTTCATGTTATAAACAAGCGGTGCGTCCGCCATCGACAGGTACATTGATGCCATTCACATACGCGGCAGCTGGTGAAGCCAGGAATCCAACAACATTAGCAAACTCTTCAGGCAAACCAAATCTTTTCATTGGAATACTTTGTTTTTCATTGGCAATGACTTCATCTAAAGAAAGGCCTGTCTTTTTTGCTTTGTTTTCGAAAATCGCAGTCAGTCTGCCCGTTTGTGTAGCACCAGGTAGTATATTATTGACAGTGATATTGTATTGCCCTAATTCATTAGCCAATGTTTTGGCCCAGCTGGCAACAGCTCCCCGAATGGTGTTTGAAACACCCAAGTTAGGTAATGGTTGTTTTACAGAAGTTGAAATGACATTTAATATGCGACCATAGTTGGCTTCTTGCATGCCAGGTATGATAGCTTGGGTTAATATTTGATTACAGATCAGGTGTTGGTTAAATGCGCAGATGAAATCATCAGGTTGTGCATTCATAGCCAACCCAGGAGGCGGTCCACCCGTATTATTAACCAGTATGTGGAAAACGTGGCCGTTGTTGATGTGTTGTTCAATTGTTTTTCTAACTAAATCAGGCTGTGAGAAGTCAGCTACTAAAAAATGATGTTGCTGGTGGTCATTTGATTCCAGTGTATTCAAAGCTTGTTTCAAATTGTTCTCGTTTCGAGCCAACAATGTGACATTACTACCCTGTTTAGCTAATTGTTGTGCTATGGCTAGACCCATTCCCTGTGATGAACCACAAGCCAAAGCGTTTTTATTGTCTAGTCGAATATCCATCATGCCTCCTTAATTGCTTTAATAAGCAGCTCTCGTGCCAGAACAGCTTCTGTTCGGACAGGGAACCTGAATTTAAGTAGATCTCCAGTTACACGGACATTAAATTGTTGTCCTTGTTGTTCTTCAGCTTCAAATACAGGGCTAACAAAAACAACGTGATTGAGAATGAGTGTGAAACCTTTGAGTTCATATAATGCCATGGCCATAGAGCAGATCAAAACAAAACATCATACCGTTAAATGCAAAAAAACCCAAGTCAGCACGACCTAGGTTTTTATTGAGTCGAAAAAGGCATTGATGGTTTATGAATCGGTTGCTTCTTTGTTGTTTGTTGTTGTTTCACCATATGACCATGATCGAAATGGGAAAGGCTTGTCATCAGTTTGAAATGACACGTACTTAATGATGTCGGAGAGAAAATCTGCTAACTCTCCATTAAATGCTTTGAGATTAATGTTCAGTTGGCCTGTGATTAATAAGAATCCAAACTGAACTAAAACGACAACCACAAAAACCCATAAAGACAGCCAGCCGATCAGACCAAATAAAAGGGTGACCAATATCCGACTGACGGCTTCATTACAAAAGACAGATTTTTTTCCAGTTTCTATGGTTGCTTCTGCTGATTCTTTAGTGACACTTTCAATTTGACTTTCAACCACATCGTCTTTTTTATCTTCGCTCATGATACTGACTCTCTTTGTTTACTTTCCAATTATTCTCCAACAAATGAAACGGATTTCATAGTGCCAAAAGTATCATTTTTTTAAACTGGCTAGCATCGAACCGGTGACGATAAATAACACCCCAGTATAGCCTAGATAATGAATGTTCTCAGCAGCTAACAAATGAGGAAACAATGATGCAAAAGTGTTGATAAAAAATAAAGTAATGACAGGTGTAAGCGCCAACACCATACCAATTCGGGAAGCTTGCCAGTGATTCAGGGCCTCAGCAAACGCTCCATATGCACCAATGGTATTAAAACATGCATAGGCAATGGCCCACCATTGCACTGGACTGGCATTCAGCCAATTATTAGTGTCAATGCCAAACACCAGTGCAACGGAGGCAAAAAAATAAATAAAAAGTAGAATGGCTTGGGAGCTTAATTGATTGGCCAGTTTTTTTTGAATCAAAGCATAAATTGCCCATGTGGCTGCGGCAGCGAACATGACCCAAAACCCTGCGGTGAAGTCGCTATTAATGATTTGTGTCAGTTGATCATTAAAGAACAACAGCAGACCAACAACTATCGATAGTACACCCAGCAACTGGAGCCGTGAGAAAGATTCCTTAAAAATCAACACACCACCGAGTGTCATTAGCAGCGGAGCCATTTGAATAAAAACTTGAGCATTGGCGGGTGATGTCATCTTCAGACCAATCACAAACAGCAGATAATTGGCTACCAGCATCAATGCAGCCAATAGGAGCCAGAACCAGTCACTTATAGATAAATGTTTAAATTGAGAGAGGCGTTTTTTTGGAATCAGTATAATCAGAGTAACCACAGTTGCAAAAAGAAACCTCAGCCAAGTTAAAGTCCAGGGATCAGTGGCGGACAAGCTGAGTTTGAGTGAAATGGGTAAGGTGCTCCAGAAAAACACAGTAACTAAAGAAAGGGTGAGCCCTATTTTCCAGCTGTTAGGCGTATTCATGTGCTTATGGAAAAAGCGTTATTAGATCTTAATTATGCTAAAAAAGTAAGCAAATTTTATTTAAAAATACCAGTTGTTCATTGCCTGTTCAGCGACTGGAGGTAAAATAATCATATTTAGCGCAGGTATTTAGAATGAAAAAGACATTGACAATGGTTGCTGTGCTGGCGCTAGTAGCGTGCGCCAATCGGTCCTACTATCAAGAGAATGATGTCTATTATGATGATCAATACTACGCCAATGATTATGACCCATACTATGGTTATTCAGATAGTGATGGTCAATACACAACGGATGGCAGTGGATTGTACTACAATAATTACAACTATTATCCAGACCGTTGGGGTATTAATTATAGCAATGTGTTTTACAGCCCCTATCGTTATCCAAGAATTGGCTTCTTCTATGATGATTGTTGGATTTGGGCATTTAACTGTTATCACAGTTGGAGTTTAGGTTATTCTTATTGGGGTGTGTCTTCTTGGTATCATGACCGTTATTGGTGGAATAATCACTGGTTTTATCCTCATTATTACATACACCCCAATTACTCCAGATATGGTCGCTACTCAAGCAGAAGAGAAGCCAGTCGTTTGGCCAATAGAGATCGCAACAGTTATAAAGACAATCGTGTTATCAATCATGGTAATCAGCCAAGATATGGGACCAGTCGCACAAGAACACGGTATGGGGATATTAAACAACCTGGTCGTGTGCTCAAACAACCAAGGTTAGAATCCCCAGTGACCAGGCCAGATCGAAGCAGAAATGAAGCCCGAGTGCTTGGTGGAGATGATCGAATCTCACAGAAAGCACCATCGTCCAACATGATGACTCGAAAACCGACAGCTGTGACTACAAGACAGAATCAATATAACAAGCCAGTACAGCAGCGGTATGAACGATATGGACAGACAAGATCGACTTCAAGTGATATACGTTCTAATCAAAATCAGACCGGTAACTATCAAAGTCTCCAAAGAGAACGCAGACCAATGGTCAAAAAACCAAGTGAGGTGGACAAAATAGTTACAAGACCTCAGCGTGTTAAAAAATCTCAGAAAGTCACTAACCAAGGTAAATCAGATAGTAAGAGCCATTCATCCAATGTCAGTAAATCAGCTGGTTCTTCAAAAAACAGCCGATCGCGAGATCATGAGCGTTAATTGATAGAGATTTGTCGGATAAGCCGGTCGATTTATTGTAAAATCAACCGGTTTTTTATTGGAGCATGCTGAAAATGATCAAAAAATATTTGTTTTTGACTATTGGGATGGTTTTGGTTGGATGTCAACCTCAAGTGAAACCTGACCCTGTTTCTGGCACACAAAAAGATGCAACCCAGTTTTTAGAGCAAGTTGAGAGTACCCTTATCAAAGAGGGTGAGTATGCGGCCCGAATTGCTTGGGTTCAAGCTAACTTCATCACTGATGATACTGTATGGTTAGGCGCTAAAAGTCTCGAAAAGATGGGGGCGTTGCAAGTCAAATTTGCTAATGAAGCCAAGCGGTTTGATGAGTTGGATTTACCTGATGACATGCGTCGCCGTCTGAATATTATCAAAGGTGGCATGACTTTGGCAGCACCGAATGATGATGAAAAGAATGCCCGCTTGGCACAAATTATGGCAAATCTGGAGGCTACTTATGGTGCCGGAAAATATTGCGAAGGGGACATTTGTAACAATCTTGGTGAATTATCCAAAATCATCGCTGAATCGCGTGATCCTGCTGAACTGCTGAAGGCTTGGAGTGGTTGGCGTACAGTTTCTCCTGTTATGCGAGATTCGTATCAAGAAATGGTGAGTCTTGCTAATGAAGGTGCACGTGAACTGGGATTTGCGGACACAGGAGCCATGTGGCGAGCCAATTATGATATGCCTGCTGATGATTTTCCAAAGGAATTGGATCGTTTGTGGGGCCAAGTTAAGCCATTGTATGATGCTTTACAGTGTCATGTTCGCACTAAATTAACTGAACAATATGGTGAGGAGGTGATGGGAAATGATGGGATGATTCCTGCTCACTTACTGGGTAATATGTGGGCGCAAGACTGGACTGCTGTTTATGATTTGGTAAAACCAGATGATGCTGGTAGTACCATTGATGTCACTGCGTTACTGAAAGAACATGATTACGATGCCAAGAAAATGGTTCAAACAGCTGAAGGTTTTTTCACCTCACTCGGTTTAGAGCCATTACCAGAAACCTTTTGGCAGCGTTCTTTGTTTCTGAAGCCTAGGGATCGTGATGTTGTTTGTCATGCTTCTGCCTGGGATGTTGATAATGAAGATGATATTCGCATCAAAATGTGTATCAAAGAAGATTATGAAGACTTCGTAGTCATACACCATGAATTAGGTCATAACTTCTATCAACGTGCTTATAAGGATCAAAGTATTCTGTATCGTAATGGTGCTAACGATGGTTTTCATGAAGCGATCGGTGATACAGTGGCGTTGTCTATCACACCGCAATATTTCAAGGATATTGGTTTGATTGATGAGGTGCCAGTTTCTAGTAACGATCTTGGTATGTTAATGAAGAAGGCGTTGGAAAAAATTGCATTCGTTCCTTTTGGATTGATGATTGATCAGTGGCGCTGGAAAGTGTTTAATGGTGAAATTTCAGCTGATGATTACAATAAGGGTTGGTGGCAGTTAAGAAACCATTACCAAGGCGTTAAAGCACCTAATGAACGAACAGAAGATCATTTTGATCCAGGCGCCAAATACCACATTCCTGGTAACACACCTTATACCCGTTACTTCTTGGCCCATATTTTGCAATTCCAATTTCATCGTGAGTTGTGTAAAGCTGCTGGGTTTGAGGGTGATTTACATCGTTGCTCGATTTATGGCAGTGAAGTTGCTGGTGAGCAGTTAATAAAAGTGCTTGAAATGGGTGCCTCAAAGCCTTGGCAAGATGCTTTGGAAGTGTTGACTAACTCTCGTGATATGGATGCCACTGCTGTGGTTGATTATTTTGCACCATTGAAAGAATGGTTGGATGAGCAAAATAAAGATCGTCAATGTGGCTGGTAAATTAAAGAAGGATGCTTTAGATAATGGCTGGAAATTTCCGGCCATTATCTTCGTGAGGTTATTTTTTTAAATAATGACTGAGAAGGCCAGTACACTAATGAGTGATAGATGATCAGTCTTTGTTTACTTTATGTTTGTGTGGCGGTCGAAAGCGCGGTAACTGAGGGCTTCCATTAGGTGTTTTTGCTTAATTTCATTGGCGTTTTCTAGGTCAGCAATGGTTCGACTGACTTTGAGAATCCGATGGTAGGCTCTGGCAGATAAATGAAGTTGATCAACTGCAGATTCAAGAAAATCGAGCTGTTTTTCAGTCAACGGAATTATCTTATCAATCGACTTTCCTTGGAGCTGTGCATTTGTTTTTCCGTGGTTTCTTTGCTGTTGTAGTTGACGACAGATGATGACTTTCTCTTGAATTTCTCGATTGACATTTTTAGTATTGGCCATTTGACGCAATTTTTTATGTGGTATCCGGGGTACTTCAACCTGTAAGTCAATACGATCCAGTAATGGTCCCGATATTTTATTCCGATAGTGTTGAATTTGTCCCAAAGAGCATTGACATTGTCTCTTTGGATCACCAAAGAAACCACAGGGGCAGGGGTTTAGACTGCTGATGAATTGAAACTGAGCTGGAAATTCTGCGGTTCTGGCAGCACGAGAAATTATGATTTTACCTGATTCCATTGGTTCCCTTAATACCTCTAGCACATGCCTGGAAAACTCAGGAAGTTCATCTAAAAAAAGAACCCCATTGTGAGCCAGAGAAATTTCACCTGGTAATGGGTTTGAGCCGCCACCAACTAATGCAGCAGCAGATGCAGTATGATGAGGAGCGCGGAACGGAGCGATACCCCACAGTGTAGGATTAAATCCACCAGCACTGATAGAAGCCAGTTGTGCTGTTGCCAGAGCTTGTGTTTCAGTGAGCGGAGGTAATATACCGGGCATACGGCTAGCCAACATGGTTTTTCCAGTTCCTGGAGGTCCATAAAGAAGTAAATTGTGGCCACCAGCTGCGGCTATAATTAAGGCTCTTTTTGCATGTTCTTGACCTTTAATGTCACTGAGATCTTGGTGATCTTGGTGTCTGTGTATTTGTGGCTGATATGCTTTTGGTAGACTGCAAGTTTGATTCAACCAAGCACAGACTTCGATGAGGTTCTGAGCTGTCACACCATCACAGGATTTAACCAAGGCAGTTTCAGGACCATTATCATCAGGCACTAATAAGGCATGCTGGTCATAGGCAGCAGCGCTGGCCACGGGTAAAACGCCACTAATAGCTCGTAGTGAACCATCTAATGCTAACTCACCGACCAGTTCGGTTTCTTTAAGGCGATCTATTTTCACTTGATCTGATGCAGCCAGAATACCAATGGCAATTGGGAGGTCATATCGACCACCTTGTTTGGGAATATCTGCAGGTGACAAATTGATGGTGATGCGGTGTTGGGGAAATTCAAATCCTGAGTTCATGATTGCCGCTCGCACTCGGTCTTTAGATTCTTTCACTGCAGTTTCGGGCATACCTACCATAGACATGCCAGGTAATCCACGAGAAATGTGTACCTCTACTAACACAGGAGGTGCTTGGATACCGAACGCACCCCGTGAAAGTACTGTTGCTAGTTGATTCATGAAAATCACACTGTTTTGGGAATCCAATTAGTGTGATTGATATAGCTTAATAAGGTCACTCATAAATGTGAAATATTTTGTCTCAAAATATAGATGAGGCACTCTTGAGAGAGGATTGTTTATCATTAAATGATATGACTAGGACATTGTAAAATACAAACTGAGTATGCTAGAGGTGTTGAGTGGAAATTGCCTTTTTAGGTCTTTAGCGTTGGTGAGGTGATGCTTTTGCTATGCGAAGCTGATTGTCCTACTTTTTTTGCTGATGTTTAAATAGTCGTTATTTGTTCTCTGGTTAGTTACCTTAGTAAGTCCTATCTAGAATAAATAACCTTGGAAATTTTGGCAACCAAACTGGATGCCTTGTTGAAAGTCATCATCGGTCTCTATACCCTCCAATACAGTGGTAAGACCCAATGATTGGGCAAAAGCAACCAATGAGATCAAAAACTTCTCTGAGCATGTTGTTGAGGCGGTGTCTTCATTCACTTTGTTGTTGACTATCTTAACGATATCAACCAAGTCATGTTTTAGTAGTTCCCAGTGCGCTACTCCATTACCGAAGTCATCAAGGGCTATTTTCATACCTTGAGCTCTTAATGATGAAATGGCTTTGATTTGATAAGAAGTTAAATCTCTTAAACTGCCTTTTTCCAATACTTCTACACATAGGTTTTTAGGGTTTAGAACGCCACATGCAACCAAGTCATAAACTTTGTTCCAGAATAAGTTGTTGCTCACGCTTTCTGGTGAAATGTTGACACTGACGAGGACTTCAGGAGATATTTCTTGTTTTGCTGCCACAATTGTCAATATTTCCATATCAAAAGACAATTGATCGTTACTAGACATATTTTTGAAGAAACTCTCGGCAGAAAAGTTTTCACTATTTAATGGGCGATAAAGCATTTCCACCCATTGTTGTTGACCTTCAAGGTTAACGATTTCTTGGAAGATAAAATCGTCACATGTTAGTTTGTTTCTTTGTAGCTTATTCATAATTTTTCCCCTGTTACTTATACAATCGTATTTTTTGAGGAAAATGGTTCAAAAAAATTAAAAAAAATTAAAAAATATTAGTGTGAAATCTGAAGAGACAACAAAATAAAAGCCATATCTAACTGATATCAAAAGGAAAACAATTATTTTTTAAAAAAAACAAAAAAACTAAAAAAAAGTTTAAAAAGTTTAAAAAAATCGAGCTAAACTCTTTTTCTTAGGTCTCTTGTACAGGCTCTAGTTGAATAGCTCAGTCTTTTAATTCAAGATCTGTTATCTTGGAAATGTATTGAAGATATTTTATGTTATCCATAGGTTTTGCGTTGGTCTGTCGCTCTCCAAGTTTTATCCTGTTAACAATTCAGCTAGCTAATCAAACAATATTAGACATGCAAAATTTTTTTAGCTTCTGACTAAAAAGACTGGGTGGGAACTGTGTATAAAGCTCTTTAACCTGTTTCTTAATTTGTTTTGAGCTTTTGTTTTTGAATAACTCAGGCCTGTATTCATTTAAATGTACGGACATGTGTTTTTTTTCGTCTTCGAAGATATTCCAGCCTTCTTTATCAACTTTTGGGCTGAAAATAGAAAATGTGGGTATATTTAACGCTTTGGCCATGTTTGTTGCTCCTCCTTCATTTCCAATTAACGCATCACACCAAAATAAAAGAGCAAGAAATTGACGAAGTCCTTTTCCATAAGGTTCAAAATGGACACGATGCTTAATGGGTAAGGGGAGCGTGCTGCAAATCTGCTCAACAGATTCAGTTTGTTTTGGCATGTAATTAAGTAAAAATTGAGCATTTGAATTTGAAGCAATATAGTTAATCAATTGCGACATATATTCATCAGGATAGCTTTTTGATTCAGAACTTCCTAGGATACTTAACATGACCAGCGGTTTGCCAAATAGATCATGTCTTTTAAGTACATTCTTTGCGTCAATTTTTTCTGAGTCTGTTATGTATATTTTGGGTGTCAATAGCTGTGAATTAACTTTTGAAGGTTCATTAACTAATAACAGTCTGTTCTCAATGGCTAACGAAGCGATTGTTTCAGAAGTTTTTCTCCTTTTTACTGTTTGAGTATAAAAAAAATGAGAGTACCATTTATGATAGGAAATTCTAGTTGGGGCCTTTGATTTCCAAGATATGATGCCACTAAGAATTTTACAGTATACGTCAATCACAATATCATAATTTTGCGATTGAATGGATTTGATAAAAGCATTAAAAAACTTGAAATTTTCCGAATAAATAGATTTGTATTCAATCACATTGTCTATATGTGGGTTATTGTCTAGCACTGCTAATGTACCGCTTTTTGCCAGAAAGTGAACTTCAGCTTCTTTATATTTTTTTTTCACAAACTCGCAAATGACGGTGCTTGCTATGACATCACCAATCATTTTGTGTTGAATAATTAAAATTTTAAATTGAGCCATTTTTTATCTTCGTGACATGAGAAAATAGTGTTCTTGATGCGAAAGATAGCAATTTAATGTCCATTGTTTCGGTCTGTTGTTGCACGGTTGATAAGTTTTTTAAGTAATCCGAACACGCATAGTCCACAAGCACCATGGTAGTTCATTTTCTTCATCGGTTAGAGATGCCCTTGATGTAGAGAATGTTCAAGGGCATTGTTATATTAAAAAGCGGGGCATGTGGCTGGCACTGGGCCACCCTCAAATCCATTGGCAAAAATAAAGTCTTCAAAACCATTTCTGAATACCTTATCAGTTAGACCAAGAGTGATCCCTAAAGCTTTGTTCATCATGTCAAAGGGTAAGCTGGCACCATCTCCATGAGGTTGAGCTACCACTGGCATTATCAGTGGGTTGATATCACCATTATTAACATCAATCCAAACACCAGTGCTTTCATCGGCAAACAAAGCCACTAGTTTGTTTTGTTGTGAAAACATCAAGCTGGTTAGTCGGCCGGTGTTATTACCCATGTCGACAAATTCAGTACAGCTAGCAATCAACGTATTAGGGTCTACATCTATAAGTACATCTTTGTTTGTATAGGTTTGGGAGTCATAGGCATAAAAATGGCCGTTAATTGGGCTGATGGCAAAATCATGTATCCCTTTGTTCATTATGCCTGAGGATGTCAGACAACTATCTACAGCTGCATCATGATCACCATTGGCGATGTAGTCAGCGACTACACAGGTCGAGAAAACGTTGGTTTGGTTCCTGAACTCGCTGACCACAGCATCACAGACAGGATCACTTGTGTCATCAACATCAAACCATTGAGTGGTGATGATGCTGCCATTTGCTGCCGTCAGTGTAGCTGCTGATACCTGACCGATAACAATGTGTGGTGTTTGATAATCGATTTCACCCGTTCCGGCCATGATGTCAGCGCTTGATTCGTAATTTGTACGATAGGCCAAAATAAACAGATCTCCCGCCAGGTTAAATGTAGATGCTGAATGTACTATAGGAACTACCTGGTGGACACCGGGTGGTGGTATTGTTTCTGCAGGAGGCTCTATACTACCAATGTTTTCATAACCACCGTCATTACCGATTCTATAGACATCAACGGGATTTGCCTTCATGATATCCCCAGGCTGACCGGGTGATGGGAACGGCAAAGACACTTCTAAATGGGTGCCGATGCCTCTGTCGTCTGTGGGCATCATTCCATATAAAAACTGATCAACAGGGCTGAGGCCTAATCCGTTGATAGGATTGCTCAATGCACCACAGTCAGTTAGGTCGCCGAGCATTTGTTGGTCGGTGAGATTAGTGCATTGGGATGTCAAGATTTGATTTCCCATAATGTCGTTGCTTACTGTATAAGCTCTGTTCAGATAGTCTTGAAATACAGTGCTGTTATCTGGTGTACAGAGCGGCATGCCTGCAAAAACAGATTGGCAAACCAAGGATAATGTAAGTATTGGGGTTAGTTTGTTCATATAAAAGCCTCATATCAAATTGCATCTTTCCCCTTTTGTTTCAACTGTTGAACCCGTCTTTTTGATGGATTAATAAAGTAGCGTTCGTAAGGTAGCATAATTTCCAGAATAAAAAAAGCTGATTTTTTTTGGAGATATTGGGTCAAACATACTTTACTAAAGGTGTTAAAATGAAGCGATTCAGTTTTCTTGTTTATTGGGAATATGACAAAAAGTACCATCATTAAAAGTCAATGGCTCAGCGATTATACATACGTAAGTACCAACAGTTCTGGTCAAAGCATCATTACAGATGCTGCCACGGAAAAAGGAGGAAGTACCCTTGCACCCTCGCCAATGGATGTCGTATTGATGGGATTGGCTGGTTGTGCTGGAATTGATGTTAAGCTGATATTAGCTAAATCCAAGCAAAAAGTAACGAATATCGAAATCACAACAGAAGCACAACGTCGTGATGAGATCCCCCGTATTTATACCGATATTAATTTGCACTTCACAGTGACAGGTCATGATTTAGATGAAAAACAGGTTGCTCGAGCGATCAAGTTGTCTGCTGAAAAATACTGTTCGGTTTCTCATATGCTGCAAGAGACTGTGAACATCACTCACAGTTACCAATTGGTAACAGACTGAATTTAGCCACTAAATTGTAGACGTGCCAGTTCACAATATAATGGACTAGATTCTAACAGTTCCTCATGTCGGCCTTGTGCAACAATACAACCTTGATCCATGACGACAATACTGTCAGCTTGTCTTACAGTAGCTAGACGGTGAGCAATTACCAGCGTGGTTCGGTCTTTCATGATGTCACTCAGTGCTTCTTGGACCAGTCTTTCGGATGCTGCATCTAGAGCGCTGGTTGCCTCGTCGAGTAAAAGCACTGGTGGTTCAGTAATGATGGCTCGTGCAATTGATAATCTTTGTGCTTGTCCTCCTGATAGCCGAACGCCGCGTTCTCCTAGATAAGTATCGTATCCAGATTCAAGTTGAGTAATGAACTCATCAGCATGAGCCAATTGAGCCGCTTTTTTGATTTGCTGTTCAGTAGCTTGATCAATACCATAAGCAATGTTCAAGCTGGCTGTGGTAGAAAAAATGGTGACATCCTGAGCAACCAAGGCAAATTGAGCTCGTAAGTCTTGGATTCGGTAGTCTTTAATGTTTTTACCATCAAGATAGATATCACCACTTTGTGGTTCGTAAAAACGCATCAACAACTGGAATAAAGTCGATTTGCCAGCACCAGAAGGGCCAACAACAGCAATTGTTTGACCAGCAGGCACCTCGAGGTTCAGGTCATTAAGAACAGCCCGTTCCGGTCGACTTGGATAGGCAAATTGCACCTGTTTGAGTGACAGGTTGCCAATGATGGGTACAGTGAGTTCAGTGACTTCAGGTGTATCGACAATGTCTGGTTGTGTGTTCATTAATTCAACAATCCGTTCAAGTGCTCCCGCAGCTTTTTTTAGTTCGCTCCAGACCGTTGTTAATGCACCAGTAGATGTTGCTGCCATGATTGCATACATGACGAATTGACTCAAAGTACCCGCAGTCATGAGGCCATTAATGACATCAGTGGCACCCAACCACAGAACAGTAACAATGCCTCCAAAAATCACCAAGCCGACAATAATAGACATGATAGTGGTCATGCGAATGGAGTCAACAGATGCTTCGAATGCTTTGTTGATGGCACCACTGAATGCGTTATTTTCTTTGGTTTCTTGGGCATAGGCTTGTACTGTTGCTATGGCATTGATGGTTTCTGTTGCCATCGCTGAGGAGTCAGCAATGCGGTCCTGTTCAATTTTTGAAAGTTTCTGAATTTTTCGACCAACCACAACGATCGGTAAAACCACCAGTGGAATCATCAGCGCAATGTATCCTGCTAGCTTGTGGCTAGAGACAACCATCATTACAACTGCGCCGATGAAAGTAACCGCACTGCGTAGTGCTATAGAAAATGTGCTACCAACAACGGTTTCCACCAGTGTGGTGTCAGTATTGATGCGAGACAAAATTTCACCGGTTTTAGTGCTTTCAAAGAACAAGGCACTTTGTTTCATTACTTGTTCATATACTTTCTTTCTCAGATCAGTGACGACCTTTTGACCAATCCAGGAAACCCAAAAATAACGCAAAGATGTGAAAATAACCATTGCTGATGAAACCAGCAGTACGACCACAAAATAATAAGATAGGGTGTCTTTATTTTCAGCAGAAAACCCCAGATCAATCATTTGTTTGAAAGCCACGGGAATGGCCAAATTAGCAGCAGCACCAAGAGCCAATAGTAACAATGCGATGCCAATATACCGGCGATAGGGAGTGACCAAAGGACCAATCAGTTTGAGGTGGCTGATCTTACCAGAAGTGGGTTGTTGATCTTTTTCTGCTGTCATCTCCCTTCCTGACTCACAATAGTGAAAATGATATGGGCACCTTTATTAATGAGGTGGTTTTTTGGCTAAGCCCCACAGGGTAAGGCGATAAGGCATCATCTGCTTTGTTGCACTTTTTGTCAAGGCAATGAACATTGACTGCAAAATGCGCCTTGTCACCTTGCAGAAGAAATAACTCATTAAAAGAGGTGTCCATATGTCATAATTTGACTTTGAATAAAAGATTGTAAACTAACATGAGTTCAAATAAAACTGTTCCTACCGATACTTCAGTTGATGCGTTTTTACAGCAAGTTGAACCGCAACAAAAACAACAGGATGCTTATCAGTTGTTGGCTATGATGACTAGATTATCAGGGCATTCGGCCAAAATGTGGGGATCTTCCATTATTGGTTTTGGACAATATCATTACTGCTATGCCTCTGGGAGAGAGGGCGATTTCATGCGAGTGGGTTTTGCTCCGAGAAAAAACAATTTATCTGTTTATATTATTCCTGGATTTGACCAGTTCAAAACATTATTGGGCCAATTAGGAAAACACAAGCTGGGTAAATCCTGTCTTTACGTTAATAAATTGTCAGACATTAATACTACAATTTTGGAACAGTTAATTGTCGAGTCCTTATAACAGATGAAAAAACAATACCCAGAATGAATTCCTATCCACACGAAATTTTTGGTAATGGGCAGCAGACCCTATATTTTGGCCATGCCAACGCCTATGCGCCAGGTGCCTATCGAGCGATCATAGAACCATTGGCACAAAATCATCAAGTTCAGGCGTATTTACAGCGTCCTTTGTGGCAACCCTCTCCGGACATCCACAGTATCAATAACTGGCATGATTTGGCCGAAGATGTGATTGGTTATTTTGAACAGCAAAACTTAAAAGGACTGGTAGCAGTTGGTCACTCATTGGGTGCATTGACTGCATTTTTAGCAGGAAATAAAAGACCAGATCTGATCAAAGCTGTGGTGATGATAGAGCCAGTCTTGTTTTCCCGAGGGTTTTGTTTAGTCAATCAATTCATGCCCAAAGTATTGAAAAAGCGGGTGGCCATCATCAACAAAGCGCTGAATCGTCCTGATGCTTGGCAGGATTTGCAACAAGCGTTTGATTTTCATCGCAGAGCAAGGGCGTTCAAGCGAATTTCGGATGAAATCCTCTGGGATATCATTAATGCCTGTGTGGTACCAACAGAGGATGGAAAAGTCACCTTAAGATACCATAAAAAGTGGGAAGCCAAATGTTATGCGTCAGTCACTTACTTTCGGGGTCAACTGATGAAATCTAATCTTCCTTTGTTAGTTTTTCGTGGTGATTACACTGATACTGTTCCTGAAGGTTTTTGGCGCCGATGGCAAAAACAACATCAACCACATCACCAATTGGTGTCAGTTGAAAAGGCAGGGCATTTATTGCCTTTTGAACGTCCTGATGTATTGAACCCAGTGATTGCGGATTTTGTCGCTCAATATGCTGGATGAAAGTATTATGGACTCTAAGTCGATTGTGCTATCTACGTTGAATAGCAAATACATCCATTCTTCATTCAGTTTACGCTATCTGTATGCTAATTTAGGGTCATGGCAAAGTGAGGCCCAAATCATAGAGTTCACGATACATGATCGTGCGACTGACATAGCAGAAAAACTGCTGGCAGTCAGGCCAAAAATCATTGGATTCAGTGTCTATATCTGGAATGTTGTGGAAACCACTGAATTAGTGAAGCTAATCAAGACCATAGCGCCAGATATTGATATTGTGCTGGGCGGACCTGAGGTTAGCCATTTGCCCGATCAGCCTGAGGTTGTTGAACTGGTTGATTATGTCATTAAAGGACCTGGTGAAATCAGTTTCAAAATGTTGTGTGGGCAGTTGATGAATGGAGAAAGACCTATGAATCGATACATTCAAGGTCAACCCGAAGCCTTAGAACAACTTAATATGCCTTATGACTTTTATACGGATGAAGACATTAAGAATCGCATTATTTATGTTGAAGCTTCAAGGGGTTGTCCTTTTAAGTGTGAATTTTGTTTGTCATCGCTGGATCGCACTTCGAAGACCTTTACATTGGATCGTTTTTTAGCAGAAATGGACACACTCTATCAAAAAGGGGCGCGTCACTTTAAGTTCATTGATCGGACTTTTAATTTAAAAATAGCGCATTCATCAGCAATCTTGCAATTTTTTCTGGACAGGATGGATCAAGAATTGACTGTTCATTTTGAGGTGATTCCTGATCGATTGCCTGAAAAGTTACGTGAACTCTTGGTGCAATTTCCTCCACATAGTTTGCAGTTTGAGGTGGGTATACAGACCTTTGATCCTGAAATTCAAAGCCTTATTAGTCGGCGTCAGGATAATGACGAAACCAAAGACAATTTATTATGGTTGAGAAAAAACACCAATGCTCACATTCATGCTGATTTGATCTTTGGTTTGCCTGGTGACTCGTTGGCTAATTTTTCTTATAGCTTTGACCAGCTGGTGGCATTAAAACCTCAGGAAATACAACTAGGTATCCTTAAGCGTTTACGCGGAGCGCCGATTAATCGTCATACTCGTGAATATCAAATGCGATATAGCCCAGCGCCACCATATACAGTACTCGCTACTAAAAAGATCAGTTTTCAGGATTTACAACGAGTCGGACGTTTTGCTCGTTATTGGGATTTGATTGGAAATTCAGGGCACTTTACTCATACCTTACCTTTGTTATTGGCAAATGACCCTTTTGAACGATTCATGAGGTTTTCGGATTTATTATTTGAGCATGAGCAAAGCACATGGAAAATTTCATTACGCCGACAGTTTGTCCTACTCTACCGCATCATGACGGTATTGATGAAGATCAATGAAGCAGTGGTGTTTCAGTCATTACAACAAGATTTTGATCGCAGCGGTGAGAAAGGGCAGTTAAGGTTTTTGCTTGAACAAAATCATTGTTTTAAAGTGACACGTCATAACAAACGTCAGAAGAACCATGCTTGAGTAAGGTCTAATTTCTGGTTAGCAAGATAACCATTTGTTAGTGTCAGTCAGAACTGAACTGATCCACCCTGGATTGATTTCAGGGTGGATTTATAGCACTACTTCTTTTTGACTGTTTTATTAAAACCCATCTGCAAAGATCAGGTCATCATAAATATAAATACTGTCAGTTTCAGCAGCACCAATGTCATAAGGGCCGTGTAAATTAACTACATCTGGGGAATCGATACCACGGAATTCACCATCAATATCCCACCATGGGATAGATTCAGCGTCATAACAATAATCAATGGCAGGAGATCCAGCAGTCAGATGATAGTCACCTGCAGCCGGGTTAACAAAGATGGTCTCTAAGTTGTCGTTAGTCACAGAAACTGTAGGTCCTGCACTGAAGCTACCATCTTCACGAACCATCAGGCATTCAGTCTGGAGTTGAGATTGTTGACCAGCTTGTTGATAAACATCAACTGACTCATCAAGGATAATTGATGAGTAAACCTCAATAGATCCGTCGGTGTTTTCAATGAGCTGTTGAGTTACCCGGTTATCGGCCACGGTGACATAGCTCAAAAATGATGATGAGATCTGGTTATTACCACTTTGGTTGACAAATAATTGATCATCACTATAGGCCCCTTCGCCGTTTTGGCCGTTGCTATGAATGATTGAGTTATACATTCCGAATGCTCCTCCGTCATAGGCTTTTGCTACCACACCTGTTGATGCCCGGTTTTCAGTGATCAGAGCACCTTCTATTCCGATGGATGACCCATCTGTTACCGCAATAGCCCCACCATTACTTGCCATATTACCCTTGATTTGTACACAGGCTCCTGGTGACCAACACTCTTGTGGTGTTTGACTTAACGAACTTTGAAACAAAGCAAATCCCCCAGCTTGTGCATAAATGGCCCCACCGGCATCACTGGCTTGATTGTCCTCGATTAATACATTGTATCCAAATATGCCAGTGTTATCGGCATAGATGGCCCCACCTTTAGTGGCTTTGTTACCTGATAACATAACAGGGCTTTCGAGTTCGCCCACAGGGATACCATTATATTCACCTACTTGTAACCCATATAAGTAGACTCCAGAATTTAAGGAGGCTATGGCGCCACCATATACTGCCTCATTGTCAATGATTTGAGTTGGTGAATAAACTCCTACACTACATCCATTAGTGGTTACAATACCACCGCCACCAAGAGGAGCAGTATTGTTAGATATGAGTGATTGGCCTGCGATTATGAGCAAATTATTAGAACCTTGACACAAGATACCTCCAGCTTCATTTGAACTGATTTGACTGTTAATGATATATACATCAGATTGACCGTCATCAGTATTTGTTATATAGACACCCCGATTTGAATTACTGTCAATCCAAAGGTTATCTAGAGTGGTCTCCAATACAGCCTTCCCGACAGGTGAAGTGTAGATACCCGCGTAACCATTAGATATTTTTAGATTACGGAGTAACACACTGTTTTCTCCAGTTGTTGGTTGTAATAATAGGGTATGAGCGTTTGAATTAGCCGCAGTAATATTGGCTTGAGAAAGGTCAGTGATGTTTGAGTTTGCTTGAAAACAATTGGTATAGCCTCCTATCAATTTTTTAGATTGCAATATTGTGATATTTTCAGAATAGGTTTTATTGCTGGCTATTCTGATTTCATCACTGGCACCAGAATCAATGGCACTTTGAATCGTTGTGTAATCACAAGAGCCGTCTCCACCGACAGTGATGAATGCCTGAGTTTGCATTGTTAAGGTCAGTGAAAGTAAAGTGATAAGTGTTTTGAGCATACATACCTCCATAAAATTAGTGAATTCGTTCAGGTAGGGATACGTGCTAGGCATGTTATTTGGATCAAAAAGGTGGTTCTTTGGTTTAAAAGCGTGAATTAATTCTCGTTTTTTATAATGAACTTTCATTAAAGCTAAGGGCTTATTGAATTAACTGTGCTGATGAACAGGCCTTTAAATGACTTAGCCTGTTGCAATGAAAGCGGTTTGAATGGGTTGTTATACCTGAGTTTTGACAACAAAAGACCCACCCCGGATTGACTTCAGGGTG
>JAUIGR010000074.1 GCA_030430025.1 Gammaproteobacteria bacterium
TTCTCCATTCAAAACTGATATTTTGCTTGTTGGGTCAGAAATTATCTGTAGTAAATGGTGGATTACCTTGTAACAATATCCCTACATGGTGACTGTCCTAGGTTGCTCAATGGTGACTGTCCTAGGTTGCTCCTCGGGAATGAATTTGAACAGCTTTAGCTGGCCGCGGAGCGGTGAAATACAAGGATGTATTTCATAAACAACTGTTCAGGTGCTCAAAGAACCCGGCAAAAAAGCATCAAGTAAAAGTTACATGTGGGTCAGACGTGCAGCCAACATCATTCTGTTCGATTACTCACCCTCAAGATCAGCAACTGTGGCCAAAAAACTCACTCAGGATTATCAAGGCACCCTCATGTGTGACGGCTATGGTGGCTATGATCAACTGCCCAATAACAAGCTGGGCTGTTGGGCACATGCCAGACGGTACTTCATCAAAGTGACAGATCAAGGCGAACACACAGGTGCCAGAGATATGGTCGAACTGATTGGTGAACTTTACGCCATTGAAAAACAGATTAAAGACCAGCTACCTGATCAACGCCTAACCACCAGACAGGAACAAAGTGCAGCAGTGCTTGAAAAAATCAAAGCGCTTAAAGATACCAGCCTACAAACATGCACCCCCACCAGCAACTTTGGTAAAGCTTTAGGCTACCTACATAACCAATGGCCAAAACTGACCCGTTACATTGAAACTGGTGAGTACCCCATCGACAACAACGCAGCTGAGAATGCCATCAGACCGTTCGTCATTGGGCGCAAGAACTGGCTGTTCGCCAACTCAACCCAAGGAGCCAAGGCATCGGCCAACCTATACTCATTGATAGAAACAGCCAAAGCACACAGACTCAATCCCGAACAATACCTCACCCACATCTACCAACAACTACCCAATACCAACTCGGTGGAAGACATTGAACAACTGCTACCCTGGCACTACAAACCTGAAAGTTAACCAAAACAAAATATACATCAATCAACAACTGTCAACCATGTGGTTGACTTGGCGCTTACGGTTATTCATTAGGCTAAGTTATTAAACTTAATAACAAATTAGTCAAAAAGGCTCTGCCGTGATCCTAGTTAATGACTTATTTATCTGGACACAGCTTAAAAAACAATCTATAGTGCGACACAGCTTTTATTTAAAGTGCACAATTTACAGTCTTATCTCGCAGTACTTCAAAACACTTCGTTTCACAGTCTTAAAATTTTCAAATTTTTTATTCAAGCCAAACAGGTCTCATGTAGGCTATTTATTATTATTTAAAGGATATTTTTCATGTCTAATACAGTTACAGGAACCGTTAAATGGTTCGATGAATCAAAAGGGTTCGGTTTTATTTCACAAGAGTCGGGTAAAGATGTGTTTGCCCATTTCAGTCAAATTGTGGGTGATAATTTCAGAACCTTGATAGAAGGCCAATCAGTTGAGTTTAAAGTCACTCAAGGTCAACGAGGACCACAAGCTGAACAAATCAAAACCATCTGAATCATTTTTAGTATAAGTTAATACCCGTGGTGCATTTAGGATTTTTTTGTCAAATATTCATCAAATTCAGAGGTGTTTTTACCTAGAAATGCTGATTTTTTAGCATAAAAATATGAAACAGCCATAAAATCGGTTCGTTTTTATAGTTTTTGGGTATCATTCAAAGGCAGATATAACAGAATTTGCTCCAAATGCACCACGGGTAGGGTCGTTATTTTCTAATAATCACAACGCATATTCTCCACACCAGTTGTTTACGTGACTGAAGAATTCGATACCAAATGCTTTTGCCAAAACGTTTTTGATAAGGTCAAAATTTGTCCACCAGCAAAGCCTTGTTAGCACCAGTTTGACAACACGATGCTCGCATGAATCACTTTTCATTCTCGACAACTTATCGAGCGCTTCCACTTATAGGCAACCGCATCAACAGTGCGAGACCCATCACTGCGGAAAAAATAGATGCGAGGAAGATTCCTAACTTAGCACTGTCAATCAGGCTCTCGCCGAAAGCCATATTCGCTATAAACAGCGCCATGGTGAAGCCAATTCCTGCGAGTAAGCTACCGCCAGCCAACAATCGCCAAGAGAGTTCTGGGGGCCGAATAGCGATGTGCAAACGTATAGCCACCCAACTAAACAACAGAATACCAACAGGCTTACCGAGCACAAAACCTGAGAAAATTGCCACGGTGACTGAATGACCAAGATCAGTTGAAGTAAGTGGAAACCCGGTGTTGGCGAATGCGAAGAGCGGCATGATGACAAATCCAACCCAGGGATGTAACCCAATTTCCAAACGCTCTATTGGTGACAGGGTTTCTCTTGCGGCAATCTCAGCCACTTGCAATGTTTGACGATCTCTCGTATTCGCACTGCTTTCAAAACGGGCAGGATGTGCAACAACCTGACTCAAAATCGCATACAACTGCTCATCGCTGACCCAACGGCGAGCGGGCGTCATCAAACCAAGTATCACACCCGTGATGGTGGCGTGGATGCCAGACTCATCCACTGCCAACCAGATGAGTCAACCCACTAGGAAGTAGAACGGGAAACCACGAAAACCGAGCATTGCCATGGCACGAATAACCACGATGCCAAGCACAGCTACCGCTAAAGCAACCCAGATAATGTTGTTACTGTAGCCGATGGCGACGACAAGAATAGCACCGATATCGTCAAAGATCGCCAAAGACAACATGAATACACGTAAGCTTTTCGGTATACGCGAACCAAGTAATGCCAGACAACCGATGACAAACGCCGTGTCAGTTGCCATGACAGTGCCCCACCCATGTTGGCCGGCTTGTCCCGATTGCAGTGCCAGAAATATCGCGGCTGGGACCATCATACCTCCTAGGGCGGCTGCTATGGAAAGCGCGGCCATTCGAGGCTTGTTCAACTCTCCGAGAATTAACTCCCGTTTAAGCTCCAAGGCGACCAGAAAGAAAAACAGCGTCATCAGCCCATCGTTAATCCACTCGCGCAACGAACGACCAAACTCGAACGATCCAAGCTGAAAACCAACCCGTGTCTCCCAGACATGTTCAAAGGCATCGGCCCATGGAGAGTTGGATAGAAAGAGCGCAGCAACAGTGAATAATAGGAGAATGGCCCCACTAGCTGACTGAATATGCAAGAAACGGACAAAAGGTTTAGTCAGGCGATCAATATTTTCTTTTGGCAACCGGGCAGCTTCTGAATCTGTTTGTTGATCTGGAAGCATAAGAAGTTCTACCGATAATGGAGCACTAACAATTTATTAGTAGCACTTGGGTGCCATCTATCAAAATATTAATCCGATAAATCCACATGGCTCGTGCAGCTGGTTAATTTTGTATTGTGATAATTGTCAAAGGCACTTAAAACGCTAAGGGAAGACAAAATCGATCCAAAACCAGTTTCTTTTAAATCGTCGTTTTTTATTGTTATAATTTCAATACTCATTGTTTTCCCTTAGTTGTTTTAATTTGGAGTGTTCCTTTGAGTTATCAGCGCTAATACAATGGAACAGAGTTATCTTTTATATTTAATTTTTTTTCAAATCGTTGTCAGCTTTCAATTTATTGATTGCATTGAGCACATCTGATAACAAGCTTGGTAATCCACCAACCATGTTTTCATCATCTGCTGAATCAAGCTCTCTGGCATCGAATTCCCAATTTTGTAGCACATCTTTTTTTTGCTGATGTGACAGGTTCATGTCAAGTAAAACAGCATTTGGATTGTCATAAAAACTGGCAGGATTGATCATTATTTTCAATAGGTCAGTGTGATAAAAATTCAAGCTTTTGTAGACTGGAATATTGTGAATGTCCACGTTGGTTTTTGGACAATGTATACTTGGTATTTTTTTGCTGCACATTATGCATCCAATGACAGTGATAGCATCACCATCTAAGTGATATGGAGGCATTTTAATTTCAAACAAGTCAACCCCCACTTTTTTGTTCAAAACAAATGTCCAAATACTCGTTTTTCTATTTTGAGCTCTGGTTTACAGTCAAAATCCATCATGTGTTTCTCTGATCATGTTTTTGTTGCTCAAAGGCAGCATAATGAACAGCTTGATCTAAATCATCATATCTGTAATTTTTGTATTTATAGATAAACTTTAATTCAACAGTAATACCATGTTTTTTCATAAGTTCTTTTTTTTCATTGGATGTGCTCATTTTAATTATTCCTGTATTTGAGGCGTTAATATTTTGATATTGTTAAGGTTGAATAATATTTCCATAATCCGATGAGGGTATTCTGGATTACGTTTTTGAAAAGAGAGAATGGCTGTTTTTTTGATAACACCACCATCAATATTAATGGCTCGTTTGATAGTCTCGTTTTTTTGCCAACTATGATATCCAGCAAGTACAGTTGGTAAGTAAACAATCAACGCAGCAGATATAGAACGAGTTGCGCTTTCCCACAGGTAACTGGGTGTATGGTCTACAGCGTAATAATCGACAGTGTTATATTTAAAAATTGGTCGTTTAAAAGAAGTGGGTTTGGCAAAAAAGAAACCCATCCCTTCATCACAACTGACATCTATGATCAGGCTATGGGGTTTGAGGCATGAGCTTTCAGATTCTAAGACAAAATTTGTTGGGTTTATTGTGTTTTGGAAAGTACCATTGACGATGATATCGGCCTCACTGATTAAATCAACCAAAGGTCTTTTTGTACCATCGTGTTCAACCACCATCATCCGGGCTTCCTGATCATCACCTTGGCGAATTTTTACATAATGACAATCCAAAACTTCTTCACGAACTTCATGGTCCGGACGTTGAATACAGATGGTAATGTCCCTAAAGCCATGAGCCTTGAGTGCATAGATAGCCCCTCGACTAACTGCACCAAAACTAAAAATGATGGTTTTTCTTTGGTTACCATAATGCCCATCAATGCCTTTCAATTGTAAGGCATGCAATACAGCACAATAACCTGCCAATTCATTGTTTTTATAGAAGGTATGACGGCCCATTTGTCCAGATGGTGACCATACAAACATGTCTTCAAAAGCAATCAATGTTAATTTGCGGTCTATTGCAGCTTGTGTAATGTCCTGCTGCTGCACACAGTGTGTATATCCCCAGAGTACGCCACCTTCACGTAAATGTTTTAAGTCATTAGTAACAGGTTTGGCAATGATTACATTGCCAATATCAGCTAAAATCTCCTCCCTAGATGCAACGCCTCCAGTTTCTGCAGCGATGGTTGCATCAGATACGCCAAAGGGAGCACCATATCCAGTTTCGAATACCAGTTGACGCCGTAACAAATGAGGTATCCGTGAAAAATGATCTGGATGAATTGGGAAACGACGTTCATCGGTTTTTTTTGAAGTGCCTATTACACCGAGTGTTAATTCATTCACTTTATTCCCATCGCAATATGGTGTGTTCTTTTCTTTGTCTTGATTAACATTCATTGCTTATCAATGCCATTGAGAAATTTAAAGAGATCACTCTCAGTGGACAATACCAGGGTGGCGTCATCCGAAATAATCATCGGTAATGCTTGCATGGTTCTGGTGAACTCATAGAGATCAATTGATTGTTGATTTTTATTGTAGGCTTCTGCATAAATTTCAGCGGCCTTGGCATCAGCAAGCCCTCGAATTTTTTCCACTTCCTTATAAGCTTCAGATTGAATCTTGTTTAATTCTCTTACACGATTTCCACGTATTCTGGCTGCTTCACCATTGCCTTCAGATAAAAAACGTTCTGCAATTTGACGACGTTCACTGATCATTCGGTCATATATTTTGGGTCTGACGCTTTCGTTGTAATTGATGCGTTTAAAACGAATATCAAGCAACTCGATCCCAAATACCTGTACTTTTTCGGCTGCTGCAGAAAAAATTTCTTGTTCAACCAATTGACGGCCTTTTTGAATAGGTACCAAGTTCCCCATATCAGTATTGCGTTCAGCTTCGTTTAAGAGCACATCACGCATGGGTTCGCGATCTTTGGTTGTCCTGATAATTTCAATTAACTCATGTTTCGCCACGGCATTGCGTGTTTCACTGCCTAAAATATCATCCAATCTGGATTGCGCGCTGCGCTCATCTCTTAGTCGCAAGAAATATTGCAAAGGATCGATAATGCGCCAACGTGCAAATAAATCAACTGAAATATAGAGTTTATCTTTGGTGGGCATATCCGATGGTGTGCCATCCCATTCTAAGATTCTTTTATCGATTGCATTGACTTCTTGTATAAACGGTACTTTGATATGCAATCCAGCCTCTTTGACTGGCAAACCCACTGGTTTTCCAAATTGTGTGACAATCACTTGTTCTACTTCGTCAACGGTATATAGCGCTTGTTTTACTGAAATCAGTAAAACAATTATTAGGACAGTGATGATTAATGGCTTCATTTATGCTCTCCCTGTTTCTGTTGGCTAGTTTTCGAATCAAGATTAAGCAGGGGTAGTATATTATTGGTGGCAATGTCTATAATGACTTTCGACTTGATGTTGGGTAACACTTTCTCCATGGTTTCAATATAAATTCGACGGCTGGTCACTTCAGGTGCTTTGATGTATTCGGTTAACAAAGCATTAAATTTTGCTACATCACCTTCTGCTTCATTGATACGCTTTAAGCGATAACCGTCTGCTTCACGTATGCGCTGGTCTTTTTCACCCAGAGCCAAAGGAATGACTTTGTTATAATCCCGTTTAGCTTCGTTAATCAGTTTTTCTTTTTCTTGTTGAGCCTGATTCACTTCGTTGAATGATTCTTGAACAGGTTTTGGTGGGTTGATGTTCTTTAACTGGACTTGATCTATGCTGATCCCCATGGCATATTTCGTAGACAACAATTGCATTTTAACCAAAGCATCCGATTCAATTTCTTGTCGACCAATGGTAATCACTTCATCAACACTGCGATCACCCACCACTTCGCGCATTACCGACTCTGATACATAACGCAGTGTTTCACTGGGGTTTCGAACTTCAAATAAAAATTTTGTCGGATCAGAAATTCTGTATTGAACAACCCATTCAACCAAGGCTGCGTTGAGATCACCAGTCACCATTTGTGTTTCTTGATGTCCGTTATTCCCTCGTGAATTTTGATATCGATTAGTAGCACCAGGAGTATTGAATCCAAACTCTTGTTTTAATTGTCTTTTATCAGGAACTATTAATGCAGTATCAATTCCAAGTGGCAATTTCATGTGTAAGCCTGGTGGTACTTCTTTTAAATACTTGCCAAACCTTTGTACAATCGCGACTGAGTCACTTGGGATTGTATATATTGAACTCCAAGCTGCCATTGCCAGTAAAATCAAGAACACGATAACGGCGATGATTCTAGGACTTTTATTTGGAGGATATGTCCCAAACAATGAAACCCATAATTTTTTTAATTCGTTTAAAACTGATGATGAGTGATTATTAGGATCCCACGAACCTCGTGGGGGTTGAGAGTTACTCATTATGCTGTGACATGATACATGCGTCCGGTTGATGACAAAAGGTTTTTGCCAGGTGGACTATATTGGGGCATTAAATTTTAAAGCAACTGTTTCAACCATCTAAATGAATAATATTTATAAACCCGTGGTGCATTTTAATTTAACCTAATTTTGAGGTTGTTAATATGCCTACCTTCTTGGTAATTTATCCATTAAATAGTGGTAAGGGCTGTGATTATGACCAAGATTCTCGATGCAAAGCCGCTGAATGATTTAGCGTGATTTCTATCAATCATGAACTGATCACACAGTTGGGAAAACAAGGTTTCAATCCGCTTTCTTGTTATTCGCAGCAAGCAACCAAGAGCAACCAAAAAGAGCAACCAAGGACAGTCACCATGTAGTGCCCCCACCAGCAACTTTGGTAAAGCTTTAGGCTACCTACATAACCAATGGCCAAAACTGACCCGTTACATTGAAACTGGTGAGTACCCCATCGACAACAACCCAGCGGAGAATGCCATCAGACCGTTCGTCATTGGGCGCAAGAACTGGCTGTTCGCCAACTCAACCCAAGGAGCCAAGGCATCGGCCAATCTCTATGGCCTGATAGAAACCGCCAAAGCACACAGACTCAATCCCGAACAATACCTCACCCACATCTACCAACAACTACCCAACACCAACTCGGTGGAAGACATTGAGCAACTGCTACCCTGGCACTACAAACCTGAAAGTTAACCAAAGCAAAAAATCCATCAATCAACAATTGTCAACCATGTGATTCGCTTGGCGCTTACTAATCTCATATCAAGATTTCAATAATCGATCATCAAGTGGTACATTTTTATATGATTGTTTTCAATCATCAACCACTGTTGTGAACTTGTCATCAAATACCTCCCAAATCATCTGAATATAACAAGGATTGTTACTTTATAAAAATAAACATTTACTGACAAACCTGTCGCAAAATATAGACAAAACCAATAGAATGCAACGATGATTTTATGGATGATTTGGAATTGGTTGAACCTTTTTCTTACCAAACCGCAACCAAAAGCTACAGTTTTCTTTACTTTTGATAAATTTGTTTTTGGTGTTCTGTTTTCAGAAGATAGGAAAAGCTATCCAGGATGGTGGAATCCCATGTTTGAAGATGATGTAATTCCTTTTCATGATTTTACTGGCCTGATAGAAAAAGAAATTAAAAAATGAAACAAAATACAGCGCCTGCCAATAAAAATAACCCCAATGCTACCGCGTTGGAGCGTACTATCGAACAAATGGAATATGACTTATCCAACGCATCATTTGGTGGTGATCGCTCAAAGATACCTTTGTTGCTGAAGCAACTCAAGGAAGCCAGGCGCATTCATGCTTTGGTGTCGGAAAAATGTAAACAATCATAAAGGAGAAAAAATCAGCTGATTTTTTACCAAAAGAAAAGTGGTACATTTTTAAATGATCGATATTAGTACAATTTTAAGTGAGTGTTGACAACTGGCTTTTACCATCCACCTGATGGTTAAGCTTGATGATCAGTTTTGTCAAAAGCAGACTAAAAATTTGGACAAATGCTGTCCACCACTAGCTGTGCTTGAATGAGTGGAAATTGATGATTTTTTAGATGGAAATACAGGGACAGGCATTAAATTAGAAATTTTAACAGGCGTATTTGATGATTTTTTGTTGTTGGTTAGCCAATAAATAGAACAAAAAACAGCTTAATATAAGGTGACTGGATGGTCACTTGGGTTAGGTTTGGGAAATCACTGAATTAAGCCAAATTCAAGCCGAGTGCAGCGGCTTCACCGAGGGTGAAGTAGCATAAAATGATGTGATCTGTTAGCTATTCAAGGGCCGCTGCAAGCTTTAAACCAAAAGTCCTTTTTCTCCCAGTTTGCTGTGAGTATGATTTTAGTTGTTCAACTGTTCCAACAGCAGCATAGCCAATTGATTTAAATCCTTTGAGTTCATCAAGCCAAAGATCACCATCAAGACCAATGGCAGCTAGTGTGTTGACACTTTCTTTGGCAATAAAACCACGTTTATCATCTCTGATGCAACGGCCAGATTCTTCGACCAGATCAATATAACTGGTAAGATAATAAGGCAGGTCAAAACGACCTTTGCCAAATTCAGCAAGCCATAGAATACAAGTAGAATACAAGGACAGGCATCGAAAAGGAATGTTAAACAACTTTTTTGATGGCTTTATAGCGTTTACTATTAACTAAACAGAACAAAAAACAGCTTAATATAAGGTGATTGGATGGTCACTTGGTTTAGATTTGTGAAATCACGGAATTGGACCAGATTCAAGCCGAGTGCAGCTGCTTCACCCGAGGGTGAAGCAGTATAAAATGATGTGGTCTGTTAGCTATTCAAGGGCCGCTGCAAGCTTTAAACCAAAAGTCCTTTTTCTCCCAGTTTGCTGTGAGCGAAATACAGGGACAGGCATTAAATTAGAAATTTTAACAGGCGTATTTGATGATTTTTTGTTGTTGGT
>JAUIGR010000075.1 GCA_030430025.1 Gammaproteobacteria bacterium
TTTCTTGCTGAAAAGGCTATGGAGCCAACAGAAATCAAACAGCTCAACCGTTTAATGAAAACAGTCGTAAATCACTTGGTTCATGGAAAAGAAATTCAAAGTCGCCAATTATTGCATAAATAAAAGTATCATGCTGAATGAAGTAGAATATGTAAATAATGACAACTATAATAATTCTTACGCAAATATAAAAAATAAAATTAGATGTCTTAATAATGTGCTATAGTGCGCATTAAAAATAGGGAGTAAATCATGAAATCTACAATAATGACATTCATTTTGATGATTAACAGTTGCTTTGCTACAGGTAGCATTTAAAAAGACACACTAATAGAAGAAAAAAGCAAACAAAATAATCCTGCTATAAGCTCATTAAGCCCACCTTCTCTTGATGTGCCAAATGGTGATGGTGAATGTTTATTAGCTACAGACACTCCTTTAGGGTGTTTAATTGATACGCCACAAGATAACAATGGAAATCAATGTCCCGCAGCAGGCAATCCAATTAATTTAGGGTCTGGAAATAAATTTCAGAAATTTACTGTTGAACTTAACAGTGAAATCAATTTTGAAATGTTTTATAACTCATACCGCACATTCGATACAGGGCCTGATTGGCATGTATATGGCCAATCTATTATAGGCAAAGGCTGGTCTGCTGATACTGAAGCGCGAATCAGTGCTGCCTATAATTACTCACCGAATTGCTCCAATGATTGCCCGTTGTGGTTTGTGAACGTGTGGAGGCCTGATGGTAGGGTCGTTTGGTTCACCAAGCAAAGATATAATAATAATGATTCATTAGTAGGTGAATGGAATAGGTATTCCTCACGTAACACTGAGAAGATTAGGCTAATAAGAGAAGCTAACCAATGGGTGTTATATAGAGAAGATGGGCTAAAGGAAGTCTATGGTCTTGTGCAAAATCCATATCATTATCAAGGATTACATCACAATGAAGGTAAAATGGGGGCAATTAAACAGGTTTACAAAACTGATGGAACATATTTGAATTATTCAAGTGCAGGAAATTTAATTTTCTATCGGCCATTTCTACCAAAGAATGTAAGTTATTTGGTTAGCGATGCCGTTGGAGATTTTAAATTTGAATATGTTTCTGTAACCACTGAAATCAGGAAGCTGGGAAAAATCATTGATGTTAACGACCCATCAAGAGAATGGGTTTTCAGCTACGATGCAAACTATGAAATATTAAAAACCATCACTTATCCGGACAGTACAGTAACAAAATTTCATTATGATGAAAATCATGTTCAATCTGATGCCTTGCTCACAGGGATAACAGGCAGAAGAGGGATTAGATACTCAACGTATGCATATGAAGCTCATGGCCTGGCATATTCCAGCGAGTTAGCGGGAGGTGTGAACAAAGTAAGTATTAACTATTCTCACAGCTCTACTGATGAATTTACCAGAACGGTCACTGATAGTTTGAATCGTTTAACTACCTATAAAGTAGAAAAAAGAAATAATGAATTATTCAAAGTCAAAGAAGTAATCGGCCCGGGGTGTGGATCATGTACCAATGGCAACAGTAATTATGATTACGACAGTGAGAATAATACCACTGTAAAAACTATTGATGGAATAACCACTACATACAGTATCAAGACTTCCGCTGAAAAATTATATGGTCAATATTCATCGAAGACCATTGCGCCTGGCACACCGGAAGAAAAAACCATACACTATACTTGGGACGTGAACTTTCATAAAAAACCTAAAACCATCACAGAACCATCTGTACACACAGGATCCAATAAAGTCACCACATACACTTATCACAGCAACGGCCAACCCACATCAATTAAAGTAGATGGATTCAAACCAGACGGTACAGCAATCAGTAAAACTACCACATACAAATACGATGGTCCGTATGGTCAAATCAGTGAAATAAATGGCTCAAGACCGGGTGATATAGACAAAACCGTGTTTGAGTATTATCCAGCCAATGATACTGTGGTTAATAACCGAAACAGGTTGCAAAGGGTCACCGGCCCTGAAAATATCATCGAACGTGATAATATTCAGTGGACCGCCTATGGAGATGTACTTTCAGAACAACGACCGAATGGCATCACCATAAGTAACACCTATCATTCGGATACAAAATGGCTGAAATTTTCAAGCATTACTGATGGCAGTAAGACCATAGTGACCAAATACAGCTACTTGTCAACAGGGCAGGTAAGGTTGATTAAAAATAATTGGGGAACAGCCATAGAAACTACATTAACCATGGAGTATGACGATGCACTAAGGTTGCGAAAAATTACGGACCATCTTGGCAACTACAAAGAATTCGTTTTGGATACCGAAGGTAATTTAAAAGAAGAAAAAATATTTGATGCCAACGACACTTTGAAAAAAATCATGTCACAAACCTTTGATATTTATAATCAGGTAGATACCAGCACCTCATCTGGTGTAACCATGGATTATAACTATGCCGATACGGGCGTACTTGCTGATGTGATAAACGGCAGGGGTGTTGTGACCGATTACAGTTATGATGAATTGAATCGATTGAGTTTAATTTCTCAGGATTATCAGGGGAGTGACCCAGCAACAGCCAACACCAATACCGTTTTTGATTATGATGTTCAAGGTAATGTGGACAGCGTGATCGATGCCAGAGGTCATGAAACCAAATACCATTATGATGACTTCGGTAATTTGGTGAAGTTGGAAAGCCCGGATACCGGTGTTACCCTATACGACTATGATGAAGCAGGTAACATGACCAGTAAAACTGATGCCAATGGCATTACTGTTACCATGCGTTATGATGGATTGGGCAGGCTTACTGGTAATGACTACACAGACAACTCTCAGGACACAACTTTTACATATGATCAGGGCACAAATGGCGTTGGACGTATGTCTTCATTTTTAGATGAAACTGGGTCAACCACTTTTGAATACACCAAGTTCGGCAATTTAGACACTAAAACACAGGTAGTTACCGGGTTTAATGACTTAACATACCAAGGTTTTAATGATTTGGTGATTGATTATGACTACGATAATTATAATCGCGTTGGTACCATGACTTACCCATCTGGTTTACAGTTGTCTTATGAGTATGATGGCCTAAGTCGTATTAATAAAATAGTAACATTTATCGATAGTAAGAAAGTCGAAGTGGCCAAAAATGTCGATTATTTGCCTTTTGGTTCAATTGAAAGCATAGACTTTGGCAATGGGCAAAATTTTGATACAACTTTTGATAATGGATATCGGCTGGAAAACTTTTCATATGGAATAAACACCAGCACATATACTTATGATAATAACCACAATATCACCAGTATAAACACCAAAACATATGATTACGATAAACTGGACCGGTTAAATTTGGAGGGATATTATAGTTATGAATATGATAAATTAGGTAACAGAACTTTATTTTCTACATGTTCTCCAGATGCTGATTTTTGTGCCTTTACAGACAATTACTACAATTACAACAGTAACAATAATAGACTGGAATCCTCTGGCATTGAATTTCCAACACAAAGATATTACGACAACAATGGAAATACTTTAGAAACAAAAAACTTCCAAACTGGTTATCCAGTCACATTGGATTCCTGGGTCTATAATCAAAATAACAGGTTATCACAATTCACCAGAAGTGGAACCGTAAGAGGTAAGTATTACTACAATGCAATAGGCCAACGAGTGCATAAGACCCAATACAAAGCCAGTGGTGGACTGGCGGGTGAGTTTTTATTTGTTTATGATCAACAAGGGCAGTTGATACACGTCTCAAAATACAAGAATGGGGAACATAAATGGGATCGTGAAACGATTTGGCTCAATGACCGGCCTATAGCAAGGGTAGAAACCAGATACACCAGCGGAACGGTCACATCACAAGACATTTATTACATCCAAACCGATCACCTGAATACACCGCGTTGGATTACCAATGCTTCTGGTGTAAGGATTTGGGAGTGGGAATCGGATGCTTTTGGTGTTGGCCTGCCAAACTTGGATGTTGACGGTGATGGTACAAACTTCACATTTAATATGCGTTTTCCTGGTCAATACTTTGATCAGGAATCAAAAACTCATTATAACTATTTCCGAGATTATGAGCCTAAGACGGGTAGGTATATACAGAGTGATCCTATTGGGTTATTAGGATCGATAAATACTTATATATTCGTTGATAATAATTAAGTTAGCTATTTTGACTTAACAGGTTTAAAAAAGGAAAAACGTGGACCATGGCATCCTCCAAAGTATGTTAAGACGGGATGTAAACGTACCGATGATTGTCCCACTATTGATAAGAAAATTTGGATGATTGAAAAAATGATTAATTCACATGTAGGATGGGATATGAATGTAAGATGGCCAAACGGCGGGAACAGGCATGCGAAAGAGCTTAAAAATTTGTATAGATCAATAGAAAAATGCTGGGAAATTAAGATATGGAAGTGTGCAGGCCCCACATGTGGTGATACTTGTAAAAAAGCAGTTAAAACAGTTACAACAGTTGGTGGTGCAATATTATTTGTTTGTGGTTCGATTTTTGGGTTTGGGGGCTCTTAGCTCAATTTTCATCAATATAATCTAAAAATGAATTTAGAAATTTGTGAAATAATTGAAAACGTTGAAAAACAACGTTTTGACAATATTAAAATTACACAAGAGATGGTTAATTCATGGGTGCAAAGTGATGATCTTGAGATTTTGGGAATGCTTTATGCCCTCTTAACTAATGTAAGATGTAATTCATTCTTTGAGACAAATATTAAAGATGATGCTAAGTTTAATTTTTTACCAAATTACTTCATAACTTGTATTTTAGAAGACCCAGATAGCGAATGGGCAGACTCTCGATATACCGCAGCAATTGATTTTTCGAGTTGGTTCAGAGAAATTTGTAGTGATACAAAAACTAATAAAACTTATATACTATTGATAGTAAAAAGGCTTGCAGATTTGTATTTGAATAGTAACGATGATATTAAGGAAGCAATAATCAATGGATTTTTAGAGCATGTTTTGCATGATAGCAGTTGTGAACCATATTTTAAAGATTGGAAAATTAATGCTGTTCTAAATAGAGCATACCAATGTGGAATAAACCCTCGGTTACCTCTCCCTTTTTAGTGTGTAAAGGTATAATAATATCGGACAAATTTTTAGTCTATATAATACATAAAACAGAAGTTAAAAATGTCAAATAAGCAAAGATTATCATTAACGGTTTGAATCCCCCGAATTTGTCGGAGGGCTTTTTATAGAGGGTGTACAAAATTCTGTATCGCGGTGAACTGATCTGCCCGCAAAATCATTCGTAAGCGCCAAGCGAACCACATGGTTTACAGTTGTTGATTGATGTATATTTTGTTTTGGTTAACTTTCAGGTTTGTAGTGCCAGGGTAGCAGTTGCTCAATATCTTCAACAGTTTTGGTATTGGGTAGTTGTTGATAGATGTGGGTGAGGTATGGCTCGGGATTGAGTCCGTGGGCTTTGGCGGTTTCTATCAATGAGTATAGGTTGGACGACGCCTTGGCTCCTCCGGTTGAGTCGGCAAACAACCAATTCTTACGCCCGATGACAAACGGGCGGATGGCGTTCTCAGCTGCGTTGTTGTCGATGGGGTACTCACCAGTTTCAATGTAACGGGTCAGTTTTGGCCATTGGTTATGTAGGTAGCCTAAAGCTTTACCAAAGGTGCTGGTGGGGGTACATGTTTGTAGACTGGCATCTTTAAGCGCTTTGATTTTTTTAAGCACTGCTGCACTTTGTTCCCCTCTGGTGGTTAGGCGTTGATCAGGTGGCTGGTTTTTGATTTGCTTTTCAATGGCGTAAAGTTCACCAATCAGTTCAACCATATCTCTGGCACCTGTGTGTTCGCCTTGATCCAGCACTTTGATGAAGTACCGTCTGGCATGTGCCCAACAGCCCAGCTTGTTATTGGGCAGTTGATCATAACCGCCATAGCCGTCACACATGAGAGTACCTTGATAATCCTGAGTGAGCTTTTTGGCCACAGTTGCTGATCTTGAGGGTGAGTAATCGAACAGAATGATGTTGGCTGCACGTCTGACCCACATGTAACTTTTACTTGATGCTTTTTTGCCGGGCTCTTTAAGCACTTGAACAGTTGTCTCATCCATGTGTATAACGGGTTGATCAAGCAGTTGGTCTTCGAGCATGTTGATTAAAGGTTGTATCGATGAGCCACATTTGATCATCCAGTTGGCCAGATTGGTGCGGCTGATTTTGATGTCCAAACGGTTGAACATTTGGCTTAAGCGATACAAAGGCAAGCCATCTGCATATTTACTGGTTGTGATGTAGGAAAGCAGCTCTGGCGTAGCAATCGATTTGGGTATCGGGTCAGCTGGTTTGTCAGCGGTAACGATGTGTTTGTTGCACTTGGGGCAAGCGTACTTGTAACACACGTGCTTGATGACTTTAACTGAGGCCGGAATGAACTTGAGTTGTTCACTGGTATCTTCGCCAATGTGTTTGAGTTCAGTACCATCTTTCGGACATGTTTTTTTATCCGAAGGCAAGTCATGAACTTGTTCCTCCCGTTGTAAAGCTTCTGGCAAGGGTTTTCTCACACCTGCCTTTTTCTTCTTACCACGGCCTTTTACCTTGGGCTTTGAATCAATGATTTGTTCGGCTTCGTTAAACAGGGGAAGTTGATTTTTATTTTTCTCAGAGGATGAGCCAAACTTGTGTTTTTGTAACGAGGCCAGTTGTGTCTGCAGGTTTTGGATCAGGAATTTGTTTTGTTTGAGTGCAGCATCCTGTTGCTTAATTTGGCTGTCTCTGTGTTGAATTTCAGCACGTAATTGCTCATTTTCCAGTTGTAATTCTTGTGCTGTTTTCATGGGTGTTATTATACCATTTGCACCATGAAGACAGGTTTATTATTTAGCTAAATTGCATTGTATTTCAATGGCTTGTGAGGCTTGAGTTGTGACACATTAAAACCACGTAACAGCCAGTCCAATTGTTCATGATTCCAATTGATAATCTCATCATCATGTTTCTTTGGCCACATTAATTTATCTTGCTCAAGGCGTTTATGCCAAAGGCAAAAGCCAGTGGTGTCCCAATACAATACTTTGAGCTTGTCCCGCCTCTTGTTACAAAACACAAATACCCCACCATCAAAAATGGAGCGACCCATAGCCGTTTCAACAATCAGTCCAAGGCCATTAATCTGCTTTCTGAAATCTACCGGCTCACGGTACAAGTAAACCGGCACATCGCCAAAATGCATCATCAAAGTGCTTTGATCAGTTTTGTGAGCCAGGATGCTGATGGCAGCTCATGCCAGCTAAGTTTCAATGCGCCAATCTCAAGACTGAGCTGGCTTTGGGCTTTGCCAACAGAAACTTTGATAAAATCATTGGCTGTGCCCATGGCAAGTGCTTTGCTCTGCCTCATGCTCTTCCAGCCCAATTGTTTTTTGCGCAAGGAAAAATATTTCGGACATAAGTTTTCATCCCGACAAAAACGGGCAGCATTTAGTTCACTTCGCTCATGCTTCTCAAACAACTCAAACCACTCGGCCTCACTGCGCTTAATCATTTACTCACCTTCAAAACAATAAACGCACAGTGTCGGTTATTTTCTTCCAGATTTATAGCGTGTGGTTCGCTTGGCGCTTACGAACATTCAAACAAAACAAGTCATTAATTACGAATTTATTTGACAATGTCAATCCTTTGGTTTCACAATGATATAGAAATAATTTGGGGATTGCTATGAAAAAAATTGTTCTACTGTCGTTTCTATTTCATCATGTGCTGGTTTTTGGTTATGAAATCAATTATACAAGGACCTATAATAAAATTGCAGCTGAACAGAGGGATTTGAAATTACATATTAGTGAGGACGGTACTGCGACTGTTTCATTACCTTCTTTCAGCACTTCCCCACCCATCAATTTCACAAGTCCACTCAAGCAATCCAATGGCTCTCTTGAGTTAATGGTTGATTCATTGTTGGCTAAAAAAAACAGTTCCTTGAGTCGTAAATTAGAGTTGCTGAAGAATAAGCAACCCAACCTAAGATTTTATTCATCAGATGTAGATCAATACAACATTGAAATTACTCAAAATGGTGAAGCTGTATTCAAGATGAAGTTTTCTAATTGGCAAGAACTGAAGTACTATTATTTTGAGTTAGGCGAATGGCAACCGTTGGTTGATTTGGTAGAACACATTCAAAATCAAATTATTGCGACCAAAATGATCATTAAAAATGGGGAAGAGTAATGAATAAGCATTTAATTATATTGATTGTTTTGGTGATATTTAATGGTTCAGTCAAGAGTGGTTCATTTGTTTTTGCTGGTGATTTAGGAGAGGAAAATTGGGTTGCTCACCCTAGAGGTTATGTAGGTTCTGGTGGTCGTTTGACACTGAGCGTTTGTATTAACCCAGCCAGTGTAAATAGTTCGCAATTGGTTCAGCCCGTAAAAAACGTGGTGGAGACCTGGAACCAATTAAACCCCACCAGTGGAAATCTAAAGCTATTTGGTGATAACAATATACCAGGCAATTTTGACTATGATTGGGAATCGGTGGCTTTGCACGAAGTGGGGCATTGTATAGGCTTAGCCCATCCTAATATAGCAAATCAATCAGGTGTTAGTGGTAATGACCAGAATTATACAGCAACTAATAAAGGCGTTGATGGCGTGTTTGATTTCAATGATGGAAATGATAATATCATTGGTTCAGCTGATGATTTACGAGATGATGATCAAAATCTACATTGGTTTAATAAAGGAGTAAATAATCCATTTGTGCTCTCTCCTCCTTTTGATAGTAGCAATTATTCAGTTGTGTTAGCTGATTTGCCAAATGGCGATAATTTTTCGGCAAATGGTGACCGGGATGTTGGTGCTAATTTGGGGTTTAATAACACGGAAGCAGTTATGCAGCAGACCACTTTTAACGATGAAGCGCAACGTACACTTGGAGTAGATGACGTGGCTACGATACGCTTTGGTATGAGTGGCTTAGATGAAACAGCAGGTTCAGCCGATGATTATACGTTTAGACTTGAATATGGTGGCATTGCTTCCAATTGTGATATCAATATAACACATAACAATAGCAGTACATTTGGCGTTTGCAATCTCGATGGTTTTTTTATCAGTTCCACTCATCTCAGAATTGATAACGCAAATATTACTATAGGTGATAACTCGGTTGACTGGTTTTTTAACCAAGAACAAAATGATCTGATTTTCAAAAACGGTGTTGAGTATTAAAGCACATCATTAAGGTATAATATTCGGTTTCGTTTCAGACCGAATATTATGCCAATTTCTAAAATCCTGATTGCCAATCGCGGTGAAATAGCGGTGCGAATCATCCAAACCTGTCGACAGCTAAATATCAAAACAGTGGCGGTGTTTGCCGATGCTGATCGTTTTGCCAAACATGTCCAAATGGCTGATGAAGCTTATCATTTAGGTTCCACTGATTTGGCTGATTCATACCTGAATATTGAAAAAATCATTAAAG
>JAUIGR010000111.1 GCA_030430025.1 Gammaproteobacteria bacterium
TGCCAAACTTACTGCTGATTAGCAGGCCTGAATTGGCCACTGCGGTGTTCAAGGGTTTCGGATGATAGGTCCAGGTCAATACGAACTTTTTGCGCTTAACTGTTTTCAAGTGCTTTTGTATGGTCAACATCAATGCCAACTCCTGACAAGGATGTACGATGGTTTCCATGTTAATCACCGGCACCGAAGCATGTGCTGCCAGTCCTTTGATTTTATGGTCAAGTCGATCCACTGACCAATCCTGAAAAGCAGGAAACGCCCTGATGGCAATCATATCCACATAAGAAGACAACACGCCTGCGACCTCTTTGATGTGTTCTTCTGGGGCTCCATCCATAATGACACCCAGTTCAAACTCAATACCCCAGGCATCCTGGCCCGGTTGAAGCACAATCGCCATACCACCCAATTGTTGCATTCCTAATTCAAAGGATGTTCGGGTACGCATAGAGGGATTAAGGAACAGCAAGGCTATGGATTTGCCTGTCAGGTTATTTTGCAGTGGGTTTTGCTTAAGATAACCGGCATCATTCAACAAATCTTGCAGGGCTTGTTGACTCCAGTCTTCGGTGGTTAAAAAGTGCTTTATCATCGTTTTTTCCTGTTACATAACCATGTAGGTCAAATATCAAGCCAAAACGCCGGGTATAAAAAAACCCGGCTCTTTGGCCGGGTTTTTAAAATTAGTTTTTCACAATCTTACACGCCTAACCAAAGAGCCTCATTATCTCTACCGGACGGCGACGACGAACAACCACTGCACTGTTTTGAGCAGGTACATTGTTTAAATTAAACAGGTTGTCGAAGTTGTTGTTCATTGCATATAAGTTGTGATTTGGCCTAAAGGTAACATACTTTTAAAAAAATGGGCAAATGTTTTTTTGTTCTAAGGGGATTTTTTGTACTGAAATCATCCCTTAGCTGAATATTACAGAGAGTAAGGAAACAGATTTAAATATTTGCAAATCCTAATTATCGTCATTCCGGCGCAGGCCGGAATCTAGCGTCTTTTTTTCACATATTTATCTATTAACATCAAAGTTCGAGATTTCTATATATCAGTTAGAAAGACACTGGATGCCGGCCTTCGCCGGCATGACGGGAACCTGTGATTAGCTTAAAGCAATCAAATACCGCTGAATCAACTTACCAGCTTGCTCAATCTCCGAATCCAATACCCCACCACATGCCATAATCATTTTGGCAGAAGCGATATTTTCCTGGTAACAGTGAATATGGACGGGGCTGATGCCTTTGTCTTTGGCCTGTTCAAGCGTGAGGTTTAACAGCTTTACACTTAAACCTTGCTGGCGGTATTTAGGTCTGATGCCCAGACCAATGTGGCCACCGGCCGTTCTTAATACGTTATTGAGCTGATGGCGCAGGTTGGCAGCACCCAAAATTTCATCACCTCGTACCAACCAATAAGTGGTACTGGGCACATAACCTGTAGGTATATTGACACCTTGTTCAAAGTCAGCAATTCTCTGCAGCATCGCAGGGAAATCACGGTGATCAAAATCCATGGGAAACGGATAGCGCTCTTCATCGCCCAGTTCCTCGATATAGGCCAGATAACTGGCTTGGTATTTGGTGTGTGGTTTGACTAATTTCATTTTGTTTTCTGATATGCTACATAAAACCAAAAGACTCAATCAAAAACTATTGAAAAGAACCCATACAACTGCTGCAACCATCAAAACAGCAAAGGTTACTCTCATGATTCTTGCTGATTTGGGTGTCTCAAATAGC
>JAUIGR010000016.1 GCA_030430025.1 Gammaproteobacteria bacterium
TGCACCGATTTTGTCAGCCAGATCGTAAACGATTTTGAAGTTCTCTTCAGAGCCTACACCACGTCCACCAGAAATTACTTTGCTGGCAGTTTGTAAGTCAGGTCGATCAGAATTGCCACTTGATAATGACACATATGTGGTGTGTGATGCTGCATTTTCAAGGTTTGACTCATTGATTGTGGCAGAACCGTCCATGGCTTTTTCAGCGGCATAAGATGCGGTTCTTACTGTGGCCACGATTTGTGCTGTATCAGTTTTTACGGTGATGATGGCATTACCAGCATAAATTGGGCGTTTGAATGTGTTGGCATCAATCACTTCCATGATGTCGCTGACTTGGTTTACACCGAGTAGGGCAGCCACACGAGGCATCACATCTTTACCGAATGTGGTTGATGGTCCCCAAACATGGGTATAGTCTTTACCGAGTTCAGCCACTGTAGGCGCAATTGAAGCGGCCAATTGGTCCTGGTTATCAGCACATTGAACAAATTTAACTTCGTTAACACCGTTCAATGCAGCCACTTGTGAGCCCAAAGCTGAGTCAGTCGCAAATAACACCACATCAATGGCATCGGCATTCAATTGCTTGGCAGCTGTCAATACTTTGGCAGTTGACTGGTTTATTTGTGAGCCGTTGTGCTCGGCCAGGATTAAAACTTTACTCATGATACCAACCCCTTGTCTTTCAAAATTTCAATCAACTCATCCACTGATTCAACCATCACGCCTTTTTGACGAGGTTGAGGTGATTCATGTTGGATGACTTCAATGGCTACGCCTTGCGCATCAGGCAATACATCGCCCATGGCTTTTACATCCAAAGGCTTTTTCTTGGCTTTCATGATGTCAGGTAATTTGACAAATCGAGGCTCATTCAGACGCAAGTCAGTTGAAACCACTGCGGGTAATTCAACTTGAATGGTTTCCAAACCGGCATCAACTTCACGGGTGACTTGTAATTGATTGTCACCTACAAATTCAACTTTTGAAGCAAAAGTGGCTTGTGGACGGTTCCACAAGGTCGCCAACATTTGCGGTGTTTGGTTGTTGTCATCGTCGATGGCTTGTTTACCGGTGATAACCAAACCAGGCTGTTCTTCCTCGATGACTTTCAGTAATACTTGTGCAGCTTGCAAGGGTTGTACAGGACCCGCAGACTCAACTAAGATGGCGCGATCAGCACCCATGGCCATCGCTGTTCTTAATTGTTGCTGAGAGTCATTGCTGCCAATGGTGACAACCACCACTTCATCGGCTTTGCCTTGTTCCTTGATTTTCAAGGCTTCTTCAATGGCAATTTCATCAAAAGGGTTGATGCTCATTTTGACGCCGTCGGTGGCGACACCAGAGCCGTCAGGCTTGACCTGAACCCGCACGTTGTAGTCGACAACGCGTTTGATAGCGACAAGAATTTTCATGGGAAATTGATTATGTTTAAAAAGCGAGCGATTATAGCATAGAGTGGGGTGCTTTGTAGTCAATCATGAAGCGCAACTATAGACTGTAGCATGGTGACATTTGTCATATCTTTAAGCATTCTATGAATTAATCAACACTGAAAAATTCCATTCGGGCCTTTTTCAAATTCGGTTAAAAACACTTAACTACAAAAGTACGATTTTACTGGTTCGACTAATTATCTAAAACATGTTTGTTTTTAAGAATCTTCCAGTATGCCCTGTGTCAGTTGGTCAAACTCTGATTGACCGACCAAGTGCATCGGTTATAATCACCAGCCATGCACAAGTTGATGTCTAATTTATTTCAAGTCTATGTCTGGGTTGTTATTTACCCAGTGGCGTGGATCTGGACAGGGTTGGTCAGCATTATTATTATAATTCTCTCATTTATTAATGCTGGACGTTGGGCAGGTATATACATCGCTCCTTTGTGGGGAAAGTTTATATTGTTCATTTCTGGTACCCGTGTCAATATCAAAGGTTTACCCCATATAAAACCTGATCAGTCTTATGTGGTAGTCGCAAATCATCAGAGCACTTATGACATATTGGTGGTTTATGGTTATATGCCTCTGGACTTCAAATGGGTCATTAAAAAGGAGTTAAGAAAATTACCTTTCGTAGGTTATGCTTGCCATAAGATGGGTCATATATTTGTCGATAGAAGTAATAGAGAGGCGTCCATTGCTGCTATGAAAGAAGCTAAAAAACGTTTGGTGCATGGCACTTCTGTATTTTTCTTTCCTGAAGGTACAAGAAGCAATGGTAAAGATTTGAAACCATTCAAAAAAGGGGCATTCAAAATGGCTAAGGATTTAGGTTTACCTATTTTGCCGTTATCGATCGCTAATGCAAATCAAGTGATGCCAAGTCAGAGTTTAAGGATAGTGCCAGGAGTGATTACGCTGACATTCCATGAACCGATAGGAACTGAAATAGTTGAAAGGGAGTCGCTGACTGCATTGATGCTTGAAGCGCAAAAAATGGTTGGTTCGTCTGTTTGATTTGTTTTTATTAACTTAGAAATCTAATAGTGATCGGTGATCACTTACAAGACGATTGAACCAACACCATTGGCACGATTTAGGGATCGGTGTTAATAACTTCAAAGAAATTGATCTGTGCCATTAAACAATTCGTTATAATGGCCTTTTGATTGCCATTTTTAGACAATGAAAAAACTCATCAGTATACTATTGGCATTGTTTTTGCTGGTGGTCGCAGTGGCGTTGAGCAGCTTGAATGCTGAACCGGTGTTATTGAATCTTTATTGGTATCAAACAACACTGCCATTAGGTTTTTTATTATTAGTGTTTGCTGTGTTTGGTATGCTCTGTGGATTAGTGTTAAGCGTTATTTGGTGGTGGTTGCCAGTTAAGAAAGAAGCCACAAAATGGCGTCGTCAATTTAATCAACTCAATGATGCTCAGCTTAAGCAAGAGGAACGATCTTCTGAACATTCTGATTTGATGTTATGAGCCAGTTTGTTTGGGTGGTGCTTGCTATGTTGTCGGGTATCCTAATGGGTGTTTATTTGGCTTACTTGTTACGGACTACAGGAAATCAAAAAAAATTTGAACGGCTCAATCATCGATACTTTAAGGGTTTGAATTATCTTTTAAATGATGAGTCAGACAAAGCCATTGATGTTTTTATACGTTTGGCTGAAACCTCACAAGAGACATTTGAGCCGCAATTGGCTTTGGGTAATTTATACCGACGCAAAGGAGAAGTGGATCGTGCGATTAAATTACATCAATCTTTGATTGCACAAGCAAAGTTACCGGAAAATTACCGTACCCGAGCTCTTTTGGCCATTGGAAAAGATTATATGAGTGCAGGTTTATTAGATCGTGCAGAAGTACTTTTTTCAGAATTGGTTGAGATAGAGGCACACACACCTGAAGCACTTCTTGCATTAACCGATATTTATCAACAAGAGCAAGATTGGCAGGAGGCTATTCGTTCTGCTAAGCGGTACCAAAGTGTTTCTGATCGACAGATGCATATACCCATTTCACATTATTATTGTGAACTGGCTGATTTGTCTTGCATTCAGGACGATGTTGAGGGTGCAGAACAGTACCTGGCATCAGCGTTACATAGCGATCCGCATTGTATTAGAGCTATTCTGACTCAGGCAGAAATTAAGTCTAAGCAAGGAGATGATAAAACCGCCCAGAGTTTATATCAGTCTGCTATCAAAGCTGATAAAGATTATTTGCCTTTGTTTATTGATGACATGGCTCAAACATATGAAAGGTTAGATCAAGGTGCCGAACTCGAGTCCATGTTATTGAGCTTGATAGAGCAATATCATGGTGTTTCACCTGTTTTGACATTGGCTCGTTGGTATGAAAAAGAGTATGGTGTAGAAAAAGCAGCAGCATTTGTAGAAGGCCAATTGCAAAAAAGGGCATCAGTTCGTGGTTTAGATACATTACTCGAATTAAATCTAAGTAAACAAGTCGATGATGGGCAAACATATTTTCAAGTTTTGAAATCCATGGTTGACCAATTACTTGAGGGCAAACCCAAATTACGTTGTCGAAAATGTGGTTTTGGTGCGAAACAAAAACATTGGCAATGTCCGAGTTGCAAAAACTGGGGTGTGGTTAAACCTATCTATGGTTTGGAATCTGAGTAATGCGATTACCTCTTTGGTAATGGCCGGTATCACAGCATTAACTTGTTATCTATATGTGTATCGGTGGGGGCACTATGCGTTGTCTGATCAAGCCAATAGTCGTTCCCTTCATAAAGGCCGTGTGCTCACTTCCGGAGGATTATTCTTTGTTTTACCGATATGGCTTTGGGTGGTTTATATGGAACCTTCATTTTGGCCATGGTGGGGAGTGTTATTGATGCTTTTGGTCGGTTTGGCTGATGATGTATGGCGTTGGTCGGCCAAACCTAAGTTATTCTGTCAAATATTGGTCAGTTTTTTGTTGGTCAGTGTGCTTGGTTTTTGGCAAGAACCACTATTGGCTGCTACTTTATTGCTGATGTTGTTGTGGTGGTTGAATCTTTTTAACTTTATGGATGGTGCTAATGGCATCGCTTCGTTACATGCTATGGTGGCATTGGTGTTATATGCTGTATTAATGCCACCAGAAATGGCATTTTGGGCTGATGTTGCGGTGGTCTTATTGTCATCTTTGACGGTTTTTCTGATTTTTAATTTACGACAGGGGTGCTTGTTTATGGGTGATGCTGGTAGCTTACCTTTGGCCTATATACAAGCGATTATGGGGCTTTTGATGATGAATGTTGGTATATTGACATTACCTCTTTTAGGACTGGTTCATGCTGTTTTTATAGCTGATACCTCTTTTACATTAATCGTTCGTATAAAAGAAGGGGAAAAGCTCAGTCAGGGTCACAACAACCATTTATACCAAAGGTTGGTCAAATACGGCTGGTCTCATAATCAAGTAGCTTATGTTTATGCATCAGTTTCAGTGGTGTTGGCGTGTGTAGTTGGTTGGTTAATCGTTCTACCAGTTTGGCAACATTGGTTTGCATTGGTTGGTATATATCTTTTATTGTTGCTGATTTTTATCAAAACTTTTCGCTTGGGTAGGTAAAATAGCGGCATGTTAAATCGATTATTCCACATACGCCTAGCAGTTATAGTCCATGATTTGTTCATGGTCTGGTTGGCTTGGACATTGGGTTTTTTGGTTCGATACAGCTTTTGGCCTGAGTCACCAATCATCGAGTTCTGGTCAATGGATGTGGTCATATTGATTGCCATTCAAGGGTGTATCTGCTATTTCTTTAATATGTACCGAGGATTATGGAGATTTGCCAGTGTCCCGGATCTGATGAATTTATTGAAGTCCGCTGTTGTTGGTGCTTTGGCGATCGCTGCCTTTTATTTTCTATGGAATCGGTTGGAGGGTATACCCAGAAGTGTTTTGGTACTTTATCCTGTTTTTCTCATCTTGCTATGGGGGGGGCCTAGAATTGCCTATCGTGTATGGAAAGACAGACATTTGCAGTTCAGTCATCAAGACAGACCGAGGGTTTTACTGATTGGAGCAGGGCAGCTTGCTGATTTGTTTATACGAAATGCGGTCAGTCATGGTTCCTGTCATGTGATGGCTATTATTGATGATCAAACAAGATTAAAAGGCACTCAACTACGAGGAGTCAAAATTCATAATGATCTGTCTGTTATTAATCGGTGGGTAGAAGAGATGGCTTTGGATTTTGTGGTGATTGCGAAGTCTGCACCCAGTGCTGTATTGATTAGGCAAGTGGTTGATCAAATCACTGGGACAAGCTGTCAGGTTCGTATTACACCCAGCCCTGAAGATTTTGATGCACAGTTAATTAATGTCAATGAATTGCAGCCGATCACTGTTGAAGACTTGTTGGGTCGAGAAAAAGTAGAACTTGATTGGCAACCTGTGGCTTCTTTTGTTCAAAACAAATCTGTGTTGGTTACGGGAGGAGGCGGGTCGATAGGTGCGGAATTGTGCCGACAATTGGTACATTTTGGTGTCAGTCAGCTAACCATTGTCGATCATGCAGAATATAATTTATATACTATTGATAAAGAGTTGCAGAAAAGTGATATATTGGTGAAGTCAATGCTGGGCAATATCACAAATAAAGCACATCTATATCATATTTTTAAACTGTGTCAGCCGGATTTGGTCTTCCATGCTGCTGCATATAAACATGTGCCTTTGTTAGAGTCTCATGCATCTGAGGCCTTTTTGAATAATGTCATAGGTACCAAACATGTGGCTGATTGTTGCGATCAATTTGGTATTGATCAAATGGTACTTATTTCCACTGATAAAGCGGTTAATCCCTACAGTGTCATGGGGGCCACTAAGCGGCTGGCCGAAAAATATTGTCAGTTTAAAAACAGTCAAAGTAACACTGATTATTTGATAGTAAGGTTTGGCAATGTGCTTGGTTCAGCTGGTTCGGTGGTTCCTCTTTTTGAACAACAAATAGCACAGGGTGGTCCGGTGACAGTAACACATAAAGATATGGAACGATACTTCATGACTATACCCGAGGCTTGTCAATTGATTCTCCAAGGAGTGGTATTGAAGAATGTCCAGGACTCTATACTGGTATTGGATATGGGACAGGCTGTAAAAATTCGCACTTTAGCAGAGAGAATGATTGCTTTGGCTGGTAAGTCAGGACAAATCGATATTCACTATACTGGTTTGAGACCAGGTGAAAAACTGAACGAAGAGTTGCATTATGATGTTGAAGCTTTGCAACAAACGCCTGTTTCAAAAGTATATGCAGCACGTTATCAAATAAGCAATATACCAGGTTTCGATAAATACCTTGAAGCAGCGCATAAACAAGCGTTATCTTTTGAGCAGGATGGATTAAAAAAATCGATACAACAAATGATACCCGAATTCAAATCCGCAAATAGTCTGACATTGGTTAAGGAACAGTGATGACTCAAATTACTAAAGCTGTATTTCCTGTTGGTGGCATGGGCTCTCGCTTTTTGCCAGCAACTAAAGCCATTCCCAAAGAGTTATTACCTATCATTGATAAACCTTTGATTCAATACGCTGTTGAAGAGGCCATAGATGCGGGTATTGAAACATTAATTTTTATCACCTCTTCAAGTAAGCATGCCATCAGCGATCATTTTGATCCCATGCCTGATTTACGAGAGAAATTTGCAAAAAACAAACCACATTTGGCAGAAAAATTAGACACATTGCCACTGAGTGTTAAGCGGGTTTTTGTACCGCAAGGCCAACCTTTGGGCCTTGGTCATGCGGTCTTACAAGCGGAAACATTGATTGATGAAGATGAAATGTTTGCAGTGATTTTGGCAGATGATTTTATTCCAGGATCGAATAATCCTTTAAAACCTTTGATTGAGGCATCAAATAATGGTTTGGCTTCAGTCAGTGTTGAACGAGTAGCTAAAGACCGTTTATCATCATATGGTGTCATTAAACCTTGTCGTTGGGATGGCGCGGTCACTTCAGTTGAAGAAATTATTGAAAAACCCACACAGGGAAAAGCCCCATCTGATTACGGTGTGATTGGCCGCTATGTGTTACCACATAGCATTTTTAGCTATTTAAAACTGATTCAGCAAGATCAAAGTGGTGAAATTCAACTGACAGATGCACTGAGGGCTTTAATGGGTGCAGATGGCTTACAAGCGGTTAAACTACAGGATCGTCGGTTTGATTGCGGTTCTCAGGAAGGTTTTGTATTGGCCAATTTGTTTGTTGCCATGCAGAACAGTGACTTGAAGCAATCAATTAAAAAAGAAGTAGGCGACAAGTGAAAAAGGTTAATCATTTCAACAGTCTGTTCTGTCGAAGAACGCTTCGTTCTTTTAAAAGACATGGCGTTAACACGTTATTGATATTATCTATGTTAATGTTATCAGCCTGTGTTACCCAATATCAATACCTCCACCCAGACAATAATGATCTGACCAATGAGCAGATTTATGTAGTGATGGATTATGTTGAGTTTATGGATGATGTCGGATTGTTGATGGACTATGACTTAGCTCTTAATTTAAAGGCCTTGGTGAAGATGCGTAGTGATATAGCAGATGCCTTGAAAGTTAAGGGTTATAGTAATGTACTTTTTGTTTCTCTTAGCAGTGGTGTTACGGTTAATAGTGATGTTGATTTTGAATTATATGATAATCGGCAATTTTTGGATCAGATCATTCAAGCTCCTTTTTATAGAGCTGCTGAAGGTATTACGGTTGAAGAACAAGATATTTTGTTGGAAATTTTGAAACAATTTCACTTTCATGCCATGGTGCCGAGTAAGGAAAAAAACGATGGTTATCTGAGTCGTTTGAAGATGTTTTCTAGACCGATAAAATCAGTCGATCATGAGGTCGATAGCGCGGTGTTATTTGTTCAGGTGACTAAACCAAGAATTTCTTTTGCTAAAAGCTTGGGTGTGTCATTAATGGCATCAGTTGCTTCAAGTGGTGTTGCTGGCGGTGTAGTGGTGACTGCTCCTATGCCAGCAGATAGCACTTTCAGTCAAGCGCTGCTTTTTGATTATGAGACAGGTGGCTTGATATGGAAAAATCATACTCGAGGTGTTTTACCAACCATGAGCAGACAAAGTATCAATCGTTTTTTTAAACAGTTCCCTCATAATAGATATCTGGAGTTGAACTGAATAGTCATGAGCTGTTCAGTTCTAATATCAGTTCTTTTATCAATTCAATTATGCGAGTTTGAGCTTTTTGGCTTAAAAAAAACGATGGTCTATCTAAACATAGAATTGGAGAGAGGTATGTTTAGAAAGATTATTGCTTTTTTACTATTGTCATTTTTAGTGATTTTACAAGTTCAGGCGAATAAACACCCACAAAACGATCTATTACAGCTAAAAAAATCAACAACAGGCGTTCATTACTGTAGGTGCAGGAGTTACCTGTGATTATGATGGAATCCAGGCGGCTATTGATTCTGGTGACAGTGATATGATCAGGATAGCGAGTGATAAAGTTTATTATGAACAAATAGCAATATACAATAAGTCCATCGATTTGATCGGTGGCTATGCCAACTGTATAGATGCCGAGAATAATATAACTGATTTATCACAAGCAATCATTTCTGGCTTTGGTAGTGGTGTGTCGCTTTACTATAGAGGATTTTAATAATTATGCTCATGAAGTCTTAATACGCAATTTGTCGGTAGGCAAATAGTTACAGGGGCATCTGGATATTAACTCAACATCCATCCAATACAGTCAATGTAACACTCGATAATGTACGTAGTTACAATAATATTGAATATGGTGTTTATATCTCTGCTCAAAATGGCTCAAAGAATCATGTTGTTATGAATGACAGTAAAGTCGATTTTAATGGTGGCAGTGGGATTTTTTGTGAAGCTTTTGCTTCTGAAGGATCGTTGATTTTGACAGGTGAGACCATAATTGCAGAGAATCAATCTTCTGAATATGGTGGAGGTGTGAGCGTCAATATTGGTTGTGATCTGACTATTTATTCACCAGTTGAAATTAGCAATAATCAGGCTGAAAGTGGCGGTGGTGTTGCTGTATCTGGTGGTTCCGTGACTTTATTTGGTGGTGCTTTTGGTTGTGATAATGGTATTTGCTATGGAGAATGGACAAGGCCAGTTTTGGTTTCAAAGAATATAGCTTCCAAAGGAGGCGGTATATTTATCCACGAAAATTCTTGGGCAATACTGGCTAATGTTTTAGTCGCTGATAATACGGGATTTTTTGGTGGTGGACTGCATGTAAATGATTCGTCAGTGATAGCTATTGGTGCTAGTTCTTTAGAGGATGAGTGTATGAGTGTTGGTCACCTGGTGCTTGTTTACAATTCAAAAATAATAGCGCAAGCCTTACATCAGGTGCCATTTACTCTGATTCTGGTTCAAACGTTGATATTTCAGGTGCGTTGATCACTAAAAATCGCTCTTCGGGCGCTATGATTGCCAAAGTACTAGCCCATGGGGAATTAAATATCGCTAACTCTGTAATTACTGATAATGGTCAAGTTAGTGATGGTGGTTCTAGTTTGTTCGCAATTAATGACAATGGCTTATTGACGTTAGAATATGCGACTATAGCAGCTAATTACCTTAATCTGGACTTTGGGGCAGTCATCGCTAATGAAGGAAGTGGTGAAGTGAATGTGTTCTCTTCAATTGTTCTAGATGAACAATTAGTTTATAAAGCGAGTGGACTGGTTCAGCCTCATTTTGAATGTGTGATGGTGCGTGAGAGGGCCAGTTTTGGTGGAGATGATACAGTGACTGTGGTCACTAATGATTTGGCTCAGATATTTGTAGATTCAGCACAAGGAGATTACCATTTGACAGCTGGTTCACCGGCTATTGATTATTGTTACGATATTGAAGGCAGCACTATCGATGAAGATTTGGACGGTGAACCTCGAGGCGCTGACCATTCAGGCACGATCGACTTCTTTGGTACTTATGATATTGGGGCTTATGAGTTTGATGAGGATGATGTTTTTGATGATGATCTGATATTTAAAGATGGTTTTGAATAGCCAGTTAGCTTGTTAGAAAGCAGTTCGAGTCATATTGAGGTCGATTTTACTTTGTTAGACGAGGTGCTCTTTAGTTGACGTAAGGTAATAAATTTCAGGCAGTTGCCTTAATTTGTTAGCTAAATCCATCCCGTAACCAAAAATGAAATGATCAGGAATGCTCAAAGCGATGTAATCTGCTGTGTAGTTGGCATAACCTCGACTGTGTTTTTTATGGACTAGTACGACAGATTTTACAGAAATTGCTCCTTTTTGCACACACCAAGCATGTGCTGCAGCTAAGGTATGTCCTTCATCATATATATCATCACAGAGAATCACATGGCGGTTCTGAAGATTCGCTTCCGGCTGGTATTTCCAAACTAGTTCACCACCAGATTGACTGTGACCATAACGGGTCAGTTGAAGGTAGTCCATTTCCATATCGAAGTCTAGTCTTTTAGCCAAATCAGCAGCAAAAATCATTCCCCCGTTCATAATGGTTAAAAACACAACAGGCTTGTTTTGATAAGCTTGGTTAATTTGCTTGGCTATTTTATTGATCGCTAGGTTAATAGATTCCGAGTTGATCAATACTTTTGCATTTTGGGGTAAAATATTTTGATACATCAGTCATATCACGATAACGGTTTGATAGAATAGTGATTTTTTTATTAAATTGCAATGATGAACAAAATATTGACTCTTTTACTCCTGTTTTCTATGAATAATGTGCGTGCTGAAGCTGACATGACAGGTGCCTTAGCTCCAGATTTTAAGCGATCAGATCAATCTGGTAAAAGCCATCAATTGGCAGATTATAAAGGCCAATGGTTGGTGATTTATTTTTATCCTAAAAATGACACACCTGGTTGTACCGTAGAAGCTAATGGCTTTAAAGAACAAATTGAATCATTTAAACGGTTAGGGGTTAACTTACTGGGTGTTTCTATGGATGATGCTGAGTCTCATCGTCAATTCAAAGAAAAGTATCAATTGCCTTTTGATTTATTGGTAGATGAAGACAGGGTTATGTCAGAAGATTATGGTGTTGTAGGAGGCGTGGGCTTATTGTCATATGCTAAGAGACAAACCTTTATTATTGATCCGGACGGCTCCATAGTTAAACATTTTGAGCAAGTGACACCAGCAACACATGCTGATGATGTTTTGGTAGCCATAAAAGAGGCGCAGGAGTTGTATCATGAAATTCATGGAGGACACACTCCAGAAACTCAAACTAAAAGCTCAGAACCTATAGTTACAGAGGTATTTGGAGGTGGTCAAGTGTATGGGACAACCTGGCCTAGGGTTAAGCAAGCTTATTTTTCGTTGGCAGCTGTGCTGCAAAATCCTCAGCGTCATTTAATGGGTAAAAGAGTGATCACGGGTCGGATCACACGTGTTTGTCAGAAAAAAGGATGTTGGATGATTTTGGCCGATGGTGATGTTTTTGCCCGAGTTGATTTTAATCATCATGCTTTTCTTATTCCAAAAGATTCAAATGGTGAAGCACAGGTTTATGGTCAATTAATTGAAAAAACGTTGACAGAGGAGCAAATCGCTCATTATGAGTCTGAAGGGGCTGAAAATTTGAAAAAAACGAGTTATGAAATCGTTGCAGATGCTGTTTTAATTAAGAATTAACATGGTGAGACAGTATCTCTTGGTGTTTTAACGATCCGATTGTGGTACTCTGTTATTTTTAATTTTAAACAAATGTTTAAAAAAATTGATCAAATAACTAATTCGTGAGGTTTAACTATGGGTGTATTTGCCATCTTGTTATCTTTATTATTGTTGATGTATCTAGCATATAAGGGTATCAGTGTCATTATTCTCGCTCCGCTTCTGGCTATGTTGGCAGTGGCTCTTTCAGGAGAGGGTGGTGAAATGATGGGGATTTATACTCAAGTTTTCATGAATGGTATGGGTTCTTTTGCTATCAAATACTTCCCTATATTTTTGCTTGGTGCCATTTTTGGCAAACTGATGGAAGACTCAGGTTCTGCTAAAGCCATCGCACAAAAAATCATTCAAATATTAGGTACTCATCATGCTGCTTTGGCGATTGTGCTTGCTTGTGGTTTATTGGTTTATGGTGGTGTTTCCGTTTTTGTTGTGGCTTTTGCTGTTTATCCGCTGGCAGCAGCACTTTTTAGAGAGCTTGAATTACCGAAACGATTCATTCCAGCAACCATTGCACTGGGTGCTTTTACATTCAGTATGACTTGTTTGCCAGGGACATCGCAGATACATAATATCATCCCAGTCAGTTATTTTGGTACGGATATGTATGCAGCGCCTGTAATTGGTATCATCGCAGGGTTGGCCATGATGACAGGTGGTTTGCTGTGGATTAATAAAAGAATTAGAGCCAATAAAGGTGAGGGTTATGGTGATGGACATACCAATGAACCAGAAGTTGGTGATCTTCAATTGCCCTCATTTATAGTGGCTTTATTTCCCATTATAGTGGTGGTAGCGGGTAATTGGTTACTACAAAAGGAGATTATCCCTGGGTGGGATGTGGGTTACTTGGCTGAGAGTAAGTTCGGAGGAACCGATATTGGTAAGTTAAAATCGATTTGGTCTATGATTATTGCACTATTTGTGGCTAATTTGGTGGTTATTGCAGTTCACTGGAAAAGGTTTATAGATATCAATCAAACGATGTCCAGAGGCGCATTGGGTTCGATGTTGCCCACCTTTAATACAGGGTCGGAAGTTGGTTATGGAGCGACCATTGCTTCTTTGGCTGCTTTTGTTGTGGTGAAAGAAGCGGTGATTAATATATCGCCTGGTAACCCATTGATATCACAAGTGGTTGCTGTTAATGTACTAGCCGGTATTACAGGATCAGCATCAGGTGGTTTGACTATTGCTTTAGAAGCTTTAGGTGATACGTATACACAGTTGGCTCAACAATACCATATCAATCCCGAATGGATGCATCGCTTAGCTTCTATGGCTTCAGGAGGTTTTGACTCATTGCCTCATAATGGTGCTGTGATCACATTACTAACCATTTGCGGGTTGAGCCATAAGCAGTCATACAAGGATATTGCTATGGTATCTTTGGTTATTCCGGTAACAGTTACGGCATTGGTTGTTTTAGTTCTCAGTTTGTCCTACTAACTCTTTGCCGAATAGTATCAATAAGTCTAGGGAAGATGAATATATTAGATTCTTCTAAATCAGATGTTGATTAAATTTGTTTTGAGCTGATTCTTGGTTTAATCGGAATATTCATGAGTTCTCTAATGTGGTATATCATGATTCCTTTTTGATAAGTTAGGTAGTATCTTTTTTGAAATGTATCTTCTGCTTCAAGGAGTTTCATGGCCTGATCTTTGACTACTTTTTCTCGTTTCAAGTGTGTCCAGTCAGAGGCGTCAATAGTGGCGTTTGGATCAGCAAAAATCATCACTTCAACTATTGTGTCATCTATCGGAATGTTGACATCTAATGGATATTTAAGCGCGTATTGGCCTGTGTCTGTGACCAAAATAGGCATTTGGCAGAGCGGTTTAAAGCCAGTATATTCATCTATGTTTTGGGTGGTTTTTAAAAATGTCAGGTAACGCTGACCTTCAGTTGTTGTTTTTTCTGGAAAGTAGCAGACATGGTCTTCGAATCCCTTAGCGTTGACAATCAATAATTGGTTTTTTTTAACACCTTTGTAAGGAACCAATACTTTCAGGAAAGCTTGCCCTTTTGCATTCAGTTCTCGAGTTTTTTGATAATCAATATTTTCTAGTTGGACAATAGCCACAACATCTGCCCATTGTGCCGCTTTTTCAAAACTGCCAAATGATTGAGGTTCGGTCTCCTGATAGTCGAATTTATGATCAGGGTTGGCTTCAGGTAAAAAATCGGATTGTTTCATGTCTTGTAATGCTGTTTGTGCATTGATTAAAGATGAAACAGTCAGTAAATAAATCATCAATGGTTTCTTCATGTGCTATCAGACCTTATATTTGTTGTTTTGTTCCGTTTTCGTTGAGTTATTTAGTCAGTCCTGAAAAAGTCCTTCCTGGTCTTTTCCAGCATTTCCTGGTGGAAAGGATGTGCAAAATTGAAGTCACTTTCATATTGAACAATACATTAAGTATTTTTCAGGTTCGACTATTTAAATGATAACATAGTGCCTATTCGTTCTCCCATTTTTAAAGAAGTTCCTGCTTGGATGTGCTCTTCAAAAGCCATATTATTTTCAGGAAATAGCAAAATTATAGTTGATCCCATGTTGAACCGTCCCATCTCTGCACCTTTTAGGTAATGGGATTGTCCTTGTGGTATGAGGTCTGTAATTGTTTTGGCATAGGGTGGTGTGATGACTCCGTTACTTATGGTTTCTATGCTGGACACCAAAATGGCACCTACATAGACATAGGCAACTTTACCAATTTCAGTATGCAATATATTGACTAATCTTTCATTTCGGGCGAACAGCTTGGGTATTTTTTGTGTGGTCCAGTCAGCGACGCTGAACAATCGACCGGGTATGTGCCTCATGTTTTTTAGATCGCATGTCATTGGCGCATGCAGGCGGTGATAGTCTTTGGGTGATAAATAGATAGTGATGAACTGGCCATTGATAAAATCATCATCAAATTCAGTCGCTAAAAGCTCCTTACAGCTAAATTCGTGGCCTTTAGCCTGAAACATTTGTCCTTTTTTGATGGTGCCAACTTGTGATACTGCTCCATCTACTGGAGAGACAATACTGTCTCTCATATTGTCTATAGGACGACAGCCGTCTTTCAGTGCACGTGTAAAAAAAGCGTTGAAATGCGGATAGTCATCAAAGTTTGAACTGGCTGCCTCAGCCAGGTTGATGTCAAAGCTTTTGATCATGAATTTCAGGGTGTAATTCTTGACTGGTTTGAACTTGATTCTCATTAAGTAATACATCAATCGGGACACCAGTCTATGAGGCAAAATGTATTGAAGTATTAAAGCCATAGATTTCATAGAGACTCCATATACAGGGTTAAGTCTTCAGCTAATGTTTTGGCGGTATGCGGTGCAGGAAAAATACCAACGCGCTCGGCGTGACGATTAATTAGAAATAAGGCAGATGAGTGGTCAACATCGTACACCAACTGATTTGTTTCATGATCTTCAACATGGTAAGCAACGCCTAATTGTGAGGCCAGAGAGAGGATATTGGCAGCATCACCAGTGGCAGCTGTGAAGGCCGGATTAAAGTATTCGATGTAGTTCTTGAGCTGGTCAGTTTGGTCACGATCTGGATCAACTGATATGAATAGCACCTGAGGTTGTGGTTGATTATTCTGATTCAGCATTTTAGCTGTTTTTTTTAGTTCAGTCAGTGTCATTGGACATATGTCAGGACAATTGGTGAAACCAAAAAAAACCACCGTAATATGATCTTTGAAGAATGATGAATCGAGCAACTTGCCATTGTGGTCGGTGAGTTGAAAGCCATCGAAAGCTTTACCTTGAGGGAACATTTTTAAGTTTTTGTAGTTGATCTCAGATTGAGAATCACAGCCAGCAACTGCCCATAGAAAAAGAAAAAAGAGGCCATTTTTTAGTGTCATTTTTTATTAGTCTCAATTAGGGATTGACCCAAGTGTAAAAAAAAGGCATTGTAGCTTTTTTGCTTTCGGGTGTCACTTTGACGGTTAAAGAATTATATATTGAGTTGGTCAACCATTTGGCACAGGCCGAAGTGTATATAGGTCACGGTACGGTAGATGCTGAAGATGAGGTGCTGTTGTTATTGATGTACGTGCTTGAGATAGATTTTGATGTACTTAATCGACAAGTACTGTTGCCCGTATCGAACCAACAGCAGGCTTTAGCTAAGCAGCTGTTAGAAAAGCGTATAAAAGATAACAAGCCGATGGCTTATGTGGTTGGTTTTTCAGTGTTTGCTGGTCTTGAATTTGTGGTTGATGAGCGTGTTTTGGTGCCACGATCACCCTTTGTGCAATTGATCGATCAGGCTTTTCAACCATGGTTGGATATTGAGCAAACCACTCGAGTATTGGATTTGTGTACAGGATCAGGCTGTATCGGCTTAGCTGTGGCACATTATTTCGAGCATTTGAATGTGACGTTGAGTGACTTGAGTCAAGAGGCTTTGATAGTAGCTGCTATCAATAGAGACAAGTTGGGATTGCAATACAGAACTCAGCTTATGACTTCAGATTTGTTTGAGAACATCACAGGGCAGTTTGATTTAATTATTACCAATCCCCCTTATGTCAGTGAAGAAGAGTATCAAAATCTGCCTGATGAATTTTCACATGAGCCTAAAATGGCATTGGTTTCTGATCGAAAAGGTTTGGAAATCCCAGTAAGAATATTATCCGAGGCTGCGAATTATTTGAGTGATCAAGGTGTATTGTTTTTAGAGGTTGGTTTTTATGATCAAAAATTGGATGTTGTCTTTCCCGAAGTGCCTTTTATTTGGCTTGATTTTGACTTTAGTGAACATGAATTGGGTGATGGGCAAGGAATCTGTGTTTTCAGCCGGGCAGATTTGTTAGAATTCAAGCCACATTTTGATGCGTTCTTAAATCATGTCTCATAATAGTTTTGGTAAAAATCTGATATTTACTTCTTTTGGTGAGTCTCATGGCAGTGTCATTGGTTGTGTGCTGGATGGTTTTCCTCCCGGTATGATGATTACTGTTGATGAAATTAAGAAAGAGTTGATCAGAAGGGCTACGGGTAAATCCCGTCATACATCACAACGTAAAGAAAAAGATGATGTGCAAATTGTTTCCGGAGTTTTTGAAGGTAAGACTACGGGGCATCCAATTGCGTTGTTGATTGAGAATACGGATGCCAGGAGCAAAGATTATTCAAACATTGCAGAGCAATTCAGACCGGGTCATGCTGATTATAGTTATTGGCACAAATATGGCATTCGTGATTACCGAGGAGGAGGACGATCATCTGCAAGAGAGACTACTGTGCGTGTGGCAGCTGGCGCTTTGGCTAAAAAATGGTTAAAGTCTCATTGTGGTCTTGAAGTCAGCGCTTGGTTATCTCAATTAGGTTCTATCGAACTGAATAGGGGAGATGTGCATTTGCGAGATAGTAACCCTTTTTTCACAGGAGAGGTAAGTCGTACTAAGGAACTTGAGTTATATATGGATCAACTGCGTAAGTCAGGCGATTCCGTGGGTGCTCGGATTAATGCAGAAGCGATTAATGTTCCCAAGGGCTTGGGTGAGCCAGTTTATGGTAAACTGGATGCTGAGTTGGCACTAGCAATGATGAGTATCAATGCATCAAAAGGAGTTGAAATTGGCGCTGGTTTTGAATCAGTGAGCCAGGCGGGCAGTGAACATCGTGATGAAATTGTAGGTGGTGAATTTCTATCCAATCATGCTGGTGGTATATTAGCAGGCGTGTCAACAGGACAGCCTATTACCCTGAGTGTGGCATTTAAACCTACTTCATCATTACGCATTCCTTGTCGCAGTGAAAATATCCATGGTCAAGCCGTCGAAGTGATCACCACAGGTCGACATGATCCTTGTGTTGGAATTAGGGCTGTGCCTATTGTTGAAGCTATGATGGCCTTGGTTTTAATGGATCATGTGTTGAGGCATCGAGCCCAGAATAATTGATAAGAGACATTATATTAATGACAAAAAAGTTTAATGTGGCGGTGGTCGGAGCAACTGGAGCGGTGGGTAAGGTCATGCTAGAAATTTTAGAGCAAAGGCAGTTCCCAATAGACCAACTGTTTCTTTTAGCCAGTGAACGAAGTGTTGGTGATATCGTTAACTTTAATAACAAGCCGATCCGGATAAATGATTTGGCTGGATTTGATTTTAATCAGGCCGACATTGCTTTATTTTCAGCAGGGGCTGGAGTTTCTGCTGACTATTCAGCCAAGTGCACAGATGCTGGTTGTGTGATGATTGATAACACTTCATATTTTAGAAACGAAGAGGACGTGCCATTGGTGATCCCTGAGGTTAATCCCGAAGCAATCAAGAATTATAAGTACACAGGAATCATTGCTAATCCTAATTGTTCGACGATTCAGATGTTAGTTGCGTTGGTTCCAATACACAAAAAGGCTAGAATCAAAAGAATTAATGTAGCCACTTATCAGTCTGTTTCTGGTGCTGGTAATCAAGGTATTAATGAATTATCTGAACAAACCAAATCTTTATTGAATTTTAGACCACTAGAAAAAAAAGTTTTTTCAGAGCAAATTGCATTCAATGTCATTCCTCATATTGATGATTTTCAAGACAATGGGTATACACGTGAAGAGATGAAAATGGTGTGGGAAACAAAAAAAATATTGAACGATAATTCAATCAAAATTAATCCTACATGTGTTAGAGTGCCGACTTTTTATGGGCATGCTGAAGCTGTTCATATAGAGACCGAAGAGAAAATATCTGCTCAGGAAGTGACTGAACTGTTAAAATCAGCCGCCGGTGTAGAAGTCATAGATGATCCAAGTCAGTTGTTATATCCATCTCCAACAGTTACGGCAGCGGGTAATGATCCAGTTTATGTTGGTCGTATTCGAGAGGATATTTCCTGTTCTCATGGCATTGACTTATGGGTTGTTGCAGACAATATTCGAAAAGGAGCTGCTTTGAACAGTGTTCAAATAGCTGAAAATTTGATAAAAATACTGGATATAGAGTAAGTTAGGCGTTTTTTTTTATTTTATTTCTTGGAATTTGTGTTCAGAATTGGTTAATATCTATTTGTTATTAGCGTTTACTGGTGCGAATCTCAGCGACTGAAAGGAAAATTATGAAGCAAAAATTGATATTACTAGGTTTGGTGACTGGCTTAGTTATGGTGTCTCACGACACCCAGTCCCTCGGAATGGGAAAAATTCAAGTCCATTCTGCTTTAGACCAGCCCTTACAGGCAAACATTGATTTGATGATCAGTGAAGGTGAAGACTTGTCGGATTTAAATGTCAAGATTGCCAGTGATGCGGATTACAAAAAAGTGGGACTGGATAGAACATTTGTGCCAAGTAGTATTGAGGTTCGTCGAGATGAAAATAACCCGACGTTAATTGAAGTGTTTTCTAGTGGACCTATCAGTGAACCGATTGTCAGCTTATTACTTGATGTCAACTGGAAAAATGGTCGAATTTTACGTGAATTTACAATTCTTCTTGATCCGCCTGTATATCAGTCGGATCAATCAGTGGTTCAGGCGCAGCAGCCCGATTTACCCGATCAAGTGAATGAATCTGAAATTCAGCGACCACAAGAGTCTGTGGCCCAAACTCGTGCTGAGGCGTCACAACCAGAGATAATGACCACTGGGCAAAGAACAGGAGATCAGGATGTTAGTAATGAGGATACAAATGGGGACAGTTATAGCCGCTTTACATCATCAATTAGTGTTGAATCAGGTGATACACTTTGGTCATTGGCCAATGTCAGTAAACCCAGTCAAGTAAGCACTCAGCAAATGATGATGGCTTTGTTCAGTCATAATCCTCAAGCTTTTATCAATGGTAATATCAACCAGTTGAAAAAAGGCAGTGTTTTGGATATTCCTCAGAGGCATGAGGTCGAGTCATTATCTCAGTCTGAAGCTTTGTCAATGGTACAGAATCATATTGATAGGTGGACACCGTCTGCTGATAGTCAGTCAGGTGATTACACAAGTATACAAACTTCTGATGATGGTCAGTATGCCAGTGATGATGGAGCCTCCGAAATTGATTATGGTGTTGAATTAGCAGGTGGTAGTGATGTTAATAGTAGTGACGGGGTATCATCAGGATCTGACGTATCTGATCCTACTATTACAGAAGAATTGTATAACACAGAGTCAGAAAACCTAGAATTAAAAGATCGTGTATCTGAGTTAGAAGAGTTATTAGAGCAACAACAAGCTGTGATTGAACTCAAGAATAATGACATGGCTAATTTAGAGCAACAGATGGCTACAGTTAATGACTCGGATGAAGTGCTTGAAGTGACTGAAACGGATGATGTCTGGGGGGATGCTCAGGTTGAGAATGATGCTATTTATTCTGGGTCGGCTGATATATCAGCTGATTCTGATTCTACTAGTTCTTCGACTACTGTAGAGCAAGCAGATAAGGGGAATATTACCAGTGAGTCTGATGAGGATACGAAACAAGTATTATCGACATCAACAGAACCTGTTTCTCCTCCACAGTTTTCTGGTACTCAGCAACGGAACGAGCCAACTATGATTGAAAAAATCATTGAGTGGGTGATGAGCAATCTAACTTTCGTTGTGATAGGTATTATCAGTTTGGTCGTTTTGGTATTTGGTTTGCGATTTTTTACTGGTCGTTCTAAAGATGTTTCTGAAGAAACCAGTTTTTTTGATGACATCAAAGCGCGTAATCAATCAAAAGAGGATCAAGAGGAAGATGTTTTGGTTTCCGATTTTGAGGAGACTGAAGTCAATGAGCCACTTGCTGTTGAAGAATCAGAACAGAATCTTGATGCAGGAGAAGATGTTTTAGAAGATTTGAGAAAAGCGGGTTTTGATGTAGACGAAGATGATGAAGGTGAAGATGAAGATATCTTTAAAGGTTTTGATGACGATGACACTTCGGACCAGATTGAAACTGATGTGGCAGAAAAACTAGACGATGATAATCAAGGCGGTTTTGATTTTGATGGATTCTTGAATGATGAAGATCAAGGAGATGAATCACTGTTCGAGCAATCTACAGATGATGTTATTACCAAAGATTTGACAGAAGATGCTAGGAAAGCAACGGAAGCCAGTCAGCCTGACAATGAACAAGAAGATATTGATTTTAGTGAACTGGATGAATTAGATTTTGAAAAACCGGCTAATGCAAGTGATTTGGCTTCTAGATCAGATGATTTGGTCGAGGAAACCGAAATGTCTGTAGAAACATCAGAAGAAATTGTTGAAGATGATTTGGAATTAGATTTGGACAATGATGACTTTAATTTAGACTTAGAGGATATGGAAGAGTTCGATATTAGTGATTCTGATGCTGATTTATCAGAAGAAGCCATAGATGTTGTTGATTCTGATGTTGATTCGATTGAAGAAAGTTTTGATGAAGTATTGGATCTTGATGGTGATACTATTGCAGATTTAGAGGTTGAAACAGAAGAAGTGGTTGATGATAGTGATTTGGATTTGGGTGAGGACATTGATAATATGCTAGATGAAGGTGATGTCATTGATACCAAACTTGATTTAGCCAAAGCCTATATGGAGATGGGTGATGTTGCTGGAGCCCGTAATTTACTTAAAGAAGTTGCAGCAGAAGGCAACGATGCGCAAGTTGAGGCAGCTAAGAAGCTGCTTGATGAGATGTAATATTATCTTAAATTAAATTATAATGGCCGGGTCTTGAACTCGGCTTTTTTATGAGAATTGCTTGTGGTATTGAATATGATGGTGAACCGTTTTTGGGGTTTCAAACTCAAAAGCAGGGCATTACTGTTCAGTCTTGTTTGGAGCAGGCCATCAGTCAAGTTGCCGATCAACCTGTTCAAGTCGTTTGTTGTGGGCGAACAGATACAGGTGTAAGCGCTAGACATCAGATTGTTCATTTTGATACCTCAGCTGAGCGTAGTGAGCGTCAGTGGAAACTAGGTGTTAATTCTTCGGGTCATCGAGCCATTGCTGTTTTATGGATAAAAAAGGTACCGGATGACTTTCATGCACGATTTTCTACGACCAGCCGATCTTATCAGTATACTATTATTAATAGAGATGTACGGCCAGCCATCAATCGGCATCATTTAACTTGGGAATTAACGCCTCTGAATGAGCAGGCCATGCATGAAGCAGCACAATCACTGTTAGGTACCCATGATTTTTCAGCTTTACGTTCCAGTCAGTGTCAGTCCAAAGAACCGGTCAAAACGATTACTCGAGCAGAAGTGATTAGAAGAGGTGAATTGATTCACTTTTATATAACAGCCAGTGGTTTTTTACATCATATGATCAGAAATATTATGGGTGTGTTGATTCCAATTGGTAAAGGAGAGCAGCCTATTAACTGGTTAAAACAGGTTGTCGATAGTGGGGATCGTCGACAGGCTGGTATAACAGCACCACCAAATGGTTTAGTTTTTGTAGGAGCGACCTATCCACAGCAGTATGAGATTCCACAACTATGAAAGTCAAATTTTGTGGTCTCAAAACACAGCAGGATATTTTGATGGCACATCAATTACAGGTCGATGCCATAGGGTTGGTTTTTGTTGAGAACAGTCCCCGACATGTCACTATTAACCAGGCCATCAAATTGGCGAGAGTTAATCAGCACCAATCCGAACTGGTGGCATTGTTTGTCGATCCATCTGTGGATACTGTTAGGCTTGTGATTGAAAAGGTAAAACCAGATGTGTTGCAATTTCACGGGTCTGAGAACGCTGATTTTTGTTGTCAGTTTGGTCTACCTTATTGGAAAGCCATTGCTATGTTAGATGATCAGTGGAACCGACAGATTGATGAGCATCCACAAGCAAATCGTTATGTCCTTGATGCATTTGGTGCTGGTCAGAGTGGAGGTTCGGGAGTAGGCTTTCATTGGTTTCATTTTTCTGACCAACTAAAATCACGTGCCATTCTTGCTGGGGGGTTGAGACCAGATAATGTTCGAAGCGCTATAACTCAAACAGGTGCTCAATATCTTGATGTCAGTAGTGGCATTGAATCTAAACGTGGCGTAAAATCATCTACTTTGATGCAACAATTCATAACAGAAGTTAGATTAACCGAATAGAACGATGAAAATTAAATACGCAGATTATCCCGATCATATGGGCCATTTTGGTGAATTTGGTGGTAAGTTTGCCTCAGAAACACTGATGCATTGTCTAGAAGAGTTGAAGACAGCTTATCAAAAAATTAAAACTGATAATGTTTTTCAGTCACAATTTAAAAAAGATTTAGCAGAATATGTTGGTCGTCCTTCACCTTTGTATCATGCAGAGCGGTTGACAGCGGAAGTGGGTGGTGCCAATATTTGGTTAAAACGAGAAGATTTGAATCATACAGGTGCTCATAAAATTAATAACACCATTGGTCAAATATTATTGGCAAAAGCGATGGGTAAAACAAGAATCATTGCTGAAACTGGTGCCGGTCAACATGGTGTGGCTACAGCAACGGTCGCTGCTAGAATGGGACTAGAATGTGTTGTCTATATGGGTGAAGTTGACATTGCGCGTCAAGCCATCAATGTGTTCAGAATGAAATTACTGGGAGCAGAAGTGCGTTCAGTTTCCTCAGGCTCAAAGACACTGAAAGATGCTCTGAATGAAGCTATGAGGGATTGGGTCACGAATGTTGATGAGACCTTTTATATCATCGGAACAGTAGCTGGACCTGAACCCTATCCTGAGATGGTGAGAGATTTTAATTCAGTTATTGGCAAAGAGGTCAGAAAACAAGCACAAGAAAAAATGGGCGGTTTACCTGACGCTTTGGTTGCTTGTGTCGGTGGTGGTTCAAATGCCATAGGCTTGTTTCATGATTTTTTGGATGAAGATGTCAAAATTTATGGAGTTGAGGCTGGAGGTCATGGCTTGGTTACCGGTGAACATGCTGCCTCAATCAATGCTGGCAAAGTGGGTGTGTTGCATGGCAATCGCACCTACGTGATGTCAGATAAAGATGGGCAAATCATAGAAACCCATTCCATTTCGGCAGGGTTGGACTATCCTGGTGTTGGGCCAGAACATGCTTTTTTGCATCAGACTGGTCGTGCTCAGTATGTCACTGTTAATGACGATGAGGCTTTGGCTGCATTTCATAGGTTAACCCGGGTGGAGGGTATCCTACCCGCATTGGAAAGTGCTCATGCAGTTGCTTTTGGAGTGAAACTGGCTCAAGCAATGCCTAGAGAAAGCCATATTGTCATCAATTTGTCTGGAAGAGGTGATAAGGATGTACATACCATTGCGAAAATTGAAGGGGTGTCAGTATGAGCCGGTTAGGTATTAGTTTACAAAGGGAAAAGGGGAATAAAGCATTGATTCCGTTCATTACAGCAGGCCATCCAAAACCTGAATGGACAGTTCCTCTGATGCATACATTGGTTAGTCACGGTGCCAATGTGATCGAGTTAGGTGTTCCATTTTCCGATCCTATGGCTGATGGGGAGGTTATTCAATTGTCTTCTGAACTGGCCATAAAAAATGGTGTGGGATTGAAAGATGTATTGATCATGGTGAAAGAGTTTCGTCAGCATGATGATCAAACTCCTGTCGTATTAATGGGTTATTTGAATCCTGTTGAATGTTTTGGTTATGAAGCGTTTGTTAAGCAGGCTCAGTTATCCGGTGTTGATGGTGTGTTGTTAGTTGATTCCCCGATTGAAGAATCAAAGCCTCTACTATCACTTCTTAGGGATGCGGACATGTCCCAAATATTTCTCATTGCGCCAACGACTACAGAAACTCGTATGCGAGCTATTATTAAGGAAGCACGCGAATTCATTTATTATGTCGCGTTGAAAGGGGTAACAGGAGCTGCTAATTTAGAGAGTGGGTCAGTCAATTCTGATGTCAAGCGTATAAAAAATGCTACTGATCTTCCGGTAGGTGTGGGATTTGGTATCAAGGATCCTAGTTCTGCAGTGGCTGTGGCGCAAGAAGCGGATGCAGTTGTTATCGGTAGTGCATTGGTGAAAATCATCGGTTCATGTTCTGATTTAGATGAAGCAAAACAGGCGATTTCTGAGTTCATCAAGCCTATCCGAAATGCTTTAGATTCGTTATAATCAGTAGTTTTACCCTTAAAAAATAGTACAGCAATGAGTTGGTTCCAAAAAATCATGTCGTCTAGGATTCGAACAGAAGGTGGCGATAAGAAAAGAAATATACCTGAAGGGTTGTGGGATAAGTGTAAGGAGTGTGAATCTGTTTTATATCAACCCGATTTCATCAAAAATGGTAAAGTATGCCCTAAATGCGGTCATCATGAACGTTTAACTGGTAGAAAGCGATTGGCTCATTTTTTAGATGAGGGTGAACAAATAGAAATAGGGGCTAATGTTAGGCCTCAGGACCCTTTGAAGTTTAAGGACAGTAAAAAATACAAAGACAGAACTTCGGCTACGCAAAAGAAAACAGGTGAATCCGATGCATTGATAGCTCTGAAAGGTCAGCTTAATGGGCGTGATGTGGTGGTCACTGCTTTTGATTTTGATTATATGGGTGGTTCGATGGGGTCGGTGGTTGGTGAGCGGTTTGTGCGAGCAGTTCATTTCGCTTTGGAACATAAAATTCCACTGATTAACTTTTCATCTTCTGGTGGTGCCAGGATGCAAGAATCATTGTTTTCTTTGTTCCAAATGTCGAAAACATCGGCTGCGCTTAATCGGATGAAGTTGGCTGGTCTGCCCTATATTTCTGTGTTAACTAACCCTACCACTGGTGGTGTTTCTGCTTCATTGGCAATGCTTGGTGATGTGAATATTGCTGAACCTGGTGCTTTGATTTGTTTTGCAGGACCTCGTGTTATTGAACAAACGGTGAGAGAAAAATTACCGGACGGGTTCCAAAGATCTGAGTTTTTATTAGAACATGGTGCCATTGATATGATTGTGTCAAGACATGACTTACGGGGAAAAATATCACAGCTACTGGATTTATTGTTACCCATTCATATAGAAGAAGCTGTTATTGAACCTGATGAAGTCATCGCTGCTGATGAAAAGAACACTTGATGATTGGCTTGAATCACTGGATCAGGAAAAGATAGATCTTGGACTAAAACGTGTTCAATGTATCTTTGATCGGCTGGCATTAAAGCCTGTGAGAACCATTACAGTGGCAGGTACCAACGGCAAGGGTTCCACTGTAGCAATGACTTCTGCTTTACTAAGGGCTTGTGGTGAAGTGGTTGGTTCATTTACTTCGCCACACATTTTTAAGTTTAATGAGCGCATTGCTATCAATTCTGAACCTGTCTCTGATGCTTTGATTGTCAATGCGTTTAAGCGAATTGAGTCTGTTCGTGGAAATATTCTTTTGTCTTATTTTGAATGGGCTTTTTTAGTGGCCTGTTGTGTTTTTGAAGTTTGTGATGTTACTGTCAGGGTAATGGAAGTAGGGCTTGGAGGGCGTTTAGATGCAGTGAATGTAATCGATGCTGATGCAGCCATTATCACGGGTATCGCAATTGATCACAGTGAGTGGTTAGGTAATGATATAGAAACGATAGGTTTGGAAAAAGCAGGGGTTTTAAGAAGTCAGCAGGTTTCGGTTTTTGGTTCATCAAACTGCCCACAATCCATAATTAATTATGCCCAGTCTATTGGTTGTAATTTACAGTGTCTTGATGATACTTATTGTTATTATCCAAAGAAAGAGGGTTTTGCATTTCGTAATCACTTAGCGGATTGGCCAAACTTAACTAAACCGTTACTTGAAGGTGATTGGCAAATGCAAAATGCGGCTGCTGTCATTCACTGTATAATGTTAATGGGTTATCCATTAACTGAATTAACATCTAATGAAATGTTATCGAGAACGAAACTGGCAGGTCGATTGCAGCAAGTGAGTGATAAGCCACAAATTTGGGTCGATGTTGCGCATAATGCGCAGTCAGCAGAGGCATTGGCGAGTTGGCTTGAAGCATATCCAATAACAGGACAAACTCGAGCGGTTTTTTCAGTATTAAAAGATAAACAGGTGGAGACTTGGCTCGATTCGTTAGATGCTGTCATTGATCATTGGTTTATTTTTGAACTGGACGGATTACGTAAGATGAAAATAGATGCTTTGGTAGCTGCTATGGCTGATCATGTTAAGCTAATTTCCCGTTTTAAATCGGCCAGTGAAGCATTCAATGCGGTTAAAAGTGTCAGTCAATCGGATGATCGCATTATTGTCTTTGGTTCTTTTCATGTGTTAGATGCAGTGTTGGACGAAAGCCAGTTATGAGCTTAATGTAATGGGGTTGACCAATTTTTGATGTTGATCCAATTCTCTCAAGGCTTGAAATAATTTTTTCCTGGTTGCTGCGTGTGTTGGTTTTTTTATTAAATTTCTTAGTAGTTGTCTGATACTTGTCACTTGATCGTGTTGATAATGTGAATACAAATGGTTCATTAAATCATTGTTGTTCAGTAATAATTGGTCAATCCATAAATTGATGATTTGATCTCGAACAGCAAAATTAGCGTGTTGATTCTCGAGTTGTTCGATATCGCTAATAATTTGCTCATAATTGCTTTTCAATAAGAGTTTACCCATATATTGAAAGTGACGTTTACGTGCTATATGGCTGGTAATTCGCTTAGATTCTTCAATGGCTGCTTTTAAAGAGTTATCTAAATTGAGTTTGTTACGTTTTCCTTCTGGCATTTTTGCCAAATCTTTGGCTAAATCTTGTAAACTATGAGCGAATTTTTTAAGTCGGGTTTTGCTGACGATTTCCATATTTTTATCGTCTTCGGAGCCTTTATTATCTTCTGCCATGGTAGGTTTATCAAATGTCACAAACAGGTATTGTCACAAAAGTTTTAGAAACAGTAAAGCGTCTCGGAGCTACCGCAGCTGAAGTGGTATATTCGGAGGGCGATGGTATTTCTGTTAGCTGTCGCGATCATGAGGTTGAAACGATAGAAAATAATCAAGACAAATCATTAGTTCTTACGGTTTATAAGGGGTATTCTAAAGGCTCTGCCTCAACGGCGATTATCGATGATGAGAGCTTGAATATTACCATAGAAAAAGCATTAGCAATTGCGGCATTGACGGAAGAGGATGAAGCGGCTGGGTTAGCTGATGCATCAATATTATGTAATGATTTTAAAGACTTGCAGATCTTTTTTGATACTGATGTCAATGCTGATGCTTTGATTGAGTGGGCTTTAACCGCGAGTCAGGCAGCAGTTGATGTGGCCTCAAGTGAGAACCAACAATTAGTGGTTGATGAGTCAAATATTGAACTAGGTAGTGGTTACTCTATTTATGCCAACAGCAATGGCTTTATAGGTGAAAAAAGAGGTACTAATGTTTCAGCCTCTGTAGTTGCAATCGCTGAACATCAGGGAGTGATGGAACGAGAGTATTGGTGGGATGCTGTTCGTGATCTGAGTCGGCTAGCTAGCCCTCAAGAAGTTGGTCAGATAGCGGCTAAGCGTACATTGGCGCGTGCGGGCTGTCGCAAAATTAAATCATGTAAAGCGCCCGTATTATTTGATCCGTCTGTGGCTAAAGGATTATTGGGACATATGCTCAGTGCCATTTCAGGCAGTGCTTTGTATCAAGAGGCCAGTTTTCTTAAAGACGATTTAGGTAGCCAGTTGTTTCCCGAATGGTTCGATTTAAAAGAGGATCCTTTTGTATTAAGTGGTTTTGCCAGCAGAAATTTTGATGCTGATGGTGTTCAAACTCATCAAAGAAATATTATTGATCAGGGCGTATTGACTGGATTTCTGTTATCAGTATATTCAGCCAGACGATTGGGATTAGCAACTACAGGTAATGCTGGTGGTGCCCATAATTTGTTTGTTGCCTCTAATACCCAAGATGATTTGATTCGAACGATGAACAAAGGTTTATTGGTGACATCATTGATGGGACAGGGAGTTAACACAGTAACGGGTGATTATTCTCGAGGTGCTTCAGGATTTTGGGTGGAAAATGGCGAAATTCAGTTTCCTGTTAATGAGTTGACTATTGCTGGTCATCTGAAAACGATGTTTCAGCGGTTAGTTGCTGTTGGTAATGATTTCGATAGACGCAGTAAAATTCAGACAGGCTCTTGGTTGATTGAAGAAATGACTATTGCCGGAGATTGATGGCCACTTCATCTCAATTTACTTTCAAGCAATGGCAGTTTAAAGTTTCAGATCGCTGTCTTAAGTTGAATTATCATGACTCTCGGTTCGGAGATTTTACCGAACAGTATGTGTTTTCTGAATTTAATGTTGAACATTATTTCAAGTATAAACAGTCGATAGAGCTGGCTTTTGACTTGTTACACTGGATGGCTGGTGTTAGTTATTACAAAACCCAGTTGGCTGACACATTGGTTTTTCAAGGTACAGAACCTAATGTGCAGGTGGCGAAGTGGTTACAGTCTACATGGCAATCAGGTTTAGCAGAATTAGCATATGAAAATGGTCTATCTTGGCTGGATAAAATTCAGTTTCCAGAAGCTGATAACAATCATTCTGTCCAACAAGTGTCTTTAGCACCTCGTTCACTTGTGGCTATTGGTGGAGGTAAAGATTCACTGGTGTCGATAGACTTTTTATTGCAAAACAATGAGCCCATGACTTTGTTCATGGTGGGTCAATCTCCTTTTATTCAGTCGGTTGCTATGCAGATTCCTAGGCCTTTGATACAGGTAAAAAGGCAAGTTGATCCCCGCTTGATGCAAGCTAATAAGAAGGGGGCATACAATGGTCATGTGCCTATCACTGCCATCAATGCAACTGTTGCTGTGATTACTGCATTGCTGTGTGACTATGATGCCATTGTATTTTCCAATGAACGTTCTGCTAATGTAGGAAATGTGAAAATGGATGGTGGCTATGAAGCCAATCACCAGTATTCAAAATCTTTGGTTTTTGAACAGGCTTTGCAGCAAGTTATTGCTCAAAATATAACTCCAAAGTTACATTGTTTTTCTTTACTCAGACCTTTTTCTGAGTTAGCGATTGTCAAACGTTTTGCTCAGTTACCTCAATATTTTTCTTATTTTTCCAGTTGTAATCGTAATTTTCATTTATCTGGCAGTCAAAATATCAGTGGTCACTGGTGTAGAAAATGCCCTAAATGTGCTTTTGTGTTTTTGTCTCTGGCCATGTTTTTGGATAAAGAACAAGTGATTAAAATTTTTGGAGGTAATTTACTCACAGATCAATCTTTGGTTGCATTGATGTCTGAGTTGTTGGGACTAAAGGGTAATAAACCATTTGAGTGTGTGGGCGAAGTTAATGAGGCCAGAATGGCTTTTGAATTAATTGCATCAAAAAAAACATGGCAGGACGATCCACTGGTACGTCAGTTCAGTGGGGAATGGAAACCTTTGACATCAGTAGAAAAAGACATCATTATGACACCTTCTAATGATCACTTGATTCCTGATATTCGTTCTTTCATGAGTATTTTCGATCATGAAACTCACTGAATTAAGTGCTGCTAAAGTTGCCGTGTGGGGGTTTGGCGTTGAAGCCAGAGCTACCTTAGAGTATTTGCAACATCAATTACCCGAATTAAAAGTGACTGTTTTGTGTCCAGCGAATGAAGCACAAGGAGTTCATCATTTTGATCATGATGAAGTGAATGCAAAAAAGTTATCAATGTTTGATGTGGTCATTAAGTCACCTGGTATTTCACCCTATCAACAAGCAGTGAATGACGCTGAATGTCAGATCATTAGCCCTACTGCACTGTGGTTTGCTAATGAGGCCCAGCATATTGATGCACAAGTGATAGCTGTTACAGGAACCAAGGGTAAAAGCACCACGAGTTCCATGATAGCACACGTACTCACTATTTTAGGTTTTGAAGTCGCTTTAGCTGGGAATATTGGTGTGCCATTGATCAGTATTACTCAATGTTGTGATTATATCGTATTGGAAACTTCCAGTTATCAAGCGCATGATGGGGCTATTGTAGCTGATCTGGCTGTGATGCTGAATCTGTATGAAGAACATTTAGATTGGCATGGTCAAATTGAAACCTATCATTATGATAAATGGCGGTTGTTACAATTTGCTAAAAAAGTGATTGTTAATCATGCAGATGTCAATACCAGTAAGTTATTACAGAAACAACCATTATCTGGTTCAGTATCCTATTTTGGTGATGTTCAGGGTTTTTATGCGCTGGATAACACTCTGATGTATCAAGATAAAACATTGCTCTCAAAAAATGAATGGAACTTGAAGGGTAGACATAATTTGTTGAATGCAGCGGCTGTTTTTACAGTTATCAGTGAATTGAATTTATCGATCCAAATGAGTGCTGATGCGTTGAAGTCATTCCGACCTTTGCCACACCGTCTACAATTAATAGGTGAATTCAATGGAATACAAGCAATCAATGACAGTATATCTTCAACTCCTCAGTCAACTTTGGCAGCTTTAGAAACTGTTGAAGTAGAACGGACAATTGTTCTATTAGGTGGTTATGAAAGGGATTTGGATTGGCAGGATTTAGCTCAATGGTTGGTACATCATGTACCTAAGATGATTGTATGTAATGGTGCGAATGGCCGAAGAATTAAGCAGTCTTTAGCTATTCAAGGTGTTCAATCTTTGTATTATGATGACTTGGAACAGGCGGTGAAAATGGCTTGTCAACATGCGGTCTTTGGTGATGTGATATTACTTTCACCTGGAGCGCCTAGTTTTGACCAGTTTGCTAATTACCAGCGAAGAGGAGTACAATTTGAAGCATGGATAAATACATACTTGGGTTAATAATATTGATGTTTAGTATCTCGCTGCTGAGTGCTGAAAAATCACTGTCTGAAGAACCTAAGATACCTGAAATTTTATTAAAAAAAGTAGCTGAAGGTGATGCTGAAACAGCTTATATTATTGGCATGGCTTTTCTCAATGGTCATGGAGATTTCGAAGTGGATAAGGAGCAGGCTAAGATATGGATGACTAAAGCAGCTGAGATGAATTATTCTCACGGTATGTTTGAGTTGGCTATGATGCTTTTTATCGATAGGCAATATGAAATGGCTTATAACTGGTTTGAAAACGCTGCAGCTCAAGGTCATGGAGAGTCGTTCTACCGTTTGGCTAATTATCATGTATATGGCTTTGATAGTTATACAGCTGATTGCGATGCGGCTTACAATTTGTATGAGGAAGCTCAAAAACGTGCTGTTGATGTGGCGTTTAATGATCATGCATGGATGTTATCAACATGGCCAGAGAAACGATGTAGGAATGGTGAGAAAGCTTGGCGTATTTTTTCAGCTTTAGAGTCTCAGATAGGTTCTTTTGAACAATTACCTATCAATTATGTTGACACTAAAGCTGCTGTTTTAGCCGAAATTTCAGAATTTAATGAAGCCATTTTGGTACAAGCTTATGCAGTTGAAAGTGCATGTGGAGTGGTGTATGCAGACTATGAGGATAAAGAAGAATGGATCAAAGAGACTGCAAAGCAGGGCCCCGATTTTTGTAAAGAAGGAGTGAGAAGGTTGCAAAACTACATGAACAGAAAACCTTGGCGTGAAAAGCCGTTGAGTGAGTTAGTATTTCAATGAGTAAGCTCTCAATAACAAAACAACATTACGAGCAGGAACTGGGTATCATTAGTTACCTCGAATTACAGAAGTTTTTTGCTAAAGGTGTCATTTTGCGTGCTGATGAAAAATTGAATATTATTGATGTGGCTATGACGCTTCACGTTGATGATGCTGAACTCATTCAAGATTGGATCAATAATAAATTGCTAGAACGAGCCAGTGATCACCATGCCAAGGCATGGTTAGAGCAACATTCTGTTTTTAAGGCGGTCACTGTAGCTCCTTGGGTTTTAGTTCAAGAAGTCATGGTTTCAAAAGAAAATTGTGCTCAATTTCAAAAGGAGAATCATCAATGAATTGGTTGTTACCCGGATTAGTGGGTTTAGTTATTGGCGTTTTGCTGATGTTTTTTATTATGCACAGAAGACATGATGATAAAAATTCAGTAGCGATGAAAAAGCAATTGAATGATTACCAGGATCGTGTGGAAAACCATTTTGCAAAAACAGCTGACTTGATTGATCATTTGACGGACAGCTATAAGCGTGTATTTGATCATTTGTCTGAATCAGCTGAACAATTGTTAGATGATGAACAAATCCAAAGACAAATTATCAATAGGAAAAAACGACAAGTCACTCTCAATTATTTATCTGATAGTAACAGTAAGTCAGAAGAGATGGAAGATCAGTAGGTAGAACCAAATAAAACTCAATTTTTAAGCTTTATTTGGATTCTTGGTTCGTTTTTTGTTTCCAAATTATCAATGATCTTTGCTTAATTTCCTTTAAAGGCAAAAAATTTTTAAAATCACCGATTTGTGACAGTTTGTTACAGGCAGGAAATCACTCACGTTATGGTGATTAAGCCTTGTATTAAACTGTATTTTCTCCTTGATTGATTATTTTAAAACGATCTCTTTGCGGTTTTTTTCTACCGTTTTGAGTCCGATGCCTTTAACTTCTGTCAGTGATTCAACTGTTTTGAAAGGACCTTTGCTTTCTCTATACGTTATGATGGCCTGTGCTTTTTTCATGCCAATACCTTTGAGCTCTTGTGCAATTTGCTCTGCAGTGGCAGTGTTAACATTAACTGCTGCCCACACAGATTGGGCCATTAATAATCCGCCTAGTATCAGTGATCGAATGAATTTTTTCATGTTTTTCTCCTTTATTATCTATACGTTATATTTTAAGTAATCGATTTTTTAGGTCGATGGGCAGCATTTTAAAAAAACAAAATACCGTCTTGATATCGCTAAATACTGATAAAGTATGTAAAAAACATCCAATTTGTTGTCTATTTCTTGATAGGTTTGTCAGAAAATATCAAAAGTGTGTCTTATAATTGTTTATTCGACAGATATTCGAAAAGATCGTATATGCAACAGGAAAAAGGATTGTTATACATAGTAAGATTGTTGTTGGTAGTGTACCCATTATGTGGGTTGTCAGAAACTGATTTTACACCACATGGCAGCCAGCCTGGTTTGGAGTTCGCATTGGAGGGTAGCTCTAATTGTTACTCCTGCCATGCAGGCTACCCTAATACTCCTGGCTATGAAGATGATAAAAAATACATGCCTTACTTGACCTGGGCTGGTTCCATGAAAGCAAATGCTTCACGTGATCCATTGTTTTGGGCGGCATTGGATGTGGCCAATAATGACATCCCAGGAATAGGAGATTTTTGTATCCGATGTCATACGCCTCAAGGCTGGTTGGCTGGTCGATCAGTAAAACCAGCTGAGGGAGATCCTGCGCCGGTTAATGGTGCACTTGGTTGTGGTCTATCGGGTAATCATACAAATGAGGATAATGCGCTTAATGATTATTCTGGTATTTCATGTCATTATTGTCATAGGGTTGATGAGAAAGGACCTGGTCAAGAGGCTAATAATATAGGTAATGCCAATGCTTGGGTTGATGATCAAGTTTGTGATTCTCTTTTTGCTGTAGGTCCTTGCAGAAAAGGCCCTTATAACTATTCGGATAATGATGAGCATCCTTCTCCACCTCATGAGTGGAAATATGAACCATTTTTAAAGACAAGCGAGTTTTGTGGATCTTGTCATAATGTATCATCACCTGAAATTATAGAAAATGGACAGCTCACTATTGCAAAAAAATTGGTAAATAATGGTCTTCAAACAGATTTAGCGATGCCATTAGAAAGGACGTATAGCGAATGGAAAAATTCATTGTTTGCTGATTTGGTTTATCGTGATGGTTTAGAAATCGTTAATGGTGATGTTGAGCCTTATCTGACACATGGTGAAACTTGTCAGGCTTGTCATATGCCACAATCTCATGATCCCAATACCAAAGCATGTCAGTTTAATTTGCCAGGTGATCGACAGGGTGATTTAGCCACACATCAATTCGCTGGCGGGAATGTTTGGATGCCTATGGTGATTAAGAGTGCTTACGGGGATGCACTTGAAGGAAATATCGAGGGTATCAAAGAACTGTATGATGAGACAATGGATTATGCTTTGGAGATGTTACAAAATCGAAGTGCTCTGATCGATATTAAACAGGTTGCTAATGATGGTAATTCCGCAACGGTAGAGGTCAAAGTTACTAACTTGACAGGTCATAAACTACCTACTGGTTATCCAGAAGGTCGTAGAATGTGGTTATCTTTATTAGTAGAGGATAATAACGAAAATACAGTGTTTGAGAGCGGGGTTTATGATAATGCTTCTGCGCTGCTTACTGAAGATTCACAAATTAAAGTATATGAAGCAATACAAGGGGTTTGGAATGTAAATAATCAGACATGTGAAGTGACTGATGATAAATCTCGAAAAATATTTCATTTTGTAAAAAATAATTGCATATACAAAGATAATCGAATTCCGCCGATGGGTTTTCGTGGCATTGATAACATTGAAATTCAACCCGTTGGTGCTAACTACCCTGTAGTGGATGGTGTGATGGCTAATTATGATGTGACTAGTTATACTTTTTCAGTCATTGGTTTTGAAATGCCTTTAAACGTAACCGCCCAACTTAAGTATCAGACTGCCAGTAAGGAATACATCGATTTCTTGGAAAATCAAGCATTAGAAAATAATTTTCAGAGTGAAAATGCAACATGTGATCGTGATTGGGAAGTAGGACCTGCTGATATGACTCGGGGTTCATATATGAAGCAGTTGTGGGAAAATAATGGTAAATCAGCACCAGTAATTATGACTTCCAAAAACATCGTCATTCAGCCTAAATAGTCGAACTTGAAAAATGCATAACGTATTGTTAAATATAAAGAGTTACTTCAAATTTGCCCATTTTTTCGACCAGGAAACAGGTGTCACGATGCATTTTTATTCGCCGCTTCCATGAGGCTCTCAGGCTAACGTGGAAAAGTTTTCCAGAAACTTTTTTATGGTCGATGGTGTGGCACAGGGAGGTGCCACCTTGAGCCATCAGGCTCAAGTTAAGGTCAAAAAAACATCAGCAAAATCACACTTTTGCGCTTAAGTGTTTTTTTGACCAATGCTGGAAAAGGCCAGGAAGGACTTTTTCAGGACTGACTAAATAAAATAGATAAGTCAGAGACTGTTGATAAATGAAACGCTAAAAATAGTTTCCAGTGACTCTGTCGAAAGGGTTAATTTTGTTTACAAACACCTTGCCGTAACCATTTTCCTTTGATTTGGTATGCATCTGAACACCATTCGATTTCGGACGATGGGTCACTCGAAGGTTCGTTATGATCGTTTTCCAAAACGGTAAAGAGTTGCATGCGTTTTTTAATTTTGCCCAAATAATGAAGGCGGGCAATGATTTCTTGACCTGGGTAGCAACCTTTTTTTAAGTCAATAACACCTTTTTGGTCTAAATTCAGATGTTGTGGTATGTGCTGTTCTTGATAAGCTTCGGTAATCCATGGCAGCCCCCATTTGAATAATGTTGGTATGATTGAATCGCTAGGTTCATTGAGGTCTTTGATAGACATCGGATATTGGTTTGGTGAAATGATAGATTCATCAGTTAAATGCAATGTTTTTTCTGGTCGTACAACAATGTCAACATTCATGCGGAATCGACGCATGTTAAGGTACTGCGTTAAAACTTTTGTTAAGGGCTGATGTATGGCAACATATGAACTGTTAGCGTTATTGATAATAAAAAAACTAAATAGGATGCGACCTTTGGCATTACATATAACACTGTACTGACAACCAGAGTAGGGTTCAATACGGTTAATGCATTGGTTATTTAAAAAGTCGAAACAGTGATCGCCGGATAATTGAACGATACCAATGTTATTGAAACTTGTCATGGTCCACCTTTTAAAAACACGGGGTATGGATTATAATGCTGTTCGAATTTTATTGCGTCATTCTTATGCCCGAAAAAGAAGAAAAGCCGATAGATGTTGGTAAAGAAGAAAACGAAGTATTAACTCAGACAGAAACGCAATCACAAGAAATTGGTGGGCGAAGAAATGGATTGGATCCTACACGTTATGGGGATTGGGAAAAAAATGGTCGTTGTATCGACTTTTAACTCTGTAAATAGCCCTTTAACTGATTGATGATGTGGAGTTAGGTAAAAGTTTTATGAAGGATTTCTCATGAGTAAAGTACAGAGACCGTTGTCACCTCATTTGCAGGTGTACAAGCCGCAACTGACATCTGCGATGTCCATTATGCACCGTATGACAGGGTTGTTTCTATCATTAGGGTTATTAATCTTCGTTTATTGGTTATTTGCTGTTGCCAAGTCACTTCATGTTGCTGATGAAATAATTGGATTTGTTGACACTCCATTGGGTTGTACTTTCTTGTATCTTTGGGTGTTTGCTTTTTGTTATCATTTATGTAACGGTATTCGTCATTTATTTTGGGATGTTGGTAAAGGTTTTTCTATTGACTCAGTCTATCGTTCCGGTTATGTAGTACTGATAGTAGCATCTTTATTGACTGTTATGCTGTATTTGTTAAGCCAATAAGGAGTCATTGTGAGTTATCAATCTGATTTAGGTAAGGTCAAAGGACTTGGTTCTGTTAAACATGGCTTTGGACATTGGTGGATGCAACGAACTTCTGCGGTGTTGTTGATTCCTTGTGGCCTTTTTGTTTTATTTAGTTTAACTGGCTTGGATGTGACTACAGCAGCTACTGTGGCTGCCTGGTTATCAAAGCCATTGAATGCTGGGATAACTTTATTGTTTATATTGGCTGCCAGCTATCACAGTGCATTGGGCATTCAGGTGGTTATTGAAGATTATGTTCACCATCATGTGCTCAATTTGACCCTTCGGTTTTTGGTTAAAGTGTTGATGATTGTAACTATGATGGTCGGTATTTATTCTGTTGCTACAGTGTTATTTGGATAGGGTATGAGTCAAGCATATAAAATTACAGAACATAAATTTGATGCCATTGTTGTTGGTGCAGGTGGTGCTGGATTGAGAGCCACGATGGGTTTAGCAACTAAAGGGTTATCTACAGCGTGTATAACAAAAGTGTTTCCGACTCGGTCCCATACTGTAGCAGCTCAGGGTGGCATGTCAGCTTCTTTAGGAAATATGGGAGAAGATAATTGGCGTTGGCACATGTATGATACTGTCAAAGGTTCTGATTGGCTGGGTGATCAGGATGCCATTGAGTATATGTGTCGTGAGGCAGTTCCTTCTGTGGTTGAACTAGAACACTATGGTGTTCCATTTTCTAGAACAGAAGAAGGAAAAATATACCAACGTCCGTTTGGTGGTATGACGACTAATTTTGGAGAGGGTACAGCACAGCGAACTTGTGCTGCTGCTGACCGAACTGGTCATGCCATTTTGCATACCTTGTATCAGCAGTCGTTACAATACGATGCTTCTTTTTTCATCGAATATTTTGCCATCGACTTGGTTATGGAAAATGGTGTATGCAAAGGTGTTCTTGCTTGGAATTTGGCTGATGGTACATTGCATTTATTCCGAGGACAGGCGGTCATTTTAGCCACGGGCGGTTATGGTCGTGCCTATTTTTCTTGTACTTCAGCACATACCTGTACTGGTGATGGTAATGCCATGGTATTGCGTGCTGGCTTGCCTTTGCAGGATATGGAGTTTGTTCAATTCCACCCTACTGGTATTTATGGAGCGGGTTGTTTGATTACTGAAGGTGTGCGCGGAGAAGGTGGTATTTTGCGTAACTCCAAAGGTGAACGTTTTATGGAACGCTATGCACCCAATGCCAAAGATTTGGCTTCTCGTGATGTGGTCTCACGTTCTATGACAATTGAGGTTAGAGAAGGACGCGGTGTCGGACCAGAGGCCGATCATATTTATTTACATCTAGAGCATTTAGGCTCTGATGTTATCAATAAGCGGTTACCTGGTATTGCTGAATCAGCAGAGATTTTTGCAGGCGTTGATGTCAGTAAGGAACCTATTCCTGTTATTCCAACAGTGCATTATAATATGGGAGGTATCCCGACTAACTATCATGGTGAGGTGGTTCATAAGGATGGTGATAATCCAGATCAAGTGGTTCCTGGTTTGTTTGCTATCGGTGAGGCTGCTTGTGTATCTGTACATGGTGCCAATCGTTTAGGTTCTAACTCATTGCTTGACTTGATTGTATTTGGTCGAGCCGTGGCTGATCGCTGTGGTGAAATCATCAAGCCAAATACCAAGCACACTGAATTACAGCAAGGTGCGCTGGATGCTGCTCTTGATCGATTTGACAAAGCTCGTTATGCCCAAGGAGCTATCAAAACAGCCGAATTGCGCTTAGAGATGCAAAAAATCATGCAGAGTAATGCTGCAGTGTTCCGGACAGGTGAAGTGCTACAGGAGGGGTGTGCAAAAATAACGGCAACTGCAGCAAAAATGGTTGATGTTCATGTGTCCGATAGTTCCATGGTGTGGAATACTGATTTGGTTGAAACATTAGAGTTACAGAACCTTATGAGCCAAGCAAAAGTGACTATGTTCTCCGCTGAAAATAGAAAGGAGTCTCGTGGTGCTCATGCTCGTGAGGATTTTCCTGATCGTGATGATGATAACTGGATGAAGCATACTTTGGCTTATCTTGATGAACAAGGTCAGGTTAATTTTGATTATCGTCCTGTTCATATGTATACATTAACTGATGAATGTGAGGTGATTCCTCCCAAGCCACGAGTGTATTAAAGAGGAGACAATTATGGCGGAGTTTAGGTTACCCAAAAATTCGAAAATATTAAAAGGTAAGCACCATCAGGCCAAAGATGCTTCCAATTCGATGACATTCAAAGTCTATCGCTGGTCTCCAGACGATGATAACAATCCACGCACCGATACCTATGAAGTTGATATGGATACTTGTGGTCCTATGGTTTTAGATGCGTTGATTAAAATTAAGGACGAAATGGATTCAACTTTGACCTTTAGGCGTTCTTGCCGTGAGGGAATTTGTGGCTCTTGCGCTATGAATATCAATGGTACCAATACATTGGCATGTACTGCATCTATCAAAAAAATGAAAGGCAAGGAGATAGCTATTTATCCATTGCCTCATATGGATGTGGTTAAAGACCTGGTGCCTGACTTAAGTCATTTTTATGCACAATATGCATCCATTAAACCATGGATGCAAACTGACTCGGTGCCACTGCCAGATAAGGAGCGTTTACAATCTATTGAGGATCGAGAAAAGCTAGATGGGTTGTATGAGTGTATTCTATGTGCTTGTTGCCAGACTTCTTGTCCTAGCTACTGGTGGAATGGTGATCGTTATTTAGGTCCAGCTGTTTTACTACAAGCCTATCGGTGGTTAGCCGATTCTCGTGATGAATATACAGGAGAGCGTTTAGAAGATCTGGAAGACCCATTTAAGGTTTATCGTTGTCATACCATCATGAATTGTACTAATACGTGTCCCAAGGGTTTGAATCCGGGTAAGGCCATTGGTGAAATTAAAAAAATGATTGCTGAACGTCACTTATTATAAAGGTCTAGCAATGGGTGATGAGTCGGTTGCTTTATTTTCAGAAGGTTATTTTAGGTGGCGAAGCCGTCGTGGTATGAAAGAGCTGGACTTTGTACTCAATCGATATCTGGACAGCCATTATCATTTGATGAATGAAGAAACAAAGAAACAATATGATGCTTTGCTTGGAACAGAGGACATGACGCTTTGGTATTGGTTCAGCGGTAAGCAAGTGCCTAAAGACAGTGGTACTGCACAACTGGTTAAAACAATTTGTGAAGCCGGTTACCTTAAAAAGTAGTCAGTTTGTTCCTACATTGTACTGGGTACAGTATATTGTGATACTCAATATTTTTGTGTTCATATTTTTCGCTTTTCATACGTCTTTGTTATTTTTGTTTTTTGTGCCTTTTTTCTTTTATTTACTGATAAATAATAATAAGAAAATTCAATATTTGGTTTCTATTGAACTGATGATGAATACTGATTGCTTGTGGCGAATAATTGATCAAAAAAAAGTGACTGATTGTGAGTTAATTGATTACTGGTCAGGTACTTCTTGGGTGTTCATTGCCTTAAAAAATCAGTCCGTGGTACATCACTTTATATTGTTACGCAGTAAAATAGGTGCCGAAGAGTTTACGCGGTTGAAATTGGGCGTTCTAAAGAATGAGCAGCAATTGACAGATATATAGAAATGACAAATGATAAACATGTTGTAGATATTGCAGGTATTCTAGTAGGTGCTGGAGACGTGGTGGTACAGTCAATGACTAACACAGACACGGCTGATGCCAAAGCCACTGCCCAACAAATTTATGAATTATATCAAGCAGGTTCTCAATTGGTTCGTATTACGGTCAATAATGAAGAGTCTGCAGCAGCTGTTCCTGAGATTATTGATAGACTAAGGGCATCCCATTGTGAAGTGCCAGTGATTGGTGATTTCCATTACAACGGACATCGCTTGTTACAAGACTATCCTGAATGTGCTGAGAAATTGGCTAAATACCGGATTAATCCAGGGAATGTCGGTTTTGGGCGAAAACGTGACAGTCAGTTCGAGCAAATTATTGAAATTGCTAAGGACTTAAATAAGCCTGTGAGAATAGGGGGCAACTGGGGTAGTCTCGATCAAAAGTTGATGGCTAAAATGATGGATGAAAATGCCCAGAGTATTCAGCCCTTATCTTCAGGTGAGCTGATAGAAAAAGCTCTGATTGAATCAGTGCTTCAAAGTGCTGCTCAGGCGAAAGCCTTTGGCTTGCCTGCTGATCGTATCATTGTTTCATGTAAGGTCAGTGGTGTTCAGTCATTGATTAGAATCTATCAGCAGTTAGACCAGTTATGTCGATATCCATTGCATTTAGGTTTGACTGAGGCCGGTATGGGAAACAAAGGGGTGATCGCATCGACAGCCGCGCTTTCTGTTCTATTACAGCAAGGTATTGGTGATACCATTCGTGTTTCTCTGACTCCTCAACCGAACCAGTCGCGAACTGAAGAAGTTAAAGTGGCACAACAAATTCTTCAAAGTTTAGAACGCCAATCATTCAAACCTGAAGTCACTGCTTGTCCAGGTTGTGGACGAACGACCAGTATCTTTTTCCAAGAATTGGCTCAACAAATTACTGAACACATGGAGAGAAAAATGCCTGAGTGGCGAGTCACTCACCCAGGTGTCAAAGACATGAATGTTGCAGTGATGGGGTGTATCGTTAATGGTCCGGGGGAATCTAAGTTTGCTGACATCGGTATCTCTTTACCTGGTACTGGAGAGGAACCATCAGCCCCCGTTTTTATCAAAGGTAAAAAAACATACACTTTAAAAGGTGAAGGAATCTCCCATCAATTTATACAAATTTTAAATGAGTTTGTTGATGGTGAATATGGTGCTGATGCTTAATAAACTTTTTAAAATGGCAGATAATTTTTTTACGGAATGTCCCATTAATTGGTTATGCGTGTATTCTTAATTTATTCTCGTTATTTACTTCGTCTGCTATTTCAATTACTATATTCATGATGTCTTGGTCCTTGAATAGACCATTACATTAGATATCAATACAGGAAACCTACTATGTCGGGTGTCCTACGAATACAACACCCATCGTGGAAATAAGTAGGGTGTGCTTTCCTGTATTGACACATATTCAAACACCTGACACCCTTTGGGTGGAAGGATCTAATACAGGATATAATTATGGAAACTAATACTAATAAGTCCAATGTATACCATTATATTGGATACTTCGTTCTTGGCTACATTCAATACAATTTCGTACGAAGAGGTCTCAATATCAATATTGCTGAATCTATAGGTGGTGCATTATGGCCTTTAATATTGGGTGTAATAGCTACTAACCTCAACTCTAAAAAGAATCCATTAGTTGGTTGGATAGTTTGTTTGAGTGTTTCTGCATTGGCTATCATTGGATATTACGAGCCATATTCTTAAATATTGACCACACTTTCTAAGAATCATGGTTTAAGTTTGTAGTTAGAGGCAGTCTCCAATAAGACAGCCTCATTTTTATTTACCCTTTTGGATAAGCTCGACAGTGAGATCGCACAAACTCGAAACGCCCAAAGCGATAACGAATGTAAGCAATCACACTAACGGGCTTGGGGTAGGAACAACTGCGTTTAAGCATATTGCTATTCTCCTTGCACGTAATGCAAAAGAGGCACTTGTAATCAATCTGTGTTATACTTAGGCTGAGTTCACAGTCAAAGCAAGCAGATATGGCAGTATCGTACCTGTTTATTTGGCTACTACTTAAAGGCGGTTGTCACATCAACCGCCTTTTTAATTACGCCTCATTCTTTAATTTTCCTTAACTATTGCATACCTCCTGTGACGTGTCTGTTGGGGATTGATACACATAATATAATTTGAACCAATTAAGTCTTTAATGATATGACCAATAGTATTTGGTGACACCCTTATGTCAGGGTCTGAGTTAATTAAATAGTCTCGAATTTCACCCACCATAAATCCTTTGTTGCCGTATACGTCATTTTTTGAGAGTGCGACAAGTGCTTCTTTAACTTGTTCAGTTAATTGCTCTCTTTGCTGCTGGCGTTTATTTTTTTTAGGTGTGTAAGGTACGTTATTTGAAGTATCTGTATGATTTACTTCTTTGAGTTCAACGCTTGACAATTGTGATTGATAAAATTCCTTGGTTTTTAGTGCCAAACTTAGTTTTGCGCTTTCCCTTGCTATGATTGACTCACAGTCATCAATAATTTCTTGTTGCTCTGCAAGATGCTCTTGAATAATTTCTTGTTGATATTTATCGCTTTTTTTGTTATCCTTTGACAAGGATTTGATGTCTTCAGTGTTCACTGTTTTCCATCTCCTATATGTAAATTATTAGGTTAGCGCATATGTCTTGCTAGGAGGTATGCGCTAATTCACTACAGATTTTACAACATCATAAAAGACATTGCAATATCTGATCTTACAAAATCTCCAATTTATATCATATTTATTAGCATTTCATTAAACACACACTCCGAGCATTCTTTCCTCCTGTTGTATCTATAACAAAATTCATCCATATACCTGTCAAGGTAACGAACGCTAACTTTGTGAAATTGACCCACGATACCCCTTTTAACTAATGACCAGAATGATTCAATTGTATTGGTGTGAATTTCGCCGTTAGCATACTCATAAGAATGATTAATGGTGTAATGTTTCAAAATCGATGATACTTTCCTATAACCGCGGTACTCATCAGTGACTAAAACAGAGCCATTAGGATCGACATTCTTTCTGATTAATTCATTTAGATCTTTTGATTTTAGTGATTGTTTATCAACCTTCTGTGCTTTCACGTTTCCTTTTCGTTCTACCATACCCACAACTGGAGTTTTTTTAGTTCCACGACCTCGTGGGTTGCCTTTATCATCATCATTGTTCTTCTTGACTTTACGAGGCTTGCCACCAACATAAGTTTCATCCATTTCAACAATTCCCTGTAGTAATTCACCATCATCTTTCATGGCTTCACGTATTTTCATAGCCATACGCCATGCAGTATCTTTGTTTACTTCAAGGTCACGACCTAATTGACGTGCAGAGATACCTTTTTTAGCATTGATGATTAATGACATGGCAAGAAACCACTTCTGAATAGGGATACGTGTATCGTGAAAGATGGTACCAATGGTAACAGAGAAAGACTTTTTACAAGAATTACAGTGATGCCGTTTCTCTTTGGGCATTGGATATGTATTATCACTACCACAATAAGCACATTTGACACCATCAGACCAGCGGACAGACTCAAGATGATCAATACATGATTCTTGAGTTGGGAATTTTTGAAAGATTTTGATGATGTTCATAACGGTTTCTCACTATTTATATGAACATTATAATGGATTAGATTACATGATGCAACCAATTACTGGGACATTCCGTTTTTTTATACTGGGGTGGATTAGTTAGTAGAACCTGAAAAATGGCAGGATGGACTTTTTCAGGGTTGACTGATTAAGGGTTAAAATATCCTCAAAGCATATACGCTAAATGTGCAGTGAACAGTCAATATTCAAACCTGATTTTCCAGAATAATTCATCGATATTTTTAGTAAGAAAGAGTAAAGATAGCATCATTGATATTTTTTCTGGCTTGAGATTCAAATTGATTAAAAAAGACCTCATGATGATAGATCCTGTCTTTATTTAAAAAATTTGTAAGTACTTCTTTTCTTTTTTTACGATATATGAAGCTAGGTATCCACTTGTATTCTTTTCTTATGTCTTTTTCGAATTGTCGATAGGTGGCTTCGTTACTGCCTAAAATTGTAAGATCTATATCAATAATTAAATACTGATCTTGGTTAGATGGTTTGGTTGTGTGTAATGTTGCTAAAATCAGTTCCGTTATATTGTTGATGGTTTTTGAATCAGCGTCATTTTTTGTTAAAAAATCAGCGGCCCATTGTGCACTGTTAGTTTCATTTGATGACGAGTATGGATTGTATATGGCATCATGGAACCATAAGGCAACTTCAACATTGGTAGGGTTTTGTGAAATCGACAGGCATGAATCTAAATGCATAAGAACAGCATTTAGATGTTTCAGGTTGTGATAATGTCTATGTTTTTCTGAGTAAGCTTTGATCAATGCGTTATATGTTGTTTCATTTGAATGAAAACCCATACGATTCATGAGGATGTGCCATCTGTCTTTATTCATTTTTATCCTGAGTTACGGTTTATGCAATCTCTATTTTATTGTTGATCAGTCAGCTACAAATCTTTGTACTGTGGTGATGCTATCTGTTAAAACAGAAGGTTTTGGCATCTGTTCTATAGGTCTAGGGGGGATATCTAACTCAGGCTGGTGCAATAAATTAAAACCGATGCTTTGAATTTGCCAGTCGAAGATATTGCCTTCATCCAATTCAATTTGCATATCGAGTGTTTTCTTGCCATCTAAGTGATAAAGCAGAAAACGCGCTCCTGATTGAATCTTAACAGGAGTTTCGTTAATTAGGTAACGTCCATTGATGCTTAGCTTGTTAATGGTAATATCAGTATTGCTGTAAAAATGAACTTGATTGGTGTATTGATTTCCTTCATAAGAGATGTGCTTTTTGACTGGATCATGGTTCAAGAGATCAACCACTTCGCTGATTTTTGCTGCGTTTAGTGGTACTTCCAGATCTTGCTTATTGATATGTCGAACAGCTTGTCGGTAATTTTCATAAAATGTTTGTTGATCCATTTGATCATTGGTATTTGTAAAAAAAACTTTGTTCCATTCGGTTAATTGTTTATCCATACTGAGGAACCAACCGTGTTGTTCATCGATATCATACAAGTATGACAAACTGGTAGGGCGTTTAGAATCTATTGAGAACTGATCCTTATTGATGGTCAATGAAAATAAGCCTAAAGGGAGTGATAATAGTATCAGTGTTTTCCACTTGGTTTGTTGTGTGGCCATTGGTGCAAATAAAGTAACCAGCCAAGTCAATAATAGTGCGGGAGCCCATATCATTTTTAACCCCATTGCTACTGGTAGTAAGGTCAATAATATAGCGATAGGTAGCAAGGCTAATGTGGCAAAAATCGAAACATAACTGTGAATTTTTGGAATATGGTTTGATAGCATTAAATAGAGCCAAGAAAAAACAGCGGGTAATAAGAGGTAGCTGCTGCCTGGTATTTTAATTGCTACAAAAGTAAAAACCAAAGACCATGTCAGTGCTGGTACCCATGCGATTGAGCCATTAACTCGTTTGATGAGGTTGCCCATCAAACCCATAGTCAGTGACAAGATCAATAGCCAACAAACTAACATATATTCATGTCCCCAGTATGGAAACCCTTGGAGAATGTCGTTTAACTCAGGTTTAAACATGTTATATATAAGCCACAAAAAACCTTTGGTTGCTATCCAGGCAACTAACATAATAAAGATAAAGACACCGCCACTTTTCAATAATAAGAGTCCCTTTTTTGGTTCTGTATTGGTACTGAATGTTAAAAGAGCCAAAAGCCAAGTTAATGCCATCAATAATGAACCAGACCAATCAGGCCATACCAGTAACCCAAACCCTGGGACTGTAAAATAAATCGAATCATGGTTGCTGGATAGCTGTTCCAGATCCGTATTGGCTAAAGTAGGTAGCAAGGCTTTCAGTTGTAATGCTTGATGCATTAATGAATTATAGGATAAATGTTTGAGATCATCCTGTTCAGTATGGTAGTTAAAATGGTCATCAATAAAGGCAAAATTTAAACCTTGGATGTCTTTTTTTTGCTTGAATACAGTCATATCTGTGTCATTAGGAAGCAATTGATAAAGGTCGTAAATGAGTGACGAACTGACTGGAAAAGGTGGATTGGTAGATTGATATGTGTTAACTAAAGCTGCTGTGCCTGAAGTGGACTCGGGCCACATGATGACCGGACCGGATGAGCCTCGGGCTTCAAAATTTAATATCAGACCAATAGTGTCTGCCAAATGATGTTGGTCTACAAAAGCATGTGCTCCTAAAAGACCGAGCTCTTCACCGTCAGTAAAAAGTACCACGATGTCATTCTTTCGTTGTGCTTCTTGTTTCAAATAGCCACGAAGAACCTCCAAAACTACAGCTATACCGGAGCCGGCATCGCCAGCACCTTTGGCAAACGGTTTGGCAGAGTCATAGTGAGACATCAGCATCAGTTTTTTTCTGGTGTTATTTTCTTTGGCGGGAAATTCAGCCACGATGTTAACAATTGGAGCAGTAATGCGGTGATTCGGGTTGTATCCTGTGGTTCTTTGTAATGTGACTTTAGCGCCCATCGCATTCAGTGTGTTAACTAAATAGCGTCTGACATCACGGTTAGAAATGCTTCCTGTTGGGTGGGCTTTCTTGGCTATTTTTTCTACATGTTTTATCACGTTTTCTAACCAGATGCCATCGTACATGATGTCTGAAGGGGTTCGTGATGGATAGCTGATCTGATAGCTGCCAAAAATAATGAGAATGAATAGTACGATATGAAGCAGATTTCTGATCATCTGTAGCTTTGTAATGAAAAACAGTACTTTAACATACTGTTCTTATGATGGTTGCGAAGAAACGATTGTTGGCTGATTACCTGGTGCTAACGGTTTCAAATATGTACAAAAAACGTGAAAGATCTCTCAATTTGATTCAAAAAGTTATTTTTTTTTTGATTTGAATGAACTGATTTATTTAAAAAATACGATGGTTTGTTTATAAAAATTGGAGATGCAAGTATGTTTGTAAAGATCGTTGTTATATGGTCACTGTTAGTGACTGCTCAAGTCCAGGGGGGTGATAAGGTATTGGGCAATGGAGTACAGTTAAAAAATCAACAACAAGCATTCATCACTGTGGGTGCTGGTGGTAACTGTAATTATAATGAAGTCCAGACAGCTATTGACTCTGGTGACAGTGATGTGATCAGAATAGCGCGTGATAAAACCTATTTTGAAAATGTAATCATAGATAATAAGTCTATAGAGTTGTTGGGTGGTTATGCCAATTGTACAGACGCATCAAATGATATCAGCGATTCGCAACAAACCATTATTTCGGGTTTTGGAGATGGGTTTATAGTAAAGATAGAAACATCGTCTAATGAAAACCATGATGTCATTTTACGTCATTTATTTATGGGTAATGGCAATAAGGGGGTTCGTATATTGGCGCATGATTCAAGTATTATGAATGTGACACTTGATCATGTTCGTAGTTACAACAATACTAATAATGGCGTTCACATTGAGTCAGCCACAGGAACACAAGCCCATGTCATCATCAATGACAGTCAAATGGACTTTAATAAAGGTAGTGGAGTTCGCTGTGAGGGCTCGGGTGGCTCATTGATTTTGACAGGTCAAACCGTTATAGATAACAATCAGTTTTCAGGGGGAACAGGAGGTGGTGCTTGGGTTGTTGCTTGTGATTTAACTATTTATTCACCAACTTTGATTAGAGATAATGAGGCAAAATATGGTGGTGCTATTGCAGCGAGTCAAGGATCGATAGTGACTTTATTTGGTGGTAGCGAGGGATGCGAAAATGGTATCTGTTTTGGTGACTGGTCAAGTCCTGTTGAGATATCCGGTAATGACGCTGAAAAATTTGGTGGTGGTTTTTATATTGGAAGTAATGCTGGGGTTCTTATGGCTAATGTTTTGATTAAAAATAATCAAGCGATTGATAATGGTCTTGGAGGAGCATTGTACGTGGTAGACAGTGGTGTTGTTTTAGCAGCTGGTGGAGGTTCTCAAAGTGAAGAGGATTGTTGGTCGCCTGGTGCATGTTTGCAATTTGTGGGCAATAAAGCAAGTCAAAGAGGAGGGGTTGTCTATTCATCAACCAATGCTACAGTTGATATTACTGGTGCATTGATAACGAGTAATCGAGCTGATGAAGGAATAATTTCATATTCATCCGAAGGTGGGGAGGTGAATATTACCAATTCAGTTATTGCGAACAACGGTCAAAATGGTGATGGTTACAGTGATACTTATTTGTTTAGTAATAAAAATGGTGGTCAATTAGTTTTGCATTATGTTACTGTCGCAGAAAATCACAGTACTTCATCGTTGATTAGCAATCTAAGTGATGGTGAAGTTAATGTCCATTCGTCTATTATTTTGGATCAGTTTCAACCAGTTTTTAGTGGTGAAGTACTTCAATCATATTTTGGGTGCGTGATAGCTCATGAAAATCTAAGCTTTAATGCTGATGAGTCAGTGTCTACAGTCAATTATAATTTAGACCAAATATTTGTTAATCCGATACAAGGTGATTACCATTTGGTGGGAGGATCTCCCGCTATTGACTATTGTTATGATATTCCTAATTATTCGATTAATGAAGACCTCGATGGTGACTTAAGAGGTATCGATAATCCCAGCATGATTGATTTACACGGTGTTTATGATATTGGTGCAGATGAGTCTGATGCTTTTTGGGAGGATGATTTGATTTTCGAGGATGGGTTCGAATAGTTGTGACACGTTTATAAATAAAATGGATCCACGGATGGATTCTTTTAATGTCTTGTCTATATTAGTTGCCAGTATGAGTCGTTCATACACATATATAAAATATTGTGTTGTTAGTTTGATCTAATCTACATTGATGAAATGGTAAAATGTCGCGATGCTCTACGAGTAGACAGATAACCATAAAGTTATTCTGTTGTGATATTTTTTGTATCAATTTTCGGATTAGGTTAGTAGTTAGTAGGTTCACTGCCCAACAGTTATTATATTAACCATTTGACTTCAATTTTTATAGAGACCTTTGCATAATTCTGAATCATTGAAAAAAAGAGATAAAATCTTAAAGTTCAAGGAAGCAAATGAATGTAATAGGCCAAGTTTGTTTCTTTGGCGGTTTGCTACAGGCAAGAAGCCAAAGAATAAAAACTGTATAGGCCGTCTGCTATTGCAAAGTTTGCTGACGCAGAAATTTAAGATTTTAGACTTTTTATCTTGAATCACGGTTTATGCAATGGTCTCTTATAGCTTGTAGGTGAGCCATTCGATCCATCAGAGAAGCTAAGCAAGTCGTTGATTTTAGTCTTTCACTTAGGATTTTATTGATATAGTGATTGAATTTTTGGTTTGACTATCACTTTTGAGGTTTATAAAACAATGGTTTGCTTGACTATTTGTGATAGGATTGTACTTAGATACAGAACTCACACATACTAAGTATATATGGAAGGACAGTTACTGGCCAATGCGGCCCAACCACATACCATTGGCGTCATGGTTTTGACTCTGGTTGCGTTGTTTTTATTTGCTCGAGACAATATTCCACTGCAAACCTCTAGTTTGTTTATACTTTGTGTGCTTATTCTAGGTTTTCATGTTTTTCCTTATACCCTGCCGGATGGTTCGATATTTCCTATAAAAACTTTTTTTCTGGGTTTTGGTAATGAGGCTTTGATTGCTGTTTGTGCTTTGATGGTTGCTGGGCAAGCTTTAGTGAGAACGGGGGCGATGGAACCAATAGGTCGATTTCTTGCGAAGATTTGGAAAATCAATCCATCGGCATCACTGTTAATGACGCTGCTCACTGGAGCCGTGTTGAGCGCCTTTGTTAATAATACCCCTATTGTGGTACTGTTGTTACCTGTTTTGATCAGTGTTTCGTTACGTACTGGACAACCTACAGCGGGTTTGTTGTTGCCTATGGGGCTAGCCACATTGCTCGGTGGTATGGCGACCACTATCGGTACATCGACTAATTTATTGGTAGTCAAAGTAGCTGAAGAATTAGGTGTTCCTGAAATAGGTATGTTTGATTTTGTAGTGCCCGTGAGTATTACAGCTTTTGTTGCTATTCTGTATTTGTGGTTGGTTGTTCCACGTATTTTGCCAGACAGGAAGCCGCCATTAGCTGATACTTCACCAAGAATTTTTTCTGCAGAGATCCAGATCAATGCTGGTGGTTTTGCTGATAAGAAAACGTTGGCAAAAATCAGAGAAAAAACCGGTGGCAAAATCAATATACAGCGCATTGTAAGAGGGGAAGGTTTGTCTATCGCGACATTACCAGATGTAGTCCTGAAAGCAGGTGATCGGTTAGTTATTATGGATACAGCAGATAATCTGCGTGATTTTGAAGTTGAATTGGGTGGTTCGTTGTATTCTGGTGGTGATGAGGTTAACGATAATCATCCTTTATCTGCAGGGGGTCAGGCCATTGCTGAATTAGTGGTCACTTCTGGTTCATTATTAGATCGAGTACGCGCTGGTGATGCCAGGTTGAGCAGCAAATATGGTTTGACGCTATTAGCTGTTCATTCACATGGAAAAGAAACTACCGCTAATACTAAAGGTATTGATGACTTGATTTTTAGACCGGGTGATGTATTGCTGGTGCAAGGATCAGTGAAGGCTATTCAGGAAGTCAAAAATGCAGGTTCTTTGTTGGTATTGGATGGAGGAGAGGAGTTGCCACACACAAGTAAGGCGCCTTTGGCTTTAGCAGTCATGGCTGCGGTTGTGGGTTTGGCTGCTTTTCGGGTGATGCCGATTTCGATCAGTGCTGTTTTAGGTTGTTTTGTTTTGATTGCAACGGGTTGTTTACGCTGGCGTGATGCAACACATGCGTTAAGTGCTCAAGTCATATTTATCATTGTGGCTTCTCTGGCACTAGGTTCAGCACTGATGGCTACAGGTGGTGCTGATTTTCTAGCCAATGTGTTTGTCGTTGCGACTAGGGGTTTGTCTCCAGGTGTGGTTTTAGGCATTTTGATCTTTTCTATTGGTATCATGACTAATGTGGTTTCTAATAATGCGGCAGCAGTAATCGGTACACCAATTGCTGTGAGTATAGCTCAACGACTTGGGATGCCGGTCGAACCTTTTGTTTTGGGTGTACTGTTTGGCGCTAATTTGAGTTTTGCTACGCCAATGGCGTATCAAACCAATTTGTTAGTCATGAATGCTGGTGGTTATAAATTTATTGATTTTGTTAAAGTTGGTGTACCATTGATGCTAATTACATGGGCTATGCTGACCGGTATGTTAACTTGGGTGTATCATTTGTATTAATGAGCATCGGTATTGATTAGGTTTGAATTATGGGCGAACAAAATATTTCTCGTGGTGGGGATGATGCGGTAAAAAGAGTTTTTACTCGTGCGGTCCTGAATGACTTGAAAGCATTGGAGTTAATGGTTTCTGGTGGGATGATAGAGCGTAATGCCAGACGGATTGGTGCTGAACAGGAAATGTTCATTACTGATAATAATTATGGTCCCAAGTGTACCGCTTTGAAAATTCTCAGTGACATTGATGATGAGCGTTTCACCAATGAGATTGCACTTTTTAATATTGAAGCTAACTTGACCCCTAGGCGTTTTGAGAAAAAATGTTTAAGACAGATGGAAGAGGAAATTAAGGAAGTGCTTTCCATTGCTAAAAAGCATGCAGCTGATCACCATTCGAAAATTATTTTAGCGGGCATTTTGCCGACGTTGAGGCAAATGGATTTAACGATGGACAACATCACGCCTGTTGATCGTTATTATGAGTTGAATGACCGTTTAAAACAGATCAGGGGGGATGATTTTAGACTTGATATTAGGGGCATAGATGAACTCTCGGTGACTCACGATAATTTTATGTTAGAGGCGATGAATACCAGTTTTCAGGTACATTTTCAGGTCAGTGGCGAAGAGTTTGTTGATATGTATAACTTATCTCAAGCCATTACTGCTCCAGTGATGGCTGTCGCTGTTAATTCTGGTTTGATCCATCATTATCGGCTGTGGCATGAGTCAAGAATAGCAGTGTTTCAGAATTCCATTGATACACGATCGGCGACTCACCAGAAAAGAGGTAACAGACCTCGAGTTCATTTTGGTGATGATTGGATCGATAGCATTGTAGATGTATTTAGGGATGATATATCTCGTTTTTCTGTTGTCTTAACTTCTGAGTTTGAGGAAGATCCTGTTGATATGGTGAAGTCTGGTGTGATTCCAAAGCTTAAAGCATTGATGTTGCATAATGGCACAGTCTATCGTTGGAATCGCCCTTGTTATGGTGTTAATAACAATGTACCCCATTTGAGGATAGAAAATCGGGTATTGCCTTCAGGACCTTCAGTAACTGACGAGGTGGCCAATGCTGCTTTTTATTTTGGACTGATGTCGGGTTTGAGTAAACAGCCGATTGATGTCAGGGAGCATATGAGGTTTTCTTCGGCAAGAAGTAATTTCTTACAAGCTTGTAGAACAGGTCTTGACAGTCATTTTCAATGGTTTGATGAAGAATCAATACCTGTATCAAAACTAATTAATAATGAGTTACTTCCGCTTGCCGCAGAAGGCTTGAGAGTTTCTCAAATTGCTGAAGATGATATCGAACACTATTTGGGTGTTATAGAGCGGCGAGTAGCGCGTAATCAAACAGGTGCAAGTTGGGCTATTCGTTCAATTACAGAAATGGATTGTGCCATCCATGTCGATGAGCAAGTGCGTTCTATTGTTGCTGAGATGGACAGGCAGCAACGGGATGACGTGCCGATTTCAGAATGGCCACTGGCTAAAACTACTAGACAACTCGATTGGCGAGCGTCATTTGCTCGCCTTGGGCAATTCATGACCACTAAGTTGTTGACTGTTCGTCCAGAAGATTCAATGGATCTGGCAGCAAGTATTATGGAATGGAAACATGTGCGTCATGTACCTGTTGAGAATGACAAAGGTGAATTGGTTGGCTTAGTTTCTCATCGTTCTATTTTAAAAAAAGTGGTCGAAGGGAAAATGGAAGAGTCTCCTGCTGTTCATGAAATCATGAACTCTGAACCTATGTTTGCGGCTCCAAGAACATCAACAGTAGAAGCGATTCGTTTAATGAGGGAAAAGAAGGTCAGTTGTCTGCCTGTGGTGGATGAGGGGAAATTAGTGGGAGTGGTGACAGAATATGATTTTATTAAAATGGCTAGTCATTTATTGGAAGACTTATTGACTGATTATGATAAGCGTTCATGATGTACTATTTTGTCGAACCTGAAAAATGCCAGGACTGACTTTTTAGAGGTGACTATTTATTTGATTTTCTTAAGCATGTTGTAATCAATCACAATGTCTTCTTCTTTTATAGTGAATTGACGGCTGGTCATTTCTTTAATATAGCGTTTCAAGGCGGTAATACCAACAGGAAAGGCTAATTGCTCCCATGGAATATCTTCAGGTGCAAAGAGTTTTGCATCTGAAGTTTCCGCTCCGGGACCAAAATGAGGTGAGGCTAACTCACCTCGAAAATAGACGTGAACTTGATTTCTTTGAATGATGTTATAAACTCCGAAAAGGGTCACATTTTTTAATTCTGCCAACACTTCTTCTTTGACTTCTCGGATGGCGCCTGAACGTGTTGCTTCCCCGTTTTCCATGAATCCGGCGGGCACATTCCAGCAGCCTTTTCGGGGTTCGATGGTACGTTTACCTAATAAAATTAGACCTTTATGTTCAATAATACATGCATTGACAACTTTGGGATTCTGGTACTGAATATGCCCGCATTTCTTACATACGTCTCTCATTTTGTCGTCACCCTTTGGGACTTTTTTTATTGTTTCAGTCGCACAAAGATTACAGAATTTTATTTGCATCTCAGTTCCAGTATTTCATTGAGTCAACAATGCGTAAGTAAGATTGATACCTATCTTCTTTCAATTGTTTGGTTTTAACAGCCTGTTGTATAGCACACCCTGGTTCATGAATATGAGTACAGTTATTGAATTTACAAAGACCTAGATAATGATTAAAATCAACAAAACCTGTAGCAATTTCTGCAGTATCCATTTTCCATAAACCATACTCCCATACACCAGGCGAATCTATGATATTAGCATTCAGTTCTGTATCATGATACATTTGGGTGACACTGGTGGTATGTGAACCTTTACCTGTTTTGATAGATAGTTTGCCTGTTCTTAAGTCCAGTCCAGGCGTCATTAACTGTGTTAAAGAAGACTTACCTACACCTGACTGGCCAACAAGGACAGTGGTTTGATTGCATAGTTGTTCCTTTAAGTTAACTACAGAATTAGGCTCTTTCTTGGAGGTTTTAAAGCACTGATAACCTAATTGTTCATAATAGTTGATGATGTGAGTAAAAAATAGCGGTTGTAAATCCTTTTTGTTAAAAACTAATAAAGGTTTGATAGACTCGCTTTTTGCTGCGACCAAATATCTATTCAATATATCACGAGTTGGCGCTGGTTCAACAGCCATGACGATCATAATTTGGTCTATATTGGCAGCAAGGTGTTGCTTTCTACCTTTGCTATCTGCTCGGCAGAAACTATTGAGTCGGGGGTTAATAGACTGAATTCTATACTCATTCTTGAGTTGTTCTACTGATACTATATCACCGCATATTGGCTTGATCTTACGAGAAAAAAAAGCCGTGAGTGTTTGATGAGTTTCTGAGTTGATTAATTTGGCTGTGTTCTTTTGTGTGGATGTTATGCGATAAGCTGTTGTCATCTCTTGATTTTAGTTGAATATTTTGTGATTACAAGAGAATCAAAGGTTTACATTTTATGTTGAGAGTTTTTTATTCAAAAACCAGTTATTTTTTTATTGCTATATGGCTTCAACGTGTCGCTAGTTAATGAGTCAGTCTTGAAAAAGTCCTTCCTGGACTTTTCCAGCGTCGGTCAAAAAAACACTTAAGCGCAAAAGTGTGATTTTGCTGATGTTTTTTGACCTTACTTGAGCCTGATGGCTCAAGGTGGCACCTCCCTGTGCCACACCATCGACCATAAAAAAGTTTCTGGAAAACTTTTTCACGTTAGCCTGAGAGCCGCATGGAAGC
>JAUIGR010000017.1 GCA_030430025.1 Gammaproteobacteria bacterium
TCACGATGCATTTTTATTCGCCGCTTCCATGCGGCTCTCAGGCTAACGTGAAAAAGTTTTCCAGAAACTTTTTTATGGTCGATGGTGTGGCACATGGAGGTGCCACCTTGAGCCATCAGGCTCAAGTAAGGTCAAAAAAACATCAGCAAAATCACACTTTTGCGCTTAAGTGTTTTTTTGACCAATGCTGGAAAAGACCAGGAGGGCCTTTTCAGGGCTAACTATTTACAACAACTGGATCAATCGATTTTGGACAGACTCATCGTCACTTTGTGTCAACCAAAATATAGCATGCTTCTTGACACTTGAATCAAAATCACCCTGTAAAATAGTGAACAAATGATCTGTTCCTGATTCGTTTTGTGAGAGACTGAAAACCAAGGGCTCGTACAAAGATGACATGTTGGGATCTGTCAACATATCGAGCAATACTTGACCATTGAGTCGTTCGCTTTGTCCCAACCAAAAAATGGCATCACGCTGTTGTTCTTGATCATTGTCTTCTTTAGCAATACGCTGTAACAACTCATAAGCAACAGGACTGTCTTGTTGTTGCAATGCCATATTGATCATACGCCTGGTTTCACCGTTAGGTAATGTGTTCAATAGCTTCTTCAGTGATTCAATTGTATCTTGAGAACGATGACCTAACCAAAAAATTGCTTGAGAAGAAACACCTTTTCGGTTTAATTCTGCCAGTTCAATCAATGCTGTAGAGGCCTTAACCCCCTCATGGATACTCAAAGCATATAAGCTACCATTTTCAACCTGGTCGTTCGCTTGACTTATCATCGCTTGCTGTTTTAACCAATTGACACTCACTTCTGACGTTAACTCACCCAGATTTTTCAGATTCACACCCATAGTTTTTACTTCACAGTGGTCACCTACTGGCATCACCACCTCAGGAGCAGCGTTTTTTAATTTAACATAGACATGAATGCTTTCAGTCATTGGGGCTTGGTTGGATAAACCAAACCCTTGTTTTTCCTGCATTAAATCACAACCACTTATTTCCAGACTATTCCAACAACACATACTCGGAGTGTCAGGAGCTGCCGGTACTTGATAACTGATCCAACCATTGCGTTGCTCTGTCACAGCACTCTCGATGTCGTTTTCAACCGTTGGAGCGATGATCAGAACCAAAAGCCTTAATATCCCCTGAATAAGCATTTCATTTCTCCTCTATTAAATCTAACAAAGCCTCAGGGTCAAGCATACCAATGGTTTTTAGCACTTGTTTTTTATCCTCTTTATCATCTGTTTGTCGATACACTTTCAACAACCATTGAACGTCCCCTTGCATCATCAATGCGTGCAAGATTCGCTCTTTTCCATTTGCATCAGCAGCAGCGTACTGACTAACCAGGTATGACCGGTCTTCATCATCTCCCATACCAAAGGCCATGTAATAACCTTCTGTTTTTTTTACCTCAGGATCTCTATCAGCTAATTTTTTGATCCGTTTTGTTTCCCCCATGACTCCAAGATGCTGCAAAATTTCCTTTTTCATCTCAGCATCTTTTTCGTTTAAATACAGACTTTCAAGTGAAGAGAAATCTTGTTGTGACATCAATGCAGCCAGTAATGTGCGTTTCAATTCAGCGTCATTTGCCTCTTGATATAAACCACTGATTACACCTGGTTCAACATCTGTGATCATCAGCATGGTTGCCAATGTTCTTTTTTCTTCTAGATCTTGCGCTTGTTGATATAAATCGAGTGCATATTCACTATTACCTTCACCTAAAATCAGCAATGCATGAATCGCTGATTGGCGCAACTCCTTATCATCCTCATTAGCAATCACATTTTTGATAATTTCTGACTCACCAGCCATCGCCAATGATTCCAACAAAGCGGTTTTCTTGGATAGTTCCGTGGCATGCTTATATAATTTTTTCAAAACATCAGCATCACCCATGGCACCAAGAATGTGAATCATTTGTTGGGATAATTCCGGGTCTGACTCTTTATTGAGCAATCGCTCCATCATCTGTCCGTTATCCAAATGGATAAAACTGTTAATAATGGCAGATTTCACTGCTTTTTCTTTGGCTTGTTGGTATAGTTCAGTCAATCTTCGCTGATTTTCGACACCACCTCGCAACCCAATCATCTGAATAGCCTGTGCTTTCAGTTCAATGTTTTTAGCCTCTTCAATGAATTCATACAACATAGCCGTTGCTTCGGGGGCATCAGCTATACCCAAAATATGCAGTGCATTACTTTTGGATTGATCCGGCGCTGATTCTGACAACATTTCTTTAACCATGCCGATTGCTTTTTGGGGATTTTTTTCCATCAACTGTTGAATAGCAAACAAACGCAGCTCAGGAGCCACAGGTGGAATTGGCGGTATCAATTTAGCCACATCATCTGTCACTCGGGGAGGTAATGCTGGTTTGATTGGCTGAGGTGGTATGACAGTCAAATCACCATGTTCAGCCATCAACACCTGTGCATCATCTATCCATTGACTATTCGGGTATTCTGCCTGGAGTTTTTTCAACAGCGCTCGTGCCCGACCATTTTGTCTGTTTTGATACAACACATAGGCTTGCCAATAAGTCGCCGAATCTGCCAAGTCAGGATCTTTTGAAGCTGCTGCAAATTTTTCAACAGCCTCAGACCAATTTTGTTTGGCCATAGCCAGATGACCTGCCTGATAATCGCTGTTGGCGCCAGCCAAGGCTGTCAATAAATTCAATGCCAAAACGCCGGCCAGTTTGTTTTTTGTTTTCATCTCTTTTCTCCTGTGATGAGGTTTATCTCCTCATATGATGTTCTCGTCTTTGGCCATTTGCTGTTTCATGCTTTTAACTTGAAACAACATGTCATGACCTCGGTTACTTTTATCCTGCATAGCAGGCAACGTGGTCGATTCAGACGGTGCACCGTTGGCGTATTCCAACAAAATTTGTTCTAAATTCGACAGCAATAGAGCAGTGTGTTGACCTTCATGATTGGCCGCTGCCCTCTTAAAAATGCGATTACTAACCAGCAATCGCTGTGCCATGGTTTGGAGTTGATTTCGATCCAGATCTTGATTACTGGCTTGAGTCAAAAATATTTCACTTTGGGTCAGATGCATCTGGATATTACCCGCTAATAACTGCCCACTGATGTCATTTGTTGTGATGTCTGAATGTTCATTCCGACCAATCCAATAAGCTGATAATACCAGTAACGCAGCCAACATCAAGCTGGCGAAGGAATACTGGGGTACAGCAATCCACTGAATAAAACGCTGCCACCCTGCTTCTTTTTGTCGTTGCCCGCTTGCATCAATCCGACCACTGATGCGGTCCCATAACTGATGACCATAATCATCTGGTAAGGGATTATTGTCTTGTTGTTCTATGACTTGCATATCAGTCTCCAGTTGTCGCAATGCTGCACACACCTCTGGTGATCGTAAAAGTCGTTTTGATTCTTTTGAGCCCAATTCACCGAAATACAGCATCATTAATTGTTCTTCATTGATTTTCATGCACTGACCTCACATTTGAGTTGTTGTCTGAGTTTTCGTACAGCACGAAAGATGGTCTGTTTACAAGCATTATCATTAAGTTTGAGCTTGGCAGCTGTTTCAGCAATGGAATAACCTTGATGATGTTTCATAGTGATCGCCAATCGCTCCACATCGGTAAGGTAGCTCATTGCTTTGCCCAGGCTGTCTTGCATTTCCAGCTGGTTTTCCTCACCTTCCACTGGTATTTCAATTGGTCTGTCTTCACAATTCAATGAACTGGCCTTTTGTCGATTAGCTTTACGAATGTAATCAATCGATGTGTTGGTTGTGATACGTAACAACCAAGTCGAAAATTTGGCATCATTTTGATATCGGCTCAATGCCTGATGAGCTTTGATAAAAGTATCTTGTGCAATATCTTCTGCCAAATGCGCATCATCAGTATAACGAAATGCCAACGCGTTAACGATCTTGGCATAATGTAAAACAATTTGTCGAAAAGCCCTGCTATCACCCGCCTGGGCTTTTTTTATCCACTGTATTGACACTTCATCTTTCATGTCAGCCTAAACGTTCATTTTTATGCTTTGGTTATATTTATTTTTAAATATTTTTTCTTAGCTCACAATTTATATAGAAATTTAATTTTGTTAAATTTTTATCTGGTACTTTTTTTACAAATGATTTTGTTATCTATAAATATCTATGGGCAGATAGTTCAGGCAAGAAAACAAAAAACTAATCCTTATTTAATAAATTATTAATGGTCTAATCTCTAAACTTCTCCCCTTTTACAAAATCAACTCACTATGAAAAAACCTTTTTTAGTACTCTCGCTTTTAACCGCAATCTCAACACCAACTTTTGCCGATGTTTCGATATCACATAGTGGAATCGGGGATGCCATCTTGATTCCTTATTACACTGTAAAGAATGACATGAACACCACTTTATCTGTCACCAACCACAGTGAATCAGACGTAAAAATGGTTCAGCTCGCTTATAGAGAATCAAGAAACAACAAGAGCGCACTTTATTATAATGTTTTTTTACCGCCAAACAGCACTTGGGCAGTCGGTTTAGCAGCCACAACTTCCACGATACTCGAATATGAAGATCAACCTAACGTGGTTCAACTACATAACAACGAATTATGCGCGCCAGGGCTGTCTGTTAATCAAGAGTTTTTACCTTGGGGATACAGTGAGGATGAAGCAGTCTCTAACAATCCAGGTACTGATGACAGCCACTTGAATCTAGAGCGAGTTCAAGAGGGATACATTGACATCTATGAGTTAGGAACCATGAACACTGACGACAATGATTTTGATTTCCTTAACTGTGATAACATAACGTCACTTGTTTTAGAAGACGTGAACACTATTTTTAATATGTTTTCTGAACCAACAGGAGAAATATCTGCTTCGGCCAGTTTATTGAATGTTAATGAAGGCACCAGTTATCCAATCAGTAAGATCACCTTCAATGGCTTTTTTTCTGATGGGATTACTAATGAATATATCCCCACAGATATTGACTTGAGTGACGCCTCTAGTACCGCCATCATCAATCATCAAGGAAAAATGATCACAACCACCTGGGAAAATGGTGAACAAGCCATCAGCGCCTTATTATCAGCACAAGCAGGCTCAGTTGATTATTCTATAGAACAAGGAATCAATGCACAAACTGAAGTTGTAATGACTTTTCCTACCAAAGTGTTTTTCAATACCGACGAATCAAATGATGGGCCTTTTACAGCAACTTACGACCTACACGAAGGGTCTTGTGAATCAGCAAAATTTTCTGCTTACGGACGATCTGGAGAAACCAGCATACCTCAAACCAATCAATCTTTGTGTTGGGGCACACAAGTGATAAAATTATCGTCTGAAGAACCATCTATTATGTCTGACATTTTGCAATCACAGCATCAAATCGAATTGAATCCAAGCCTTGACTCTGGCGTTATCCGATGGTCATTTGATGAACATAGTATGACATCACTTAACAGTGTCGAAGTTCAAGGTTTGCCCTTTGTCGCTGTCGGCTTACAACGATATACTAACGCCAGTGCAGCTGATGGTGTCTTGGCACAGTATGGTAATGCCTTTGTTGCCAATAAAAAAACCGTTATTAACAACTAAAGGGCATCTGTATTAATGGAAGAGCCAGGGGCCGTTAAGCCCGTGGCTCTCCTAATCAGATATAGCACTTTCATTTCATAATATCATTTCTCATAAGCTTGCTGCTCCTTATCAATAAAACATAGAAGTGCCCTGTGTTATTATGTGACGTATTAAGACCACCACCAACCTAAAGCTAATGGTTCTCAACACAAATAAAGGTTTCCTGATATTTACCGAATCTTGAGCAAAAAACACAACACCATTAAATGGGCTCTGGGTAAAAATTGGCATTTACTTCATCCCAATGTTCAAAAACGATTCAATCGTTTACCGACCACTGACACACCAATTATTTACCAGGGTACTATGGAGCAGATTCAACGATCCAAAGCTGGCTGGTTATTTGCAATATTAACCAAGATTATTGGCAACCCATTATCTCCATATCAAGGGAAAAATATTCCTATGCGGGTAGAATTGACTACTCAGCCTGGACAACGTGGTGTTTTCTGGAAACGCACTTATTTTTTCAATGGTCGCAAGCCTTTCAGTGTTACTTCTGTCAAGAAAGATGAAAATGGACGTATGATGGAGTGTGTCGGGGGTGGGTTTGGAATGTTTCTGGATGTATTTGCTTTAAACGGCGAATTACATTTTAAAAGCACTCGTTACTTTTGGAAATTGGGTCATTATTATTTGCCCCTACCTCATTGGCTCACTCCAGGACAAACGCACGTAATCCATCAAGATTTGGCTAAAACACACGGTCATGGAAAGTTTAGGTTCACTATTACCATGAACCACCCTTTTTTAAAAACAACATTTTATCAAACCGGTGTTTTTGAAGAAATTAACCAATTGCCAAATTCTCCAGTAAAATAGTATATATGCAAACCATTATGATATTAGGTGCTTATGGCACTTTCGGAAAACGCATCAGTGAACAACTGGCATCACATAACCTGCATCTAATCTTGGTTGGAAGGAACCATAAGAAAGCAAATCAATTGCTTCTTTCCCTTCAGAAAGAGCAACCTCACGGCATTTACGAAACAGCCGTTTTTGACGTTCATAGCGAGCTGGCCAAACAGTTAAAAAAACACCAACCTAAAGTATTGATTCATACCTGTGGCCCTTTTCAACATCAAGACTTTGGTGTGCTTAAAGCATGTATGACTCACAAGGTTAATTATATTGACTTGGCTGATGGCCGAGAATTTGTCAATCAAATCCAATGTTTAGACAATGACGCCAAAATAGCAGGTATCAGTGCAATAACAGGGGCCAGCACTGTACCCGCATTAAGTTCAGCTGTTCTGGATGAGCTACAAAACTTAGGCATGGTTTCATTTGATGAAATTCGTTATGGTATCACGCCTGGACAAAAAACTGAGAGAGGCTTAGCTACAGTGCGCGCTGTACTGTCATATGTAGGCAAGCCATTTACTCAATACATGACTAAACGTTATGGCTGGCAAAACCTGTATTTACACCGTTATCCAGAACTGGGATGGCGAATGATGGGGAACTGTGATGTGCCTGACTCTGACCTTTTACCTCGATTCTATAAAATAAAGAGCCTTAATTTTTCTGCTGGCATGGAAAGTAAATTATTACATGTATGTATTTGGCTCTGTTCTTGGCTGGTTCGATTAGGGGTACCATTGAATTTGGCCCAAAACGCAGCTTTTTGGCACAAATTGAGTCGTAAATTTGATTTACTCGGTAGTCATGATGGAGGCATGCATCTGGTGGCTACAGGTGTTAGGCATAATAATGAAAAGACAACCTATGAATGGCATTTGATAGCAAAAGATGGAGACGGGCCATATGTTCCTACCGTTCCTGCAGTGATAATAGCGTTGCGTTTAGTGACCGAAACGACAACTATACCAAAAGGTGTTATACCTTGTGTCGGTCTGATTAGCTTATCTGATTACATGTCTGCCCTATCAAATCATAATATTTACCACCAGTTCAAACAAAAATAGATATTTTAGCTCCTAACTACTAAACACCAAGCCTATTTGATACCCAAAAGAACAGGTCATCATGTAATCATACACTGACGACCAGATCGATATCATAAACTACTGGACTAATACCCTAAGGCATATCAGCATCACCCCAATGACCCAAATTTTTTCTGCGGTCACTCTTTCTTCGACCTTCTTTATTAGGTTCCCAACGCACTTGACAACGGCGATCCTTTATTTTTCTCCTCTGGCTACACCTACGATCAATTGGAGTTATCGTTGTTTTATTTTTACCAAAAAGTTTAAACATGATCAATTCCCCCTTAACTACGAATCGACATCAACTCAAAAGCCATGCTAGTGTTTTTAACAAGCCTGTCATCATAGCTCATGCAAGGCTTCTTAATGTCACTGTCAATAAAGATATCACATTAGGTCTTGATTTTCATCTTTGAAATGATAAATCCTACAAATTGTTCATATCAGTAGGATAAGGCATCAAACTCTTCTATGTTTTTCAATAACAGCATCACGTGCTTTTCTATGTTTTCTCTGTCATTGTAATTACCTACACGCCTCATATCATCTGAAATAGCAATCCACCATCGCATATGACTAGCACTTAACTGAGCGGCTACTGGCACCAAATCACGAACTAATGGCAAAGAATACAAACAGTTTCTTTTCAGTAAGGTTAAACTTTCCAGGTCGAGCTTTTGGTTATGTAACTTTTCTATTAACTGGCTGACAATTTCTGGATCATTTTCCAGCGCTTGAGAAGAAATAGGTTCAGCATTCTCATCTAAAAAGCCAATATCTAAATATGACAGGAAACTGCGAAGAGAGCCTCTCAGCGACAGCCACAATTCGCTCTTCCTTTGCAATTCTCTGGTTTTTTGAAAATAGGACAACATTCCAATCCAGAAAAAACCTTCTAAGCAAAAACCTATCAACTCAGGTACGATGTTGTCTCTAAAACCCGCTTCTGTATTTTGTGCCATAAAATATTGATACAACAATAGACCTGTAAGACCAAAAACCGCCATAGGCGCATACATCAAGTAACGGTTAAACATCTTGATCTCCTGGTTGAGCATAAGCTTGGACAACCTTACAGATTTTGTTCGCCTCAGCTTGGGAAAATTCCAAGGGCAGTCCTTTCAAATAAACCACCAAGTCTTTTCTTAACGGTATAGGAATGATGTCATCGGGCTGTGTACTTTGCTTAAGCGTTATTGCTTCCAAAGCTTTCTGCTCTTTTTTAGAGCGAATCGGTTCAGATTGAGGCGCATTGATTTGTCCTAAACCCTGTGATTTGTATTCTCCCGGACTCTCAAGCCAAATAAAATAATCATTCAATGCTGATTTAAGTCTGGCATTGTATAAATTCAGTGCTTCCTCTCGTATGCTGGTGTCATCCAATTTATGAATTCGAGAACACAACTCATCAACATCCAGTTGTCTTAAGTTGATGCGTTCATCTGGTGTTACATGTTCCAGCAATTGTTGAGCTGCAGTCTTACGACTCCTGGCTATCGCTGGATTCATCAAACCGGAAACTGCTGCTTCTTTTAAGAAGTTCAGCAAGCCTTCTCTGCTGTAATTCAGTTCGGACATTTGTTTTGTTCAAAAATCATTTGATTATAATCAATACGAGCTGATTGAACAAAAGTAACATCAACTATGAGGATATTTAGCAGCGTTATCGCCTATAGAAAGACTTTTTGAACTAACAAATTCAATTTTTCACTATGGTTAAATGCATTTAAACAATATCCAATAAAGCCTGTACAGGATCGCTCCCATACAGGCTCCATCTCTAAAACCGAGAAGGTGTTGCTAAAAGTTATTGTTGAAACCCATCGTAAAAAATAATGTCATTACCACGAGTTTCGTCTGCTCCTATATCAGATCTATAGTTAGGAGAATTATTTTTATTGATAACAAAAGGATCATCCCAACCAAAGCTTTCAGCATCAATGTCTTTATGTGTTACACCTTCATTGATACAACGGTCAATGGCAGGTGAAACAGCCGCATCAAGGTGGTAGTCACCCTCAATCCGATTCACAAACATGGGGTCATCGACATTGACTTCACCAAAATTAAAAATACTTTGGTTATTAAGCGATCCTGTTTCATGAACCATTAAACAAGAAATGGCTGTACCCGTGTCAGGTAAATCACTGTTGATCACTTTAATGTTAGCATTTGACTCTTGAATGATTGAGTTTTTAATATTCATAACACTGGAGTTACTGTGGGTTACATCAAAAACAGACTGAGTTGTGTTATTATCAACAAAAGTATTATTGATTACATCAATAGTGCCATCAAATATACCACCCGCAGAGAACACGGCATTATCAGCATAGGCACCACCATTATTGCCATTGTGGGCAAAGACAGAACCGACAACCATTGTATCACTCATTGCTGTATTGATTGCCGTTCCATTGTCTGCTCTGTTACCTTCAAAATAACTCGAATAAATTTCAGCAGTACTTGCTACAATTGATATAGCACCACCTTCTGTTTTTGCCCGATTATTGCGGAACAAGTTACATTTTTCAGTATTCCAGCAAGCCTTTGACAGTCTACCTGTTTCCAAAAAAGCACCTGATTGAACAGCTATCCCGGCCCCACTGCTGGAAACATTCAGCAGATCATTATTTTCCACTAAACCAGAATGTAATAAAATTTTGGTCGAATCATCTAATGCACTAATGCCCCCACCCTTAGAGCCGGCAATATTGTCATTTATATTTAAAGGCTCGCTATTACTACCTATACAAACGTTATTGATACAAAACTGGTAACCAATCAAGTTGACAAATGATCCTTTATTCGCATGAACACCACCACCTCTATTGGTTGCTGTATTGAAAGCTATACCCCTAAGGTCATTAACGGTATCACTATTTTGAGTACCTGAATAAAGAGCAAAAGAACAGTCAGTAGTTATATATAAACCACCTCCATTACCTGAACCAGGAACATTCTCATCATCATCGGCTGTATTGGAGTTAATACCACTGTTACCATACATCAATATAGATGACTCTATCCCAGAACAATATATACCACCGCCATCAGTGGCAGAATTCTGATAAATAAGAGTGTCTCGGAGAATGAAATCTGTGTCGGTATTAGGACTGTTTCCTTGAGCGGCTATACCACCCCCATAAGACGAGTGGTTATTGTAAATATTAACTTGATCGAGCGAAATCAATGCATCAGCATCTAAAGTGGAAATGCCACCACCCGAAAGGAAATTGGTACCAGTACCACCGGTTAAATTCAATTGTTCTAAGACAACATTATGACGCTGGTCATGTCCAGTAATGGCTATAACAGGCTCACTCGCATTAGCAACACCAATAATGGTCGCTTTATCTGAATTTTGGATATCATTATTTGCATCAGCACAACTGCTGTAACCTCCACGCAAGCTGATACTAATGTCATTCAAATAAATATTCTCATTGTAATTTTTATTGCTTGCAATGCGAACCTCATCTACACCTGAGTTTATAGCATCTTGTATGTTATCAAAATCACAGTTATCAGCCCCTACAGTGGCAAAGGAAAGCATTTCTTTGTTACTATTTTGGTTTAACGACTGTATAAGTTCAATGTGTTCTAATGCAAGTGATTCTACATCCAAATACTTTTGCTTTGAAGTTTGTGTTGTTGCTGATGTACTGCCTATAAAAAACAGTGACGCAACCGTAAGTGTTTTTAGTTTCATGGTAAACCTCTATAATTAAATCTCAATCATTCATTACGTATGGAGACTGCGAAATGGACCAAATATTTTTGTCTGAACGGCTGGTTATGAAGATATTCAGGATTTTTTAGGACGATTATTAACCTTTTTGGAACTGGTTCTTACCTTTGTTTTTGGCTTGATACAAAGCTTGATCGGCTCGCTTCATAAGCTCTGCTAATGTGTGATCACCGTGTGGATCTGACAATGCCAAACCTAAACTGACCGTTTGTGTAATTGTTTTGCCATCTGTTTGTGTTGGTGACTCAGCAATCGCCTTTCTTACCTTTTCAGAAAAAAAGCACAACTCATTTTCATTACAATTTGGAATCAACAACAAAAACTCTTCTCCTCCGATACGACCCAACTTAAACTGAGAATCTATTGTCGATCGAGCGATACTTGCAACCTGCTTGATAACAGCATCTCCTACTATATGCCCATAATGGTCATTGACTTGTTTAAAGTCATCGATATCAAAAATAACCAGGCCAAAGGGACTGTTCTGTTTTTTCGACTCTTTCAACAACTGCCTGGCCTGGGACAATATCGTACTCCTGTTAGCCAAACCTGTCATTAAGTCATACCTCGACTTAGTTCGATATGATTTTCGTGATTGATACAAGTGTAAAGTGATCAGGAGCAGTATTAAAAAAGCCAAAACAAGTATAGTGCGTGTTAATTTGACAAACTGCTCCTTATTTTTTTCTCTTTCCAACTCTAATTCTTTAATTGCTAACTGATCTTTTAATACCCGTTGCTGAAATTCACTTAATTCCTGATTGAATGACATTGACAGCGCTATGGTGTTGTTTTTCATAAAAGCTAACTTTTCAGATTGATATTCATCATTAATAGACCATAAATTGGCCAGCGCTCGTTGATGATCTCCTTGACTCCATATTAATACGATCTCCAATTGTTTTTTCAACGGATCTTTTAGTGCTGATAACAGTTTTGAAGGTATTGATATAGCAAGATCAAGAGGTTTTTCGATACCAGCACGATGTGCGGCTATTAACAACATCGCTTCAGCTTCATCAATAAAATTTTGTTCGCTAGTCGTGTCCCGAAGTTTTAAGGCCTGCCTAAAATCATTAACTGCTTGATGAAATTGTTGCCTAGCAAATGCTACTCGTCCTTGGTTAAAAATAGCAAAAAATTTAAAGTCAGTAAACTCTTTATGTTCATGAGTCAACTGAAATAGCTGCTTGACGTGTGAATCAGCTTTTTGCCAATCTCTTAAAGCAATGCTTTCACCCACTAAAGCATGTTGCATATTAAACATGTCTTGAGAGTCTCTTTCTTTAGCCCAGCCTTGATACGCTTTTGTCAAATAGTCATAAGCCTGTTGGTGAAGATAATTGGATCGGTACAAAGCAGCAGTAGCATTGTATACCATTGCTGACTGTTGTGTTGACAGGTTATTATCAATAGCTACTTTTGTGGCTTCTTTTAGTAAATTTAAGCCTGTTGCCAGTTGTTCAAGACTACTTTCGAAACAAAAAGCATAATGAGTCAGGGAAGATGTTAATGCCAAGGGAAGCTCAGTTTTCCTTGCTACCGATACTGCCGCTCTGCGATCTTCACAATACTGGCCAGGATCATTCGTCAAAAGGTAATCCATATATGAACGGTCTTGTAAACTTTGTACCCAATATTCGTTTGGCTGATTATGAGCCTTAAAAATTGCTATACTTTGAGAAAAAGCCTCTTTGGCTGCCAAAATGTCTTTTTCAGTTGTTTCTCTATATAGTCCCCAAATGTGATAAAAACGACCTTGCTCTATTGGATCCCACTGATTAATAGTTAATGACTGGTCATGAAATAATTGTGCTTTTTGCTGGGCTGTTTTATTTTCTAACGATTGACTGAATACTTCAAACGATTCAGTCGCAGTAACCATCACTGGAAAATAAATTAAAAAGATCCAAGACCACTTTCTGATCACTGTCCACCTCAACTGAAATCCCTTCCATTATATAGAAAAATAGTTAAAACAAACAAGAGTGTGTTTATTAAAATCAATAACTTACGCAATTTTATTAATATTTTTTATTAAATTTCTTGCATTAAAAACACTTCCTATGTTATTGTTTCAAATAATAAATGTGCCCTAACCGATTTTTAATTCGGTTATACCTCTTGATCCCAAATCTACCAGTTTGGGATTTTTTTTATCTGAAAAATACCTACAAGCTTATGATTCACTTGTTAGAAACATATAAGACAGGGTGACTTGGTACTACGCTCAAGCACCATTTAGGGGTTTGTAAATTAAGTAAATAGTAACCGTCTGATATCTCATCAGGAACATAGATCATTTCTGTAATGGTTTTATTAGTGTGTTGATCCGCTGTTAGTTGATGACTTTCGGAGTTGATACCCCAAAAAATTCGGTGATTACTTAATAAACCATCATCATGAAATTTATCAACGGATGGAAAGTCCACTAACAAATGTTTCAATGTAGCTTGTTTTGTTATCCATTGCATTGCTTGATGAGTAAAAAAAGGAGGTTCTAGATCTTGACCATAAATCCAAAACCGTTTTTCTATGTTATTAGGTTTTGTCCGGATAATCAGTGCTTTAACTTCTTTGTGTAAATTAATTAACACTTCTGTAAGACTTTTTTTACTAATAACCTGGTCCGACTCTTTTAGTGTTGGTTTGTAATTTTCCCGGTTGTCTTTGGGGCTATGCGGCTGAAGAGTAATCAGTTGTGCTAACATCAGCGGTTGTCCAATGGCTTCATGGGGCATGATCAGCTCATTAACCACATGTGATATGCTTTCTGTGTGCGTGCCATTGCAGTGTGGGTTGAGATAAATTTCCGGTGCGTTACAAGAGCCTCCTTGCCGAGTATCACCTATAAAATCACCCGAACGCATGGGTTGAGCATGTGCTCTTTGTGCTCCAAAGTGGTTGGGTTGTTGACCATCAAAATTTAAAGTAATGCCAATTGATAAAGGCGGTTGTTCAAGATTAAAAATTCGGCCTGCCGCTCTAATCTTCATGACGACTGAAATCGATCAGCACTCAAGTTTAACCATTCAAGGGCTGTTCCTGACAACATCCTTGTCTTCACTTCATCACTGAATGGCATCGACTCTATCAAACGACCAGGCTGTAACTCACCTAATGGGAAAGGATAGTCTGTGCCCAGCGCCAAACGCTCAGGACCCATCAAATCAACAAGAAATCGAAGCATAGCCGGGTCATGAACCAATGTATCTAAGTACATTCGTTTTAGATATTTTCTCGGGTTGTGAGGATTATCGACAGCAACCAAATCTGGCCTGACCTCAAAGCCATGTTCAATACGACCTATGCTGGCAGGAAACCCTCCTCCCCCATGAGCAAAAGCTATCCGCAAACTGGGTAAACGCTCTAGCACACCACCAAATATCAAAGAACAAATGGCCAAAGATGTTTCTGCTGGCATACCAACCAACCAAGGCAGCCAATACTTCTCCATTTGCTTTTTACCTAACATATCCCATGGATGAACAAAAACAGCTGCTCCTAAATCCTGAGCCGCTTCAAAAATGGGAAACAAAGCAGGCTCATTGAGATTCCAATCATTAATGTGAGATCCAATCTGCACACCAACCAATCCGAGCTCTTTAACACAACGCTCCAACTCCATGATAGCTAACTCAGGTGCTTGCATAGGCAGTGTACCTAAACCAACAAAACGATTAGGATTGATGGCAACTTTTTCTGCTAAATCATTATTCAAGAACTGAGCCAAGTCATGAGTATCACGCGGTTTTGCCCAATAACAAAACATCACTGGTACTGTTGACAGCACTTGAACATGGACACCGTGCAGGTCACATTCGGACAACCGCACATGGGGATCCCAACAATTAGATTCGATATCACGAAAACGTTGACCATCCTGCATCATCCGCGCGCATCCACAACCCGTATGTTCTAGCTGAACAAAACCACCATAACCATACTTTTCTCGTAAATCAGGCCAGTTTTGGGGCAAAATGTGAGTATGGATGTCTATTTTCAGCATCACAATTCTAACTGATTGCTATCTGGCATCACCGTGCCGCACATATCACAGGTACGTAAAGACTGATCAGCAAAAAAACGATCAAATACAGGTAAAAAGTCCTTTTCTATGCTATTTAGAACAAAATATTCTTCATATAACTTGTGATTACAATTTTCACAGTACCAAATCAGTCCATCTTTTTCACCTGGCATGCGTTGACGCTCGACTACTAACCCTATGGAATCAGCGTAACGTACAGGAGAGTGCGGCATTCGTGCCGGTAATAAAAAAACCTCTCCTTGTTTGATTGGGTAATCAACAACTTTACCATCCTGTTGGGTTTTAAGTAACATTTGTCCTTCAAGCTGATAGAAAAACTCTGGTCCCTCATCATAGTGATAATCCCTACGGCCATTAGGGCCCCCAACAACCATAACTATGAACTCATCACTTTCAAAAACTTGTTTATTACAAACTGGCGGTTTTAATAATTCCCTGTGATCATCTATCCATTGCTGAAAATTGAATGGAGCTATTGGTTTCACGAGACCTCCGGCATCACAGCGATGCATTTGAGTTCAATGGCTATAGGGGTAGGCAAGGCGTTGACTTCTACCGTCGTTCGACAGGGTTGATTTTCAGCGAAGTATTTTGCATATTCTTGATTGTAAATATCAAAATCATCTTCCATATTGGTTAAGAATACCGTTACATCCACCAGATCATTCCAACCGCAACCCGATGCCTCCAAAACAGCCTTAACATTATTGAACACACTGCGACATTGCGTTTGAATGCAGTATTCCAGAACCTCTCCGCTTTCCCCTAAGGTGACTCCAGGAATGTCCTGGTTCCCTTGAGTCCTTGGTCCGACACCCGATAAAAATAACAGATTACCTACTTGTCGAGCATGTGGATACAGACCTACTGGCTCTGGTGCTTGGTCTGCCATGATTTTTTTCATATTTTCTCCGGTTTTTGGTTATTACTGGACAAGATTGGCGTTGTACTTGAAAATAGTTGGCTTTCACAATTTTATAAAATCGCCAATGTTATTAGGTTATATCACTGTAGGCACCAACGATTTGGCTGCTGCAACAAAATTTTACGACAAACTCTTCGCCAAAATCAATGTAGGTAGAATTATGCCTGAACTCGAAGAACAAGGTTTCATCGTCTGGGCCAAAGATATGGAGTCCACTGGTTTTTGTGTTACCAGACCCTACAACGGAGAAAAAGCGACTGCCGGTAATGGTCAAATGTCGGCTATAACTGCTGAATCTACAGAGAATGTCAAGGCATTACATGCCCTGGCTTTAGAGATGGGTGGTCAATGCGAAGGACAACCTGGCCATCGTGGCAATGGGTTTTACGCAGCTTATTTCAGGGATCTAGACGGCAACAAACTGAACGCTTATACCCTGATTGATAATAATCATCCGGAATACAACTCTTAAAAAAACATAAACTCAGTGCGTGTTGTCAAAGAAATAGCACCGGACCACTATTTTTAAAGCAACTGGTTAACCAGGTTTATAGAAAACGGTTCAAAAAAAGCCCCTTAAAGGGGCTTCTTCCTTAGTTGAGATGAAGTTACTTTATACCTCTTTTCTTCTTGATTTCTTCTATTCTTTTTTGAGACTCTAAATGCTCAGCCAGCTTATATTTGGCATCAGCTTTAATGACTTTTAATGGCTCCCACTCAAGGTCTTTTTGTAAATTACCAGCCATATCCATTTTGTCCCACTGAGAGTTGGCAATGTAATAGACATCATTTTGGTTAACATCTAATTGACCGACATTTGAGGCATCTGGTTGAGCACTTTCCAAAGGAACAGCTCCCTGATAAAAAATATCATTATTTAACAAAATACGCATGACTCTAGCTGGGGAAGTTTTACTTTGCATTGCAATTAAATCACCATCTTCATAAACCAAATCATTGATACCAGCAAGAAATGCTGCTTCTGGATTGATTAATATTTTTACCTGCTTATCCTCCGCATTAACAACAAAAATGCCTTGATCGTAATCTGACAGATAAATATACGAACCATCCTCATTGCTGGTTATCGCCTTGATCGCACCCAGTTGAGGAGTTTTTATAAATGAGCTTGGTTTGTTTTGCCCTTTTTTCAATTCAAAGATTTCTTTGGTCAAAACATTAAAAAACAATAAATCCCCGGAAGCTGTTAAATGCAAGGCATTGATTAAGTTAGGAGCGTTGACTGAAGATAAATCTTTATTCTCTATCCATGATCCATCAATTACATCAAATACTGAAAGTGTGGTTTTTCCTAAGTTATCCGGTGTCACACCATTGAACTGAGGCATACTCGCAGTAGCCACCCAAAGCTGGTTATTTTTTGCGTCCAAAACCATATCAACCACACCATAAGTAGCATGTGCTCCCATCTCTGGTTTAATAAAGGACTTGAACCCTCCTGTAGCATCCAAGGTATATACCTCACCAGAACGCACGCTGCCCATTAAAAAACGATTGTTTTGAGCATCAAAAACAAAACTTTCAAAGAGCATCCCCGAGTAATGAGCAGGGATTTCACCAACCACCTCACCTTTACCATATGGTTTGGCGTTATTCGCCATACCATCAACAATATAATTATAAACCTTTGTATCATTGATGTTGGTGAAAATTTCAGGGTCATCAATGGAATAACTAAAACCAGCATTTTGTAATTTAATCAAAGCGTTATAGGCTTTTGACTTATCACCATTCAAAGAATATGCTTTGGCCAATCCATACCAATAACGAGTATCCTGCGGACGCAGTTCAACCAAACGCTCCATGACTGTTAGATACCGTGTATACTCTTTTTTCTTTAAGGTCCCAGCAGCAACCACTTCCAACTGTTCGGTGACATTGGTGTTTTTGATACCATCTACAAATTCTTTTTCACTGACCTCGGCCACACTTGCTTGACTCAACATCAAAAGTAAAATCAAAAGGTTCTTTTTCATTTTATTTCCTATAATCATTTCGTTCGGTCTCAGACCACAATCATGGTCATCGGTTCAAAAAACGATGTGATTTTATCAGAAGTACTAACCAATACTGATAGAATAGGTCATTTTTTGCATTGGTAACTCATGACCCTAGAAAATGATTTATTTTTACGTGCTTTGCTCCGTGAAAAGACAGAGAGAACCCCTGTGTGGCTGATGAGGCAAGCTGGTAGGTATTTACCAGAATACCGTAAAATCAGAAAACAAGCTGGTGACTTCATGACCTTAGCCAGCACACCTGAACTGGCTTGCGAAGTCACTATTCAACCACTGGAACGGTTCCCACTAGATGCTGCCATCATTTTCTCCGATATATTAACGATCCCTGATGCCATGGGTTTAGGTTTACATTTTGTTCAGGGCGAAGGACCTAAGTTTGAAAAACCGATCACTTCAGCCAAAGACATTGAAAACCTACCGATCGTCAGCGCCGATGATTTGCAGTATGTGATGGATGCCATTTCTTTAACGACCAAAACACTCAATGGCCGAGTTCCATTAATTGGATTTGCTGGCAGCCCCTGGACCTTATTAACCTATATGTTAGAAAATGGCAGCAGCAAATCCTATGCCAAATCCAAAGCTTTGCTTTATCGAACACCTGAACTGGCACATCAATTGTTAGACAAACTGGCACAGTCGACCATATCTTACTTAGCTGGTCAAATCGAATCAGGTGCATCAGTTGTCCAAATTTTTGACAGTTGGGGTGGCGTATTAAGTCCTGCAGATTATAAGACCTTTTCTTTACAATACATGAATCAAATTGTTATCGGCTTACAAGCTGCTGGTTATCCAGACACACCGATCATATTATTCAGTAAAGGTGCTAACCACAGCCTTCCAATGATGGCCAATAGTGGCTGTCATGCACTGGGCATTGACTGGACTATTAATATCAATGATGCCTTAAAATTAACCGAAGGTAAAGTAGCTCTTCAAGGGAATCTTGATCCTGCCACCTTATACGCTGACGATCATTTTATTGATCACGCGGTCAAGGAAGTCATTGATGCCTACGGTGACCGACCAGGACATGTATTTAATATGGGTCATGGGATGCAACCTGATATGGAACCAGAAAAAGTGGCTGTTTTGGTCGATGCAGTCAAACGCCATTCGGAACATTGATGCGTTTTAAATTAGCCCAATTAATCGACTTACCTCTCAACACATGGAGTGAACACAGTATTCAAACCGATCATGGTTATATATCGGTGATGGTTAAAAGAGCTGCCACAGATTGGTCTGCTTTCATTAACGAATGTCCACACCAAGGAAGGAGAATGGACTATGCAGACAATGCGTTTCTTGAGACCCCCGATCAAAAAGTGGTTTGTCCAGCTCATGGTGCTACTTTTGACCCAGTGTCAGGTATTTGTCTCAGTGGCCCATGTGCCGGACAATTTTTGAAAAAGCTAGCCACCGAAGTTGATGACAAGAACCTTTATGTTTCGTTTGAATAAAGCCACCTTTGGAATGTTATTGCGCTATGGTATCGTGGGTGTGCTGGCCACTTTGGTTCATTATGGTGTTGGCTACATAATGCATGAGCACCATCACTGGCCTCCTTTTTGGGCTCATGCCACAGGTTTTGTTGGTGGCCTCATCACTGCTTATTGTGGCCACTACTTCTTCACCTTTAATGAGCAGCGAAGTCATCAGTCCCGATTTCCACGTTTTGTCATCAGTTCTTTGATTGCCTTGATTCTTCACCAGCTTGGGGTTTATTTATTGGCCCATCATTTTCAATTAGATTACAGCACTCAGGCGGCGCCAATTTTGATGGTCTGCGTCCCTTTGACAACCTTTTTGATGGCTCGATTTTGGGTCTTTGCGCCAAAGCAGCATCCAAAATCTTGATATCAAAAGGCAGTAACTTGGCATCAATAGGTAGCTGATCAATCTCCTCATCACTGAATATAATAAAAGCCTTCATAAACTTTCCTGTTCTATAAAGCTTTAAGTGTAGTAGCCAAATCTGACTAAAATCTGACAGATTTATGATCAGTTATCATAGATTGACAAAAATGACTCATACATTACCCAGACTACAAGCCAAAGAGTTACCGACTTCTGACAAAAAATTCTATAAAAAAATGAACCATTTGACTATTGAAAATCGTATAGCAAATCAATTCTAAATAAAAAAAGAGGTAAATGTGAAAAAAATATTTTGTTTGATCACGATGTTGTACGGCACCCTCGCCTGGAGTCAAACCGATTATCGTATTGACAACATAGACATGGACTATGAGGACCTAAATGGCATACCAGGTCGAGTGATACTATTTGATGGGAATGAAGGCACTTATGATGATCAGGAAGCCCAAGTAGATTTGCCTTTCTCTTTTAAATTTTACGGACAAGAATATAGTAGCTTGAGGGTCAGTACCAATGGCTACCTAGTGTTCCCAGAAAGTGAGTGGGGAGATGAGTACACCAATCAGCCACTACCGACTACCGATAATCCAAATGGTATTATTGCTGTTTTTTGGGATGATTTGGAAGTGGCTCAAAATGATGGCACTACCGATCAAATTTCCTATGTAATCCAAGGTGAAGCTCCCAATCGAGTATTGATTGTTGATTATCGGTCAGTGCGTGTCCGTGGGAGTAGCGATGACGCCATCTGGACCCAAGCAAAATTGTATGAAGGAAGTAATGTCATAGAGCTTCACTACGATGATACCATGAGTGAAACAGGCGATGGAGCTACAAACGCCACTATTGGCTTAGAACACCCTTGTGGTTGCCGCGCTGCCAGAGGACCTAATTACAATAATGATAATGACACTGTACCTGCTATCGCATATCGCTATACTCCTGTACCTCAGTATTATACACGGGAGGAAATTAATATGAGCTATGAAGATTTAGACGGGATGCCTGGTCGACAGATGCTTTTTGATGTTAATGAAGGAAACTATGATGATCAGGAAGCTCAAGTCGACCTGCCTTTCTCTTTTAAATTTTACGGACAAGAATATAGTAGCCTGAGAGTCAGTACCAATGGCTATCTGGTGTTTCCAGAAAGTGATCTGGGAGTCGAGCCGGTCAATGAGTCATTACCGAATAACGACAATTCAAACGGTATCATTGCTGTTTTTTGGGATGATTTGGAAGTGACTCAAAATAATGGCACTGCCGATCAAATTTCCTATGTAATCCAAGGTGAGGCACCCAATCGAGTACTGATTGTTGATTATCGATCAGTAAGTATTCTTGCAAGTAATGATGACTATATCTGGGCTCAGGCTAAGTTGTATGAGTCAAGTCATGTCATCGAGCTGCATTATGATAACTTGAGTGAAACAGACGATGGTGCGACAGATGCTACCATTGGTATGGAACATCCTTGCGGTTGCATCGCTGAACCCGGTCCCAATTATGATGCCACAAATGAGGTTATACCAGATGTTGCCTACCGTTACACTCCGAACAATGATTTGATCTTCATGAACGGATTTGAATGATGGCCTATGTGCTAATGAGTACGCCTTGAGTTTAAATAATGGCATGAAATGGAAAAGTCTCTGGTGGACTTTTTCATTCCATGCAAATCACTCACACTCACTCTTCTCGCAATAACCGTTTAAAACGTTCTTGGCTGTGTGAAGACCACACTTCTTTGAAGTGATAATAACCATCATATTGAGGTACAGTCACATCAATATCAATCCCAGCTTGGCGGTCCTTTAAAAAAATATGTACATCCGGTTTTATGTCGGAAGATTCATCGAGAGTACCTGAGCGTAAAAACACGAATGGCTTTGGTGCGGCGTGGTAGCGACTACAAATCGCTGTACCGCAATCACCACAAAAATATACATCATGATCTTGTCCGCTACCACCCTGTGTCGTGAATTTCTTGAGTTCACCTGTTTTGAAGTTCAAATCTTTGGCTTCTATCCACATATTAACACCATAGGCACTGGATGATATTTTCTGGCATTGTCTGCAATGACAGGCATGCACCACCAATGGCTCTCCACTAAATTCATACTTGATTTGCCTACAAAGACATCCTCCTGTTCTCATTTTAATCACCTTTTTAAGTTCAAAAATCACACTGTCAAAGTTTTGCCCTTCTAGTCGTGTTGTTTGTTTTTCAACAAACCCTAGTTTTCCAAGAACTCGTTTTGAAGCGATATTTTCTGGACTTGTGTAAGCCAAAATGGAAGTAAAACTCCTTTTGCCCTGCTCGTAATTCAATATCGCTGATCCAGCTTCCGTACAATATCCACCACCCCGGTATTCAGTAACAAAGGCAAAACCCAAGTCAGGAGGGCTATTTTCTTGACGTCGAATCAAACCACAGATACCGATGCCAATGCTATTTTTAAGCGAAACCTTATACATAGCAAAACCATTGTTTCGGTAATGGTCCTGAAATTTTTCTTTGATATAGTGTTCGGCATCACTGGGTGTTCGAATACCCCGATCTCCAATAAAACGAATACAAACAGGATCAGTAAAAATGTTATAAATTAATTCAACATCATTGCTTGTTATTTGGCTGATGAATAACCGCTTTGTGGTAATCATTGACGTTTCAATTGGGCTTGATAACGGGGTTTACCATGACGTCTTAGATCATAAGTCAAGACATGCTTTTTCTCATCATAATGCAACATCCATACATTAGTTGCTGCTTCTGGAATCAGTTCAGCAGTGAATTCATCAGCTAAAAAATATTGTTGCCAAGAATTGCCATTCTCATTAGCCCAGCCACCATAATTAGTTACCTGATCTGGCGTACCATCCTCATGTCTGTGGTCATGTTTCAGTAATAATCCACGTTCATTCATGGTCAATATCCAGGTTCGGGAATGATCTTCTCCTACCGCAAAAGCAATTCGAATGTTGTCATACTGGCAAGAGGCAAATCGAGCCACCAGTTGCTTTCCAGCAAAGTCGTGGTTTGGATCTGCAGGAAAAGTTGAGGCGCCAACGAAAGTTTGACCACACAAAGTAAGCAAATGATCAAAAAAAACTTGTTGCTGACTGGGTTTATGCTGACATGCTGACAAAAATAACAGAATCAAGAAAGCTGCGTACTTCATTAACAACACTCCGAGTAACAAAAACAATCTATAGTGTGATCATTGACCATGCCCGTGGCCTGCATCAAAGCATAACAAATCGTTGTACCAACAAATTTAAACCCCCGTTTTTTTAAATCCTTACTCATACTATCTGATTGTTTAGTACTGACCGGCACTTGTGACATATTTTTCCATTGATTGATGATCGGTTGGCCATTCACAAACTGCCAAATATAAGCATTAAAACTACCAAACTCCTCTCTGACCTTAATCAAGGCTTGTGCATTAGTGATCGTTGATTTGATTTTCAATTGATTGCGAACGATATCAGGGTTGGTCCTTAACGACTGGATCTTTTGTTCACCAAATAAGGCCACCTGTTCAAAATCAAAACCAGCGAATGCCTCTCGATAACCTGAACGTTTATTGAGTATTGTGGCCCAACTTAACCCGGCCTGAGCCCCTTCTAAAGTCAAAAATTCAAACCACAATTGATCATCCATAATTGGCCGACCCCACTCTTCATCATGATATTTTAGATAGATATCATCATGGCCTTGTGCCCAGCCACAGCGTGTTTTGTTATCATTCATACTTCAACCAATGCCCATTTTTTATTTTGCCACATATATACCATAGCTATCGTCAGTAGCATACGATAAATGATGTGCCCAATCCAAATCGCTGTTAATCCTAACCCCATGTAGGGTCCAACCAACCACGCTGCGGGCAAAAACAGCAACCATTGTAAAGCAAACGATACTTTCATGGTGCTGGATGTATCACCCGCTCCATTAATAGTGTTAAACAGTACAATACCTATGCTTTCTATCGCCAGGCTGGCAGCTGCTAACTGTAAAGAAAGCCGTGTCAAATCAATCACAGCTTGTTCAGTTAAAAATATTTTGAGAATCTGATTGGGAAAAAGCATGACAGGTAGCATCAAAAACAAAACAAGCAGTGCCGCTAGCTTAGCTGCATCCCAACCCCATTGATGTGCCTGATCGGGTTGAAGCTTCCCTAAAGCTTGACCGACCAATGTGGCTCCACCAATACCTATTCCCAATGCAGGTAAAATACCTATCAACATCAAATTAATGATAATGTTAGCCCCTGCCAACTCCTGAGTGCCTACCTGTCCCACAATCCAGAACATCACAGTGAATCCAGCTGCAAAGAAAAATTGCTGCATCGATGAAGGTAACGATGTTTTTACCACCTGATGCACGGTTTGTTTACTTGGCCAGGCATGAAAAAAACCAAATCCTTTAGTTTTCCTTACTGCAACAAAAAAATAATAACTCATGCTGACCAACATCGAAATACTGGTACCCAATCCAGCACCTAAAGTACCCATGGCAGGTAAACCAAACTTGCCAAAGATTAATATGTATGAAATGGTAATATTACAACTATGAGCAATCAAAAGTGCTTTCAAGTAAACACCGGTCATGTTGATACCACTCCAATAGCCTCTGAAGCTGAAATGTATGGCCAAGAAAGTCACACCCCAAAAACGTGCTTGTAAATAGGGCACCCCTTGCGCTTTAACAGTTGGATCAGAATTTGTTAGTTCAAATAAATAGGGCGCCAGTATGTGCAAAAAGAATGTGGCAGGAATAGCGGCAACAAAAATAATGACCATAGCTGCATGTAATGGATTGGCCGCCTCAGACTGTTTCTCTTCACCCATCCGTCGGGAAACCATTGCCTGAACACCCGCACCAAAGCCCAAAAAAAAGGCCACGCACATATAATTGATAAAACCACCCAATCCCACTGCAGCTAATGCCGTCGAACCCAAACGACCAACCATTGCTGAATCCACCAGGTTCAGTATATTTTGCGACATCATTCCTCCAATGATGGGCAACGATATAGACAATAAGATTTTGGTTCTTTGTTTATCAAGCATTGGGTTATATTAGCTTATTTGATAGCTTATAGGTGACTCATTATTCACTCCTTTTGTTGTTGTAAAACTGCAGCCATTGAACCTGATATAAAACCCAAGACATGAGCAGCTAGGAATGCATTGGTAACCTGTAATTCATCAGCAAAAATACTTAGTGAATTCCTAGATCATCACTTCTTAGCAACAGATTGCCACAGGCAATTACTTTATGGGATGCTTAGTCAAGCCTCTAACAAAACATTTCAAAAAGCATTGAAAAACTTCGAACAGACGTTTAAAAAATTATGTAAGAAAGATAAGTTTTTACCGATTGACGAAAAATTTGGCACTGTACATTTAATGGCATTTCGACCTTGGGAGCTAATGCCGTTTTCAAACCTGAAAAGATTGTGAATTTTTTCTTGGCATCTTACCTCAAAACTCTAAAAACAAAAAACCACCTATTTGATACGGTGGTTTTGTTATCTTGATTTTTGATTTGATTAATCCTTCGCCTTATACTCCTTATGTTTTTTCTTATGCTTCTTCATAGCCATATGTTCTTTTTTATGCTCCTTCATTTCTTGATATTTAGCTAATTGTTCGTTATCCAGAATTTTTGCTAACTGCTTTTCGTAGTCGGCATCAATGTCTTTTTTAGCCGCCATAATACGCTCATGCTTTTCTTTTTTAAGTACTTTCCAGGCCGATTTTTGGTCTTCTGTCAGATTCAACTCACTTTTTTCACGACCTGCATGATCAGAACCAGCTGTGACCGTGAATGCCATGGCCAATATCAACAACATCAATACTTTTTTCATTTTATCACCTAATGGTTTGTTAATAGTATTTACATCTTATTAGAGGAATTCACAAAAAATATGCAAGAATTGTGAAAATAAATACGCTAACGAAACACCTTTTAACTTGAGTCACGGTTTATGCAAAGGTCTCTTTTAATCTGTTGAAGGCATATATTTATAACCGCACCCATAAATAGCCTGAATAAAATTATGCGTTGGCGCAGTGGCTTTGAGTTTTTGTCTCAACTTTTTGATATGTGAGTCTATGGTGCGATCAATTACAATACGCCCATCATCATAAATAGCATCCATCAGTTGATCCCTATTAAAAATACGGCCAGGCTGTTGCATCATTTTTTTGAGTAGTTTATATTCAACTAAGGTCAGCTGCTGCTTTGACTCCGTTCCAACTACTGTCATGTCATTATCGTTAAGTTTGATGTTATATAACATAGGTGTATTTTGTTGCCTGAGCTGAACATTAACCCTTGCCACTAACTCTCGTGGACTATACGGCTTACAAACATAATCATTAGCGCCTATTTCCAGTCCCAACACTCTATCAATCTCATCCACACGAGCTGTAGTCATAATAATAGGTAACTGGCTGTTCTCTTTTCTTATGGCTTTGCAAATATCGATGCCACTCATACCTGGAAGCATTAAATCCAACAACACTACATCTATCACATGTCCTTTGATAAAAGACAAAACTTCATCACCTCGATCCAGAATAGTAGTTTGGTAATGTTCTTTCTTGAGGTAATCGGCCATGGTTGTTGCCAAGTTAAGTTCATCCTCTACAATTAATATATGTGTCATCTCATATTTTCGGCAGTGCTATGGTAATTTTTACACCACCCAATTCCGAACGACTTGCTTGAATGGTTCCTTGATGTGCTTCAACGATGTTTTTAACTATCGCCAATCCCAGTCCTGACCCACCTGTTTTTTTATTTCTCGAGCTTTCCTTTCTATATAATCGGTTAAACATTTGAGCCATTTCATCAACACTGAGTGACGGTTCCGAGTCTTCTACTTGCAAAACTACTTGTTCATTTTTTTCTTGAATGGTGATTTGGATCATACCATCAGAATCAGTATAGCTAATGGCATTATCAATCAAATTGTTTAATAATTGGTACAACCTGTTATGATCACCACTGATCTTATAGTTTATCTCGTCATGAATCAAAGTCATGGTCAAGTTTTTCTGTTGAGCGGCCAACGAAAATGCTGACTTAACCTGCTTGACTAACTTCAGTAAATCAAGCTCATCCATTTGATAACGAAGTGTGCCCAAATCCGATAGACTTAATTGATGTAAGTCGTCAACAAGGTTTTTCAGAGCTGCAATTTGACCTGATATGATGCCAATGTGTTTGCCATCAGCTGGATGAATGCCATCCTGAATCGCTTCAAGCTCTGCCATCACCACAGCAATAGGTGTTCGTAACTCATGAGCAATATCCGCCATCTGCTTTTTTTGTATTTCAGCATTGGACTCTAAAGTTGTGGCCAGTCTATTGAAGTTATCGGCTAACTGACCTATTTCATCGTAGCGATTAATCCGTGTTCTGACTGAATAATCCCCAGCAGCTGCTTTCTTTGTTGCTTCATTGATGGCTTTAATTGGCTTGGTTAGGTAGTTTGCTATTGGAAAGGTCAATAACAAACTCACGCCTAACATGACTGCAGAAACCCCTAATATCAGTCTCTTAATTCGCTTCCCAAACTGTTTATCTTGTTCTAAAACGACAGATTGATCACCTGTTGAAAGTAAAAATCCAACTATTTCGCCCTGACTCCATATTTTAAAAACCAGCCCAGGGCTTCCCCAACTTTCGATGCCTGATATACGCTGTTTTTGACTGTCAAACAAGGTGTAATCAGGTATAAAGCGTTTCAATTTTTCCTGTACTTTTTTCTGTTTTTTGTGATCATTAATCTGCCATTCTTTATTTGACCGTGGTTGACTTAGTTTTTTACTGACTTTAACAGCACTTTTGTTCAAAATTTGATGCCAAAGCTGTGGCTTGGCAATCAGATCTTGCCAACTTCCATAGTGATCATAATAACTTTCCAATGTCAAAACCAAGCGATGGTTGAAGGCTTTTTCTAATGATTTTTTATAATTATCAAACCCCTGATTGACTCCTTGTTGCATTAACAAGGACATGACCAATACCACCATCCCGGTAAATATGAGCAATAAAATAAAAACCTTGGCTTTAAGAGAGATCCGCTTCATAACCAAATCATGACATAAAATTTTGCAAATAAAAAGGAAGCAAAATTTTAAACGAAGAACCTTTACTTTACTCTATAGGCTTGCAATAAATACAAACCCAGGTGCACAAACAGTCTGCCAGCAAATAGTGAAATTAAGGAAAACTGATTGCCACAATCACTCAATGGGCATGATTATGGGCAATCTCGTCTTCAGTTGCTGCACGGACATCCTCGATGGTGACATCGAAAGTCAAACGAACACCTGCTAATTCGTGATTGCCATCGATAGTTATCATGCCTTCGGTCACTTCAGTAACGGTAACAGCAACTGGACCCTGTTGGGTTTCTGCATTGAATTTCATGCCAATCTGAATATCATCAATTCCTTGAAAAGCTTCACGAGGCACTGTTTGAATCATTTGTTCGTGATGTACACCATAAGCTTCTTCAGGCTCAACCGTCACAGTGAAGCTATCTCCTATCGACTTACCAACCATGGCATTATCCAATCCAGAAATGATATTGCCAGCACCGTGTAAAAACTTCAACGGTTCGCGACCTTCTGATGAATCAAGTATTTCGCCTTGATCATTGGTCAGTTTATAGTGCATTGCGACCACACAACCTTTTTTGATTTCCACTATTTTTCCTTGTTTCAAAGGGACATTCTAACACAGAAATACTTATGTCTAAGGACCAGTCAGTTAACCAGTCCGAAGCTTAAAATAAGCTTGCACCGAAGGCATTGACATTGCTATCATGATCGGATGAAAGAAATCAGTCGAGATGTGATACATACACTGCGTACGGTACATCAAAACCAAACACAGCTCAATCTGATGGCTGACCAAAAAGCCAACATCTTAATAGGCACGTTGGTATTGGTATTTACCGTTGTATTAACAAGAATGATGACTGTTATTGAGCTAACCTTTCATGTTTTACTGCCATCGTTTGTTCTATTGCTTTGTGAAATGACTGCTTTAGTTTTAACCACTCTGGTTTTGATACCCAAAAACATCAATGGCCTTGTCAACAGTAATATTGAACAGATGCCCAACCCTTTCTTTTTCGGCTTTTTTACTCGATATTCTGAATTGGTATATCAACAGTTTTTAAACGACACATTAATTGACGATGTCAGCGCACATCGTTTGTTGATTACAGATATTTACCAAATCGGGATCATTTTAAAACGCAAATACACCTTGTTACGATGGGCGTATATTTTTGCCATTTCAGGTGTTGCACTATCACTTGTTATTGGGCTTTTCATACTGTTTTATTTATGAGTGATTATATAGAAGTTAAAATAGGTAATAAAAAATATCAACTCGATGCATCTGATGCCCAAAGTATCCGAGACATTCCCTGGTCGGATAGAAAGCAGTTAATCGAAATATTAACAGCTATTAAGCAAGCGGATCACATCAAGCCTAAAGAACCACCTGAAAAAATTGAACAAAAACTGCTTGAACAAGAAGGACCTCCTAAATTAGGTCCGACAGTAAAGGCGAATGATGAGGACATTGACGCCATGATGAATCGACTGATTATGGAAAGTGGTGGCCGCAGAAACAATATTCCAGAAAAAGGTCAAGTTTATAAATGGCTGGGTGTAACAGTGCTAGTAATCATTGTGTTAAGCCGTTTGTTTTGATTATTAACGAAAATCTGATTTAACAGCACCTTCATTAATGGGCTGACCTTAAGTTATTGAATTTCTAAGTTAAAGGTAACTGGACCATCATTGACTAAACTGACCTGCATGTCAGCACCAAATTGGCCAGTTTGAACATTCAAGTGAGTTTGTCTCGCTAATTGAACCATTTCATTAAAAATGTTCAAACCATGTTCAGGAGAGGCGCCCCGGGAAAAGCCTGGTCGGTTACCCTTGTTTGTATCAGCGACCAAAGTGAACTGTGAAACCAATAACAGTCCGCCGTTAATATCATTTAATGATCGATTCATTTTGCCATCTGCATCATTGAAGATGCGATAGCGGCAAACACGATTAAGCAGTTTTTCGGCAGTGGCAACTGTGTCGCTTTTTTCAATACCAACCAATGCCAAAATGCCTTGTCCAATTTGACCGACAGTTTTACCAGCCACATCAACCTGGGCTTGTTTAACCCTTTGAATCACAACTTTCATATGCTATGACCTCTGTAACAGTTATCAGAAACATTGGGCATGTTGGGTTTCACACTATTTCCTCCCAGCATTTAAATTATATATCAGAGACGGGCTGTTTAGCACAGGAACATCCAACGATTAACCACCAGCTTGTCTGAACCGGATAACCCCATTGTTAGTCTAGCCTGCTGTTTTCATGAATCTAATCTGTATCAAGAACGCGCCTATCGTGGTACATTGTTTTGTCACATCACAAACAAACATATGCGTCCAAGTACCTGTCGGTGCATGGTAATAATGTTCGTCAATCACGTTATCAACTTTTTCAATAACCGATGGTTAATGATTTGTTGCTTGGATGTGGTTAACCGGTTGGCTTTAACAATCGCCTTCAGTCCTTTCAATGCTTCTTCAAAATCATCGTTAACAACTAAAAAATCTGCCATCAGATGGTGCTTTAGCTCTGCCTTGGCCTTTTTCATGCGAGCATCAATGACATCTTGAGAGTCCTGATCACGAGTCTCAAGACGTTCTCTTAAAGCATCGATACTAGGAGGTAAGATAAAAATCATCACAGCCTCCGGCATGCATTTTTTAACTTGATCTGCTCCTTGCCAATCAATTTCCAGCACCACATCATGGCCTTCATCCAGCATTTTTTCGACCGTTTCCTGTGAGGTACCATATAAATGACCAAAAACATTGGCTGATTCCATAAATACACCAGCCATCTCCATTTGTTTAAACTTGGCCTCATCAATGAAATGGTAGTTATAACCATCAATTTCCTTAGGACGTGCAGGTCTTGTGGTATGTGAGATTGATAACTTCAAATGATTGGTATCACGCACCAAAGCATTGACTAAAGATGTCTTTCCTGTCCCTGAAGGTGCCGAGACAATAAATAAAGTACCTACCAAATGTTTCATAAGCACACCACAATAAAAACCGAGTATTATAACAGAGCCATAATACAACAGATGATTTTACAACTTTGATAACACAGACTAAAAATAGGTTTTAAAGCAACCACGAACTCCAAAAGACCTTTACTTGACTCTGCGACTTTGTTCAAAGTGGCAGATTTAAGGCTTGAATTACAACAGCTAATAACTAGGGTCTGTTAACTCTATTCAATATTCTGAACCTGTTCACGCATTTGTTCTATCGCCACTTTCAAATCAATACTGGCATTAGATGAGAGAATGCTGACTGATTTCGAACCTATGGTGTTAGATTCACGGTTAAGTTCTTGAATCAAAAAATCAAGGCGACGTCCCACCGGCTCTTCAAGCTCAAGAACACGTTTAACTTCTTCGACATGAGCATCCAACCGATCAAGTTCTTCATTGACATCAATTCTTTGAAGTTGGAATGCCAGTTCTTGTTCAAACCGCTCGGGATTAACGTCAACATCAAAGTCAGCGAGTTTTTGTCTCAGTTTCTTTTCCAACGCCTGGTTAATCTCAGGCATGAAACAGCGGATTTCTTTGGCTTTTTCGACAATGATTTCAACTTTTTCTAACAATACCATCTTCATCGCTTCGCCTTCTCTTCTACGTCCAGCAATCATGTCACCAATAGTATTCTCTAACAGTTCGATCGCAATTTGTTGTAGTACCGAAGTATCAGTTGGCTTTTGAGTAATAACATCCGGCCAATTCATGGCATGTGAAACACCAAAGTTATTATGACCACCACCCAAAGTGTGATGTACTTGTTCAGCACACTTATAGAGTTGTTTCAGTAGAGAGTCATTAACTGTTAATTCATTCAACTGAACATCTGGATTAGGGTAAAAACGAATAAACACAGACACCTTGCCACGAGAAATGTTTTTATTGAACATTTTTCTCATTTCCTCTTCACTGGCACGTAAAAAGTCAGGGGATTTGATAGTGAGATCAAGGAAACGTTGGTTAACTGTCTTGATTTCACAGGTGAGTTTACCCAGTTTCGAGTTAACTTCTTGTGCCGCAAAGGCCGTCATTGATTGCATGTCTAACATCTGCTGATTAATCATCCGCCATTATCGACTAAAAATCTTTCAATTTCCATGCATTGATGACTTTCGGACTATACAATAAAAAAACCATAGCACTGACAATCAATGTCAATACAAAAAGAGGAATTCCATGATTAAATCATTACGTACTTGCTTTATGCTATTTTTAGCTATTTATTTACCATCAACTGCACTGGCTAAAAAAGAAGCCGCCATTTCTGATGAGTCACTGGCAGCCATCCAGTTCAGAAACATCGGTCCAGCTTTCATGTCAGGACGGATCGCTGACATTGCCATTCATCCCAATGACGAAAATACCTGGTATGTCGGTGTAGGTTCTGGAGGGGTGTGGAAAACTACCAATGCCGGCACAACTTGGACACCAATATTTGACAAACAAAAAGTATACTCCATCGGTTCTGTGACTATAGATCCAAACAACCCCAATCGCATTTGGGTCGGCACAGGTGAAAATGTGGGTGGCCGCCACGTCAGTTTTGGTGATGGTATTTATTTATCCACTGATGGCGGTGAAACTTGGAAGAATAAAGGATTGAAAGATTCTGAACACATTTCTACAGTGGTGATTCACCCCAATGATTCCAACACATTGTGGGTAGCTGTTCAAGGACCATTGTGGTCTAAAGGTGGTGATAGAGGACTCTACAAAACCACCGATGGTGGTGAAACTTGGGATAAACAACTGGGTGATGATGAATGGACTGGCGCCACTGATGTGGTGATTGATCCACGCAATCCTGATAAATTATATGCTGCCACCTGGCAACATCACCGCACCGTAGCGGCTTATATGGGTGGCGGCCCCAAAACGGCCATTTATACTACTGATAACGGTGGTCAAAATTGGAATAAATTAGAACAAGGTTTGCCCGATGAAACAATGGGTAAAATCGGCTTAGCCATTTCACCGCAAAAACCGGATGTGGTTTATGCTGCGATTGAACTAGAACGACGTACCGGAGGTATTTATAAATCAATAAATCAGGGACGTACTTGGGAAAAACAGTCTGATGCCGTTTCTGGTGGGACCGGGCCACATTATTACCAAGAATTGTATGCATCACCACACGCCTATGATCGTATTTATCTAGCAAATAACAACCTTTTGGTTTCTGATGATGGTGGTAAAAATGTCCGTCAAGTCAATGAAAAAAACAAGCATGTCGACAACCATGCTGTTGCTTTCCGAGCCAGCGATGATGATTATCTTTTGGTTGGTACCGATGGTGGCTTATATGAAACTTTTGACCTGACAAAAACATGGCGTTTCATTGACAATCTACCAGTGACCCAATACTACAAAGTAGCCGTCGACGATGCTGAACCTTTTTACAATATCTACGGAGGCACTCAAGATAATAATACCCAAGGTGGCCCATCGCGCACTGATAATGTTCACGGCATCCGTAATTCAGATTGGTACATCATTTTATTCGGTGATGGCCATCAACCAGCAACCGAACCAGGTAACCCAAACATTGTCTACGCCGAATGGCAAGAGGGAAACCTAACACGAGTTGACCGGACCACTGGTGAAATCGTATATATCCAACCACAACCAGCAGCAGGTGAAGCACCCGAACGCTTTAACTGGGACGCTCCCATTTTAGTCAGTCCACACAAAAACACCCGTTTGTATTTTGCTTCTCAGCGATTATGGCGCTCTGAGGACCGTGGTGACTCTTGGACAGCTATCTCCGGTGACCTGACACGCAACCAAGAGCGGATACAGCTACCTATTATGGGCGCACAGCAAAGCTGGGATATGCCTTGGGACATGTTTGCTATGAGCCATTACAACACCATCACATCAGTAAGCGAATCACCTCTTGAAGTTGGATTGATATATATCGGTACCGATGATGGTATCATTCAGGTAACAGAAAATAATGGTACCGACTGGCGAAAAATTGAAGTCGGATCATTACCAGGTGTACCAGCAACTGCCTTTGTCAATGACATCAAAGCCGACCTACATGATGTTAATACCGTCTATGTTGCCTTAGATAATCACAAATACGGTGATTTTAGCCCTTACTTACTGAAAAGTACTGACCGTGGTAAATCATGGAAAAAACTTAATAATGGGATTCCTGATAGACATTTGGTATGGCGTATAGTACAGGATCATATACAACCTCTGTTAATGTTTGCAGGAACCGAATTTGGACTGTTTGTCAGTTTTAATGGCGGTGACCATTGGACTGAGATGACTGGTGGTATACCAACTATTTCGATTCGTGATTTAGCGATACAAAAAAGAGAAAATGACTTGGTTCTAGCCTCTTTTGGTCGTGGCTTTTTCGTGTTAGATGATTACAGTTTTTTACGAGAAATTTCTGAACAACAAATGCAAACTGAAGCCACTTTATTTTCTGGCCGTGACGCTTGGTGGTATATACCCAGAGCTGTTTTGGATTTTACAGAAAAGGCATCACAGGGAGACGGATTTTATACCGCCAAAAACCCACCATTTGGTGCAGTGTTTAATTATCACTTAAAAGATGAGCTAAAATCTAAAAAGAAAGTGCGTCAGGCTGCCCAGAAGAAGGCTGTCAAAGAGAAGAAATCTTTTGCTGTGCCCAATTGGGATTCCCTGGAAGCTGAACGTATAGAAACAGGACCTCACATTTGGCTGGTCATCAAGGATGCAAGCGGTCATGTGGTCAGAAGAATCAAAGGCAGCACCCAAAAGGGCTTCAATCAAGTAGCTTGGGATTTACGTTATCCAGAAATGACCCATATTGAAGCCAAAGGTTCATTCATTCAAAAGCCGCAAGGTATGTTGGTGGTTCCGGGTGAGTATAATGTCACTTTAATTAAAGAGCAAGGAGGACAATTCACTACATTATCTGACCCACAAACCTTCAAAGTAAATCGCTTACGATCAGGTACCCTACCTGCTACCGAACCTGAGGATTTGGTGGCTTTCTGGCAAAGATTGGGACGCTTACAACGTGAATTAAGCATCGTTGTTGAACAAGTGGACCTGGCAATCAAGCGCAGCACTCAAATGCAAGCTGCTTTAATCCGCAGTACCAGCATGCCAGGAACCTTAGATGAAAAACTCAACGCCATTCAGGTTGATTTAGAACGCATTAACACCATTCTAAATGGCAATCAGGCAAAAAATGAAATCGGCGAACAATCTAACCACGTCACAATTAGCAGCCGGCTGAGCACCGCTTTGTTAGGTACCACTCTAGCAACCTACGGCCCAACGCCCACCCACATTCAAGTAACCGATATTGCTGAACGTGAACTAAAAACACAACAACAAGCGATAGAAAAGTTGGTTAAAGAAACCATTCCCGCTTTTGAGCGTGAACTTTATGATGCTGGAGCACCTTGGGTACCAGGTGGTTTGGTTCAATAAACACTAAGTTTTGATAATTCAGCCCTGGTTCTTCCAGGATTCAAATTAGTGACAAACCCCGTATTTTTTGCGGGGTTTTGTTGTTTAATATCAAACTGATTTTTGATAAGTAGTCACCCCTGAAAAAGTCCATCCTGGCCTTTTCCAGCATCGGTCAAAAAACACTTAACCGCAAAAGTGCGATTTTGCTGGTGTTTTTTGACCTTACTTGAGCCTAGCTGCTCAAGGTGGTACTTCCTTGTACCACACCGTCGACCAAAAAAAGCATTGAAACATTTGTTTTCTGGTCGAAAAATATGTAGTTTGTAAGAAATTTATGTTATCTAACAACAACTTATGCATTTTTCAGGTTCGACTAAGTAATCTATCATTTTTTGACTTGATGAAGTCATATTGCCCAGGCCTTAACTCACGGCTCGCTCACTCAAACTCCTTGATCTTCGTAGCCTGCGCAGTCGTGGTTCCCAGCCTAATGCTTTCATCAGTTTCAAGTTTCAAAAATCAAACTCTTAAAGTCTCAAGCGTGCAACCAATCTTGCTTGACATGAACTAAATGACTGACCATCTGAATGATACTTGTGCTCAGATTGTCAAACCAAGCGAATAACTCTTTCTTTGGCCTCTGGAGCGCAATGATTCAGTGGGCTTATTGGCTAATTTTCTCAAACGTTTTAGTCTCCGAAAAACTCAAGTGGCAAGGTGATCTTCTGGCATAAGGTCATCTAAACTAACAAACTCATAACTGGATTGAACCGGCAGACGGTCTTTAAACATAAGACCCTTATTAAAAGATCCCCACATACTTATGAGGACTTATCAGCAGTCTGAGGGGCATTACATGTATGAGATTATGCCCCTTGTCTAAATTCGAAGCAATAGCGTGTTTAACTTGGATTATTATTTTTTACACAACTTTTAATATAGGGATGTGGGACACCACTTCCTCCTAAGAATGCACAGGCATCTTCAAACCAGTCACAATCATCTTCACCTGCTGGTTTACAGTAACACCAAACACCTGTATCGTCATTAATGTGACAAGTACCATTCCATCTAGGCTCAGCGGTATCGGTATCATCGGCTTGACTAAATAATTCGTACAGAAAAACGCTTGTATCTGTATAGCTCACATGATCAGGCACATCACACGATTGAGCATAAGCTCCTGCACTGATTACAGCCATTAAAGTAAAAAGAAAAATTCGTCTACATCTCATAAAAATCATTCCTATCTCGTTTTAGTATCCGAACCATCGAAGTTCTTATATAAAAAGTGTCAAAAAAATAAAATTTTTTCTTATTAATGATTGTGGAGCATCACTAAATTAGCCTGATAAGGTAGTCAATCTATGTTTTTAATAATAAAAACAACCCATTAAAACGACTGGAGCAAGACAGGGTAGAAAAGCAGAGATGTAGTCTGTGTCACTTTCGAGTCGGTTGCTTGAGATTGTCTCAGCAATAACAGTCCCAGATGAATGCAATATCTGTTGATGACTCCAAGCTGCTTGATGAATGGTTATTGGGAGATGAAGTGGTTTTGTATACTGATGCAACTTATTCATCGCAAGAGATTCATGACAAACTCAAAGGTTTTGGTATTAAAAACCAAAATCCAACATAAAGTTTATAGGAACAAGCCATTGAGTGAAGCTGATAAGATACGTAACCGGAAGATTGCGCTGACACGTTCTGGGGAAGAACGGCCCTTTGTAACCTAAGCAACATGATGGATTGGCTGCGATGGGAGCTAATATCGGTAAAGAGGCTAAGTTTTTAGTAAGATGGACTAACCCGAACTTTAAAATCACCGATATAACTTTGCCTGAATTAACGGAATTACCCCATTAGTTCAGAACAAACCACAAAAAAACAACCCTAATTTGACCTTTTTGATGCATGAGCACTAATGAAGGCTCATTTAATGTGATTGCTCAATTCAATGACTTTTACAGAGGTCTCATCTTAATAATTTACTTTGTATTTGGCACCATATAAACAACTGACCTACTTGAAAAAAGTACATTAGACATGGGAATATTTGCATGAATAACACGCAATTACAGGAATATTCAATCATATTGCATCAACTTATTTATAACTGAACTATAGACGCTGTAGAATGTCCACATTGACTCAATAATTACTTAACAAATTAACAGGAGTAAAACATGAAAATAATCTTATCCACTTTTTTATTGGTGACTTTTTCTACATCTCAGGCAGTTGATTCTCAAATAGACACAACAAAGTATTGTTACATTAATGGTCTAAAATATTCACCTGGCGCACGTGTCGATGTTGAGTATTCATCACTAGTTTGCAAAAGATCTACACAGGATAGTCAAGAGTTAAGCTGGGCAGAAGAAAAAGAATAATTTACAGTCTCTTTTTCTACTTATAATCAAACAAGAAGCCTAACATTGGTTGGTTTCTTTCTTTGATCAAATTAATCATAATTTTGACATTCAATTATTTTACGACCACTAAGCTCGGGTTGACGTTCAATGCTTTGAAATCAAAAAGGGTCGAATCACATAAATGAGATGGGGTGATATTACTGATGGCTTTGGCAATGTTGTCGATGCGACCCGGTTGTATCCGCTCCCAGTCACGTAGCATCATTTTGATTGCTTGTCTTTGTAAATTATCTTGCGAACCACACAGGTTACAAGGGATGATAGGGAATTTCATCTGTTCTGCGTATCGTTCTATATCTTTTTCTTTGCAGTAAATCAATGGTCTGATGACGATATTTTGACCATCATCGCTCACTAATTTGGGTGGCATGGTTTTCATCTTTGAGCCAAAAAACATGTTCAGAAATAAAGTTTCCACCATATCATTCTGGTGGTGACCCAAAGCAATTTTATCTACATTCAGTTCTTTTGCTACACGATACAAAATCCCTCGCCTTAAGCGCGAGCACAATCCACAAGTGGTTTTACCTTCAGGGATTTTATCTTTTACAATGGAATAGGTGTCTTCTTCGATGACATGAAAGGCGATCCCTAAGTTGGACAAATATTCAGGTAATATATGTTCAGGAAATCCTGGTTGTTTTTGATCCAGGTTAACCGCTATTAATTCAAATGAGAAAGGGGCCTTTTTTTGAATATTCATTAAAATGGACAACATGGTATAAGAGTCTTTACCACCGGAAAGACAGACCATCACTCGGTCACCCGGCTCCACCAAACCGAAATCAGTTGACGCCTTTGCTACTTGACGCCGCAGCTTTTGTTGAATTTTGCCGAATTGATATCGCGCCTTGTCCATAAAACATGATGTGCTATTGGAAAAGGTCGAACCTTAGGATAAACTTAGACAATAATCAACAATTAGCTGGTTTTTTCATGACATTTAGCCAATCAGAATTAATCCATCGCATCACTGAACTTAAGGCCGAACATCGTGAGTTGGATGAAATCATTGATGTGTTGATTCATTCTGGACAAGTTGATGAATTAAAAATAAAACGATTAAAGAAAAGAAAACTTCAGATAAAAGACATGATTGAGGTGTATGAAGATTTACTGATACCAGATCTTGATGCTTGAAATTACGCTTAGTTAACCCATATTCATTCCATGAAAAATTTATTTTTGATGATTTATGCTGTTATTGGCATAACACTGGATACATCACAGGCTAATGGTTTAGAGTATGCCATTGATCAGCAAACTTTTACATTTGGCCGTTTTGTTGATTCGGCAGATCATGAAGCGATGCAAATGCCCATTGTCAGGTATGCTTATGCCAATGGCAGACCTGGTCACGTTGATTTGATTGGCGCTGTTCACGTAGGAGATGCTGCTTACTATGCTGAGCTCAATGAGCGATTTAAGAATTATGATGTGGTATTGTTTGAAATGGTTATGCCTGAAAACAGCGAAATACCTAAGAACCAAAAACTTGGCCAACAAAGTCCAGTGTCAATGTTGCATAACACATTGAAAAGTATTTTGGGTTTGACTTTTCAGCTCGATGAAGTGGATTACTCAGCCAGTAATTTTGTTCATGCTGATATGACGCCTAAAGAAATGGATCAAAGTATGGCCAACAAAGGCGAGTCATGGCTTAGCATGATCATCAAATTATGGCGAGCTGGTTTAGTACAACAGCTAACGGGTAAATCGCATATGAGTGATGGTGACTTGCTGATGGCCTTACTGTCAGGCGACACCCGAACTCACTTGAAACGCATGATGGCCAAAGAACTAATGAACATGGATGAAACATTGCTGGCAATAGAAGGACAAGAAGGTTCAACTCTAATAACCGAGCGAAATAAAAAAGCCCTTGAGGTTTTGGAGCGAGAACAAATGAATCCAGCCAATCAAAAAATCGCCATATTTTACGGCGCCGGTCATCTTAAGGACATGGGGCAACGGCTGATTGATCAATTTGCAATGGTGCCTATCTCGGTTGAGTGGGTCGATGCTTGGCGGATTAAATAGTCATTCCTGAAAAAATCCCTCCTGGCCTTTTCCAGCATCGGTCAAAAAAACACTTAAGCGCAAAAGTGTGATTTTGCTGATGTTTTTTTGACCTTACTTGAGCCTGAGAGTCGCATGGAAGCGGCGAATAAAAATGCATCGTGACACCTGTTTCCTGGTCGAAAAAATGTGCAAATTTGAAGTAACTCTTTATATTTAACAATAAGTTATTGCATTTTTCAGGTTCGACTAATTAGTCAATCCTGAAAAAGTCGACATCCCCATAAGTAAAAAAAAGGGCGCCACAATAGGCGCCCCAGCTCCCCCTACCACTTCCGGTTTGATTTACTCAAAACCTGAAGCGAAGATACTGTCGTAGTCATATATCGGATCCAACGCTGTACCAGTAACCACCCCCAGTTCTGTGTAATCTGTATACCCCAGAAAAATATGACCTATGAATGGATTATTCATTCTTTTGAGCATGATTTCACTGACCACATCCCTGTAATCCACCGTCACATCTAGATCATCGCCTTCAAATAACTCGTTGGTTGCCAGGCCAGGGAAAATACCATGAAAACCAGGTATCACCTGGTCACCGATGATGAACATGGGATTACCATAACCATGATCAGTGCTGTTGTCAGAGTTCTGATAGGCTCTTCTTCCAAACTCAGATTGCACAACTATGGTGAATTGACCTGCATGAGTGGCAGTTAAATCTTGATAAAACGCATACAAAGCAGCTGACAAATTTTCAGCTAAATCAGCAAAAATACCATTGTCTATTCCCTGTCCATTGTGAGTATCCCAGCCGCCGGTTGGGACATAGGCTGTTTGTAAATCAACATCAGCTTTGTACAATTGTGCGACAGCTTGTAATTGCTCGCCGATAAAGCTTTCAGGATAAGTGGCATTATTGCCAGGAACATAATTATTCCAATCGATGTTCTGAACGATATTCGATGCATTTAAAGCCATGTAAGCTGCTCTTTTTTCAACGGTATCTGCTTGGCTATTAATTTCGTATAAAGTGCTTTGTACTTCATGTTCCCATGACCAGTGTCCTGCACCTAGTGAAAAATCTTGTGGATTGGCCATCACTAAAGTGGCGTTATGGGCTAATACAGCATCAGTATTATTGTAGCTGGGAACTAATGAGGGAATGATGGCATCACTTGGAATACTGGCTGACTGATGAAAACGGGTTAACCAGCCATCATTGGCGCCTGAGGCGCCGGCCACACCTAACTCCAAATATCGAGTGGCCTCAAAGTGGCTGCGATTAGGGTCTATCAATCCTGTGGCGTGAACAATGGCCATTTTGTCGTTATTGAACAAATCACGTAAACCAGGTGCTGAAGGATGCATACCAAAGGCATTTTGGCCGTTCAGTGCTAAAGACATAGCTGATGGAATATGCAAAGTCGGACGCAGGTTAAGATAGTGTGTGTAATTGGTACCTGAACGTGGTGGGATCATATGCAAACCATCCATACCACCATTCAAAAACACATAAACCAGTAAATCGCGATTGTTCCCCTGCCCACCTTTAAGTAAAGGTTTGGCAAAACCCAGTTGTAAACCGCCCAGTCCAGACATGGTCACTAAGCCAGAACCCTTCAAAAAATTTCTTCTGCTGATTTTTTTCATTGTTCTGCTCTTTATCGGTAACCAAACTCAGTCGTCATACAAATCATCCCTACCAACGCCATGAGCCGTTCTTGATTGTAACCTGGCCAACCATTATCGGTGATGTCAATAGAATCGTTGATGCCACCCGGATTGCCATCACTGTTATCATCACTGTTTTGTAATGACATGAAGTACTGCAAACGATCTCGAGTGTGGTCCTCCGGCGCCACACCACACAAGTGTTCATACCAAAAGGTCACTAAACTGCTGGGTGTGATGTCATTGGCATTGGGAAAAGCTGCTGTTGTCATGTTCAAAATATCATTGAAAGGAACATTTGCATTCTCTCCATCACGTTCTTGGCTAAACCATTGAATATAACGCCATGTCATCATTTGTGCTGAGGACCCTAACCAATGGGCTTTGACATCCGGATAGCCATTCGGTGATGTCCAGTCGAAAGGGTAACCACCGGATTCTGCAAATAACCACCGGTGTGTGTTAGTATCTCCCTGATCGGGATTGAAATTGTAATTGAAGCCGATCCCTCGCATTGCTGAAATAGAACGTTCAAAAGGCCTTTTAATTTTTTCACCCCATGTGTTTAGAAATTCATCAGACTTCAGTAATACTTCCATAGCTTGTTGAATTTGATCCGATGCAGTCCAATTTTCATGCAATACATCAGCCACTTGATTGACAATGGATTGTGGCGGATTATCCGATATGAAGCGCCGGCACATTTTTCTGGCTAAAAATTTCGCTGTTCCCGGATGTTCAGCCAAGATATCTAAAATGGCATTAAAATCGGACAACGGGTCTTCAGTACTGTATTCAAAATATTGACCCAGTACCCTACTGATACCATCGTAATGCCAATCTTCTCGGAACATGAAAAGACCCGTCGGTGCATGCCCCCCAGTATCATCTGACCAATGCGCACCATCATACGACCAGCCAGTGAGGGCACGAGCTAAGTAATAGACATCCCGCTCAACATAACCCACCTTTCTGCCCTCATCATCTACAGGTACGTCATTGTGGTTCATATGACCCAAATAATTTTCAGCACCTAAGGTATGCAGTTCCAATAATTCTCTTGCAAAGTTTTCATTGGGTGCTTCAAAATGATTCAAGGCGTTGCCTAAATACATCATCATGCTGGTTGACTGGGTGACTGCATAGGCCATGTTTCTGAAATTACCCATGGCATTGGCTCTAATCACATCACGATCATAGTGAACGAATATGCCGGGAACACCATCTGTATCTAAGTAAACATTGAAGTGGTTATGCCAAAAATCAACCATCATTTCAAACAACTGTCGTTTTGAATATAGTGCCCGAATGAATGTGGCTGCACTGGTTTCTCTGCCAGGTCTGATGTGATCAACCCAATCAATAGGCGCTTCATCGGGTCGTCTGATGTGTTCCTGATACAATTGCTGACGTGTTTTGTTTAGTGTGGTGAAACCATTGCTTGCTGTGAGCAGAGAATCAGTATAACTGTCATCAATATGAGTGTAGTCGAGCTGTTCATCAATATAAGCCAATACTTTGGCTTGGTTATTAGCACCTGGCAACGATTCGATATGAGCGATGTCATCACTGGACACTCCAAATGCCATTTTATTTAAAACACGATGAACTAAATTAGGCGTGGGAATGACTGCTTTCAACCGCTTTGGGGCAGTGCTAGCCATTGGAACATAACGTTTATTTTTTTTACCTTGTTTATCCTTTTTCAAACTAGGTCGTTTGGATTTTGGCGTATATTTTGTTTTAAAAATGTGCATAATTCCCCCAAATTAATGCCTGATGCTCATTGACAACTTACAAATCTTTATTTATTTTAGAACTAATATCCCAGCCGATTGAGAGTCAGTTCACAAATTCGCACGGATCTTTAGGACAATTCAATCATTTTTTCGTTTTTATTAACAAAAATGCATTCATTTGCATGCACAATAAACAGTATGACAAATTTTTTAACGTTTTTGCTGTTATCGACCTTTTTAATACTGAGCGTTCATGCTGAAACTCATCATGTTAATGTTGCTGACAACGTTTTTATCCCTCAAAACATCAATATTCAAGCAGGTGACACAGTTCGTTGGAAGAATTTAGGATTAATGAATCATAATGTGGCCTCCTCAGACATTGATTTTATCTTTCGATGTGCCATGGGTTGTGATGATACTGGTGGTGATGGCAACCCAGCTGGTCCTGAATGGGTGTCCGAGGTTACTTTTCATCAACCCAGCAACACCATTCCCTACATTTGTGAGCCACATGTTGGTTTTGGTATGGCCGGTTCAGTCAGTATCAGCACACCAGAACCTGATCAAATCATCATCGTTGACATGGACAATGGTTTTTCTCCACAAGTAGTTGATGTCGGCTTAGGCTCAAGAATTCAGTTCATCAATCAAGGTGGTGAGCACAACATCAGGGCTGATGATGACCGATTTCAGTGTTCAGAAAGTTGTCGTGACGATGGCATACAAGGGAACTATTCACCCAGCGGTTTTCTTTGGTCCTTATACATGATTTTTGACGAAGTAGGAACAGTTAACTATCATTGTCAAACACCTGGACATAATGAAACTGCCACCATACATGTGATTGATTATCCTATTTTTATCAACGGTTTTGAGTTTAATCCATAAGTAGCACTTGCTCTGAAAATGTTCCAAATAGCAGCCTGGGGGGAGACACGTTACAATATTCCCTTTTATTATAAGAAACCATCATGAGCCAGCGCTTTTCAGGCAGTGACCGTTACGTGGCCACTGACGACTTACAAATGGCAGTGAATGCTGCTGCGACACTTCAGCGTCCCTTATTGATCAAAGGTGAACCTGGTACAGGGAAAACCATGCTAGCAGAAGAGGTAGCCAAGGCCTTGGATATGCCGCTGTTATCATGGCATATTAAATCCACCACCAAAGCACAACAAGGATTATATGAATACGATGCGGTTTCTCGGTTAAGAGATTCTCAGCTAGGTGATGAAAAAGTTCATGAGATTAGGCATTACATCAAAAAAGGTATGTTGTGGCAGGCTTTTGAAAGTGAAGTGCCTGTGGTGTTATTGATTGATGAAATTGACAAGGCCGACATTGAGTTTCCCAATGATTTACTGGTTGAGCTGGATAAAATGCTATTCAGTGTTTACGAAACTGGTCAAATCATACAAGCCAAGCACCGGCCCATTATCATTATTACCAGTAACAACGAAAAAGAGCTGCCTGATGCCTTTTTGCGGCGTTGCTTTTTTCATTACATCAATTTCCCAGATAATACAACGATGAAAAAAATCGTTGAGGTACATTATCCGGGTTTGCAAAAGCAATTACTCAGTGCTGCTCTGGAAACCTTTTTTGAACTACGCGATGTACCTGGTTTACGAAAAAAGCCATCAACATCAGAATTAATTGACTGGATCAAACTGTTGCTAGCCGATGAAATTTCTCCAGAAATATTGCAAGGCAAAAGCATCAAAGAAGCGATTCCCCCTTTATATGGTGCATTGTTAAAAAATGAACAGGATGTCCATATGCTACAAAAACTCGCCTTCATGATGCGTCGCGAAGGCTGACATGTTAGTTAATTTTTTCTATTCCCTGAAAAAAGCGGGTGTGCCTGTTTCGACTAAGGAGCTGCTGGTATTACTTGATGCGCTTGAAGCGGAAGTGGCCTTTGGATCCGCCAATGAATTTTATCAACTGGCTAAATTATGTATGATCAAAGACGAAAAATACTTTGATCGATTTGATGTCGCCTTTGGTCATTTTTTTAATGGTTTGGAGATGATTAAGGACTTGGAAACTTTTTTGATCCCTCATGATTGGTTGTCCCCTGATTGGATTAACAACTTATCAGAAGAAGACAAGGAGAAGATAGAAGCATTGGGTGGATTGGATAAATTGATGGAAACCTTGAAAAAGCGGCTAGAGGAACAGCAAAAAAGACACCAAGGTGGCAATAAATGGGTTGGTACTGGTGGTACATCACCGTTTGGTAATTCAGGATATCATCCAGAAGGTGTTCGAATTGGCGGACAAAGCCAGCATCATCGAGCTGTCAAAGTGTGGGAAAAGCGACAATTCAAAAACCTTGATGATTCAGTTGAGATCGGTACGCGTTCCATGAAAATAGCATTAAAAAAGTTGAGAAAATTTGCCAGAGCTGGGATAGCCAATGAACTGGACTTAGACAATACCATACGTTCCACAGCGAATAATGCTGGTTTTCTTGACTTAAAAATGAGACCGGAAAAACACAATGCTGCTAAATTACTGATTTTTTTTGATGTCGGAGGTTCAATGGATTGGCATATCAAGCTTTGTGAGGAGTTGTTCTCAGCCGTCAAAACCGAATTTAAGCATTTAGAGTATTTTTATTTTCACAATTGTATTTATGAAAACCTATGGCGTGACAATACACGTCGCTGGCAAGAAAATATCAGTACTTGGGATGTCATACATACATACCCTAAGGACTATCATGTCATTATCGTAGGTGATGCGGCGATGAGCCCCTATGAGATCAGTCATCCCTATGGCAGTGTAGAACACATGAATGAAGAACCTGGTCGCCTTTGGCTACAAAGAATACTCGACACATGGGAAAAAGTTGTTTGGCTTAATCCGGTGCCTGTTGAACAATGGCATTACACCCATTCCACTCATATGCTCAAAGCTCAAATGTCAGATCGAATGTATCCTTTGACACTTTCCGGACTTGAAGCAGCCATAAAATGTTTATCACGATAAAACATTGACTCAAACTTGTCCATTGCCATCTGATTCTTTATCATTATTTGTGAGGCTTGAAACAAAACCAAGAAAGCTTACAAATAAACCATCTTTACAACATCTTGATATCAATTTATTGAAACTATATGCCATCTTAATAAGTTTTTGTGTAACATGCGGACAACTGTTAAAAGCATCACTTGTCAATATATGTCTTCATTACAGGTAGTTGTTGTCGTTGATGACTCAACGGACGCTACAAAACTCATTTCTGCTGCGGTTAATCATGCTTATGAATCTGAATCTACTCTTACAGTTCTTTATGCCATAAGAAACAGCAAAAAGCAGCCAGTAGAAAAAAACAGTATCAATCAGGTGTTGATCAATATGATTGATGCCAATGTCGTTCATATCGATTCAAAGCAAATCGCACAACAAGTATTGGCATATTTGAGGACCAATCCAGTATCTACGCTTTTCATCAGCCGCTTTATGGAACATAGTTGGCAAAAATGGTTATTCAAAGACCTGTCTAATCGTATTAAAACACAGTATAAAAATATTAATGTTTGCGTTACTGGAACACCTCACAATGATACTGGGAGAAGTTGGTTAAATCATCTAATAGGATATGCAATTTGCATTATTGTGGTGTCCTTATTAACAGTAATCTTGCATCTAATTCAGCATTTAATCGCTGAGGCTGATATCATGATGGCATATCTTGCTGTCGTAGTCATATTGGCTTACTACCTCAATCGGGGGCCGACATTGTTTGCTGCTTTTTTTAGTGTGGCTGCTTTTGATTTTTTCTTTGTTTCACCGTTTTATACATTTGCCGTGGATCATGAAAAATATTTGATTTCATTTGCCGTGATGGCTACAGTCGGTTTTCTGTTCAGTTCTTACAGTGAACGAGCCAAACAACAATTACGCGAATCAAAGGCCAGAGAAGTTCAGCTAAGAGATCTGTATCACTTGGCTCGTTCACTGGCGGCGGTATCAAGCAACGAGGAAATTGCCAAATTGACTTGTTTTCAAGTAACTGTAGCTACTGGCATTCGCACTGGTTTTTTTCAAAAAACAAATCAAAACATTGAATTAACAGAAAAGACTGGGATTCCAAATGATCATGAGTTTTCGGAAAATAAAGCAAGCCAATGTATTAAAGTACAAAATGAGATAACAGTTCATAAAAGTGAGGAAATATGGAGTTATTATCCAATTGGACCGAAAGATGGACTGGTGTTGATCTGCCCACTAGAAAAACCACTCACGCATCAGCAACACCATCTGATACAAACTTATTTGTCACTGAGCAAACTGGCTATCACACGATCATTACTTTCCGAACAGGCTTCAGCCGCCAAGTTACATATGGAAAGCGAACAATTGAGGAACGCCATCTTGAGTGCTGTTTCTCATGACTTGCGGACACCTCTTGCTACCATTATGGGAATGACCAGCACCTTGTTAGACAAGAATGCAAAGTTCGATGAGCTGACCACATTCGAATGTCTGAACACGATTTACGATCTCTCAGAACAGCTTTCTCAAAAAGTGACTAATCTACTACAAATGAGTCGTAATTTGAGGGGTAAGCTGATACCTAAAATAGAACTGCAAAATCCTGAGGAGTTTGTTGGAGCAACTTTAGCAAAAATGACTCACAGGCTACAAAATCACCAAATAGAAATAGACCTCGATGACACTTTGTTGATCCCAATGGATGTCTTTTTGATGGAGGTTGTACTTTCCAATCTGTTAGATAATGCTGTCAAATTCAGCAATCCGCAATCGACCATAAAAATATTTGGCAAGCATCAACAATCTTATTATGTTCTGAGCGTAAAGGATCAAGGTATCGGTCTGAACAACTGCAATTATCAACACCTATTCGAGCACTTTTACACTATGCATCAGAATGTCAGTAGCACTGGTTTAGGGTTGGCAATCAGTCAAGCAATTGTTGAAGCACATGGTGGTCGCATTTCTGGTCGGAATGCGGATCAGGGCGCTATTTTCATTATTGAAATACCCGTCAGAATGTCTCAAGAGGATTAAAGCGATGAAAATTCTGATTATTGAAGATGACCTTCAAATGCAACGGTTTTTACAGGTATTGTTAAGGGGCCATAACTATGAAGTTGTTACTGTGATGACTGCTCAAGAGGGGTTGATTAAGACGGCAGAAATCAATCCAGATATTATTCTTCTGGATTTAGGGTTACCTGATATGGATGGTTTGGATTTTGTATCAACAGTCAGGGAGTGGTCATCTGTCACTGTCATTGTTCTGTCTGCGCGAGATCAGGAAAACGATAAAATCAAAGCCCTTGATAATGGTGCTGATGATTACCTGACAAAACCATTTGGATCTGGTGAACTTCTTGCTCGTATCCGGGTGGCATTGCGGCATTCTCAGTCTCAAAATGGCTCAGATGTAAAACGACTTGAATCAAAAGATCTGACTATTGACTTCAGCCAGCGTTTAATTTGGTGCCAGGATCAATTGGTCCACCTAACACCTACGGAATACCGTATCCTTCAACTATTGGCGAATAATGGAGGTAAAGTATTGACATACCGCCAAATATTAGAACACATATGGGGCAAAAACTTCATTGAACATAATCATTATGTTCGTGTCCATATGGCCCAACTCCGCCAGAAAATTGAAGTCAATCCGACTCGACCCTGTTTCTTGCTAACGGAAGTAGGTGTGGGATACCGATTCCAGTTTGAACCCATAGAACCCTAGTCAATTTTCATTCTTGTACTTAGTCGAACCTGAAAAATGCATAACTTATTGTTAAATATAAAGAATTACTCCAATCTTGCATATTTTTTCGACCAGAAGACAGCTGTCACTATGCATTTTTATTCGCCGCTTTCGTGCGGCTCTCAGACTAACGTGAAAAAATTTTCCAGAAACTCTTTTTTGACCAATGCTGGAAAAGACCAGGAAGGACTTTTTCAGGACTGACTACTTAATGATTAGTCGTACTATAACAGTCTATCTTATGGCCTTCCCAATCGGTTTAATGGGAGCTATCCAGCTTTGTTTTGGTTTACTGTCAGTCATCGTTTTTAGTGATGGTGTTAGCATCACGTTTTTTGTGCCGGCAATCAGCATGCTAATGGCCGCATCACTGTGTTTGGTTTTATCCAAAGAACATGATATATCTAAGATTAGGTATAAGGATGCCTTATCATTTGCTGTATTTACTTGGATTGTTTGTGGGGCCCTGGCTTCTATTCCTATTATTTTGATTACCGAAGTTTCTTTAACTGATGGTATTTTTGAGTCAATCAGTGCGCTGACTACTACGGGAGCAACTATTTTAACAGGGCTTGACTTAATGCCTCAGTCGTTTCTGCTATATCGGCAGTTTTTACAATGGCTTGGTGGGTTGGGTGTTGTTATCTTTGTTGTTTCTATACTTCCCATGCTAAATGTTGGTGGAATGAAGCTATTGAAAGCTGAAACACCAGGACCGATAAAAGACAACAAACTGTCTCCTCGGGTAGCTAAAACAGCTCACTATTTATGGTTTGTTTATCTATTGTTAACTGTTTTATGCGCTATCGGTTATTACATTGGTGGAATGAGCGCATATGATGCAATTGCGCATAGCTTGACTACTGTTTCTACAGGAGGTTTTTCTACTCATGATATGAGTATGGGGTATTTCCACAATCCTGTTTTGTTGGTTATCTCAGATGTTTTTATGTTGCTTGGTGCCATCAGTTTTGCTTTACATTTTCGAGTTATGCAAACAAAAAAGTTGGTAGCTTATTGGCATGATGAAGAAACCAGGGTTTTTTTATACACAGCGTTTACCCTATCAATCAGCATATGTGCTTTGCTATTATTTCACCATCAGTATGAGCATCCTTTATCAGCATTGAACCAAGCGACTTTCCATTTAATTTCATTCATAACCAGCACAGGTTATGGAGCTACGAGCTTTACAGAATGGCCAGTGGTTGTATTACTGTTGTTGATTTTTGCCGGTTTCTTGGGCGGTTGTGCTGGATCAACAGCAGGAGGAAATAAAATAATTAGAAATATTTTAAGTATCAAAATCATCATCCTGGAAATTAAGAGGCTATTGCATCCACATGCAGTCTTCACTGTTAAGTATCAAGGTGCAACAGTTGGCATAGAAGTGCTCAGGGCAACAACTGCTTTCATGCTGATTGCTGCTATTTCAACTATGATTCTGACATTATGTCTGATGATCACAGGGCTCGATTTTTGGTCAGCTTTGACGGCAACAGCGGCCTGTTTGAATGTGTTAGGACCAGCTTTTGGCAAATTAGGTAGTAATTTTCAACCTGTTTCCGATACAGGCACATGGATTCTTTCTTTCGCTATGATTCTTGGTCGACTGGAATATTTTACGGTCTTGGCTTTGTTTTTGCCCAGATTTTGGCGTCATTAGGAAAGGTGTAATAGAGCATCCGTTAGATTTACTTTACTTCTAAAATGTCCTTAAAATACCGCGTGCTTATATTCTGGCCGATTGAAAAAATGTACTGATGGCTTATTTCAGGTATTCATGAAATAGCTCACCTGATTATCTAGTTTCATCAAATATTGTGGTGCTGTTGGATCCAACCAAATGGCATCGGATTCCTTTCTTAACCAAGTTAGCTGTCGTTTGGCTAACTGCCTGGTAGCAGCAATGCTTTTGAACTTAAACTCATCAAAAGTGGTCTTGCCGTTTAAATGTTCCCAAGCCTGGCGATATCCCACTGAACGCATTGAAGGCAAATCAGGGTGGTTTTTGGGTTCAGCCATCAACTTTTTCATTTCATCCAGGAAACCTTGCTTGATCATCAAATCAAAGCGTAAGACAATGCGGTCATGCAAAACACTGCGATTTGTTGGTGAAATGATGATTTTGAGGACATTCCAGTTGAGTTTCTGTCCTTGATCTTTTTGATACCAATGGGTCATGTTCTTACCGGTAGCCAAAAACACCTCATAGGCTCGGTTGATTCTTTGGGGATCGTTAGGATTGATACGTTGCGCACTTTCTGGGTCGACTTGAGCGAGCAAATCATGTACATGCTGCCAACCTTTTGTTGCCGCTATTGTTTCTATTTTGTTACGAATAGCCGGATCTGCTTCCGGTAAGTTAGATAAACCATTCTGTAATGCGTTGTAATAAAGCATGGTGCCTCCAGCCAGCAAAGGCGTGCGGCCAGTACTCAAACTTTGTTGCATTAATGCTTTGGCATCTGTACAAAAATTCGAGGCAGAATAGGGTTGCCATGGATGACAAATATCAACTAACGCATGAGGTGCTCTTTTTAACGTTTCAGTGTCTGGTTTGGCCGTACCAATGTCCATACCTTTATAAACCAAAGCCGAATCAACAGAAATGAGGTCACATTGGTATTTTTGATGTAAAAAAATCGCAGCATCGGTTTTACCAGCCGCCGTCGGACCCATTAAAAATATAGTTTTTAAACCAATAGTCATTGACCCCGTAGAAATAATTTATCCAGTTGTTTCATATCCAATTGCGCCCACGTTGGTCGGCCGTGATTACATTGATCTGAACGCAGAGTTTGTTCCATGTCACGAAGCAACGCATTCATTTCCATGATCGATAACTGATGGTTGGCACGAACCGAGCCATGACAAGCCATAGTCGCCATGATTTCATTGATAGCCGCTTCAATTTTCTGACTGGAGCCTAATGCCACCACTTCACTAAGCACATCTTTAATTAGATTTTCAATATCCGCATGGGCTAGCAACGCAGGTACTTTACGGATGACCAAACTTTCTTCGCCCGAGATCGATATTTCAAACCCGAGTTTGTGAAACCACTCTTGCTGTTGCTCTACCACCGCCACTTCTCGTTCAGATACATTGAGCTGTATGGGTACCAGCAACTTTTGGTTTTTTAATTGATCAGTTTTAAACCGTGTTTTCATGCGTTCATAAGTGATTCGTTCGTGAGCAGCATGCATGTCTACCACGATCATGCCATGGGCATTTTCGGCAATGATAAAGACACCATGAATTTGTGCTTTGGCATAACCTAAAGGTGGTATATCTTCTTGACCTTCTTCAGGTAATATCATGTCGCCAGGGAAAGGTGGTAAGTCGTTACTGCTGTGTTGTACTTGTTGCAGGTAATTGAGACTTGCCGCCGAATCATTTTCCCGAATGAATGAACTGCCATAACTGGGCATCGATAGGCGACCTTGCATTTGCCTATAATCTGGCGTTGGCTGCTGATTCTGGATCGCCTGTGCCTGACCAACACGGGTTTCAGCCAGTGACTGATGGATTGAGCCAAAAATAAAATCATGAACCAATCGGGAATCTCGAAACCGCACTTCGTGTTTGGTTGGATGAACATTCACATCTACCAATTCTGGATTAATGTCCAGATACAATACAAAAGCAGGAAACCGGCCATGGAACAGTACATCCTGATATGCCTGACGAATCGCATGACCGACCAGCTTGTCTTTAATCATTCGATCATTGATATAAAAAAACTGTCGGTCAGGCTGAGCTCGATTCCAGTTGGGTTTGGCTACCCAACCTGACATTTTGAGGTGGCCACGTTGTTGCTCAATATGTATGCTATGGTCGATAAAATCTTTGCCGCACAGTAAATTGATGCGTTGATGCTTGAGCGCATCCGACATCCCACCTTGAGAATTACGAACAACCTTACCATTGTGAGACAAGCGGAAAGTCACATCAAATCGGGACAAACTGACCCGTTTAATCAACTCATCAATGCGCAAAAATTCTGTCTTATCGGTTTTCAAAAACCGACGTCTGGCTGGTGTGTTATAAAATAAATCGGTAACAATCGCGGTGGTACCAATGGGATGCGAGGCTGGTTCAACTGATTCAATTGCACCCCCGTTTACTGTGATTTTGAAAGCCATTTCGGCGTCTTTATGTCTAGAAATAATTTCAAATCGACTGACTGAAGCAATACTGGGCAGTGCCTCACCTCGAAATCCTAATGTGTGCAATGCTTCCAAATCATGTAAAGAAGCAATTTTGCTGGTAGCATGACGTTGTAAAGCCATGGTCAGATCAGTGCGCTCAATGCCATAACCATTGTCCGTGATTTTGATGCGTTTTTTGCCACCAACCTGGATGTCAATGTCGATAACAGTTGCACCGGCATCTAAAGCATTTTCGATGAGTTCTTTGACCACAGAAGACGGGCGCTCAATGACTTCTCCAGCGGCAATTTGGTCTATTAATTGGTCCGGTAATTTTTGAATGATCATGGCTGATATTCTATATCGCTCCATCACTAATGACCAAAGAATGTTTTACAAAGGACTGTGTACGGGCACCTTGGTGGTTATTGTAAGTAGTCGAACCTGAAAAATGCATAACTTATTGTTAACTATCAAGAGTTACTTCAATTTTGCACATTTTTTCGACCAGGAAACAGGTGTCACGATGTATTTTTATTCGCCGCTTCCATGCGGCTCTCAGGCTAACGTGAAAAAGTTTTCCAGAAACTTTTTATGGTCGATGGTGTGGCACAAGGACGTGCCACCTTGAGCCGTCAGGCTCAAGTAAGGTCAAAAAAACATCAGCAAAATCACACTTTTGCGCTTAAGTGTTTTTTGACCGATGCTGGAAAAGGCCAGGAAGGACTTTTTCAGGACTGACTAAGTAACAGTAATCTCAGATGGGAAATGGCAAAAGCGCCCACCGCCTCAGAAGATTTCTGAAGCAGTGATTCATAATTTAGACAAACAGCAAAACTGATATTCTGCTATCAAAAGTGCCTATTCTGGTCCATTTAACTGACAATGATCATACAATTCATACTGCATTCCCGTATAAATCCACTTGGCTTGAGAACCGACCATTTGACATTCATACGAGTAGACAAAAAGACCGCATGAACCGCTCTCAGAGTAACTATATATTGTTCCAACAGGTGCTCCTCCACATGATGCACCTCCTGACTTTGTGTAAGACTCTGATACTTTCCATTGACTCATAGATTCACTGATATAGTCGGCAAAATCATACATGTCATCAGAATGTTCATTGGTAGCAAACTTTTCAAATAAGTAGGGTACGGTGATCGACAATCCCTTTTTGTTTTCATTCGAGTTCAGAGCCTCTTCTGATAAGTCCGTAGGCATCGACTTATATAAATCCCCCGCATCAACAATAAATTCAGAATTTTTAATCATCGGTATAGTGATGGTGATACCAACAATTTCATTATCTGGGTTTTTATTGCTGAAAATATCAGCGAAAACTTCATTTAAGGACAAATCTCCAGAATATGATTTTTTCATGGGGCTGGCACTATCTTGGAGATATGTTTGTGTCAGCGAAGTAAAGCTAATAAGTAAAAACGCTGAATATAGGAGTTTTTTCATCTGTTTTTCGTGTGTGTTGAGTGGAATAAAATCGTATCATGTGGCTTAAAACCTGTCAAATGAAAGACAATTTGCCTAGATGTAGGGGTACTTGCGATATTTTCGATAAACAGATTTTTTGTCACTGTACTCGAGAAAACTATGCCAGTTGGCATTGGTTTACCGATCTCTGTAAGTTCTTAGCAGGTACTGATGGTTCAATAGACGGAGTTAAAACTTGTAAAAAAGATACCAATCAAAATTCAGTTGAGTTGGTCTGTAAGCCGGGTTCTGTTCGCTATCGCGCGGCAATCATTCATCTGGGACTGTCATTGCTGACAGCCTCAAGCAACCTACCCGAAAGCGATGCGGGCAACATCATTGCTTTCCTATTTGGTCTTGCTCCAAGTGGGGTTTACCTGACCGCTTTTGTTACCAAAAGCGCGGTGCGCTCTTACCGCACCATTTCACCCTTACCCCTCGCCTAACGTTAGGTGAGAGGCGGTATCCTTTCTGTTGCACTGGCCGTAGGCTCACGCCCCCCGGATGTTATCCGGCACTTTGCCCTATGGAGCCCGGACTTTCCTCGATTGTTAAACAACCGCGATTGCCCGACCAACTCAGACTCATTATTTTCGAGATTTTGTCATAAATTGCAACCTTTAGTAGATCAGATCCTTTTCTCAAACAGATTACTTCCTAATTAGTCGAACCTGAAAAATGCATAAGTTATTGTTGGATAAGATAAATATATTACAATCTCCATATTTTTTCGACCAGAAAACAAGTGTTTCAATGCTTTTTTATTCGCCGCTTCCATGCGGCTCTCAGGCTAACGTGAAAAAGTTTTCCAGAAACTTTTTTATGGTCGATGGTGTGG
>JAUIGR010000076.1 GCA_030430025.1 Gammaproteobacteria bacterium
TATTGACCTGGACTATCTGCAATACGACTCTCACCAATATTTCTGGGAACTGCACTCAGAAGTCTCCAGACCCAAATCGATTTCCGAATTTGCAGAAAACTGACTTTTAAAACCGTTAAAAAGTCCAACAATGATTAGTTTTGATGAGTTACTTTGGATATTGGTAGGTAATAGTTTCCTTATTGAACTGATTTGTCGATAAAGCATTTAGTTTGGCATTATAATCAAATGATTATGTCTGATTCCGCAAAACAAGAAATCACAATCTTGCTAAAAAATTTGAAAGAGGGTGATAAGAGCAAACAAAATGAAATTATGAAAATTCTTTACCAGGAATTACGAGGGTTTGCGGGAAACATTCTTAGAGGCGAAAACCAAACCATAACATTACAAGCTACAGAATTGGTCAATGAAGCCTACATACGAATGTTTGACTCAGAACAATTGAACTGGTCGGATAGAACCCACTTTCTATCCACTGCTGTTGTAGTGATGCGTCGCTTTCTGGTCGATCATGCAAGAAAGAAGAATACTCAAAAAAGAATTTCTAAGAAGGATCTCTCCCCTTTTGAAGACGAGCACTATTCCACCTCTGCTTTGGAATTGGATGTTATAAAATTAGATGACGCGTTGACAGATTTGGAACAGCTGGATCAAAGACAGGCAAAAATTGTTGAGATGCGCTTCTTTGGAGGCCTTTCTGAAACAGAAGTTGGTAAAATTTTGAATATATCCCGTAGCACAGTTAAACGCGAATGGAAGGTTGCCAAGATGTGGTTACTACACGAAATCACTGGGTAGCCATTAATAATGGATCAGTTTAAAAAACAGACCTTTCAATTTATCCGTAAAACTCTTTTGGAAGTTGAGGGTTTAACCAAAGAAGAACAAATTCAACATATACAAAAGTCATGTGAAAACCAACCGGAATTGATTCCGAAACTATTGAATATGTTAGATATTGGCGAATCAGAATTTGCTAAATCCATGGAACGGCCTTTGATTTACAGTCACTTCCCAGATATTGACACTCAGCCCTCGACAGATGTGGATAGTTTACCAGTTGGTACAATAATCAGTCATTATGAAATCACTGGATTGATTGGTACCGGTGGCATGGGACATGTTTATGCCGCTCAGCAAAAATATCCGGCTGAAAGAACTGTGGCTCTGAAGCTTTTGAAAAGCACGCCCAATCAACAGCTTTTATTAACTGAAACACAGATACTGGCACGCCTGAATCATCCAAACATTGCCACTTTGTTCGAAATAGATACAACCACTGATGGTCAATATTTCATAGCCATGGAGTTCATTGAAGGCGAGGACATCATCAATTGGTGCAAAAATCATAAATATTCAATATCAGAAACCATCCGTCTGTTCCAACAGTTGTGTACTGGTATCAGTTTCGCTCATGAACAGGAAATCATCCATTGTGACATCAAGCCCAGTAATGTCTTGGTCACCTTTATAGATGGTGTGGCGACCGTTAAAATCATTGATTTTGGTATCTCTCAATCACAAAATCAAACCCGTTCGCTGCACGAAATATCAGGTACGCCTGCGTATTTGGCTCCTGAAGTATTGAACAGTAAGGGAGCTTGGAGCAGTGATGCTCGTAGGGATGTCTATTCTTTGGGAATATTGCTTAAAAAATTATTGCCGGAAACGAATTCAATTGATTTACAGGCAATCTTTAACAAAGCAACCAATGTAGAAATTGAAAACAGATACCAATCTGTAGCAAAACTCAATCAGGACCTAAATCGTTTTCTTAATAAGCAAACTGTTTCAGCCTACAAGTCAGGAATTAGGCACAGTTCAAGATTATTTGTTCAAAGGCATTCTACTTGGTTCTTTGTTTTTGCTGTCGTTTTGATATTGTCATTAACATCGGCTTATTTTGCCCAACGCAAACAGGCACGAATTGCAACCGAACAAGCTGAAGCTGCCAAGCTGGCACAAAAAGAAGCCGAGGAAATGTCAGCATTCTTGACAGATTTATTCAATGTGGCGAATCCTGAGAGAAATAAACAAGATATCTCAGCAGTAGAGTTGCTTGATAAGGCGAGGGACCAGTTACTGGAAATGGAAGCCCCAGGGCTTTCAGAAGCCCGTTTTATGCATACTATCGGTTCTATCTATACACGCATGGAGCATCTGCAAGATGCCAAAGCCATGATCAGCAAATCAATGTCAATAAAAGCCGAATCACTCCCTGAAAACCACACAGAAATCATCGCTGCCAATTCACAATTGGGTTTGGTTTATAAAAAACTGGGAGACACTGAAAAGGCAGAAGTGCTCCTATCCAAAGCGCTGAATGAGCTAAAGAAACAAAATGAACCAAACCAGGATCAATTGGCTTATGCGCACAATCATTTGGGAAACCTTTACACACAAGTACGCAAATTTAATCAAGCTATAGACCAACATCTTGCTGCTATAGAGATTCGTAAAAAGTTACCTGACTCTCATCTTTTGGCAGACTCCTACAACAATTTGGGAGTGATATATACCAACATTCAGAATTTAGATGAGGCTGCAAAAAACTACCATTTGGCTCTGGAGCTATATAGAAATAATTATGAAGATGGACACCCATATATCAACTTGACCCAACACAATCTTGCATATATTGAAGAACAGCGGTTCAACTGGGATACAGCAGAACAACTCAAACGGGATGTGATCGCTAGCTGGAAAAAAATTTACGACAAAGACCACACCAAACTAGTGGCTGTGCAGCGAAATCTGGGTTTATTTTATGATCGCCGCATGAAATTTGATCAAGCCTTTGAAGTTTATGATGAGTTAATAGATACTTTTGAGTCTATAGGGAACAAAGAGCAAATGGCGAAATACGTCAGTTATAAAGCAATGGCCTTGAATCACAGTGAACAGTTTGATAAAGCCATCATAGAGCATGAAAAAGCCATCGATTTAGTACATGGCATTGCCTTTACAGAGAAAAAATTGTTTGCTGTGATTCATAACAGATATGCTGAAGCTTTGTTTAAATCCAATGATTTCCAAGGTGCTATCAAAGCCCTTGAAACATCTCTAGCAGATTTAGAATCAAAGTATGATTTGGGCAATGAGAACCGTTTGTATACCCTCAATGTTATGGCTGGTTTTTATTCTGAACATGGCGATGATAATCGTGCAATCGAAATTTATCAGCAGGTTTTATCTTATAACAACCCTGCAGAAGTGCGAAATCAGTTGCGAATGATTACGGCCCATTTGGGATTAGGGAAAATCTATATCAATCAACAAAAACATGAGCAATCAGAACAAGAATTCAGCATTGCATTGGAATTAAATAAAAAGTTTTATAAGGAAGGTCATAAATCCTATGCTGAAATTTATTATCAACTGGCTCTTTTTAATGAACTTATAAACAATCGGCCTGAAGCTAAAAATTGGGCTCAAAAAGCGCTGAACATTCAACTAAAAGCCCTTCCTGAACAGCACAAGGACATTCTACTCACAAAAGAACTACTCCAAAATATTAATCAAAACTGATTCTCCATATTTTTTCATGACCCAAATCCAAACCTGATTGCGCTTTTAAGTGTAAGAGGCTGAAAAACAGTCATACAACTCAGGGGTTATCATGAAAAAAGTTAAAAAAACAATCATATTATTACTTTTCACTTTATCTACATCGGTCTTTGCCAACTCATGTGAGACTCAACAGTCCGGCAATTGGGGGGATGTCTCCACATGGACCAATTGTGGTGGAACCATTCCTCAAACAGATGATTCGGTTGTGATTAAATCCGGACATGCTGTGCTGTTGGAGGAAACCACTGCTCAACTGGATTCCATGATTGTGGAAGTGGGTGGTGATTTGAATGTGGGTGCTTCTTTGGGTCGAATCAATGGCAATGGATCCGGTAACGACTTTGATCTGTCTAATGCCTCCATTGATTTGTCATCATCATTAAATGTGGTTACCCAAACATCCAACGTTATTTTTGGTGATATCAATGGCAGCCATGAATTACATATTTTTAATCAAGCACAAACCAGATTCACTGGAACAATTGGAGAGAGTACGCCATTGCAAAGCATAACAACCAATTCATCAAGCACTGTTGTGTTGGCAGACGCAGATGGCAGTGTGGGTACAGGAACAATCTATGTGAATGATGACATCACTTTCAAAGGACCTGTATTGTTGGAACATAACGCCACCATAGATGGTGCTTCAGGTCAAATCGAGTTCAGAAGTACGGTTGACAGTGCCACAAGTATTGATATGGATTTAACTTTCAATAATGTGGCTAACTCTACCATCACATTTGGTGCAGCGGTTGGCAGCACCAACAGATTGAAAAAAATCCAGATCATTAGTTCCAATAACAGCACAGTTCACTTTAACACTTCAGAAGTCCTGAGCAAAAGAAACCAGCGTTATGGATCGGATATAGTAATTAATTCTCCAACAAACATTTTATTAATCGATATCAGCGTTGGAGGAACATTGAAACTGGGGTCTGAAGGTGCCAATAACACCATTCGCAGTGAGGTGGATGGAGAAGAAACTTTGAAATTGGTCACTCCCGGAGTTATCAGTTTGTTTTCAATCGTTGGGGACAATAATCAAACCTTAAATGATTTCACCATTGAATCGACTTCTACTTCATTGTTGTACAACGACATCACCACCACTGGCGTCCAAACTTACGATGGCAATTTGGCATTGGCAGCTGATGTCATTTTAACTGCCGGAATTTTGGATTTTAGAAACACTGTTGATAATGGAGGCCAAAACTTAACTTTAAGTCCGAACTCCTTTGTGCTTAACCAGGGCGCATTTACTGGCTCTGGAAATTTGGTTAAAGAGGGCGCTGGAGATTTTCCTGTGAATGTGGTTTCAACCCTCACCGGAAATGTCATCATCAACCAAGGTAGCATCATTAATTCAATGAGCGTAGAAAATGCTTTCCCCAATGCTGCATCTTTTTTCTTGGGAGATGGCACATCTTCTGCCTTGGGACATGACACCACAGATGTATTTACATTGGTCAGTGGTCAAAGTCTCTTGGGATCAGGAACTTGTGATTGTGTTTTAAACGCTTCTTCTGGCTCAGTTATTTCACCAGGTACCAGCCCTGGACAACTCAGCAGCAATGAGATGAATATGAATTCCGGATCCACTCTGGTGATTGAAATTAATGGCATTGTGGCAGGTACTGATTATGACCAAATATCTGTGAGCGAATTGAATTTAGATGCTGATACATCAGGTGGGGCAACACTTGATTTAAATTTTGGATTTACACCCGCTGTTAATGACACTTTCACCCTCATTGATGTCACTGGTGTCAACCCAGTATCAGGAACATTCAATGGTTTGGATGAAGGAAATACGATAAACATAAACAATAAATTGTATTCAGTCAGTTATGTCGGAGGCGACGGAAATGATGTGGTGCTTACGGCACATGGTTCTGAGACATTGTTTGTAGATGGCGATGCCATGGCAGGTGGTGATGGACAAAGTTGGGGCACTGCATTCAATACCTTGCAGGACGCCCTGGCCATTGCTGTTTCAGGAACAGAAATTTGGGTGGCAGAAGGTGTTTATTATCCGGATGAAGGCTTATCTGAAATTGACAATGACAGATATGCCTCATTCACCTTGACAGGTGACATCAAACTTTATGGTGGGTTCATTGGTTCTGAAACCGATCTTGCCCAAAGGAGCCCTGCTGATAATGTGACGATTTTATCTGGCGATATAGACAATAATGATTTGAATAATGATGGAAATTTCATTGCCGAAACAACCTCAGACATAAACGGTGGCAACAGTTACCATATTGTGAATGCAGAAAATGCTATAAGTGATACCATATTGGATGGCTTTACCATCACAGCTGGAAATGCCGATGGAAGCGGAAATTCTTATGGAGGAGGGCTTTATTGTAATAGCAGTATAAACAGTCCAGAAATCAATCTTGTGAAATTTATCGGGAACAGTGCGCTCCTGGGAGGCGGTGCTCAGTCTTTTTGTGCAGGAAATATTCAAAACTCCAGTTACTTAAACAATCAAACAATAGGCACCTTTGGAATTGGTGGAGCCATAATAACAGAAGGTGGAGTAATAAAAAATACAGCGTTTATTGGAAACACTGCATCATCTGGTGGAGCCATTGATAATTCAGACGACAGGCGTACTCTGACAATTGAAAATTCAGAACTGATTGCCAATGAGTCTACAAACTATGGTGGTGCACTCAGATCATTCGATAAAACTATAGTTCATAATACCTTGCTTTCAGGCAACAAAAGTAATCAAGGTGGTGCTGTATATATTTCTTCGTCTTCTTCCAGACAATCCACATTTATCAATGTTACCTTGACCGGGAATGAGGCAACTAATCTTGGAGGAGCTGTAACCATCACAGATGATACTATTTTAAATGTTGAAAACACCATTATTTACAATAATAAAGACTCCTCTGGAACAAACACTCAATCCATTCATCTTGTTGATATAGATAATATTCTAAATAATAGCTTCAGTCTGATAGAGGGTTTTGGCACAAATGGAACGGGTAATCTGGATGAAGATCCCATGTTTGTTTTAGCCACCGACCCATCCTCAGCTCCGACTGATGTGGGCAATGCGCGTTTAAAAGTAGGCTCACCCGCCATCAATTCAGGTGATAACAGTGTGGTCAGCACCACTGTTGATTTGGATGGATTCGACAGAATTCAGGACACAACGGTTGATATGGGTGCTTATGAACACAGCAGTCACACAGTGTCCGTCAATGTCTCCGGTTTGGCTTTAAACAATTCAGTGACATTGCAAAACAATGGTGCTGATGACCTGGTGGTCAATAATGATGGTATCCACGCCTTTAGCACAGCGGTGTCTTATACCGATGGTTATGAAATCACAGTACTGACTCAACCAACTTCTCCCAATCAGCAATGTTTGGTATCCAATCCAACCGGCATCATAGCTGGATCAGATGTGGTTGTGGATGTCACTTGCACCACCTTGCAATACCATGTCAGTGTGGATGTCAGTGGTTTGGCTGGTGGTGTAACTCTGGGCGTGATGAATAATTTTGAATCCATGGATGTGACCAATAACGGACTGACTCAATTCCCTTCATTACTGAATGATGGAAGCCCTTATGACGTTTCCATTACCTCTCAGCCATCTCAACCCAACCAGCTGTGCGAATTTACCTCAGGCAATGAATCCGGTGTTTTGAATGGCAGTGATGTGGTCGTAAGTATTGTGTGCACCACAGTACAATATAATGTGGGTGTGGATGTAACAGGTTTAATCAACGGGAGTTTTCTGGAAGTCGAAAATAATGCTGAAACCTTGGTTGTGATTGACAATGGCATGACCCAATTCCCAACCGCTTTGGATGATGGCAGTGCCTATCAGGTGTCTATCACAACTCAACCAGCCAATCCAGATCAACATTGTGAAATCACCTCTGGCAATGCTTCAGGCACCCTCAACGGAGCAGATGTGTTGGTGGACATCGTCTGTCAGGAAATATTTGCCTTGCTCCTGGTCGACGCTGATGCGGCCCCGGATGGTGACGGTTTAAGTTGGGCAACTGCACTCAACCATTTGCAAGATGCCCTGGCATTAGCAACTCATGGAACAGAAATATGGGTGGCTGAAGGTGTGTATTATCCAGATGATGGTGTAAACCAGATCAGCGATCATGAATTGGCCAGTTTTATGCTGATAGATGGAATCAAAATCTATGGAGGCTTTGCTGGAACCGAGACACTGCTTGAAGAAAGAGACGTGGCTGCTCATGTCACCATCCTATCAGGTGACATCACCCAAGATGATGTCAATAATGATGGCAATTTCATCGCCGAGTCCACCGATGACATCGTGAATTTTAACAGTGTTCATGTCATCACCAGTAATCAGATCAGTACCGATACCTTGCTTGATGGCATGACAGTTACCGCTGGACACGCCGCTGGTATCATTCCCAACGGGCAAAATGGAGCGGGTATGATTTGTCTGCCTTATGACACTTCCAGTCCAAGCATCAACCAAATGACATTTTCAGCCAACCTGGCTGAAAACGACGGTGGAGCCATGTACGGGTGCACTAAGGACTTAACCCAGTCGGTGTTTCAGTACAACAAAGCAAATGATTCAGGAGGCGCCATTTTTGCGAATGATGGTCTATTGGATCATGTGCAATTCATCCAAAATTCTGCCACGGATAATGGCGGTGCCATTGACAGTGGTCAAGGCACCATGACCATAGCCAACAGTCAGTTTCTGGGGAATTACGCGGACAACAATGGTGGTGCCATCTACAATTGGAACAATGCTGAAATTGTCAACTCCGTGTTCATTGGCAACTTGTCTGGTTTGGCTGGTGGTGCCATTTTACAGAGCCGCCACCCCATCGGTGACGCAGTGCTTGAGATCATCAATTCAACATTCACCGGCAACCGGGCCGGCACAAAAGGTGGTGCGATCAGAGTCAGTGCAAACCCATCCTTCTTCAGCACCGTCAACATCACCAACAACATCATCTGGAATAACCAAGATGAAACCGGAATAGGTACTGGAAATGCATCCATTAACAGCAGCTCATTTGCTATCCTGAATTATGACCACAGCTTGATTCAAGGGTATGGTACGTCAGGCACGGGGAACCTGGATGAAAACCCCTTGTTTGTTGTTGATGGCGATCCTTCAACGGCACCCAATACCCTGGGTAATACACGTTTGCGCATGGCTTCTCCAGCCATTGACGCCGGCGACGATGGTGCTGTGTTGTTGAGTACCGATCTTGATGGCAATGCCCGTATCCAGGGTTTGGCAGTCGACATGGGTGCCTATGAAAGCAGTGACGATATTATCTTCATGGATGGTTTTGAATGATTGGATTCTTTGGTAAAAGCTTCAATTGTATGTATTATTTTTTTGTCTGGGCGGTTTAATCCTGACTTCTGGCACTGCTCAATAAAGCGTAAATATGCTATTTTAATTATATAGAGACCTTTGTTTGATTCACGAGTCAAGCAAAGAACTCTTACAGAGGTATAAC
>JAUIGR010000077.1 GCA_030430025.1 Gammaproteobacteria bacterium
TCGATAAACAAAGAACTTTGGTCCCAAATTTGATCATCACCCGGGTCTAAAATACCGTCATTGTCTCCCATGATCACATTCACAGCACCTGCATTGTTGTTACCCAGCACTGATTCACCAGGCGCTCCGATGGCTGCATCCCAATTGCCGTCATTATCAAAATCACCCCAAGCCACCGAACGACCCATGTCATCTCCTGGTTCCGCTGTGCCCTGTACCCCAGAAGTGTCTTGGTGGTAATTAAGAAAATCCACACCCATTGAATCAATAAACATTTCATGCGCCATACCCGCATCGGTCAAATTACCAATGTCCTCTAAAGGCACGCCAATCAGCACCTTACTGGCATTACTGGCGGTGGCGATGATGGACACAGACTTGGCGAATAAATCGACACTTTCAGGCGTGGCACCTGATATGCTGGATTGAGAGTAACGCCCATTGCCCGAAACCCACTCCAGCGGTCTGATGGCATTATTGGGTGCAGCTTTCAAGTAATAAATACGACCAGCCTCATTGGCGTTACCAATGTCATAATTGGGCGCACCAATCACTAATTCGTCATTGATCGAATCCAAAACCGAACCAAACCGGGTACCAAATTGATCGTTGGTTTGTAATTGATCACCCACAGCCGGATGCTCTAGAGTGATGTAACTGCCCCACTCCAAGTTCAACTGCGCATGTGCTGTGCCAAACAAAAGCAACAATAAAAAAGCCTTCTTCATGAGATCCCCCTCATTATTCAGAAAATTCATCATAGCTTTAAACAGAGAAAGCTGTCAAAGGAATCACAAACAAAGAGTGTAGCAATCAAAGATTATTTTGACCACCCAAACGACGAGAGTCAGTCAACGGACAGCAGAGTACAATGGTGCCTACTGAGAATTTTTTCTATGGTTTGGACATCCGTTTTTCTGAAGGCGAACAATTGGTAATCCTGATACCAGCGATCGTCTTTCCAATGGTATATGTCATCGGCGTTGCCACCTTTTAACACATGTGAAATCAACTGTTGCCTTTTAAGTTCTGCGACCAAATCATCACTGATCTCCCAGTTTTGCATGCGGATGTGAACCACCACTTCACCACGCACTGGCTTATTCTCAACTGAAATCTCAGCTGCCCGCTGCTCAGAAACCACCGACGTTTCCAAGTCCAAGTCATTCAAAACTTGCTCAAGAGCGTTCAATTGATGACCTGGCACCCAAATAACTTGTGGTGACACCAGATCCAAATCAGAAACCCAGTCGCGTGCCGCTACCCACGAATCAAATACACCGTGATCCTTCAAAGCAATCATCACATTAATCATCGTGAAAGTCTCTGATACAGGCTTTACAGACAAAGCGACTTTTTTATCAGCACTAGACACCACACTCCTCCAAACAATCAAACCTCATATACATCATAAACGCTGAGTCATTCTCCTGATTTTTTCTTCCTGATAGCCAGTAATCATCACACCTGTAATCAAAACCGCAGGCAACACCCTAACACCGATGGATTTGTATTCCGCATAATCCTCATCCGATGATTCGATATCAACCACCACAAAGCGAATCATTTGATCTTCTAATAAGTCTTTTACACGATGACATTTGACACACCACGATGCCGAATACAAAATCACCTGAGATCGATGTCGCTCATGAATGCGCAACAAACGCCTCCGCTTCAACCAAGAGCGAAGCAGTGAAACGCCAATCAACAAAGCCAAAACATATCCCATCACTCGCCCCCAGAATAAATACCATGCTCCAAAACCACGTGTTATTAGCTCATAAAAACAAAATGTTCACAACAGTCATCACTTTCGTTCAGCAGATTAAGCTGTAACAGCCAGCTTTTCTTGATGATTATATGAAAAAACCAACGACTCTGTCTCGTTGGTTTTTGGCTTCATTATTTTAAAGCTGAGGTAAAGGCTTCTTTAATCTATAACTCACAAATTATGACAATAATTGAAATCTGATATGCAAAGGTATGTGGTGGGTAGCTGCGTTCTACCCTGCTTCCATAAGTGCCTTTATGGAAAATCTTTTTTTAACTTTCTTCTCTCTAAAAACGCTTCATTGGTTTCCCAAATCGCGAGCATGTATTCAAAACCGGCACCGTATTCAAATGCTATGACCTCACCAGAATCCAGCTTTTCATGACCTAATAAATAATAACTGTCTCCAACATGGTTATTAAAATATTTTTTGGCTGAAGTGAAAACTATGGTATCGCCAACTTTGTATTTTTTGAGTATTTTGGGGTTATTTTCGTTAGCTTCTTCAGAATAAACATCAATGTAATAATCACTGAACCTGTTTTGGCTGTCTGAGTTATGTATTAAAGCTGACGGCTGTTTAACCACAAAAGGTTTGTTTAAATAATTTTTAAATGGTAATTCTTGAGAAACATTTTCAATTGACGAATAACTTAGATACCAAAGGAAAAGCCCCATCAATAAGATGACAACAATTACTATGCCCAATATGATTTTCATGGATTTCTTTATCTCTTATTTTGAAATTTACACCACGCTAAGCAGTCAATTGCTATTCAATGCATGTCCTGTATTATGCTACTGTATTATGTCCTGACAGAGTGAGAACGCTCGTGCCCACCTTTGGCCTCTAACCAGTCACAATCATCTTGTTGGTTTAACAACTCAAATAGTTCGGTGGCTGAGTAATTTTGCATAATCAAATAACCTTCATTTCAGTTTCTGGGCTGAGTTGTTTGAGGAGTTGTTTGACGTTGGTTTTGGCGGTGTCGTTTTTGAAGCCGCTGTCTTTGAACACGATGCGCAAGGGTGCTTCTTTGGCTATGGCTTTGGCAAAATCTTCATCAATACCACCATCAAAACAAGCATAGAGCGAGTTCTCGGCTACCTTGAATACCTTCTTGCCAGACACATCTACCTGCTCAATTTTGAGCGATAAGGGTAAGCCCCAATCCAACATGACTTGTGCCAATAAATCATCTGCGGTGCGGTCTGATTTTACATTGTCTGCAAACAGGTCTAAGTTGTTTTGGTCATAGTCTTGCGGCTTGTAATAGACATCCTGCATATTACTGCTGTCTAAGCGATAGACACGGAAGCCATAATCGATATCCGCATTGGTTTCATCTTTGATTTTTTGGGCCGCTCTGCGGATTCTTTCCTTACTGACCTCAGATATATTTTTATAGCCAGCTTTGAATGCTTCAGAAGATTTATCACAGCCTTCTGGGAGTTGGATCATAATATATTCTCTTTTACCTCCATCATTCGAATTTTGTTGCATTACGGAATGTGCTAACGTTGATGTTCCTGAGAAAAAATCTAAAACAATGTCGTTTTTCCTTGTTGAGATTTGTATCATGCGCAACAAAAGCTCGATTGGTTTAGGTGTATCAAAAGTTGAAATTCCATCAAATAAAGAGTTTAATTTTTTCTTTGACGCATCGGTTGTGCTTACTTCATTAGCTTTCCATAATGTATGAGGCGTAAGCCCTTCATTTTGTTCATTCAGAAACAACTTTCTTCTTGGTACATTTCCACCATTTATACCAAACCAAATTCTATTATCTGCAATCAGCTCTTTAAGTTTTGGTAAAGTTACACGCCAACAGTTTCCAGATGGCGGATTTATTTTTCTACCAGAGGGAGTTACAATTGTATAAAATTGAGATTTTGTACCGTGTCCTGCTTGAGCAGTTAAAGCAACTGATTGCCAGACTCCCCTTGGGTCATCATCAGGATTTGAATATCTTGATCTTGCTTCTTCTGTCAAAGGTAAAAGGTTCCTCACTTGTTCGAATTCTCGTTTAATTTTCGCGAAACAAATTATGTAGTCATGATTAAAAGAAAAAACTTTTCTATTTTCTCGAGTTTTTCTTTTTTCCCAAATAAAAGTTGCTACAAAATTACTATTACCAAATATTTCTTGGCAGACCTTTTTTACATTCTCAACTTCTCCATCATCAATCGAAATAAAAATCACGCCGTCATCTGTCAAAAGATTTCGTGCCAATTTCAACCTTGGGTACATCATGCTTAACCAATCTGAGTGATAGCGGCCTGCCGTTTCAGGGTTGGCTACCAAGCGTTGGTTGTACTCATCTTTTTGTCCGCTCTCAATCAGTTCTTCTTGTGCATCTTTGCTGAAGTTGTCTTTGTACACAAAGTCTTTACCCGTGTTGTAAGGCGGGTCTATGTAGATCATCTTAATCTTACCCAAGTAGCTTTCTTGCAGTAGCTTGAGCACTTCTAAGTTGTCGCCTTCAATGTAGAGGTTTTCGGTGTTGTCAAAATCTACTGAGTCTTCACGTACAGGACGCAGGGTTTTGGTAGTAGGTAGGTTGGCAGTAACGATGGCTTCACGTTTACCGGGCCATTCCAGTCGGTAGCGTTCTTTGTTGCCTTCTACCACGGCATGGCTCAGCTCTTGTTTGAGCAGGTCAAAGTCTATGGCTTTGCCTTCTGCGCCTTCCGTAACGCAGTTGGGGAAGAGGGCTGCCAACTTTTCAAAGTTTTCGTTCACCAAGTCGGGTGATTGCAAATCGAGTTTGTCATTGTCTGTGGTGTTTTTGTTGTTTTCTGTTGTCATGTTGTTCTCTTATCCGTGTTAAGAATTAACGATGTTCATGAGTGAGTCATAGTTCTTGACTTGGGCGAAACTGACTTGAGTTGCATTGTTGTCGTCATTGGCTATTTCATTAAAATGCTGTTTGGCACAGTGTATTTTCAGCTTTTCTGTTTCACGTAAATCGGCTTCTTTGTCGCTGCCTTTGGTTTCGGCGATGAAGTAAATGTGCTTACTTTTGTCGTTGTCTAACACGATGGCCCAGTCTGGGCTGTATTTGGCTATCGGTGTGTTGACATAAAAGCTTTTGGGTAACTTGGCGTAAACCACCACTTCTGTGCTGTTTTCTAAATCAAGGGCAAACTGCTTTTCAATGGTCGAGTCGGTGGTGATCAGATCATAAATGTGCTTGGTCAGTACTTCATCACTGCGTGGTGCAAATTTATCGTTGGTGAAGATGGTTTTGGCATCGTGGCGTTTTTCAGTTTTGTGGTAAACGATGTTGTTTATGATTAAACTGGCTTTGACCTCATTCATATAGCCACTGCATTGTAAAATAAACTGTTCAGGGTTGACCTTAAGCAGTTCGAATTTTTCATGCTTAATGGACTTTAATACTTGTCCGATGGTGTCACGTTTTAAATCGGTTTGGGCCTCGATTTCACCAATGATGTCATAACGGGTTTCGCTGTAGGGGTTATTAATCAGGGTGGCATATTCGCTGCTTTGTTCTTTAATCAGTTCTTTGTTGCGCATTTGTTCGATGCTGCCTGATTCTAATTCACCGGTTTTGACTTGGTAAACGCGCCTACTGATGTGTAACTTTTCATTGATTTTTCCAACACTGTCTTGAATCAGTTTTTCACTGTCGAATTTAACTTCGTAGATGGTTTTTAAGCTGATTTTATCCCACAAGGCTTGGAATTCTTTTTTGGCGAAATTTTTATTGGTGTTGAGGGTAACTGTTTGGCGCTCGTCTTCGGGTTTAGGCACTTCACCTGAGTAAACCGTTTTAAGTAATTGTGCGATTGCGGTTTTGTAGGGCACTAAAGGTTCTGGAACTGGCACTTCACCTTGTTCGATTTTTTCTTTGCCTTCATCGGTGACTTTATCGTTATCATCTATCAAATCATCTTTATATAACATCTTATTCAGCAACTTAGCCTCATCCTGGGTGATGCGGTGTTCTTGGCCTTGTTCATTGGTGATGAGCTTGTTGTATAAGAATTCATCATCTGCCTTGCTTGGGCGGTCTGTTAATGTGGCTGCAATTTCAGCCTGAAGTCCTTTGGCAAAATCTTCATAACTTTCTGATGCAATCACTGTTAAACGATTCAACTCATGAACCTGCTCTCCAATGGTTTCAAAATCTTGCCTAACACCTTCTTGGTTAACACTTAAACGCATACCACGTCCGACTTCTTGACGACGTCTGATTTCACTGCCTTGCGCCACTTGTTTCAGCGCACATATCTGGAATACGTTCGGGTTATCCCAACCTTCTTTAAGGGCAGAATGTGAAAAGATAAAGCGAGTGGGTTCTTCAAAACTCATCAAACGCTGTTTATTTTTCATGATCAGCTCATAGGCTGATATGTCTTCCGAGTCTTCTTTACCGCGTTTTACTTTGGGATCAATTAATTTGTTTTTCTTATCAATCGAGAAGTAACCTTGGTGGGTGCTTGAAACTGAGTCACGTTGTAAGTATTCTCTATATTCGTTATCGATTTCAGGTTTTTCTAACCATTCATTCTTAACCTGCTCGTAAGTGGCCTCAAATATTTCAGCGTATTCACCCGCTTGTTCTTCTCCTGCTTCGTCATAAATTTTGTACTTATTGACCGCATCGATAAAGAATAAGGACAGCACCTTAATGCCTTGGGTGAAGAGTTGTTGTTCTTTTTGAAAGTGAGAAATAATGCACTCTCTGATTTGTATGCTTCTGATGTCTTTTTCATTTTGATCATTGATGACATCGCCGAGGAAAATATCAGTTCCTGCCACAGTAATTTTGTGATTATTATTTTGGCCGCTTATTTCGGTTATCACTTGGTTTTTATAAGCAGGCAACTCACCAGACAATTCAAATAAGTTAGAACCTTCTGATAACTTTCTTCGAATTTTCTTCACGCCGGAATTTGTACGCTGCTCAAATTCCACCATTGCCATGGGTGGTTTGGAGGTGCTTAAGATAATATCTTCTAAGTATATGTAGCCACTGGTGCCAGTGTGTTGTTTTACGTTAATCCCTTTGACTTGTATTTTTTTTACCAGCTTTTGTCGGTAGGCATCTAATGCGTCCAAGCGGTATATTTTGTTGTAATCTATTTTGTGTGTGGCCGAGTAGCGTAAAGAAAACAGTGGATTGAAATCCTCCATACTTTTCAAGGTTTTGGGACCATCTACAGATTGGGGTTCATCAATGATAAGAATGGGTTGGGTTTTGGCAATGATTTCTATGGGTTTTCGCGTTCCGAACTGATCCAATTCTTGATAGATTCTTCTGGCGTCTTTACTTCTGGCGTTAAATGCCTGGGTGTTAATCACCATCACACTGATGCGGTTATCCGAAGCAAAGTTTTCGATGTCTTGTGGATTCTTGGAATTGTAAATAAACGGGCTGATTTTATGGCCGTAGATTTCCTGGAAGTGGTCTTCCATATCAGCAAATGACTTAAACACACCTTCCCGAATCGCTATACTCGGGACAATAATAATGAATTTACTCCAGCCATAATGCTGGTTTAATTCATACATGGTACGGATATAGGTGTACGTTTTTCCTGTGCCGGTTTCCATCTCAATGGTTAGATTGTATTTGAGCTTAGAGTTTTTTGGGGATTCTATTTGTTGACTTTCTCTGATGTCATTTTTCGCTTGTACTGTACGGATATTGGTGAGAATTTGGTCGTCAGTTATAGCAATCGATGAGTTGCGGTAACCAATTTCGTTTTCAATATCCTTTAGTAATTTGGTTTGATCACCGACACCTGCCGCCGCTCGCCTGGCACGTTCGCGTAATTCACGGCTTTTCTCTAGAGTAAAGTGTTTGGTTTTAATCGGTTGACCATTGAAAGATTGAACTACCGCATCTACTGCCTGAACTTGGAATGCCTGTTGTTTAAATTTAATTTTCATATTTGAATCAATCCTCCTCCTTAAGATAAATCAATATACCATTTCTGAGTTTTTATTCAATGACGAACTAAGCAACTTGTTCTTTATATTACTTTCAAAGCAATCTACATTTAGCCTATTTATAGCAAAAAGCTTGAGGTTCCTATTTCAAACCAATAACTGTATATTCTGAGTTTTGATTATTAATATAATGAAAACATACCTATATTGCCACTAACATGACTCAGATACTTTTTTGTCTGAGGATTTGTGACCTTAAATTATCAAATTGGAATAAATTCTCGACGATTTTTCTACTGCATGCGCTTAAGCCGCTGTTGTGGTGCAGGCCGCTTGCATCCAGCGGCTCTGCTATGACTTAATGGTATTCGTGCGGATTATCAAAACATGAGAGAACAGTGGTATTTTGTGTGCTTTTTTTCATGTCCCAATGCCTTATTAACCATGCAATTACAAACTGACAAATATGGTCGGTTTAATTCGAGGGTTTCTGTAGTTGCACCCTTTACGGGTGCCTTTTCTGGTTTGGTATTGGTTAATCTGTTGCGGTGCATTGGTCAGGGTCGAGCCCTGCGACTACGGGTTTTTTTGAGATTCTGGGGTGTTTTATGGCTTTTTTGTGCTTTAGAGACAAACAGGGGCTTTGGGTGGCGTTGTTTTGTTGGGGTGGTATTGGTATACAGGCTGTTGATTTTTTTGTGGGCCTGAGGTCGCGCATGGATGTGGGTATGCAGCGAGACCATAGGCTTGAAAGCTGCCGAGGTTAACGGGGCTATTGCCTTCACATGTTTGAGATTCCTGCCTACGCAGGAAAAATACTTCAGGAAAGTATTTTCATGCCAACCTGTGCAGCAGGTGAACATCAGGGATGATGTGAATAATGACGATGAGCCGTTAAGGCTTAACGTAGTTGAGGGGATTGACGGGTTTGCCGTTTTTTCGGATTTCGAAGTGGAGGTTGTCTACATTGGTTCCGCTGGAGCCGAGTTCGGCGATGGTTTGGCCTTTTTTGATGGCTTCGCCTTCTGTGACCAGGCGTTTTTTGTTGTGGCCGTAGGCGCTGAGGAATTCCTCTGAGTGTTTGATGATGATGAGTTCGCCGTAGCCGAGCAGGCCTGAGCCTGAGTAGACGACCACGCCGGCAGCGGCGGCTTTCACGGCTTGGCCTTCTTTTCCGCCGATGGAGATGCCTTTTCGGGCGGGGTTACTGGCCAAAAAAGTGCTTCGGATTTTACCGGCCGTGGGCCATGACCAA
>JAUIGR010000078.1 GCA_030430025.1 Gammaproteobacteria bacterium
ATTTTGTTGATGATTTCGACCAGAAAGTAACAATAATTTTAACATCGCCGGTCGAAATATAACAGGTATAACAACAACATTGTATTTAATATCAATCTCTTATTTGTTTTTCAGGACTGACTATTTAGTCGAACCTGAAAAATGCATCACTTAATCTTAACTATCAAGAGTTACTTCAATTTTGCACATTTTTTCGACCAGAAAACAGGTGTCAGGATGCATTTTTATTCGCCGCTTCCATGCAGCTCTCAGGCTAACGTGAAAAAGTTTTCCAGAAACTTTTTTATGGCCGACGGTGTGGCACAAAGACGTGCCACCTTGAGCCATCAGGCTCAAGTAATGTCAAAAAACATCAGCAAAATCACACTTTTGCGTTTAAGTGTTTTTTTGACCAATGCTGGAAAAGGCCAGGATGGACTTTTTCAGGACTGACTATTTATTTTCCATGTTGAATGATCCGAAAAACACCCGTAGACTGATGTTCAATAATAAACTGGGGCGGTTTAAAAACCGCTGTCAGTATTCTTTTATCATTCACTTGTGCTTCAAACCCCCAAAAATGAAACCATAATAATACGGTTCTTGGTCTATGTATAGAGAGATAACCTTGCCATTGCTCAGTATCTACTTGCCATAAATGCAACACCAATAACTGTTCACCATGTGTTTGACTCATCATTACACTTTCTAATTCACCTCTGTGCAAACTAGCAAAAACAGGCATGCTTTCAGGTGATTCCGATTCAGCAACCATCGCTTGATATAAACTACCCCAACTCTGCACTTTTAATGAACGCCATCCCGAGGTTTCTAAAGTATTTTCTATACTGGCTAGGTCACTGAACACATGGATATCTAACACTTGCTCCCCATCATTAGCCCACCCTGTGGTGGTATCACGTGTTTGTTCTGCCACCCACTGTGGCTTAATAACTTCAGTATGCTGAGGGAATAACAGCCAAGAAATAAAACTGACCAAAAGCAGGCCAGAAAGAAAAATAAGTTTGACGGGCATGCCTAAAAATTGTCTGCGCTGTCTTGTTCGGAAAGCAATACCGACCACCAAAGCCCAAAAGCCACCAGAAACCAATGACAACAGCACAACACCTAAATCCTGTTTGAAAAAATACAACACAGCAAAACTATGCAGCGCCACTAATAACCCAGCCAAAATATAAGGCCAACTACGCCATTTTATGGGATAGGCACCAGCCACCGTAACTGCCCAAAATGCGGACAATGAAGCAAACCAAAAAACATGTGCCCCACCAAACCACAACCAGCTACCAGCCACCAGTCTAACAATTAACACTGAAAAAACATAACCACTGAATGAAACTAATAACCAATGCCATAGCACCAGATTCAGCCGACGAAATAACAACCACACTGCAACAAAAAATGTCACCACAACCAATGTGAAATCATGTCCTAGATACATCAGCCACTTAACCGGTAACTCAGTCCAAGGATTATGGAAACTATAAAAAAACAAATCGCTCTGCTGGTTCCACGCCATTGTTCCTGCATGGTCGGCCATCAGCCAAATAGCCAAACCCAAAAACAACAAAACCAAAAAAGCTAACATCGCCAATGAACCTCTTTCTGGCTGCCTCGGATCGACCAAACCTGAAGTCATTTTGCCCAATACCGGATGCTTTTGTGTCCAAGCCAACAAAGCACTTAACCAGCGATAAGCACTAGGGACCACTAGCAGATAAACCATACTGATGATCCAATAAACCAGCCACATCAACACCACTAAAACCAAAACCATCACTGCCAGTTTACCTGCCACTGCCGCTATTTTATCGATCGCTGAACCAAACAAAACACCTGGCAACAAATAGAAAGGTGACCAAAGGATAGAAGCCAACAAGCTGATCGCAATATACAATCGGACATTCATTCCCATGATGCCGCCAATGGCAGGAATAACCGGACGAACAGGGCCAACAAATCGTCCCATAAAAACACTCACTCCACCATACTTCTCAAAAAACGCTTCTCCTTTGGCAATCAAATCAGGAAATTTGTACATTGGCCACATTTTCAATAAACTGCGTTTGTATTTATGCCCTATCCAAAAACTGATACCATCTCCCAAAAAAGCACCTATTGAAGCCCAAATCCAAGCGGTATATAAATCCAGAATACCTAAACCTATCATCGCACCCAAGGCCAACAGGAAAGCGGCACCTGGCAAAATAATTCCAACAAGTAATAATGACTCACCAAAGGCGAATAAAAATATCAGAATACCGGTCCAGTTGGGATTGGCCTGTACCCAATCAAAAACATCTTTAACCCAACCTTCTTCCATTACAATGCCTTGAATGCCTCTCTGGCCGCTGTTATTGTTTCATCAATGATGTCATCGCTGTGAGCCGAACTGACAAAACCGGCCTCAAAAGCCGAAGGTGCCAAATAAATACCTCGATCCAACATTTCATGAAAAAATTGCTTATACAACTCAACCCCTTCATCAGTTAAGTCATCAAAGCTATTGGCTGGCTGCTGACTAAAAAACAAACCAAACATACCACCTTGATAACGAGCCGAGAATGTAATACCAGCCTCATCTGCAGCCTGTCGCAAGCCCTCCGTTAATTTTTCAGAAGTGTCGGTCAATTGTTGATAAAACCCTGGTCTTGAAATTTCATTCAGCATGGCTGATCCTGCAGCCATAGCCAATGGATTTCCTGACAATGTACCCGCTTGATAAACTGGACCTATAGGAGCAATATAATCCATGATTTCTTTTCGACCACCAAACGCTCCCACAGGCAAACCACCACCAATAACTTTTCCAAAAGTGGTTAAATCAGGAGTGATGTCATACAGCATTTGAGCACCACCTTTGGCCACTCGAAAACCTGTCATCACTTCATCAAAAATCAGCACAGAACCATATTGATCAGATAACCTTCGCATTCCTTGCAAATACCCATCAACAGGCTCAATCATATTCATATTACCAGCAATGGGTTCAACAATAATGGCTGCCACCTCATCTCCACAAGTTGCCATCACTTCAGTCAATGCATCCAAGTCGTTAAAGGGAACAGTTATAGTCAAATCAGCGACCACATCCGGCACCCCAGGAGAACCTGGTATACCAAGCGTTAATACACCACTACCTGCTTTCACTAAGAAAGAATCAGCATGACCATGATAACAGCCCTCAAACTTGATGATTTTGTTGCGTCCTGTATAGCCTCTTGCCAAGCGAATCGCACTCATGGTAGCTTCCGTACCTGAATTGACCATTCTGACTTTATCAATCGACGGAATCATGTTGCAAATCTGTTGCGCCAACGTTACTTCTGCTGGTGCTGGTGCGCCAAAACTCAAACCATTATCTACAGCAGCGTGTACTGCACTCAAAACAGCCTCGTTACCATGACCTGCGATCATTGGCCCCCATGAACCAATATAGTCAATATACGAACGACCCTCTACATCAAACATATGCGCCCCTTTAGCTTTGGCAATAAATAAAGGTTCACCTCCCACGCCTGTAAATGCACGAACAGGTGAGTTGACACCTCCGGGAATGACTTGTTGTGCTTGACAAAAAAGATCGTGACTGTTTGTCATGTTGATTCTATGTATGAAAAGCCGCTTATTATAAGAGATCTTTGCTTGAATCGTATGACATGAATTACAATGTTCAAGAATTCATATACCATAGAATACTCCCGGAAAATATGTCAGTGTTTGCTGTGGCTTCGGGCCATTACCTTACCAGTCAGGCCGCTTCTTCAATTCTCGAACAAGGAGGTAACGCCTATGATGCCATACTGGCAGCGATGATGATGTCATTTGTCGCTGAGCCGTTGCTCTCTTCACCTGGTGGTGGTGGTTTTATGCTCGCTGGACCTGTTGACGAAGCGCCTCTGGCCTATGATTTTTTCGCGCACACCCCTTATATTCATCCTACTGAGATTAATCAACTGTCAGTAGACTTTTACCCCATCCAGGGTGACTTTGGCGATCGTCAGCAAGAATTTCATATTGGTGCAACAAGCTGTGCCTTACCGCTGGTGATCGCTGGTCTATACACAATTCATCAACAGCTCGCCACTTTACCCTTAGATCAACTAGCACAACCAGCAATTCAAACAGCCAAAAACGGATTAAAAATTAATCAACAACAGGCCTCTGTCGCCCAAATCTTACAACCCATCATCCAAAGCACAACAGCAGCACAACAGCTATACGCCAACATGGAACAAGGGATGACATGGAAAAACCCCCAACTGGCAGCATTTCTTGACAGTTTGTCTAGACAAGAAGATCAACAATGGTTTTACCAAGGACCGGTCATGAAAGACGTTTGCTCGCAAACTGGAGTGCTACTAACACACAAAGACTGTCAATCAGCACAAGCAAATGTTCAGAAACCTTTACACTTGTCCATTAATGATTACCAATTTTACACCTCGCCACTACCAAGCACAGGAGGTAATTATGTCGTTGAACAACTCAAACAAGCATCTCAATACAACGAAATAACACATCAACATTTATATGCAATGCAGCAGGTTAATCACATCATGTTGCCAGCTGAAATGAATCGAGGGACCAGTCACATTTCAGTGGTTGACGGACAAGGTAATCTGGCCAGCATGACGCTGTCTAATGGAGAAGGCAATGGCATGGTATTGCCCGAATATGGCTTCATGATGAATAATTTCTTAGGTGAAGAAGACATTAACCCCAATGGTTTTTTTGCCTGGGACCCGGGCCAAAAAATGAAATCGATGATGGCTCCCAGCCTCATTATCAACAATCAAAATCGTATTGCACTGGGGACAGGAGGCTCCAATCGTATCAAAACAGCACTATACCAAGTCAGCCATAGAATCATTCAAGGACAATCGCTTAAAGAAGCCATTAACGCCCCGCGAATTCACTATGAAAAACAACATCTGGACATTGAACCAGGACTCAATACTCAAACCATTCAACAACTGAAAAACACAGCACCAAATCATACGGAATGGCAACAATGCAGTCTCTATTTTGGCGGGATCAATGCCGTCCAATACGGTAACTGCACATTAGGTTACGCAGATTTTCGTCGCAACGGTTGTGGCATGACAGGTTTCTCAAAGGATCAAGTCGATTGAACCGATACCAACATTATTAGACTCTCTGGTTAATAATGATAAAATGAAGCCATCCTTTACCTAAAAATAACATGAACGAAAATAAAGAAAATCACCAAGTTATTGAAGTAGAGCACACCGAGGTAGCCAGTGAATTATCAGAAGATAAAAAAACTTCAGAAGAACCGCAGGTTATCATCAAAAAGTCAGGATTAGCTGGTCTCAGTATCTTGTTATCGGTAAGTGCGATCGCAATATCGATTTATAGCTACTGGAAGAACAGTCAACAATCTGAGCAGATAACTCCAGACTGGAACCATGAAATCAGTACCTTACAAAACCACCAGTCGAAACTCAACCAACAGATCAATGAACAGATCAAACAACACGCCCAGCTGAAAACACAGTGGGCAGAAATACAATCAGCTGTCACTTCAACTGAAACTCAGACCGACTATCAACCACAACTCAAAAACTTGCAACAACAAATCCAATCACAAAACACCCTCATCAAACAATTACAACAACAGTTGAAAGCCGGCAGTACAACACCCAACCACTTGAAACTACCAGAAGATCAAATCACAAATGACAAACGTTGGGCCATTGACACATTATTCAGTTGTCGCTTGCTGATTAAACAAGGCCAAACAACTTCAGCAATTGAGCAGCTGCAACAAGTCTTAAATGTCGCCAACCTCTCAACAACAAATCACCAATTATTAACTCAGCTAATAAACAGCTGGCAAAGTTATGAAAATATCGACATCAATCAGTGGCAACAGCAACTTGATCTTATCAGTCAAAAAATTACTGCAATGAAGTTAACAACTGAACCCGTGTCAGAAAAATCACAATCCGCCTGGTATGATCGATTCATCAGTATTAAAAAAATCAGCAACGACCGACAACTCAGCAACCAACATACCCTGATGCTTCTAAAGACCACCCTAATTAACCACCTACAACAAGCAGGTTGGGCTTTGACATTATCTCAACAAAATAACTGGTCACACCACCTGACCACTGCTGCCGAATTATTACCTGACAGTGAGCGAGCATTGAAACAACAACTCAGCACCCTGGCACAAACCAACATAGCCAGAGGTCCTACAAATACTGCAGATATTGACGCAGTCATCGAAGAATTGAAAGGAATGCGCTGATGAGCAAAATGATAAAAGTCACAGTATTGTTATTGATCATCTTGCTCGCCGCATGGCTGACACCATTGATGCTGAAATATCCTGGGTTGATCCAAATAGAAGTACTCGGTTACCAAATCCAAATGACTGCCATTACAGCCATAATGATCACTGGCCTGCTCTTCCTGTCTATCTGGCTCGTTTACGCCTTAGTCACAACACCGAAAAAAGCACTTAGACACATTAATGCTCAAAGCGGCAGAAAGAAATTTGCCAGAGGGTTACTGCTACTCAGTGAAGGCAAATGGTCGCAAGCTGAAAAACTGTTACTCAAATCAGTCAACCAAAACCCTGCGCCCGAACTGTCCTACATGGCTGCAGCCCGTGCCGCCATTTCTCAAAATAAAATAGAACAAGCCGAAAAATACCTCGATCAAGCTGAAACGCACGTAGACAACCCATTAACAGTAGACTTAACTCGGTGTGAATTGTGGTTAAAAACGGGAAAAACTGAGAAAGCTGACCAATTACTTGATGTGATATTAAAAACATATCCAAATAACCCAAGAGCTGTACATCTAAAAACACAGACAGCACAGCAACTAGAAAACTGGCAAGTCTTACAGTCGTTGTTACCCAAAGCTGAGAAACTCCAAATCATCGGGCCTGATCAAGCCACTCATTTGCGTAACCAAAGCATCCAATCCAACTTGAACTCAGCTGCCAGTGTCGAGCAGTTGATGACCATCTGGGATTCGCTCTCCAAAAACCAACAACAACAATTCAACCTCAGTTTTTGCCACAATGCAATGAGAGTAGGCGCCTACCAACAACTGACCGACCATATTGAGAAACAACAAAAGCATCATTGGGATAACGAACTAGTCAACCTATGGTCGCAGCTTCCCCATAACCTCAACCACCGCCTCAAAGTGTCAGAAAAATGGCTATCCAAACACCCAACTAACCCACATGTATTATTGTGCAATGCCAAATTACACATCGCCAGAAAACAATGGGATCAAGCCGAAAGCTTGCTACAAAAAAGTCAGGCAGTAATTCCTAGTCCATTAGACAACCAGGAAATCAACCAATTACTGGGACAGGTATACCAAGAAATGCAACAACCAGAAAAAGCCCTGTCACACTACCAAAAAGCCTTCCAAAAAACCAGTTTAACTGCTCCTGATATTGATAAACCTGCGCTCAGTAAAATAAATCCAGTCGATCAATAAATAAACACAGACCAACTTTCCGCTAGTTGTTGATCTACTGTTATAGTCAATTCACTTCCGAAACTTATCAAAAGTTGATTATCTGGCCCATCGAAATGATTTTTTTTGAACTATTAGCAAAGGGCTAAAGTCTTGTTATAAAACACCGATAATTTAAAGAGATACTGTCTTAAAGTCGATTGGTAACCAACATGCCAATAACAACCGAGAATAAGCATGAATAAAATAACAAGATTTGGCTCCGCATCTATACTAGCAATCACTGTCACATTTGGGCTGTTTTTTTTGATGGCACAGCTGTTATCAAAACCCCATCAACACAACAAAAGTACTGATTTTAAAGTAAGTTTTGCTTTTTTTAAGGACATCCAAACTCACAAGTCAGCTAAAAAACCAAAGCGAGAACTACCCAAACAGAAAAAAACCAACCAACCGCCTGCAACCCCAAACTTAGCTATATTGAATAACTCTTCTGACAATGAAATATATCTACCAACTGGTTTAAAAACCAATAAAGATTGGCTAAAGCTCGATGACTTGAACACAATGGTATCGACCCAATTGAGTGGTGACTGGCAAGGCCAAAATGGCACAGTCAAAACAGCTATAGCACCCATGTATCCGCCTTCTTTATTACAACGTAAAGTAGAAGGCTGGGTGGAAGTTTTGATTACAATCAATCATATAGGTCAAGTTGATGACATTGAAATTTTGGCCAGCAAACCTAGAAACGAATTCAATAAAGCTGCATTGAAAGCAGTAAGAAAATGGACCTTTCATCCCAAAATCGAAAATGGAAAAGCTGTTCCATTCAAAGTACGACAAACCATAGACTTTATCATCAATGAATAACAAAATGACGACATTCGATTGAAAAGCAATACTGTTAACAGTTACAGGAACAGGAGTGAGGGCAGCTTTGTAATACTTTTTACTATACCCTCTACAAATCAAGATACAAAAAACAAAAATGTTGATTCTTTCCAAGGTAAATAGTCGAACCTGAAAAATGCATAAGTTATTGTTGGATAAGATAAATTTATTACAATTTCCATATTTTTTCGACCAGAAAACAAGTGTTTCAATGCTTTTTTCCGGTCGACGGTGTGGCACAAGGACGTGCCACCTTGAGCCGTTAGGCTCAAGTAAGGTCAAAAAATATCAGCAAAATCACACTTTTGCGCTTAAGTGTTTTTTGACCGATGCTGGAAAAGGCCAGGAAG
>JAUIGR010000112.1 GCA_030430025.1 Gammaproteobacteria bacterium
CATGTGCTGGCATATCATCGTCACCTTCGTAATCGTGTTTCCAAGGGTAATCCCGTGGCACCAACGTTTCTTCAAAAGTTTTAAAGTCTTCACGTACTGTTGGGTCGGCATTTTCATTGATTGTCAAGCTGGCCGAAGAATGTCTTAAGAAAACATGTAACAAACCGACATCCACCGCTCGGATGTCAGCACGGATGGCCTGTTCAATCTGTTCAGTAATTAAATAATAACCACGTCCGGGTGTTTTGATGGTGAGGTTGTGTTGTTTCATAAGGATTTTGTCAGATTAGATTAATACTCAACTTCTTATTAAGTGTTGAGCTTTTAGCAGTTTGTTTGTTGCATCAACCGTAAGGCCAACTCAATTATATCTTGCTTCATGCTCAGCTTCTTTACCCAATGTTTTGGAATGTTGTCAAACCCATAATACGCACCTGCAATCTGTCCTGTAATCGCTGCAGTTGTGTCTGCATCATCACCTAGATTAGCAGCTAATAGTACAGCCTCACTGAAGGAATGAGATTGGTTAAAACACCAGAGCGAAGCTTCCAGCGAATCGATGACATATCCTGTGCCATGGATTTCATCGATTTCCTTATCTTGGTATCGCTGTTGTTGGATATCGATTACTTTACTGCATTTAGGTTTAAATGTAGAAATAGATAGGATTTGTTCTTTCGAATGACATTTAAGTGCTGCTGCAAGCTGAGAACCGAATAACATGGCACATTCAACAGCCTCAAGAGCTCCGTGTGTCGTTTTTGAGCTGTCTGCCGAGTGCTTCAACACATCATCAATATTATCAGTATAAAACATTGGTATGGGAGCTAAACGCATGATTCCGCCATTACCGGCTGAACGAGGATTTGTGTCACCTGCAAATGGATCATTGGTTATGAGAAATTTCCTTAATGCTGTCACTGTTGTGTGGCCAATATCAAAGCATTCACCGGTGCTGCTCATATACCCGAAGTTATACCAATTACAATAACGATTCATTTGATCAGTTGCATCAAATCCTTTACAGTGTAATAAACTGTGGGCAAGGCACAGTGCCATAGAAGTGTCATCAGTCCATTGTCCTGCCTCAAGTTCAAAGGGTCCACCACCAATCATGTCTGTCAACGGTTTAAAACTACCACGTTCAGCAAATTCAACAGTAGTGCCAATGGCATCACCAACGGCTAAACCAATGAGGCAGCCCATAAATTTGTCATCATTTTTTTTCAACTAAACAACCACTCCATATAGTCTTTTATCAATCCCATTAAAGTTTTCTTTGTTTCATCTTAAACTTTTTTATTTTTTAACCTTTGCCAAAATCCACGCATTACCATGACCTAATGGATGTCTGCGCTAATAGTCTGCTCAATCTGCTCAGTAATTAGATAATAACTACGTCCTGGTGTTTTGATGGTGAGGTTGTATTGTTTCATTGTAATTAAACTTTGAGCAAGGTTTAGAGTAAATATGTGTAAATGATTTTTAAGTATCTTAAAAAATACTTGCTATAATCAAAAGAAATCATTTCAAAAATTAAGGATGACTGCTTCCAATATCACAACTCAGGAATTGTTGACCATTGATCATGTAAAGCTTGAGGAAAGACCTGACACATATCAA
>JAUIGR010000113.1 GCA_030430025.1 Gammaproteobacteria bacterium
CTTCAGAACTAGATGAGCAAATTGGAGAAAATATTCTCAATATTCTAGAAATCAGTTAAAGATTACAAATGGTGGTAATAATGGTGGTAATTCCAGAAACAATTATTTTCAGTGAATTAATAATATTTAATATCAAATACTTATAAATAAGTTCGTTGTCCGCCGTCTCCACCAACATCAAAGGGTTGCCAACAGGCAGCCCTTTTTTGTAGTTACAAACCGCAAAATATATCAAAGCCGTACATAAATCGCGTCACAGTTCTAACTTTTGATTTATCATGCAGCAAAATTGCTATACTGCCTTCACCTTTCCGTTTTAGATAACCATGACCAATCTGATGATATTGCTTTCGGCTTTTTTTGCCATAAGCTCTGCTCAAGCAACTGACCAAGACAATGAAAATAGTGACAGAGACCCAAAACAGGAAGTCACTGATTTGGCAGCCATCGAAATCATTGCTCATTTCGATAAGCAGCCCATTTTGGGGTTGACTGCTTCAGCAGAAACGATCACATCAGAACAAATCGAGACACAGCAAACCACCACTTTAGTGCCAGTTATGAACACCGTGGCTGGTGTTCGCATGGAGGAGCGTTCCCCGGGCAGCTATCGCTTGGCCATGCGTGGCAGCCTGATTCGTTCACCTTTTGGTATTCGCAATAACAAAATTTACTTGGATGAATACCCGCTCACTGATGCTGGCGGAAACAGTTACCTCAATTTAATTGACCCGGCATCTATTGCTTCCATTCATGTCATTAAAGGACCCGATGGTTCACTTTATGGTGCCAATACAGGCGGTGTTATCCGCATGCAACCCAAAGGCTTTGATGTGTTTCAAAACGAAAGCAGTTTATCAAGCAGCGCAGGTTCATTCGGTTTGTTGCAAGAACAACTCTCAGTTCAACGCTTGGTTAGCGAAGATTATGCCTTTTCCATCGACCAGTCTTTTACTCGTTCAGACGGTTATCGTGAGCATTCAGCTTTGGATAAGCAAACACTCCAAACGGCACATAAGTGGCAATATGCTGACCATCAGTCGCTCAGGTTTTTGGCCTTTTACAGTGATTTGAATTACCAAACACCAGGCGGTTTAACGGCAAGCCAAAGGCTGGAAAATCCGCGGATGTCACGTCCAGCCACGGCTTTCACGCCATCGGCGATAGAACAAAAAGCCGCCATTTACAACCAGACATTTTTTGCGGGTGTCACTCATGAAACACAAATCAATGACCAGCTGGCACTCAGCTTCAGTTTGTTTGGTTCAAACACAGATTTCGAAAACCCTTTCATTACCAATTACGAGTACAGAGCAGAAAAGAATCTGGGAGTGCGCACGTATTTTTCTTATGAAAACAGCAACAATTCAAACGCTTTATGGCAAATGCAATGGGGCATGGAGACTCAAAAAGGTTGGAATAACATAGAAAACTATGACAACAACCAAGGCATTCCTGGGGCGCTACAGGCCAAAGATGACCTGAATAACCACCAAACCAGCTTGTTTTATCGTGCCATGGTCAAGCTGAACAACCGCTGGACCATTGAAGGATCAATGGGTTTGAACCAAGTTAAAGTCAGTTACAAATCTCACCATTCTGAACTTGATCAAGGCA
>JAUIGR010000079.1 GCA_030430025.1 Gammaproteobacteria bacterium
CTTCAATTTTGCACATTTTTTCGACCAGGAAACAGGTGTCACGATGCATTTTTATTCGCCGCTTCCATGCGGCTCTCAAGCTAACGTGAAAAAGTTTTCCAGAAACTTTTTTATGGTCGATGGTGTGACACAGGGAGGTGCCACCTTGAGCCGTCAGGCTCAAGTAAGGTCAAAAAACATCAGCAAAATCACACTTTTGCGCTTAAGTGTTTTTTTGACCGATGCTGGAAAAGGCCAGGAAGGACTTTTTCAGGACTGACTACTTAAGTGTTTTTATCTTAGAAAATAGTGCTTTACTAGGCTAATGATGGTGCTTGTCTCTCTTTATTATTTTTAGTTTTCAGGATTTTCACAAGTTTTCCAAACAATGAGTTTGTTGGTAGTGACTCAGGTAATGAAAATTTCTACTTTTTTACATTTTTTGGTTGTTTGATCACAATGCCAACAAGTGATTTTTCTGGCAACGCCAAAAAAATAACAGGCAAGACATGTTCACACGGAATGTTCATTAACTGCAAAGTGAGCCCTGTCTCCTTGCAGAAGAAATGACTCATTAATAGAGGTGCCCTTAATATTTTAGCGTTAACTTTCATATCGCTATCTACACTTTGTTTTAATTAGTGCGAAAAAAATGGACCATTTGTTCTGATGTAAACGTAACAAGGGATGTGTGTGAGTGTAACTTTAATTAAATAGATGGGAAAAGTATATGAAAATCATTGTAAAAGTTTTGCTCGCAATAGTTATACAGCAAAATGCAGGGGCTGTCTCAGTTGGACCAGATGGAGGCGGTTGTGACTACACATCTATACAAGCTGCGATTAATGATGGGGAAGACGAGATGCGTCTATCTGCGAGTGGCTCACCTTACTTTGAAAACCTGAACATTGTCGATAAAAACATCAAGATAAAGGGTCACTATGCCAATTGTGCTGACGCTGAAAATGATCAACCAACTGATGGTGTGATATCAGTAATCGATGGGGATCACTTTTTACCGACCATTAAAATCACCGGAGATGATCAGCTTAATCACATAGAGCTACATGGATTGAAAATTATCAATGGGTCAGGAAGTTTTGGTGGTGGATTGGTGGTTAACAATGCCTATGTTGATCTTAAGGTGTATAACAGTCAGATCATGAGTAACAGTGCTCAAATAGGCGGTGGAGTGAATGTTGGAGGAATAGATGGTAACCATTTGGTTATGCTCACTTTGAGTAATACACTTGTAGACTCTAATAGTGCGAATCTATCTGGTGGCGGAATGTATTGTGACAATGCCGAAGTCATCATTGTAGGTCAATCAAGAATTGAAAATAATACCGCTATCAATGGTGGAGGCATTTTAGTAGGGAGTGTTTGTCAGTTAGATATTCTTTCACCTTCTACGGTTAACAATAACACAGCTTCTGAACTGGGTGGTGGAATCTATGCTGATTCTTCAGTTGTCAATGTATATGGGCATGAATACTGTTATGAACCCAATCTCTGTTTTGGTGACACTGGTGAAGCCGTTGTGATCAGTGAAAATCAGGCGGGTTTCTATGGAGGAGGTGTCTATGGTGACAGTTCCACTATCAAAATGACTAATGTATATGTGAACAAAAACTCTTCATTGGATGGAGGGGCGTTTGCTGTAGTTGGGGGCTCTTTGGATGTGGGTGTTGATGATCAGAGTCAATGTTGGGATAATTGGGCATGTTCGCAGATATCTGAAAATGTGGCGACGAATAATGGAGGTGTCTACTGGGCTGACCTTGGTTCAGAGATTAAACTACATAATGTCCATATTTATCAAAATAATGGTTCGTTATCCGCAGTAGGTAGACAAGTAGGTGGAGGAGACGTCTACATAGAAGGGTCGATTATTTATGCCAATGGCGACGCTCAGAATGCTGTAATTTTTTCATCTTTAGCAGGAGGGTCAAACTTGTATATCAGTTATTCTACCTTGGTGAATAATCTGTACAAGAAATCTTTGTTCAGTATGGGAGCGACTGGTGTAACCGGTGTATTTACTTCCATCATTAAAGAAACAGCCGGACTCGTTTATGAAAGTGCTGGAGCCACTGACAATTTTCAGTGTGTGATAGCACATGAGGATCAAAGTTTTTCTGGAGTGGGAATAATGGTCGCTGACCCCCTTTTTGTTGACGAGGCGAACAATAATTTTCATTTGAGCGCAAATTCTCCAGCGATTGATTATTGTGCAGGTATCTTGAATAACGAGTACAATGATATTGATGGTCAAGTGCGTGGTATCGATGTCAGTGCGGACAATCAGTTTGGTCCATTTGACTTGGGTGCTGATGAATATATGGGTAACGACGATGATTTGATTTTTGAGGACGATTGGGAACAGTATGAATAACGGATTGTGAACTTTATTGTTTGGGAAAAGTTGTCAGAAAACTGGCAGCTTTTCTTTTTTTATCTGATTTTTGCCCTTAACTTGGAGGTTTTTACTGGTGAGAAATAAATGGTTACTAATACATGGAGCTCTGGGTTCAGCAGAAGAGATGAAACCGTTGTCTCGGTTGTCCACTGAAGGATTACAGTTCTTGACAATGGATCTTATGGGTCATGGCAAAAGGCAAATGGCTGAACAGGCATTTACATTTCCATTATTTGCTCAAGATGTATTGGAGTTTTTGGAAAATAAGGACATTGAGAAGGTTAATGTTTTCGGTCACAGTATGGGCGGGTATTTGGGCTTGTATCTGGCTCGACACCATCCAGAAAAAATAGACCGTGTGATAACCTACGGCACTAAGTTTGAATGGAGTCCGATGATTGCTCAAAAGCACATTGATGGTATAGAGCCTAGCTTGTTGAAAGAGCGAGCGCCTGATTTTGTTGAAGTGTTGAAGGAACGGCATCACGTTGCTGGTTGGCAGTCTGTTGTTGAAAAATCCAGAAAGCTTCTTGAAAATTTAGGGCAACACCAAGATTTGTCTGAATCAGATTATCCTGAAATAACACAAAATGTAAAAATACTGTTGGGCTCTTTGGATCGAATGGTGACTGAGGATGAGTCGAGGGAAGTAGCCAATGCCTTACCTAATGCCAGCATGAGCGTGGTTGAGGGTGTGGGCCATTCATTACGTTCTGTAAATCCAACTCAGTTGTTATCGTATTTTGATCAAAAATCTTATTAGATGATAGGGTTTGGTTAATTTGATTTGCTAGTACATCAACAGTCTTTTTTAGATAAAGATCGGATTTGGGGTGTTTTGACCAATATGTTAATGCTGTTTCCATTGAGTTTTTTGCTTGTTGGAAATCACCATCACACCAATGAATTCGTGCTTCAAATAGGGCAGCGTAACTCATAGCTAATTCTTTTTTGTACTGCGTTGTTTGTATGCAAGATTGATAACTGTTGAGTTTGGCTTCTGCCAGAGTGCGTGAATGTTGAAAAACATGATAAAAAGCATGGCTTAGTTCGTAGCGGCAAGCATTATATTGGTCGTCTTTTTCAATGTCCTTAATCAAGACATAACCATCTTCAAAACGACCCATTTGAAACAATAGCTCTGATGTGTAGAACTGAATGGAATATTCCATCTTTTTTACTGAGCCATCAATACTTTGGTATGTTTTCAATGCGTCTTCAGCAACTTTTAATGCCTTTTCAGGCTGTTGAGCCAATAACCAGTATTTTGATAATGTGTTTTGGTTCCAACCTAACCTCTCTGAAGGTCTGTTGAATGCACTTTGCAAAATGCTAACAGCAATTTCCATATTATTAGCGGCCAAGTGATACTCTTGGCGATGGTAGTGGTAATATGCTATGACACTGAAAAAAGTGGCTTTATCATAATACGCTTCTTTACCTTCATTTTCATAAAAGTGATGTAGATATTCAAAATATGAAAGGGCTTGTTCATAGAAGCCTTCGGCTATGGCAATAACAGAGACGTCACTGTAAATTTTGGCGATGGTTTTGGTGTTGTTTTCGCTCTTTTTTAAGTAAGTGAGCGCTTCTTCAGTTGTTTTTAACGCCTCTTCATATCGGCCGAGGTTAACAAGAGAGTTGAATTGTGCTCTGAGCACACGAGCAAGCATATTAATGTCAATAGGCGATTGTGTTCTCGTCCATTTTTCAGCTAACTTTAGATCTTCAATGGCTTTTTGATCCTCCTGGGTTTTATTATAAGCCATACCTTGTGTTACTAGGAGTTGAATACACTGGGGATTTTGTTGAGTCAATATGTCGATGCATCGAGCAATATGTTCTGGCAATTCTGTTTTTATTTGTTCTATTTTTCCTAATTTTAGATAACTTTCGTAAATCACGTTAAGAATCTCGTATTGATCTTGTGCGTTTGGTAATGGATTATCTAGTAAGGTTTTCTTGGCTTGGTTAAGTAAATCTGTTGCTGTTAATTCATTTTTAGACGAATGTGGTTGAGCTTCTATAAAAATGTTCTTTAAGAAATTTGAAATTTGTTGTGATTGTTGAGTTTCTGCATTTGCCAGCTTGGCATTGATATTGGCTTTATGCGCTTGCTTGAGTGAGACAGCCGATAGTGTAATTAACCCAGCAGCAGATAAAGCACCAAGGATAAAAAGGGCCTTGTTTCTTTGAGCCATTTTTCTTACAACATATAGAAAATTGGGTTTTCTGGCTGCAACAGGCCTGTGTTGTAAGAAGTTGTTCAGATCTTCAGCGAATGCTTCTATATTTCCATATCTGTCGTTGGCTTTAGAAGCCAGTGCTTTATGTAATATATTTTCTAGATCACCCTTAATATATGTTGGATCTTCTAGACAAAGCTCCGGGTATATTGCGTCCTTTGTTTTTATAAAGTCTGCCGTTTTACTGAATCTACCAGAAAAAATATTCTGTTCTCGGCTGTGATCTGTAGGTGAAGGAAAGGGGTGAAAGCCTGTGAACAGTTCATAGGCTATCAGTGCTAAACTAAATTGATCGCTTTGAGTCGCCAAAGGCTGACCTTTTATTTGTTCTGGACTGGCATAACGGCGAGTCATTACTTTGGTGAAATGAGTTTCCTCTTTATCGCTGGATAATAACTTTGCTATCCCAAAATCAAGGAGTTTAATTGTTCCGTCATCTGTCACCAGTATATTGTCTGGTTTTAAGTCTCTATGTAGTACTAGGAGGCTATGCGCATAAGCTACGGCTCGACAAACTGAGATAATCAGGCGAATACGTTCTTTTAATTTTGGTTTGTGTTTTTGACAGTATTGATCAATGGGGATTCCACTGATATATTCCATGACTAAATAAGATTGTCCTGTTGAGCTATTACCTCCATCAATAATTTGAGCGATGTTGGGGTGATTGAGCTTTGCTAATATTTGCCGCTCGTTTATGAATTTTTGTTTGTTCTCATCAGACATATGGCTATGGGAGACTTTAATGGCAACCTTATGTTCAAAGACACCATCATTGCGTTCAGCGAGAAAAACAGTACCCATGCCACCACTGCCGATTTTTTTCTTGATGGTGTATTGGTTGAAGTGTGGATCAGCGAAAACCGATGAATCTTCAGGAATAATCTGGTCTTTGAGAGAGGGTATAAGGTCTTCGGATGATGTCGCCTGGTTATCGATCGATAGCAGTTCGGTCAGTAGTTCAGATTCAGCTTTAGAAATGCGATTTTGTTTGAGTAACTTATTGATTCTACTTTGAGCTTCTGCTTGGTTGAGATTGACCAGTTGGTTGAAATAGATTTCAATCTGGTTTTGTGTCATTTATCTTAGTTCTTTTTTTAAGAGTGCTCTGGCAAATCTCAATTTACGTTTGATGCTGCTTTTAGATGTATTGTACATTCCTGCTAGCTCATCAATACTTGCGCCACCGTAAAATCGGATGACAATGATTTCCTCTAAGTCTTTATATGCTTTGCCAACACGAATGATGGCATCTTCCATCTCTAAAACTTGAATTTGTGGTATTTCATCTTCGTCCTGTTTGTCGATGGCAGAAAGCGTCATTTGGAATTTATCTCCTCCATTGACTGATGCTTGCTTCTTTCGGATGTGGTCGATAATGAGGTTTCTCATGATGGTTGACATGGTAGCGTAAAAATGGCTTCGGGATGAAAATTCTTTGCTATTTAAATTATAAAACTTAACGATTGACTCATTGACCACGTCATGCGTATCAAGCGTATTACCCCTCATACCTTTATTGAGCGCAGCGCGAGCGAGACCGACCAATTTTTGGTGAATCTCTGGATTAATGAAATCATCATGACTGTTGACATATTCAGTGATACTGTCACTCATATCACCCTCTCTCTCATACTTACACACACAGCACTATGGTAACAGATGCTCATTAATAAAACATTAAATTTGGACCAAAAGTGATGGTTAAAACGTATATTTAGGTTCAAGTTTACTTTTATTTGAGGTGTGTGTATGTATTTTTTTGTGGTCTATTTTGTGAGTTTTCTTACTTTTATTATGTACACGAATGATGTCGGTGCCGAAAAATTTTATATGCCGGAACATCTTAAGCGAGTCGTATTCGCAATGAAACAGCAGGGCAGTAAATTAGGTGGTGATTTTATTACTGTGGGCAGTGCTCAATCATGTGATTACAGTAATGTGCAAGAGGCATTGTTAGAAGTACAGATGGGTTCTGTTTCAGAAATTAGGGTAGCAAACTCTGGTTCCCCATATAGTGGTCCGATGATTATTGAAGGATTTGATGTGCAAATTGTAGGTGGTTATGCTACTTGCGCGGATGCTGACATGGGTCAAGTTGGAGCGAGTAATACAGTTTTTCAAGGTACTGGTAGTGCTTCTATCATTACTGTGCAAGGAGAAGGTGATCGAAGTTATGTGTCTATCAAAAATATTGATTTTGATAGAAATGGTTTATCTGGTCCGGCGATCTATGCAGATGAGGTTGATGCCAGTATTGTTGTTGAAAACAGCTTGATCAGCAATGGTTATGCTATAGCTGCAGCCAGTATTATTGTTCAACAAGGTGCGACTGACTTTGTTTTGAAAGATGTAAGTATTAAAAATAATACAGTAACACAATTTGATACTGCGGGTGTTTATTGTGAGGGAGGTAATAGCAGTGTGCTAATACATGGTCATTCAGAGATCAGTAATAACCGTGCGGAAAATGGTGTTGCTGTTCAAGCTTGGGGATTTTGTGAAATAACGGTTTTTTCTCCTACCACTATCAAAGCAAACACTATGGATGTCGGACAAAGTATCGGTGGTAGTGCAGTTTTGGCTTTGGGAGGTGGGCGTGTCAACTTGTTGGGCTATCGTGCGTGCTCTCAAGACATTTGTTTTGGTGTGGACAGTGAACCAGTGAAAGTGATGGATAATATCGTGGCTGTTCAGGAGAATGTCTTTAATTTAACTATTGCAACAGGTATTCACGCAGAGGGCCAGAACAGTCAGGTAACAGCTGTTAATACACTGGTTTCAGATAATAATTACCTTCTTTCTGAAAGTATGCCGGCGATTAATGGACCAAACACTAGAGTGATTAATGTGTCAGCAAGTGATTATGGCAAGATCAGGTTTGAAACAGTGAATCACAAATCATGTTGGAGTCCAGGAAAGTGTACACAATTATCTGGTGCACAAGTTCAAATGAGAATAATGTCACATGCAGAATTGTCTATCGTCAACGCTTACATTGGTGTAGGAGGTACAGTCTATAATCCTTTTGTTATTGAGAATAATGCTCATTTGAAAGTATTAGGGAGTCAAATAAAACAGGAGGGTGATGGCATTACCGACTATTGTTTTTTTCATAACAAAGAAGCACAGGTGGACTTGACCTCTTCCAGTATTTATGCTGTTGCTGGTGATTCTGACTTCGATGATGTGATTTGTGCTTCTGGTACCAGTGTTTATAATTTTGATGCCAGTATTTTGTTTGTTAATGAAAGCGACTTAAACGCATTTTGGATTGTACAGGATGCTTCTGTCAATTTTCGTTGTTCTTTAATATCTGGATTGGGAACCATTGATAACCAGGTTAATGTAAATATTAACCAAAGTTTGCCTTTGATGAATAGTCCTTTTGTCGGTGTTAATGGTACAGATATGCACATTAAGCCGGATTCTGAGGCCAATGATTTTTGTGGTTTCTTAGTGGAAAACAGTCTTGATATGGATGGAGATCAACGAGGGTATGATGATCCTTTACAAAATAATCTTTATGGTCCCTATGATGTGGGCGCTGATGAAGTGATCGTCAATGACATCATTTTTAAAAATGGTTTTGAACAAATTTGACCGAATTCTAAAGTATGTGATAAAGCCGGCATTGAGCCGGCTTTTTAATTTGAAATGGATAAGTAGTGAGGGGCTTGTATCGAAAAAAATGAGCCACTGTTATGGTGTAATGCGTATTAATGGTTTACTAGATACGAAGATAGGTGAAATTGTGAATATCAATCTATATATGAATAAGACAGGGGTGATCTTTTTCTGCATGGTGGCTGCAGGTGCTGCACATGCAAATTTTGATTCGGTAGAGAGTCATGCGACTTTTGTTGCTCAACTGTTGAGTCAGCCGGTGACCCAAGGTCAGGTAATTACAGTAGGT
>JAUIGR010000018.1 GCA_030430025.1 Gammaproteobacteria bacterium
CTTCAATTTTGCACATTTTTTCGACCAGGAAACAGGTGTCACGATGCATTTTTATTCGCCGCTTCCATGCGGCTCTCAAGCTAACGTGAAAAAGTTTTCCAGAAACTTTTTTATGGTCGATGGTGTGGCACATGGAAGTGCCACCTTGAGCAACCAGGTTCAAGTCAGGTCAAAAAACATCAGCAAAATCACACTTTTGCGCTCCAGTGTTTTTTGATCGATGTTGAAAAGGCCAGGAGGGAGTTTTTCAGGACTGACTATTTATCTTAATTTTTGTATCTAAATTTTCCTACCATTGCTAAATCTAAATGTAGCAGATTTGTTCCAAATGCATCACGGGTTAAATTATTAACTCCTTAAGCTATAACAGAAAAAAATAAACTTTATTGAACTTCTCTTGTCAAAAATTACGATGGTTGAGATACCTACTAGAAACAAAAGTGATTTTTATGAAAAAACAGACAACAATTTTGGCTTTATTATGCACTCAAGCCGTGTCAGCTTTTAACTTCCCAGGATCAAATATTGGTTCCATTCCAGATGGTCCTGGTGACTGCGGTAATTTAGGCACACCTTTAGCAGTTACCTTTGATGTGGCGAATGTTGATACAATCAATAGGATAGAACTGACTATGAATGTGTTTCATACATTTGTGGGGGATTTGACAGTAGAATTGGAGGCACCTGACCTCACCCGACATTTATTGTTTGGTAAAACAGGTGCGTTTGAAGGTGAGTGTGGTGGAGATTCAAGTAACTTAACCGGGTATTATACTTTCAGCGATGATGCCTTTGACTTTATTTTTTATAATTGGTGGTTCGTAGCTGCCAGTTTAGACACTGATCAAGCGTTGCCAGGAGCTATTTATAGAACGACTTCAATGGGAACAGAGCCTGATGCAGGCCTCCTGACTTCGATGAATGAAGCATTCAGTGGTGTAACAGATATTAATGGCACTTGGACATTATATTTTTATGATGATAGTATGACTGATGTGGGTAATGTCAGTGATGCGATTCTGACTATTAATCCTGTTGGTGGGCAGATTAGTGACGGAGAAGCCAGTTATACAATAAATTCATTGGGTTCGGGAACTGCTCTGGAAACTGATATAGATTATTTAGAGAGTGTCTTTGGCAGTATCGATTGGTTGTATCGACTCAGTAGCGATACCCGAGAGCATCAGTTTCCGATGCCAGATTATGCCATCTATCATGATGATACTGTCACCATTACATGGTTAGATGTTGACGGTAAGGGTTTTAGGGCAGATCTGACACAGGTCATTGATCAAACAGGTCTTGAGACAGATGAGGCTATCTTAACCAGCACTATGAAAATCACTAATTTAAATGCGAATGGTATAAATATCAATTTATTTAGCTATGCCAACTTTGATGTCAATGGGCCAGATAATGATGTAGGCCAATTAGTCAATCTGGATGTCGGCTATATCAGGCAATCAGATGCTCCTTATCAGGTCGAGTATCGAGCAGGTGGTAATCAAAACTTTCAAATAGGCAATGAGGATCTAACAGATCTTTTGTATGATTTTGATGTAGATAACTTAGCCAACCTGGGTAATGGCTTTGGCCCTGGTGATGCCAGGACTGCTTTTCAGTGGTTTAGTGTGCCATTATCTGCAGGATTCATTTATCAGGTACAAACGACTGTAGCGGTCGGTGGTTTGACTGCTCCAGAGCCACTGGATCCCGTGATCTTATCAGATCTGATTTTTGCCGATGGTTTTAATCCGTAAAAATTTAATTCAATCACACCCCAAATGGAGGTTTGGGGTGTGCGATGCTTTTTATACAGTTTGTGATTACAACTGACACTTTGATTTAATGAGTTTGCTATTACATAAAGGCGGAGGTGTGCATACAGGATTTCAATGCGTGTTATTGCTTACCATCCGATCTATCTGTTTGAAATTCCATTGTTTTTTTTTACATCGACGTTTTCTCGAGATTGCGTTTTCTGAGCGATGAATACTTCTCTAGGTGAACTATAAATCACGTAGCATACACACAAGTTATTCACAACTGATGCAGTTTTTTGATCGATGCTGGAAAAGGCCAGGAAGGGCTTTTTCAGGACTGACTATCTATCTAATAGGGTATGTAAGTGCTGATCAGAGCGATGATGAAAGCGCCTATTACGTTCAATTTGAACCCTTGGTTCATCATTTCTTTAATGGGTACTTGCCCAGAACCATATATAATGGCATTAGGTGCGGTAGCAACAGGTAGCATAAAGGCGCAACTGGCGCTAATGACAGCAGGAAACATCAATCGCATTGGGTCGATTTCCATGGCCTGTGCTACTGATAATAGAATTGGCATGATAATGGCCGTTGTGGCTGTGTTACTTGTTAACTCTGTTAAGAATGTGATCATCAGACACAAAGTCAGAATAACAAAAAATAATGGCCAATTTTTAAGAAATAGCAGTTGCCCTGCGAGAACAGCACTTAACCCGGATACTTTGAATGCCGATGCGATCGCGATACCACCTGCGAACAATAGCAATACTCCCCAAGGGATTTTGTTGGCTTGTTGCCAGCTCAGGAGTTTTTGATTGTTACCATTTGAAATGCTAAACATTAGAACAACAGCCAAAAGTGCTACTGAAGCATCATTGGCTTGAGGTAGGTTAAGCCAGCTTTTCCAGCCACCATATGGAGCTGTTCTGGTTATCCACAGTATCGCTGTTAAGATAAATACCAACAATACCCGTTTCTGTGCAGTGGTCATCGGTTTAAGTTCAAATTGATGAGACTTGAGATACTGTTGTTTGAGTTGATGATTCAGTAACCAGTACATGAGCGGGAAAAATATCAACCATACAGGTAGGCTTAATTGTATCCAGTCAATGAAACCTAGATCACCATACCCACTATTTTTGAGTGTTTCAATCATGATCAGGTTGGGTGGTGTGCCTATGGGTGTGGTTGTGCCCCCGATGCTCGCTGCATAGGCAATACTCAATAGCAACAAAACGCCAAATTTTGGATTGTTTTGACTGGCAATGATGGCAGTGGCAATAGGTAGCAACATCAACGTTGTTGCTGTGTTAGATATCCACATACTTAATAAGGAAGATGTTAGCATAAAGCCCAGTATCAGGCGTTTAGGATGGTCGTTACCAACCCGATTAATAATACGGTGTGCTAAGTATAGGTGCGTGTGGCTGTGTTCCATCGCTGTGGACAGCAAAAAACCGCCCAATAATAGCAAGATTAATGGGCTGCCATAAGCTTGTCCCACTTCAGCTGGCGTTAATACGCCAAATAGAGGTAAGGTAGCCAAAGGTATGAGCGAACTGACTGGAATAGGTAACCATTCGGTCATCCATAGTATGGCTGTTACAGTGGTGATAGATAGTGTATACCATTGGGTATCTGTTAGCCAGTCTTGTTGATTTATAAAGAAAAGTAAGCCTAAAATAAATAAAATAATGGCATGGGTTTTATATCTTTTACTTACAGTGATTCGATGGTTGGCATTCATAATCTGATGGTTTAAATTAGCAAAGTGTTATGTTTTTATTTGCGAACTTTCTGTCTTTGCAACCGGTTTATGAGTTTATGAACCGAAGGTTGCACACACTCTGCTTAATGTTAATTTAATATTTGTGCTTGTAATTTTACTGTAACTAATTTTATGATGTCCGGGTTATTAACTCAGGGACTTTGAACGAAAATGAAAAAAATCCTTACACTTTTGACCGTACTGGTGATATTACAGGCTTGTAGCAGTAGTAGTAATTCGCCCAGTGCAGCTGATGCACCTCCTGCGACAAATCCAGATGGATCAGTCGTTACCAATGTCATCACTGCTATCTTTGAGCCCGCTGCTGGTGATCCAGCCAAGGTGCCTATTCCTACTAATTTGTTTTTAAGTGGCACTGCTGATCTAACTTTAAACATCCCTGTGGCTGACCCAACAGACTATTCTGATCCATTGGTTTCGCTCAATGCCTTAGATGGTTTTAGTACTGTAGCGCCATGGGCTACCAATTTTTCTGAGGCAATGGCTTCTTCTAGTGTCAATCCAGCAACAGTTCGCTTATTTGAAGTGACTTTGTCCGGTCCTGGAGGCGGTGTGACTGGTGTAGCTAGTGAACTGATCTTTGGACAGGATTTTGTGGCTGTTGCTAATGGTTCAAGTGTCAATATTGTGTTTACGCGTCCGTTGAAAGAGTTGACCAGTTACATGGCAGTTTTGACTAATGGAATCACAGATTTGGCAGGTAATGCAGCAACGCCAGATCAACAATATTTTTTAGCAAAAAGGACATCTCCATTGATTGATGCCAATGGCAACAGCACAGACCCCTTGCTAAATACCCCAACTGCACAAGCCCTTGAACCATTACGTCAATTAGTTAATTCTCAGGAGTATGCAGCATCTCAAGTGGGAATCAATCCAGATGATATTGTTGTTTCTTGGACGGCTACAACCCAATCGATCACGCCTGTTTTGTCAGCAGTGAAGGCCATTTCTGGTCCAGGCCAATCTGTGCTTGCTGCTGCGGGTATTAATACAGCTTCTCCAGCTATTGGAGGCGCTGGGTTAGCCGATCTGTATATCGGTACAATAACAACACCGTACTATTTGGAAGCACCATCTATTGTCAATCCAACAGCCGCTTTGACTGGGCGCTGGCAGGCTGCTCCAGGTGCCTACCAACCACCTTTTGATGGTTATGGTCTGGATCCAACTTCACAACACCTGACTTTCGCTAATCCAGTTCCTGTAGCGACATCAATAGAAAACATTCCTCTGTTAGTCACTGTACCTAATGAAAACAGTGGTATGATTATGCCAGATGATGGTTGGCCAGTTGTTATTTTCCAACACGGTATTACACGCAATCGATCTGATATGTTGGCCATTGCTGATACTATGGCTTCTGTTGGTTACGTTGTGGTTGCTATTGACTTGCCGTTACATGGTATTACTGATGTGACTAGTCCTCTTTATATTGAGAACACACCTTTTGGGCCATTTTCAACTGAACGTACATTTGATATGGATCTAGATCAAGATGGTGAGATTGATTCATCAGCAGCTTACTATATTAATCTCACCAATTTGCTTGTCTCTAGAGATAATCTCCGTCAAGGTGTTGCTGATTTATTTACTTTGGTTAATAGTATTCCTGGAATGGACCTGAACATGGATGGCACAGGTGATTTGAATGCTGCGAATGTTTCATTTGTTGGATTGTCATTAGGGGGAATAACTGGTAGCACGTTCCTGGCTATGGATCCTGATGTTCAAAGTGGTATGCTTTCGGCGCCAGGTGGTGGTATCGCCAGTTTGTTGGTCGGTTCCCCTACTTTTGGACCGAGTATTTTAGAAGGTTTAGCACAGGTAGATGTGGTGCCGGGTACAGCAGAGTTTAACTTGTTCATTTTGGCTACCCAAACGGTGATAGATTCTGGTGATCCAATTAACTTTGCAAGTTTAACTAACTTGAATAACAATGTACTGTTACACGAAATTTTGGGTGATCAAGTAGTTCCTAATGCGGTTGAAAACGCACCGCTATCAGGTACTGAACCATTAATCGCGGCGATGGGTTTAACACAGTATTCAGAATCTGCTTTTGATCCAACGGGCTTGGATGCTGTGGTTAAGTTTACACAAGGTGAGCATGGTAGCTTGCTCAGTCCAGATGTGCCTCAGGTTACTGTTGAGATGCAAAGTCAAATGGCTGCTTGGGTAATCTCTGGTGGTACGACATTGAACATTAATAACAGCGATGTGATTCAATAAGGAGGCGATCATGAAAAATAAAGAAATGATAGAAAAAGTTAATATGACATCAGGCGCTTTCAAATTGAACAAATTAAAAACGGCTATGATGATGGCTACATTGAGTGTTTCGGCAGTATCAATGGCTAAAACATGGGACAACGGTGATTGGACTTTCAGTGTTGATACAACGTTATCTTATGGTGCTTCATGGCGTGTTGAAGAGCGTGATGATCGACTGGTAGGTAAAGCTAATTTGAACCCATTAGTCAGTGCGTTTGATCTGGATGGGCGGATTGCAGCACCTGGTCGTTGGTCAATCAATTCCGATAATGGGAATTTAAATTATGACAAAGGTGATTTGATATCAAATGCGGTTAAGTTCACTTCTGACATTGGATTTTCATATAAAGACTGGGGTGGTTTTTTCCGTGTTACTGGTTTTTATGATTTTGAAAATGCTGATAATGATAAGCTCTCGGAAGTAGCAAAGGAGTTTGTTGGTGAGCGATTCAGACTATTGGATGCTTATGTTTATAAAGATTTTGAAGTAGGTGATCGATATGGTTCGGTACGTTTAGGTCGTCAAGTGGTATCTTGGGGTGAATCGACATTCATTCAACAAGGTATCAATGTCATTAATCCCGTAGACGTATCAAAAATCCGTGTCGCTGGGGCTGAACTTAAAGAAGCTTTTTTGCCGATCGATATGATTTCTTTCAATATGGATTTAACTAATAATTTATCGATGGAAGCGGTTTACATGTTTGAATTTGAACAAACAGATCCGGATCCAGCAGGTACCTATTTTAGTAATAATGATTTCGCCACTCCGGGTTCTGAGTACGTTGCTTTGGGTTTTGGTATTATCCCTGAGTTAACTAGTATTGACCAGTACATGAATGTGCCTGGCTTAGAGGCTTTGGCTAGCAATATTGCTAGGTTCAATGTGCCACGTTCTCCCAGTATTGGTGCGAGTGATGATGGTCAATATGGTTTGGCATTGCGATATTATTCAGAAGCTTTGAATAATACAGAGTTTGGGTTGTATTATTTGAATTATCATTCTAGATTACCCATACTCAGTGCGATCGCTGTTGGTAATCCTAATGCGCCATTATCCCCCTATTTACAGAATCTTAACTTGCCAAGTTACTTAACTGATCCATCATCAGATCTATACCCTTTTGGTCCTGCATCGCCTAACTCTGCTACTTATTTTATTGAATATCCAGAGGACATTAATTTGCTGGGCTTGAGTTTTAATACCACTATTAACAGTTTGGGTATGTCGTTACAGGGTGAGTTAAGTTATCGTGATAATGTGCCTTTACAGTTTGATGATGTGGAGTTGCTTTTTGCTGCACTTTCCCCATTGAATGCGGCTATCCCTGCTGAATATGATCGATTTGTCTCTCAAATAGGTCAGTTTGAACCTGGTGATTATATCCGGGGTTGGCAACGACATGAAGTGTCTCAATTACAGTTCACAGCTACCAAGTTGTTTGGTCCCAATGATTTTTTTGGCACCGACCAAATTGTTTTGTTGGGGGAAGTCGGATTCACTAATGTGTGGGATATGCCTGCTCCAGAAGTACTCCGCTATAATGGGCCCGGTACAGATACAGGCGGTGGTCCCAGCGCTAATGAAGGCGGCACTAGTCGTAATCCAGTGACTGAACCGCGTGAATTTTTTGCCACACCATTTTCTTGGGGTTATCGTTTGATTACCCGCTTTGATTACAATAATGCTTTTGGCACAGCTTGGAACCTTTCTCCACGGTTGGGGTTTAACCATGATGTCAATGGTACCACGCCAGGACCTGGCGGTAATTTCATCGAAGACCGTAAAACTGTGACCGTTGGTGTAACCGCTACATATTTGGAAAAGTGGAGTGTTGATGTCAGTCATACTCGTTTTTCTGGTGCTGGGATATACAACCAATTGTTTGATAGAGATTTTGCTTCTATCAATGTTAAATATTCATTCTAATTTGGGGACAGTAACATGAAGTTTTTGAAAAAAACCTTATTGACATCCATGATTGGTCTGACTGTTATGGGTTCAGCTCAAGCTGGCTCTAAGCCGGATCAGATTGATCGTTTGAGCAAAGATTTAACTCCTGTGGGTGCTATTCGCTCCGGTAACCAGGAGGGTACCATTCCAGCATGGACTGGGGGTATCACAGAGCCTGTTGCCGGCTATAAAAAGGGTGACCATCACCCTGATCCATTTGCCAGCGATCAGGTGTTGTTTACGATTGATGCCAATAATTACAAAAATTATGAAGGTCAACTGTCTGTTGGACAAAAAGCCATGTTTGAGCGTTATCCAGAGACGTTTAAAATGAATATATACCCAACAAGACGTTCTGCTTCATTTCCTGAGCGTATTTACCAAAAAACAATAGAAAATGGTCGTACAGGTGTTTTAACAGCAGATGGTGAAGGTGTGGCCAATGTGGCTGAGGGCTTTCCATTTCCTTTCCCTGAAAATGCCTATGAACTGATATTGAACCATAAAATGAAATTCAAAGGTTCAGGTGGTGTGCGTTACAACAATCAGGTGGCGCCGACAACAAGTGGCCAATATACTTTGGTTCGTTTGAGAGAGGAGCTGTTCGGTAAATACTATGTTGAAGGTAATACCATCGATGACATTGATAATATTTTGTTATATTTTTATCAGGTGGTAGAATCTCCAGCCCGTTTGGCGGGACGTGTTCTTTTGGTTCATGAGACTATGAACCAGAAAGAGACGCCACGTCAGGCATGGGTATATAATCCTGGACAACGTCGTGTGCGTCGTGCGCCGAATGTAGCTTATGATAATCCTGGAACAGCATCAGATGGTTTACGTACCAATGACATGACAGATATGTTCAATGGTGCTATGGATCGTTTTACTTGGGAATGGACAGGTACTAAAGAAATGTATGTTCCATATAACTCTTATAAAGCGCATAGCAGTGATTCAAAAATTGAAGACATGATAAAACCTGGTCATATGGATCCAAGCTATATGCGCTATGAATTGCATCGTGTTCATATTGTTGAAGCCAAGTTACGTGAAGGTTTCCGTCACATTAATAGCCGAAGAACGTTCTTTTTAGATGAGGACAGTTATCAAATTCTATTAACGGATCATTATGACAAACGTGGTGAATTATGGCGTTTTTCAGAAGGTCATAGTATCAATTATTACGAGGTTCCGTTATTCTGGAGTACACTTGAGGTGCATCATGATTTGCAGTCAGGACGTTATATAGCAGTGGGTTTAGATAATCAGGATCAAGTCAATACATTTAATGAACCTTTACATGAGTCAAATTATACGCCCGCGGCATTACGTAAACGCGGAAAAAGATAATTAATGGATCTTGGTCCTAACTGAGAGAACATTATGTAATGGCTGTGAGCGTATGTTCATGGCCATTTTTTGTTGTTCAAAGTAGTGACATAGATTGTGCAAAAAAACTTACCAGTTGAGAAATTCATGAAAAGAACGTTGATTTGGTGCTTATGGCTTGTTACTACCAGTTCTTGGGCTGGCATGATGGCAGAAGTAAAGAAGCTGGCTACAGAGTCTTTGATTTTATCGGTGACATCAACAGATACCGGCTTTGTAGCTGTTGGAGAGAGAGGGCATGTGTTACTTTCAACAGATGAGGGTCAATCTTGGACACAAGCGCACAATGTACCTACCAGAGCGACTTTAACTAAAGTTGTTGCTCATGGTAAACACATTTGGGCAGTTGGTCATGACACCACTGTTATACATAGCCCTGATGGTGGTCAAACTTGGGTGGGTCAATTTGAGGATCCTGAAAGGGAAGTTCCTTTGTTGTCAGTTTTGTTTCTTTCTGAAACACGAGGTTTCGCCATTGGTGCCTATGGCACACTGCTGAGTACAGAAGATGGTGGTGTCAATTGGGATGATGGACTTATTTCTGAAGAGTTGGATTACCATCTAAATGACATCACTGTTTTACCTTCGGGGACATTAGTTGTTGCTGCAGAAGCAGGTTATACCTTTCGTTCTGAAGATAGTGGGAAGACTTGGCAAGATATTGAATTACCTTATCCAGGTTCTATGTTTGGTGCTGATACATTATTGGGAGAAGTTCTTGTTTATGGACTGCGTGGGAATATCTTAATGAGTCGTGATGAGGGGTTGACGTGGAGTGAAGTCCCTAATGAACATCAAGATAGTTTGTTTGGTGCTGTTAAAACGGACGAGAATCATTTGCTTTTAATAGGGGCTAATGGTGCTAAATTAAAATATGTCGATGGCAGGGTATCTACTGTTGTTAAACAACAAAGCGGTGATGATTATGCTGCTGGAGTATTCACAGGAAATCATTTGATTCTGGTTGGTGAAACGGGCATTGACTTGCAGATGATGGATCGATAAGGAGTGACTATGAACAACAAGTTAAATTCCCCCCCGTTCGCTATTATGTGTGAACGTCTACTGTTTAACAGCAAAAAAGCGATCCTTTTTTTGATCGTTTGTTTTACTGTGTTTATGGCATATATGGCCAGCCAATTATCAGTAGATGCGGGGTTCAAAAAACAGTTACCTCTTGATCATGAATACATGCAAACGTTTTTGCAGTATGAGGAAGATTTTGGTGGTGCTAATCGGGTTTTGGTTGCATTGATTGATGAAAGCGGTGATATGTTCAATGATCAGTTTTTCCAGAAATTAGAAAAAGTGACTGATCGAGTTTTTTTTATACCGGGTGTCAGTCGTGCCAGTGTGAAGTCTATTTTCACACCCAATGTACGTTTTGTTGAGGTGGTAGAGGACGGTTTTGCTGGTGGTAATGTCATTCCCTCGGATTTTTCTCCAAGTGTTGAAGCTTATGATACGGTTCGAGCTAATATTGTTAAGGCTGGTGTGTTGGGTCGATTGGTTGCCGAAGATTTTAATGGAGCTATGGTGTGGGCTGATCTGCTGGAAAATGATCCTCAAACAGGTGAAAAAATAGATTATCAGGGTATTGCTCGACAATTAGAGCAAATCAGAACTGATTTCGAAGGTAGCGGACAAACGGTTCATATCATCGGTTTTGCTAAAATTGTTGGTGATATTTCAGAAGGTGCGATCTCAGTGTTGTACTTTTTTGCTTTGGCTATTTTTATCACGGCTTTTTTGCTTTTTTTATATTCCAAGCATTGGAAACTCACTTTATATCCGATCATTTGTTCCATCGTCGCGGTGATATGGCAACTGGGTTTTTTAAAAATTCTCGGGATGGGAATAGATCCCATGAATATTTTGACACCATTTTTGGTTTTTGCCATAGGTGTCAGTCATGGTGTCCAAATGATCTCTGGTTGGCGGGATCAATTAATTCATCAAAACGGTTTACATGACGCCAATAAGGCAGCTAGGAATGCTTTCTGTGCCTTGTTAGCGCCTGGTGTGATTGCTTTGTTATCAGATACAATAGGCTTTGCTACCATTTATTTTATCAATATTCGTATTATTCAAGAATTGGCGATTACAGCAACCATTGGAGTTGCTTTGATCATTATTACCAATTTGGTTTTGTTGCCACTGCTGCTTTCAGGCATCAAAATGAAGAATTTCGAAACATTTTGTGCAAAGTGCAGCCGCAGTGCAGAAAAGGGCCGGATATGGAATGCGATTGCACAGTTTGCCAAAAACCCTTTGGCTGGCATGACTGTAGTTATTGCCGCAGTGCTGTTTGGTTTTGCTTACATTAAAGGACAAGATATGCAGATTGGCGATTCTCAAGCAGGCGTTCCTGAATTGCGGCCTGATGCCAGATACAATCAGGATGCTCACACCATCAGTAGTGAGTTTTCATTGGGTGTTGATATGATTAATGTCATTGCTGAAACTACGCCTAATGCTTGTACTGAAAGTTATGATGCGATGGAAAATATTGATCGTTTTGCCTGGCATATGCGTAATGTCGAAGGGGTACAGAAAGTATTGACACTGCCTCAAATTGCGAAAATTATTACAGCAGGATGGAATGAAGGTAACATTAAATGGCGTGCCTTGTCTCGCAATAAATATGTGATGAGACAGTCGTTGTCAGGAGTTGATACCGATACAGGATTGCTTAACAGAGATTGTAGTGCTATGCCCGTCACTATCTTTATGGTAGATCATAAGGCCACAACGATTAATAATGTGGTGAAAGCTGTGGAAGCCTACCAAGAAAATAATCTTGCTGAATTGGATCAAGAGGGCAACTTGAAACCTGGTCAGGTTAAATTCCGTTTGGCAACGGGTAATGCGGGGGTCATGGCAGCTACCAATGATGTTGTTAAAGGTGCACAAATGCCCATGCTATTGATGGTTTATAGTGCTATTATTCTATTGTGCTTGATTACTTTTAAGTCTTTCGCAGGAACGATCAGTATCGTATTACCGTTGTTTTTAGTGTCAACATTAGCGTACGCGCTTATGGCGTTCTTAGGTATAGGCTTAAAAGTTAATACATTACCGGTTGTGGCCCTTGGTGTTGGTATTGGTGTTGATTATGGTATTTATATTTTCAGTAAGTTACAAAGTTTGTTGAAACAAGGACTTAGTCTATTTGATGCTTATAAAGAAACATTGCAATTGACAGGTAAAGCAGTGTTGTTTACCGCCTTAACCTTGGGTATTGGTGTGGGCACTTGGATTTTTAGTGCACTAAAATTTCAGGCTGACATGGGTATCTTATTGTCATTTATGTTCATTCTGAATATGGTTGGTGCTTTGTTGTTGTTGCCTGCTTTGGCTTATTGGTTGATGCCGAAGAGTAGAAACGGTATTGCATGAAGCTGTTTTTATTTCAAAGCTTATGTCTAATCACCACATCATCAAATTAAACAACGAAGGACAACCAGAGTACTGGTATCAATATACTCCAGAAACGGGGCACTTTTATTCAGAGTCAGTGTCCCACTGGCAAGACTTGCCAAAGCAGCATGATTATATTGTCTTATTGCCCCAACTGTGGGTGTACCAGTCGCAAACGAGTATCCCATCGAAGAGTATCGATGTTTTAAGGCAGTCAGTTGCTTTTGCTGTTGAAGAAGAATTGAGTAACGACTTGGATCAGAATCATGTCGCATTCAAGTCCGTTGCTAATAATAAACAGATGGTTTCAGTTGTAAGCCTGAAGCATTTGGAAGCGTTACGAGATATGATTTCAGCACATGGTTTACAGGTATCTGGGATTCATAGTTATTCTGATTTTTGTCCTAAGAGTGAGCATCAGCTGACAATTATGTTTGAAGGTGATCATGTGCTTGTGGCAATGGGCTATGATGATGCAATGTGGGTTGATCAAGAGTCTTTACTAGAAATGTTGTCTTTATTTGGGAAGGACTATGATCAAGTTAGATCTAATCGTACTGACTGGGTCATGAGTGAGAAAAACATGTTGCCTCCATTCAGTGAGCAGGACTGCGCCGCTGCGTTGTTCTCTGACTTTGTGGTAGATATTAAACCGTCGTCAGATTGGTTAAAACAGTATCACGCTAGTGAACAGAGGCAGTATAAAATTATTTTTGTTTTATTCTCTATGCTGCTGCTCAGTTGGGTTGGTATCAGGTTATATCAATATATTCTTATTTCCAGCCAAGCTGAATCCATTAAAACGCAGCAGCTTGATTTGTTGCAGCAGAGGTATTCAGATGTTGGGGGGTCAGAGTTTATCGATCCATTTGCAGCCTGGCAATCAAGGCTCAAAAAGTTAAATCAAAGTGGCCAGTCTTTGGTTTCACCCTTGACAGAGGCTACACATGGATTGGGTGAGGTGATGCAGGCTATGGGAGGACAAATAGACTTACGGGCTATGCGTATGATTGATGATCGATTAGAAATATCTATAGTTGCGGACAGTTTAACATTGATTAACCGCTTTCAGCAGCAGTTACAATCAACGGCACCTCTGTTTAAAGTGTTGGTAGGTGTGAATGAACAAAATGAAGGTCGATTTAATTCGGTCATTACGATGGAGCGACTGTGATGGTTTGGTTTTCAGGTTTATCTGTCAGAGAACAGCGACTGGCTAAGTTTGGTGCGGTCTTAGTGGCACTGGCCATATTTTATGCCTTTGTGTATTTGCCAGTTGAGCGGAGTATACAACAAAAGGTGAATAGCCTGAACTTATTGAAAGAGCAATTAAGAATGATGGAAGCAACTGAGCCTGATGACCAATTATTCACCTCAAAACTTTCAATCGACAGCAGTTTTTCTGTTTGGTTAGATCAACAAATGGTGGCGTTGAAAATAGAAAATTTAATTACACGTGCCGAACCAATAGATGATCAAACGATGACATTGTGGCTTCAAAATGCTCCATTTGATACCATGATCGACTGGTTGGTTGAAGTTGAGCAAAAGTATGCGGTAGCAACTAAACAGTTGGATGTGGTTCTCAAAGATCGGGCATCTGGTTTGTGTGACATAAGAGTGACTTTATTGAAATAATGTTTGGTAAGTTTTTTAAATTAGTTTTTTTGGTTCTCATTATAGTCGCTATTGTTGTGGCTATTACTCCCATGAACTGGTATTACAGACATATTGACAAGCATTTGTTGCCAATGAAGCTTGAAGGTATCAGTGGGACAGCCGTCAAGGGCACTGCTGATAAACTGAAGTATCAGTTATTTGATTTAGGTCAGGTAAACTGGTTATTGTACCCCAATGGTCTTAATTCTATTGGTGGTAGAGTGAAGTTGACGGGGCCTGAATATGGTTTGATATTTGAATTGGCACAAGTAAAGAAAAATACGCTGGATTTTAATGCCATTAGTGGGTTTGTTGGGTGGGATTTAATTAAAAAATATTTACAAATGAATCAGAGGCAGCTGCAGGGTGACTTTTCTTTTAACTTACGTCAAGTCCGAATTGATAAACAAAATGGTATCAAGGGCGCTTCGGGCAATATTACACTCAATAATTTTCAGTTGGTTCAGCCAAGAAAGATTGATTTGGGTGAAATAATGATTGACTTTGAAACGCAACAACAAGGCATGATTGTAGGTACCATCAGTAGTCGATCAAATGTCATGAATGTTTCTGGGGCTTTGTTCCTTCAACCCAATCGATACAAACTTAACCTGGATATTATGCCTAATCCAGGTCAATATGAATTAGAAGCGGCATTCAGAAACGTCGGCAACCCAAGAAGAGGTGGTGGCCGTCGATTGAATCTGGCTGGATTTTATTGAACTAACGCAGCTGTTGTTCAGTGTTTGGATTATTGCGATTGTGGATTAGGATTGCAAGGGCCAGTAGTAGCAAGGGTACAGTCAGTATATGACCCATCGTCATCCAGTCAAATAAGATGAAGCCTCTATTGACATCGGGTTCTCGGACAAATTCAACAGCAAAACGAGACACGCCGTAGGTCAATAAAAAAACCGCGGAGACAGTGCCTCTTTTTTTTGCAAAATAGACCGTTATCCAAACAAAAAGGAAATTCACTAACCCTTCTCCAAAAGCTTCATAAAGTGGAGATGGATGTCTTGCAAAAGCATCAAAAGCACCTGAATGATAAGCAGATAACCAGGATGCTTTATCTTCAAAGGAATTAAGTTGTAATGTTTCAGGCAGAGCATTTGGAAAAATCATGCCCCAGGGGTGATCTGTTAATCGTCCCCAAAGCTCCCCATTAATGAAATTCCCAAGTCGTACGGAGATAATACCTAATGGTACCAGCGGGGCTACAAAGTCAGCTGTTTCTAAAAATGTCCGCTGGGTTTTATGTTTGAAATAAAACATAGCAATAATCACCCCCAATAACCCCCCGTGGAATGACATGCCTCCCTCCCAAACGCGCAGGGGTAGTAGTGGATCACTTAATAAAGAAACATCGTTGTAAAAGAGTACCCATCCTAATCGACCACCGATAATAACGCCCATAGCACCATTAAACATAAAGTCTGATAACTGGTCTTGCGTCCAGTCCGTATTTCCTTTCTTTATTCGCCAGTTACCTAATATCAGATAACAACCAAAAGCAATCAGGTAAGTGATGCCATACCAATGGATATTCACTGGCCCCAATGAGATAAAGACAGGGTCAAAATCAATTAAATAAGGGTGTTCTGGCATGTTTAGAGTGAATTTTAAACCGGCTTATTATAGCGGATAAACTGGTTTATGGGCCGACAAAGATTTGCCGTTGATGTGGTGGGCCTTTGGCTGCTACAATGAGAAGCCTTTCTTGAATCTTGTGATATCAAAGATAACTTAAAATGGCTATTGATTAATCAGTATGGCCTATACCACAGACATCAAGCGAGGTTTTAATGAAGAATAACCCGCAATCCTGTTTGTGACAATAAAAAGAGAGGAAAATAAATGAAAATAGAGTTATTACCTATATTGGTGGGAGGCTTTGGTTTGCTCATAGCCTTAGCGATTTTTGCTTTGGTCAGTAAGATGCCGGCTGGCAGTGGAAAAGTCAAAGAAATTGCAGCACAGATTCATGATGGTGCTATGGTTTTTATGAAGCGTGAGTATATTTTATTATTCAGTTTTGTCGCTGTATTGGCGATTGCATTGTATTTAGGTTTTCAATCATGGCATACACCGTTTGCTTTCACATTGGGCGCTTTATGCTCAGGTATTGCTGGATATTTTGGTATGTTCTCAGCCACAAAGGCCAATGTGCGAACAACAGTTGCTGCCAATGAACAAGGGGCGGCACAAGCACTGTCTGTGGCTTTTTATGGTGGTTCTATAATGGGCTTGACTGTGGCGGCCATGGGATTATTGGGTTTGGGCACTCTTTATCTGATGTTTGGTGGTGATCCTCATACAGTTGAGTCTATTCATGGTTTTGGCATGGGTGCTTCTGTTGTTGCGCTGTTTTCTCGTGTAGGTGGCGGTATTTTTACCAAAAGTGCTGATGTCGGTGCAGATTTGGTTGGTAAAGTGGAAGCCGGTATTCCAGAGGATGATCCTCGTAATCCTGGTGTCATAGCAGATAATGTTGGAGATAATGTGGGAGATGTAGCAGGTATGGGTTCAGATATTTTTGAGTCCTATTGTGGTTCAATGATTGCTTGCATCGCAATTGCCTCGACTATGTCCACAACGTTGTTCACTCAGTTAGCAGATAATAGAGCGTCGTTGATGTTTATTCCTTTGGCGTTGGCTTCTTCTGGTTTGTTGTGTTCTGTGCTGGGTATTTTGTTTGTCAAAATGTTTTCTAGTAGAAAGCCTGATGTGGCTTTGCGCTTTGGCACAATCGGAGCGACGTTGATTTTTATAGTAGCAGCATATGGAGTGACCCAATTTTTAGGAGTTGATGTTGATGTATGGGTCTGCGTTTTATTAGGAGCGGTTGGTGGTGTATTGATTGGTTTAGTGACAGAATATTATACAGGTGGCAAACCAGTCAGAGATATCGCTCAAGGAGGTGAAACAGGACCTGCTACTGTGATGATAGCAGGCTTGGCAGTGGGTATGGAGTCAGTCGTTATCCCTGTTATTACCTTGGCTTCTATCATTTTTGGTACATCATTGATATTGCCTGAGGGAGCAGGTGTTTACGGTGTGGGTATTGCAGCTGTTGGTATGTTAGCAACCGTGGGTATTACTATGGCGATTGATGCCTATGGACCGATTGCCGATAATGCAGGTGGCATTGCTGAAATGGCAGAACTAGGAGCGGAAACTCGAGCAATTACTGACGGTTTGGATGAGGTAGGTAATACCACTGCAGCGATTGGCAAAGGGTTTGCTATCGGTGCAGCGGGACTAGCTGCTTTGGCCATCATTGCAGCTTTTATAGAAGTTGTATCAAGTGAAGTTCCTGGGTTCGTCCTTGACATTGGTGACCCTAAAGTTTTGATGGGTATGTTTTTGGGTGGTATTTTTCCTTTTATCGTATCTGCGATGACCATGCGCGCTGTTGGGGATGCGGCATTTGATATGATCAAAGAAATACGTAGACAGTTCAGAGAAATTCCAGGATTGATGGAAGGCAATGCACAGCCAGACAGCAAGAAGTGTATTGATATTTCGACTAAGGCAGCTTTGAGACGGATGGTGGGGCCAGGTGCCTTGGCTGTCTTAGCTCCTGTGGTTGTTGGTTTTGGTCTCGGTGCGGCTCCTTTAGGGGGCATGCTTGGTGGTGCTTTGATTTCTTGTGTATTACTGGCGTTGACGATGGCGAATGCAGGTGGTGCTTGGGATAATGCTAAAAAATATGTCGAAAAAGGAAATTTCGGAGGTAAGGGGTCTGATGTCCACAAAGCTGCCGTAGTTGGAGATACTGTAGGTGATCCGTTTAAAGACACATCGGGACCAGCCATGAATATTTTAATTAATGTAATGGCCATTGTTTCTCTGGTTATTGCGCCATTATTGGCTGCAAACCCCAATGGTTGGTTTGGGTAATACAAGCGTTTTCAATATGGCTGATAAGTCGAGTTATTAAGATATTTGATAATGGTTGAGCAGCAAACAAAAAAGCCCTTGATTGAAAAGGGCTTTTTTGTTTGCGTATCTTTTGGGTTGGGTACAGAATGTAAATGGAGGGGGTAGTGATGAATTCTCATTTAAAGTGTTATAAAAAGAATGAAGTCATATTTTTAAAAGGTGATGCATCAATCTGTGCTTATTTGATTGAGCACGGAAAAGTTGATATTTTTGTTGGCGATGAAACCATTGATACATTGGTTGTTGGTGATTTATTTGGTGAAATGGGCGTGTTGGATCAAAAACCTCGCTCTACATCTGCTAAAGCTCATACTGATGTGGTGTTACTTGAAGTCAAAACAGACCAAATAACGGAGCGTTTGCAGCAGTCTGATCCCATCGTTAAGGCCATGGTGCGGGTATTGCTTAAAAGATTTCGATCTTTGTTGTCAAATGACATGGCATTGCCTGGTGATTCTTTGTTGACCGAAGTAGAGTCGGTTATGGAAGATGATGGTTTGACTAAAATAAAATTAGAAAGTGAACTAAGGAGTGCTATAGAAGACGGTAGTGTAAAAACCGTCTATCAGCCGATACATGATATCAATACTGGTAAAGTAGCAGGGTTTGAAGCTTTAAGTCGCTGGGAGCATCCGGAAAAGGGAGTGATATCACCTTTTGAGTTCATTACCTTGGCTGAAGAGACCGATTTGATTGTAGATGTTGGCCGTCTTGTATTTGAACGAGCGTGTGAGGTGTTGAGCCAACTGTCAGAGCAGCTTTTTATCAATATCAATGTTTCTGCTAAACAGTTGGATAATGATTTGTTTTGGAAGGATGTGGTTTCGATGATGAAGGAAAAACAAATTGCTCATGAACGTTTGAAGCTTGAAATAACGGAAACATTGGTTGTTGATTATGAGCAGGCAAAAAAATGGATAAACAAGTGTCGTGCTTTAGGTTTTCCTATTTGTGCTGATGATTTTGGAACAGGTCATTCCGGTATGGAGCAGTTGGTTTCATTGGAATATGATGTGTTAAAAGTTGATCAGGTTTTTGTCAGGAATATGTTTGAGAATAAAAAATACGCAACTGTTTTACAGTCCATTGCTCGAATTGCAACTGATTTAAATATGAAATTGGTTGCTGAAGGTGTAGAGACAAAGGAGCAGTATCAATCTTTGAAACTATTGGGTTTTGATTATGGACAAGGTTATTTCTTTGGAAAACCAATGGATGAGAAAGATGTCATTAATTTGACAAAAAATGGTTGATATTTAAAAAAGCACATGACTTTTGACATCGCTTCTTCTAAAATTTTGGATGTGGGTAAGTTCACTTCTATTATAGGACAGGGTATAAAAGTCCTTGAGGTGAACATAGGCGATATCGTAGGGCTATGGTATCGTCTTTGTTGGCCGGGTTTTAAGTCTCGGCCAACCTTTTCGTTTTCTCAATTTTCATTCAGTTTTTATTCATGACACTCAGCATATGATTGTGGTTAATTTTAGCGAGTGAAGGTTCCGTGATGAAAAAAATATTTTTTATGGTCAGTGTGTTGGTTGGTAGTGTAGCTTCAGCGCAGTATTATCAAGACTACAAAGAAGATGCATTTTTCGATTATGTAACGGCTGATGTGGTGGAGGTTGAGCCCATCGTCGAAATCGTTAGTGTGCCAGAGCGAAGAGAGTTCTGTGAGCGCATACCTGCTCACCAAAGGTATAAGAAAATGAATCATGCAGGTGCAGTAGTCGGTGGCATTATTGGTGGAGTGTTGGGTAATCAGGTAGGTAAAGGTAATGGTCGTAAGGCTGCTACAGCGGCAGGTGTCATTATTGGTTCAAGTATTGGCCATGTTAATGATAAGAAACGTGCTGTGAGGCATGATGTAGATACGCGTTGTTATGTCGATACTGTTTATCGAGATGAGGAACAGGTCATTGGATATGATGTGGCATATCGATATCTTGGACAGTTAAGGCATGTGCAAATGAATCAACATCCTGGAGATAAACTCAGGTTGAGGGTGGATGTTATGGTTATGGAGTAAATAAGATTGAGTCTTGATTAAAGGTGCCTTCGAGCACCTTTTTTATTACAATATCGCCATTGAAAGTTTCATGAACAGATGATTCGCAAAGAAATCCAAATACCAGAAAGTCAACAAAAAGCACTAGAAGCACTAGAAAAATACAGTGATCACCGTTTTGTTTTAAAACAAAAATATACTATTCGCAGTCGAGAGTTACTGGAAATATCATATAGGGCTGGGGAGTATCCATATGCTGAAAAAATATCGGCGGCTGCTTATGAAGAAGAAAAAAGAAGATTACAAATTGAATTGCTCAAAGTGCAAAAATGGGTCAGAGAATCGGGTCAACGTATTGTCTGCTTGTTTGAGGGTCGGGATGCTGCTGGTAAGGGAGGAACAATTAAGAGGTTCATGGAACACTTAAACCCTCGTGCTGCACATGTTGTGGCATTAGAAAAGCCAACAGAACGTGAACTAGGACAGTGGTATTTTCAACGATATATTGCTCATTTACCTACAAGAGGAGAGATGACATTCTTTGATCGTTCCTGGTATAACAGGGCTGGTGTAGAGCGAGTGATGGGATTTTGTAGTGAATATCAATATTTGGAGTTTATGCGGCAGGTGTTTCCGTTAGAGCAAATGTTGGCTAATTCAGGTATCATATTGTATAAGTTTTGGTTTTCTGTATCTCGTCAGGAACAATTGAGAAGATTTCACAGCCGAAAACACGATCCCTTGAAACAATGGAAACTCAGTCCGGTGGATGTTGCCTCGCTAGAACGGTGGGATGCGTATTCAAGAGCAAAGAATGACATGTTTTTTCATACTGATAATCCACAGACGCCATGGACGGTGATCAAATCAGATGATAAAAAGCGAGCACGAATCAACTGTATGCGTTATTTCCTGAGTCGTTTGGACTATCCTGGGAAAGACATGGGTGTGGTGGCTGAGTATGATCAAAAAATTGTCGGATCTGTTGATGTGATGTATCCAAAAAAACAGCAAGAAGTTGTCGAGTTACGATAGTAGTGATTGCTATTATCAATCACCGCGAGTAGAGCAGTAGAGCAATGCTCTTCCATAGTGAGATGTTCTTAAAGTCTTAAATTATCCATTTTTCTATTTTCTTAAAATTATTTGTAACATAACCTGAAGTTTGTCGTTTTCATTTCAAAATCCATGGCGGATGTCAACGGCTAAGTTGAGTTACGCTCAAGCTGTTAAGGTAGTTGTTATTTCGGAGAAAAGTGATGAGAAATATTTTGATTTTGATGTTATTTATATTTTGTGTGGCGGTTTCAGCCAAAGACTGGGGGAAGGAGCTCAATGAGGTGTTAGATCGGGAACCCACTGTTAGGATCAATTTGGGTGGAGGTATGTTAGGTCTAGCCAAAGCATTTACACCTGGCGATGCTGAAGCGCAGGCTGTTTTGTCAGGTTTGGAAGGGGTGAGTATCAATGTTTATGAGTTTGAAGGTGAGGATGAAGATGTTAACTTATCAGAATGGATAAGTGATGCGGTCAAAGCCTTGTCTAAGCAAGGTTTGCAAGAGATCATTAAAGTTGCTGATGGTGATGAACGTGTTCACATTTTTGCAAATGTCAGTCAAGACAAGGTATCTGACCTGACTTTAATGGTATATGAGCCAGGTGATGAGTTTGTTTTTATTACTATGGAAGGATTGATTGATTTCAAACGAATCAAGGAAATTTCTGCCAATTTTGATGTTGATCTTGATGGATTAAATATCAGTTTATAGTAACCTGATCGATCATTTCGCTTCCTAGAAATCCTCATTGGTACAGTGGGGATTTTTATTTTAGGTGCCGGTTTTTACTTTTTACTTGGTTTGACCATTGTAAGTTTTACTGGTTTATATGAAAATGAAGTTCTTGAAACCAGCAAGGATGGCAGTTGTCACAATAATATGAATTTACCTTTTTTTATTGGTCTTAGGTATACCAGAGCAAAAAGAAAAAACCACTTCATTTCATTTATATCACTTATTTCAATGGCTGGTATTGCTTTGGGTGTGATGACAGTGATTGTGGTGATTTCTGTGATGAATGGTTTCAATAAGGAATTTCAGTCCAGAATGCTTAGCACAGTTTCACATGCTACTATATCTGCATTCACAGGTGATCACCTGGCCCAGTGGCAAGAAACAGTAACCACAGTTAAAAAACATCCACATGTAGTTGGTGCCGCGCCTTTTATTCGCAGTGAGGGCATGTTACAGGGATATCGTACAGAAGGGGCTTTGATTCAAGGCATAGAACCAGATTATGAAACAACCGTCACGGAGTTTCAGGAAGTGATGCGTGTGGGGGTGTTGGATGATTTACGTGCTGGTGATTTTAATATCGTTCTTGGTGTCGATTTAGCTGCTCATTTAGGTGTCACTCCAGGTGATAAGATAACCTTGTATGTTCCTGAGTTTCGAACAACAGCCGTCGGGGTGACACCTAGGTTGAAGCGTTTCACAGTTTCAGGAATATTTGAAGTAGGGATGTATGAGTATGATTTCAAATTGGCTTTGGTTCACATGGATGATTTGCAAAAATTATTGAGGATGCCTGTGGGATCAGCAGAAGGAATTCGTATTAAAATGGATGATTTGATGCAAGCCAGAAGTATTGCTCGGGAGATTGGAGAGGATCTTTCTGGTTTCTTGAAAGTGCGAGACTGGACTCAAGAGAATATCAATTTTTTTAAAGCCACACGCACAGAACGTATAGTTATGTTCATCATTTTATCAATGATAGTCGCTGTGGCTGCATTTAATATTCTTTCGACTTTAGTGATGTTGGTGACTGAAAAACAGTCTGATGTGGCGATTTTAAGGACATTGGGTCTATCTGGAGGGAAAATCATGGGTATTTTCTTGGTTTCAGGTACACTGATTGGGTTTATTGGTACGGCAGTGGGGACAGTTTTTGGTATTGTCACGGCCTTGAACATCAATAGCATCATCAAAACCCTCGAATCGTGGTTTAATACAGAATTCATGTCCAAAGAAGTTTATTATATCACTGAAATCAGTGCTGATTTACAGACAGCGGATGTGTTGATGATTGTTGGTATTGCTTTCGGTTTATCTGTGTTGTCCACTTTATATCCAGCTTGGCGAGCATCTCGTATTCAACCAGCGGAGGCTTTACGCCATGAGTGAAGTGATTCTGGCATGTACTGAATTAACGAAAACTTTTAAAGATGGCGAAAGACGGATCGAAGTTTTCAAGAAGCTGTGTTTTTCAATTGAGGCGGGTAAAAAAATCGCCATAATCGGTGCTTCTGGAGCGGGTAAAAGTACATTGATGCATCTATTAGGTGGTTTGGATCGAGCTAATAAGGGGCAAATTTGCTTAAAAGGACAAGATTTAGCAAGTATTGGGCCGAATAAGCGAGCAAGGTTAAGGAATCGGTATTTGGGGTTTGTTTATCAGTTTCATCACCTATTACCAGAATTTTCTGCTTTAGAAAATGTCATGATGCCGATGTTGATTGCCAAGCAAAGCAAAAAAACAGCCGCAGATAAAGCTAAACAGGTTCTTGATCAAGTGGGATTAGGAGATCGGCTTGAACACCGTCCAGCCCAGCTTTCTGGTGGTGAACGGCAAAGGGCAGCAATTGCCCGTGCTATGGTTATGAATCCTGCCTGTATATTGGCAGATGAACCGACAGGTAATTTGGATGAAAAAACAGCTGATGCAGTAATGGAAATGTTTTTACAATTGAATGAAATGTACAACACTGCATTAATTTTGGTGACACATGACATGCATATTGCAAAGCAAATGGATCATATTGTTGAGTTAAAACACGGAGAGTTACACTTATTTTCAGGAGATTAATTCAACCATTGGGGTTCATTTTAGGTGTGTCACTGATTTGGTGGATACCTGATCTGATAACAGCTTGGTTTCTGTCTTTGTTTTTTGCGCTATTGGCTTGTTTGGTAATCAAATTGAAACAAGCCAGTAAGTGGTTGCTGAGTGTGTCAATAGGTCTATGCTGGGTGACTTTGTTCAGTCAGTTGCAGGTCAATCAACAGCTTTCAAAAGTACTCAAATCTTATCAAACCACCATACAAATTTCTGGGTTAATTAAAACAAAACATGCTCGCCAACAGTTTACAGCGAAAGATCTGAATACGGAACAAAAATGGTTAGTCAATTGGTATAAAGATACTGAGTCTAGTTGGCAAAGTGGTGATACTTTATCGGTGGTTTTAGATATTAAACCGCCGAGTGGAACAGTCAATCATGAGGGGTTTGATCGTGAGCGATGGCTATTTAGAGAAGGTATAGATGGTGTCGCAACTCTAAAATCTTGGCAGTTGATTTCACAGCAAACTGGACATCCACTTGATATCATTAATCGTTGGCGAATGCAAACATCAAGATGGATTGATGAACGATTTAGCGAACACCATGCGGTCATGATTAAGGCTTTGTCCATTGGTGATAAATCGGGGTTTGATCGAGAAGATTATCAGCGGTTCCAAATGACGGGAACTGCACATTTAGTGGCCATTTCTGGATTGCATATTGGGATAGTGGCAATGGTGGGCCACGCCTTGGGTTGGTTACTATTTTTATTTTACCCTTTTAGACGTTGGCCTAGGCCTAATATTCAAGCCTTATCTGCCTGGCTATTAGCTGTAGTTTACGCATGTATGGCGGGTTTGGCTATTCCTACTGTTAGAGCCATTGTTATGTTGAGCGTATATTTATGGTTGCGTGTTATAAGACGTAATGCATGGCCTTGGGACGTTTGGACATTCAGTCTATTTTTGTTACTTCTATTTGACCCTTTGATGATTCTTGATATCGGGTTGGCTTTGTCTTTTGGCGCTGTGGCTGTGCTCATTTTGTTATTCCAGGGCAAGAAAAAAGTGTCTGCTCAAGTGGCGTTTATCAAAACACAGTTTGGTTTATTAATGGGGTTGATGCCATTTCAAATCGCTTTATATGGCAGTTTCCAATGGATAACTCCATTAGTTAATCTGTTGGTTATCCCTTTAATGACAGTCGCTGTTGTGCCCTTATTATTTGTTCTTATGACGGTGCATCTGGTTGTTGATGCTGAGTTGCTTTGGCTTGAAATGATGCTACAGTGGTTTTTAGATTTGTTTGACGCTATCTTACAGTTTTTTACTGGTTTTCATGATACGTTATCAATCTCTATGAGTATGCCAGCTTCATGGCAGTGGTTTTTATTGCTTGTTGGTTTAATCGGGTTTTTATTATCTAAAGCTGTGCCACAACGACAGCTATTCCTGTTGATGTTGATTCCTGCCTTTTGGCCAATGGTCAATCGACCTGATTTGGCACAGTTTAGTTTGCGTTTCTTTGATGTGGGACAAGGCTTGTCCGTTTGGGTGCGCACTAAAAATCATAACATGGTTTATGATGTTGGCGCTCAATATGATAGTGGTTTCAGTTGGGCAGAAGCTGTGGTGTTACCCGAGTTGAAAAGCGCAGGAGTGGTGCAGTTGGATGCTTTGATACTCTCGCATCGTGATAATGATCATGCAGGGGGGATGTCTTCATTGATACAAGGTATTGATGTGGTGAAGATCTATGGTAGTGATTCAGGACAAACTCCTTGTGTCAGTGGTTTGAGTTGGGAGTGGGATGAGGTGCTTTTTGAAGTCATTAGCCCGTACAATTTTCAACCGTATTTGGGCAATGACAGTTCTTGTGTCTTAAAAATTTCAAGTCAGGATGGTGCTGTATTGTTAACAGGTGATATTGAAACAGCTGTCGAATATCGATTAGTTGAAAACCATGTGGATGAAATAAAAGCGGATGTGTTATTGATGCCACATCATGGCAGTAAAACATCTTCTAGTGAGGCATTTATCAAAGCTGTGAAGCCACATTGGGTGATTAACTCTTCGGGTAAGTATAATTCGTTTAATCATCCTCATAGTGATGTTGTGGTACGTTATGATAGCCCAATTTATGATACTCAGTCACTAGGTCAAATCACTGTGACCAGTGGACCACAGTGGCAAGTCAGTTCTTTGCGTCAGGACAGACCTAAAATATGGAGAATGAGTAGTGATTTGTAGTGATTTGAGTTTTGAAAATATTATGTTGTCTATTCTTGGTGGAAAATAGATGAAAAGAGATCAGCAGGTTAGTAAGGTTATTTTATGAAAGTAATATTTGGTTTAGGTAATCCAGGTGGTCAATATGTAGCGACCCGCCATAATGTTGGTTTTTGGTTTGTTGATCGATTGGCTGAAAAATATGGTGTGGCATTTAAAGCAGATAAAAAGTTCAAAGCTGAAATAGCCAACATAGAGTATGGTGGCCATAAAATATGGCTGGTTAAGCCACAAACTTTTATGAACCGTTCTGGACAAACTGCAGTTCCTTTTTGTCATTTTTATCGCATTGATGCCAGTGATGTACTGGTCGCTTATGACGATTTGGATTTACCTGTAGGCGTTGCTCGAATTAAATGCTCAGGTGGGCACGGAGGACACAATGGGTTAAGGGATATTATTCCTGGCTTAGGGAAAAATTTTGTCCGTTTGCGTATCGGCATCGGCCGGCCAGCGAATAAGTCTGATGTCACTCCTTGGGTACTTGGTAAGCCTTCTGCTGAGGATCTGATCTTGCTTGAACGATGTATTGATGACAGTATGTCTGTTATGGATTGGATGGTGCAGAATGAATGGCAGCGGGCTATGAACCAACTGCATAGTGATTGAAGGTCACCGCATTAATAGAGATGCCATAAAGTGTTATTGACTGGTTCTTTCTAGTTGTTTTTCAATCAAAGTAGAAAAGGTGGTTTTATCGACAAGGAAGGCATCATGGCCTTGAATAGAGTCGGTGATGGTGAGGTGACTATCACAACCTGATCCTAATAGTAATTGATGTATGGTCTCTTGTAAGTCGGTGGGAAACAAAAGATCAGTATGTGCACCCACGACTAAAGCTGTTTCAAGACCCTTTTGGATCAACGGATTTTGACCTTTTGCTGCGTAGCTGTGGCCATTGAACCAATCCATGGATCGAGATAAATATAAATAACTGATGGGGTCAAATTGATGAACAAAACGATTGGCATGATGTTCTAAGTAGCTTTCTACTGGAAACTCAATACCAAATGCTTGATCCGGTACTTTCTTTAAACTCCTTGGAAATCGTTCATTCCATTCACGTGCAGAGCGATAACTTAGCATACCAATTTTTCTAGCAAACTTCATACCTTCTTCTGGCCACGAATCAACAGAATAGTATCCCTGATTGAAATTAACATCTTTCAATATGGCTTCTCTTTGTAGTGAACGAATAGCTGTACTGAATGGAGGTGATGTCATTCCTGAAGCGATATGAATTAAATGTCGAGTGTAATTGGGGTGGTTCAGTATTAAGGCTAACGCTGTCATGCCACCCATTGAAGGTCCAATGACTGTGTGTAATTGGCTAATGCCCAGTGACTGACACAGCAGAACGGCTGAATGAGCGATATCTTCTACTGTTAGATCTGGGAAATTAAAGCGATATGGGTTTCCTGTAGTTGGGTTTTGAGAACATGGACCGGTTGACCCTTTACATGATCCTAATGAGCTGGCACAAATGACGAACCATTTTTTCGTATTGATGGCTTTGTTAGTTCCGATCATAAACTCCCACCAACCGGCTGTATCATTAGAGGAGTGGCTGGCCGCATGTGAGTCAGCAGATAATCCAGTGAGTAACAAAATGGCATTGTTACCCTGCTCATTCAATTCTCCCCAAGTCTCATAAGCTAATATGCCTTGGTTAATATAACCACCACGGTAGAATGTATAGGGTTGAGGTAGTTGAAATTGTCGTAAATAGTTTGCCATAATGCTTAATCAAAAAAAACGGCTCTGTTGCCAAAGCCGTTGGGAAATTTTATCAGAAAAGTGACTTCAATGTTTAGGGCATCTCATTAATAGAGCTGTCCTTTAGGTTGTATTGCGGTACCTTCTAATGAATATGGCCAGGGCAATACAAATTGTAGCGAATACAAATCCGTATGGTATTTTGATGCTGAATAGATTGTTATACATCGAAGACATAATCACCCATGCATCAGTATGGCCATTGTTACCGGCTCCAATATGAATATTCTCTAACAAGTCAGCACGACTTTCGTAAGGAGACAAGGAATTAAGACCGATAGTACTCAAAGAAAGCATGAAATCTTTTAAACTGATGAATGCTTGACCTGAGAATGTGAAAGCAGCCATCCACCCTCTGACCATGAAAACCATGGCAGGGACACCCACTGCCCAGATAAAAGGGCGTCTTTTGGCCCAGGCTGAACATAGCAGTAGCCAGCCATAAATAGGTAGAGCCCATACTGCTTGTATGATGCTTCCCATCCCGAAAGCCAGCCAATGACCTATTAAGTCTGTATTAGCCCACAATAATGTGAAAGGGTTAGCTCCATTGATTAATAAAAACAAACTGAACAGTATCATACACAGTAGCTCAGTGATGATCAATATACCCCAAAAACACAGTGGTGCCACAATGATGGCTGCTACTAGTTTAGAAAGTACTGTGCTGAGATCAGAGATGGGAAGAGATTTCCAGAACAGGATGCTTAAATCTTTTCTGTCATCAAATAGGCTGCCTAGTAAAAAGAAAAACACCACAATAAACATAACAAAATGGTGAAGTCCCTCCAAACCTGTCAAGAATGTATTGGTGATCACTTTGATATCTTCAGCCATGCGTAAGTTGAGTTGTTCGAGGCCTTGTTCAATGCCTTCACCACCCATCAATTTAACGTTGACATTTTCAATTAATAAGTAGGCTAGTATCATCATTACGGCTGTGATAATACCAATGATGATAGGTGTTTTCAGAAAAGCACCCCGATGTTCCCAGTATTCTCTGAATAATAAAGCTTTGAATGTGTTCATGCTGCATCCTCCTTCTCTTGCATTAGGGCAACAAACAAATCAGATACTGATGGGCGTTGAACCTCCCCTAGTGTTTCTAAATAGTCACGGGAATCGGACTTGAATAACATGATGTGTTTGCCAAAAACTTTTCTTTCTGTTAGCGGTTTGGCGGACAGGGCTTGTTGATAATTATCCGCAGAGACCATAACTTCAAAATATTGACTGGTCAATTCCTCCATATTGGCATCAAGTACAATTTCACCTTCACGTATAAAAATCACATCAGTTAGGATATGTTCAATTTCTTCAACCTGATGGGTAGTGATGATAATGGTGCGTTCATGGTCAAAATAATCATTTAATAAATTATCATAAAATTCTTTGCGAAACAAAATGTCGAGTCCTAGTGTTGGTTCATCCAATACTAAGAGCTTAGCATCAATCGACATCACAATAGCTAAGTGTAATTGTGCTGTCATCCCTTTTGATAGTTCTTTGACTTTGTGGCTCATGTTGACTTTGGTGTGAGACAAAAAATCTTTGGCTTTATCTATAGAAAAATTAGGGTGTGATTGCGCTGTAAATTTCAAGACCTCTGAGACTTTGATCCATTTGGGTAATACTGCAACATCCGCGATAAAGCAAATTTCTCTCATTAATTCTGCTCGTTGACGAAAAGGATCCAGTCCCAGTACTTTTAATTCACCATCACAGGAATCTAGTCCAAGAACAGCTTTTAACAGGGTGGTTTTGCCTGCCCCATTGGGGCCGATTAGTCCGACAATTTTTCCTTTTTGAACGGATAAGTTGACATTTTTTAGTGCTTGAAATTTTTTAAAGCGTTTATTGACATTTTGTGCCGATAAAATAGTGCTCATGTATTTCTCCCAATTTTTTCTAATGACTGGATTAAAGGTTGCGTATCTAGATTTAAGCGCTCAATTTTTTGTAATATATTAGGCCAAGCTTCTTCAAGAAAGGTAATTTGTTCTACATTTTTTAATGATTGGCGTGCGCCATCAAGTACGAACATCCCTAAGCCGCGTTTTTTTTCAACAAGTCCTTCATCGACCAATAGTTGCCAAGATTTGGATACAGTTAAGGGGTTGAGTTTATACTCCATCGCGACTTGCCTTACAGAAGGCAGGGGCTCACCTTCTGATAAGTCGCCAGATAGTATCATATCTCGGACTTTGTCTTTGAGCTGAAGGTAAATGGGTTCTTTGTCATTCCAGTGAAAACTCATGATCCTAACCTAATTTGGGTATCAGTATTTTAATTGAGTGTGTGAACTGGTGTGTTTTTAATTTATTTATAGGTTTAACAATTTTCAGGTCTTTGCTTTTACTTTGACCTGACTGACTCAGAACATGGCCCAGTGCTATGGAAGCACTGAGTGATAACACTAAGAGTCCGGCAGCTAATATATTTTGTTTAAAATAAGTCATACTTGTTTCTCGTTACTTACTGTATTACTATACTATAACACTAAGACAAAAAACAAGTATGAATGTAAGTAATGCAGCAAAATGTGACTAATGGCAGGGCAGAAGTTTTTGAATTTTTTCTGGTTTTGGATTGGTTTTTTTGAATGTGTCGATGGATTGAGCTAATTCGATCGGTAATGGTGGATTCAAATCAAGAAGTGGTAGTATAACAAACCAACGTTGGGCAATTAATGGATGAGGAATAGTGAGGTTTTTAGATTGAATGCTTAAGTCGTTATATAGCAATATATCGATGTCTATAATTCTTTGGTGCCATCGGTGCGTTTTAATTCGACCCATTTTTTCATACTCTATCTTTTTAATCGTAGTCAATAGCTGATGAGGCGATAAACTGGTTGTGATTTTTACTACTGAATTGATGAAATCGGGTTGTTCAGTGATGCCCCATGCCGGTGTTTTGTAAAAAGGTGCACTGGCGATGGTTTGTATTTTTGGTTGTTGATTTAGGTATTTGATGGCCGTTTTGAGTTGGCAGACTGGATTGTCTTGATTACTTCCTAAACCAAGAAATGCTGTGTTTTCCGCGCTCACAGCTCAGGTGTTGTTTTTTTGTGTTTAATGTGTTTGCCGAAGATCATGCTTTTGATACCTTCAGGTGACATGGTCTGGATATTTGTCCAGAATTCGGTTTGATGGCTGAGGTCAGTTTTGATTTGTCCACGAAGTAGCAAGAAATCATAAGCTGCTCTGAAACGAGGGTGGTGAAGTGTGCTGTAAACAGGTTTGCCCGACATTTTTTTAAATCGCAGTTGTAAGAGCCATATTTGTCGGATGCCATTCTGAATGGCTTTGGGTATTGCTAAATAAGGTCTCTGTTGTTCCATGACCAAAGTGGTTGCGGTATGCAGAGCATCATGTGGATTTTTCCCTTTGTTGATAATGTGTTGGTATGCAAGTAAGAATTCAAGCCAGAGCACACAGGCTGTTAAAAATACTGGAGTGACCGACTGGTTATTTTTTAGACGTTGATCAGTATTTTTAAAAGCATGGTATAACAATGATTTCATCTTTTTATCTTTTTCAATAATTCGATCAGCGGCTGGAAACAGAATTTCAAATAGTTGTACTTCAATGAGTACGTCAAACGCATGTAACATATTGCCACAATGAAACATTTTGATTGCCTCATCAAAGAGTCGAGCTGTGGGTACATTTTTTAAGTTATTGCGGTTTTTAATAATACTTTTTTTTAGCTCATCCGATAAGTGTAGCCCTAATTTGGAGTGAAATCGAACAGCTCTTAGCATTCTTACCGGGTCTTCTGTGAAACGGCTATCAGGATTACCTATGAGTTTCAATTGACCTTGTTGTATGTCTTTGACACCACCTGTATAGTCAAGGATAGTTTGGGAGTTAATATCATAATACAGGGCGTTGCAACTGAAATCTCGCCGAAGCGCATCTTCATCGACCGCTCCAAATACATTGTCACGGATGATTTGTCCTTTTTTGAGTAATAAATCACCACTTGAGCCACCTCTAAAAGTGGCAATCTCATAAATGGCATTGCCCATGTAAACGTGAGCTAAGCGAAATCTTCTGCCAATCAAACGGCATTTATTGCGAAAAACGGATTTAATTTGCTCTGGGGTTGCATTGGTGGCAATATCAAAATCTTTTGGGTGTAGTCCAAGCAATAAGTCACGCACAGCACCGCCCACGAGGTAAGCATCAAAGCCAGCCTGTATCAGCATATCAATGATTTTTTTTGCATGGCCCGCAATTTCCTTATGTGGTAATTGGTGTTGGTTGGCCTTGTACTGAGTCAATTGCGGATCCATCAAGTTCTTTTGTTCTGTTCCATTGCCCTTAGTAGTATAATGCCTCATGATCTCAAATCAAGGAGCAATTGAATGACTTTTGTAGTCACCGAAGCCTGTATCAAATGCAAATATACTGATTGTGTGGAAGTATGTCCGGTGGATTGTTTTCATGAGGGACCCAATTTTTTGGTGATTGACCCCGAAGAGTGTATTGATTGTACTTTATGTGAGCCCGAATGCCCTATTGAGGCTATTTATCCTGAAGATGATTTGCCAGAGGGTCAGGATAAATTTATTGCTATCAATGACGAGTTGTCTAAAGTTTGGCCTGTTATTACTGAAATGAAAGATGCTCCTGATGATGCTGACGAATGGGCTCAAGTAGAGAAAAAAATACACCTATTAGATAGAAGCGAATAAAAATGTCATACAAACCGCGCACATAGTGTAGCGTGCGGCCCTTCATTTTGTTAATTTGTCAACCCTGAAAAGTCCATCCTGACCTTTTCCAGATTCGGTTAAAAAACACTTAACCGCAAAAATACGATTTTGCTGATGTTTTTTGACCTCACTTGAGCCTGACAGCTCAAGGTGGCACTTCCATGTGCCACACCATCGACCAGAAAAAAGTTTCTGGAAAACTTTTTCACGTTCGACTAATTTGTACAAATCATGGTTTTTGGGTTGCCTTATCAAAAATATGGGCAAACAAATCATCTACTACTTGAGAGGCTGGTGCCTGGCCATTTATGTCACTTAATGTGATCAGGTTTCTGCTTGGTTCTACACTACAGTCAAGCTGGTATTGCCCCGACTGGTCTTGATAACGACTTTTGATTTTGAATAATTTTTTGAAAAAACCTTCATCAGCAACTTCTTTTGCGATTGGATCGTAATAGTTTAATTTGACTTGGCAGTTTTCTGGACTTTCATCAATTAATTCCCAGTTGCTACCGAAATCAATAATCATTAACTCCCAGGGACTGACATTATTGTATATCTCTATGGTCGGCAGACCATTGATGTCGTTGATCACAATATCTTCATTTTGGCTTCTTCTTTTGGCAAAAGCCATGGCAGGTGGACGATCATCAGGGACAATTTCAGTGCTTGTTTGTATTGGTGGTATCTCTAGGTTATTACTTGTGTTGGGCATATCACTACCGTTTACTGCTTTAAGCGTTTCGTGGGTTGAAGCAGTTAAATAAGGTTCTTCTTTGACCATCTTGCTGCAAGCTGTAATGGAGCTAATAAAAATCAGTATTGTCCAGATTTTATGATTCATATTGGTATTCTTCTTTGATTGAGTTCAAAATGGGGTTGTACGATTGTCCAGATATATTCATACGGGTCAAGGGTTTTCTTATTCCTGTTCCGATGATGTTGCAAGCCATTAATGCACTTTTAACAGGGCCTGGGTTGGGTTCAGCAGATAACAGTTTGTAAATGGGTTGTAATGAATTGTTGATGTTTTGTGCTTGAATGTCATCACCAAGCTGTATAGCCGAACATATTGATTTAAGGGTATGGGGTCTGATATTAGCTGCGACACTGATTACGCCATCAGCTCCTTGCTGTATGGCGGTCAAAAAACTATCGTCGTCCCCAGAAAGCACAGCAAAATCTTTAATCTTAGACAGTCTGCTGATACGATCCATGTCTATTTTGGCTTCTTTGATGCCAATGATATTATCATGTTTGGCTAAAATGGTTGTTGCTTCTGTAGTTATGTCCATTCCTGTTCGAGTTGGGACGTTGTATAAGATAATAGGTAGTGGAGAATCATTCGCAATAATTTGGTAGTGTTCAATTAGTGCAGGTTGAGTCACACGAATATAATATGGTGTTACAACCAGTACAGCGTCAGCACCTAGGTGGTGAGCAATTGCGTTTTTGTGTGATACTGTGGCTGGCGAAATAGCGCCTGTACCTGCGATCACTTTAATATCGCTTTTTTGCGTAATTTGTACTGCCGTTCGGATTAATTCTTCGTATTCACTCTCCTGCAGCATAGCTGACTCACCTGTGGTGCCCGCCACTACTATACCATCTGAACCAGCGCGAATATGCCAATTAATTAAATCCTTCCATTGAGTAAAATTAATCGAACCATCTTCGTTCATTGGCGTTACCAATGCGACTATGCTACCTGTCAGATCTTGTGAAGTGATTGTTGCCATGTGAGGGATTAACCCTTGTCTCTGATTTTTAAAAAGGCATAATTATAAGCTTTTTATTCAATAGGAACATTAAACAATGGTTAAAATAAACCAGAAAGTTTGGCAGCAAAACCATCTTGGCACACAGGCAGAACCAGTGAATTTCAGTGAATTACCAGAGGCTTATATTGTTTTATTTTTTTATCCTCGGGCTAATACACCGGGATGTACTAAGGAAAGTATTGCTTTTGGTGAGCTATTGAATGCATTTTCTGATATTAACTGTGCTGTATATGGCATATCAGCAGATCCTTTGAAAAAACAACAAAATTTCAAAGCAAAATATGATATGCCTATTGATTTAATTGCAGATACTGAAGAGACCTTGTGTCATGCGTTTGATGTGATTAAAGAGAAAAATATGTATGGTAAAAAGTTCATGGGTATTGTTAGGAGTACTTTTGTTTTAAATTCAAAGGGTGAAGTGCTGGCTGAATGGCGTAAAGTTAAGGTAGATGGTCATGCGGAAGAAGTTTTGCAAACGGTTAAAGGTCTGGCAGGGTAATATTAAGGTTTATTTTTTTAAGTAGGTGAATTTGTATTTCGAACCATATCAGTATGCTAGTCTATCATGCTGTATAATTCGCTGTTTTTGTAGCATCGGCATGAAAGTTTAAGTAGTCAACCCTGAAAAAGTCCATCCTGACCTTTTTCAGATTCGGTTAAAAAAACAGTTAACCACAAAAGTGTGATTTTGCTGATGTTTTTTTGACCTCACTTGAGCTTGACAGCTCAAGGTGGCACTTCCATGTGGCACAACATCGACTAGAAAAATGCATCGAAGTACCTGTTTTTTGGTCGAAAAAATGTGCAAGATTGAAGTAATTTTTTATATTTAACAATAAGTTATGCATTTTTCAGGTTCGACTAAATAGGAAAATTATATGACCCAAACAATTACAGTTATTAAAGGTGATGGCATTGGTCCCGAAATTATGAATGCTACGCTTCGCGTACTGGATGCGCTGGATCTTGGCTTTAATTATGAGTTTAAAGATGCTGGTTTGTGTGCTTTAGAGGCACATGGTGAGCTTTTGCCTGTAGATACATTGGAAATTATTGCAGCCAATAAAATATGTTTGAAAGGGCCTTTAACAACACCAATTGGTAAAGGATTTAGTTCAATCAATGTGGCACTGAGAAGACATTTTGATTTGTATGCTAATGTCAGACCTGTGGTGACATTTGAAGGAACTAAAGCTCGGTATGATGATATTGATATACTGACAGTTAGGGAAAATACAGAAGGTGCTTATCTCAGTGAAGGCCAAACCATTAATGTCGAAAGAACAAGAGCCGAGTCAAAAATTGTGGTGACCAGAGAGGCTTCAGAGCGAGTGATACGCTATGCTTTTGAGTTGGCAGTTAAAGCAGGTAGAAAGAAAGTAACTGCTGTACACAAAGCCAATATTATGAAAACCACATCAGGTCTATTCTTAGAAGTCGCTGAGGAGGTGGCTAAAGAATTCCCAGGTATTGAATTTAACAGTTTGATTGTTGACAACACTTGTATGCAGCTGGTGATGAATCCAGGTCAATTTGATGTGATCGTGACAACAAACTTATTTGGTGACATCATATCTGATTTGTGTGCTGGTTTGGTTGGAGGATTGGGTATGGCTCCGGGTGCTAACATCGGGAAAGATGTAGCTATTTTTGAAGCTGTTCATGGATCCGCTCCAGACATTGCTGGGTTGAAAATAGCTAACCCAACTGCGTTGATTTTAGCTGCTGCTATGATGTTGGATCATCTTGATTTAACAATGAAAGCGAATCGGATTCGTCACGCTATCAAAGAAACATTGATTAATCAAGATCGATTGACAGGAGACTTAGGAGGTTCTGCTAAGACAGAAGCATTCACGGACGCTGTAATTGAGCGACTCTGATTTGGTAGGAAGAATGGTCGACAATACCTGTTTGTTGTGTTTTTGCAACAAACAATGCTGTTATGATTAAAAAAGATACATTGAAAAGCATATGGTGTTTGACATTTTGTTGTATTTTTGTCATCATTGCTGCTATAGAGAAAACGTTATCTTGATGTTGAATTCGGTTGTTACAAAAATCGGTGATAGGTGTGTGACTTTTAGCATGCTTTTTTGCTTGCTCGGTACTCAAGCTTCCGCTTCAGAGTGGTTGGATAGACCGCGGATGGAGCTTGGGCATTGGCGTCATTCTATCGCTGAGCGAATTAATCCAAACTTTTATGATTCTTTAACTCAAGGGCAGATCGTGGTTGATCGCTTGAGTTTTGAAGGTGCTAAGCTTTACTGGGAAACTGATCAGTTGGTTCAATTCAGTCAGTTGATTGAAGATGCGTCATATTTTTTCACTTTCGACTATGACGATTCGATTTTACAACCTGTTAATTTTTATGATGCGACTTTTGCATATGACCAACTTTTGGTAAGCAGTGACTCTTTTAGAAGGACTTATTTTGCCCCAGGTTTTGCATACCGTATGAATGACAGGACAGAATATAATATTGCCGTTGTTTTTGCCCAACAGAATTACAACGACATCAATTTTCTGGCTTCGGAGATTAGTGGGTTTGACCAACTTGATTTGTATTCAGTTAGCTATACTGAAACGAGTAATGGTTTAGGTTTGAATTTTGGGATGAAAAAAAATCTGGTTGACTGGCTTAACGTTGAAGCTCAGTACCAGTCTAAAATTGATATGGATGGATTTAGCCGGTTGGTTGGGGTGCAATCCGACCCAGCAGATTTTGATATCCCAGAACATATGATTATGTCGTTGGGAGCTCAGCTCACTGCGCGTAATTCGATTAGAATACAGGCCAAGAGAAGTTTTTACAAAGATATCAATGCATTTGTCAGTCCATCGTTTCCTTCTATCTTTCTGACGTTTTTGAATGATATGGAGAGTCCAGAGTTTGAATGGGATAACCAGACTACCTATGCTGTATCTTTGGAGCATGTTTTTCATAATGGAGCGGTGATTAATATTGAGTACTCAGGGCGTCAACAACCACCAGCCACCGATGAAGATTTGACCACTATTTTAAAAGCCATATCGGCTGAATATAGTATGCGTGTCGGTTTGTCAGCGCCAATGCTCGGTGGGCAGATAGATATTTATGCCAGTTATGCGCCTAAACCTTTGAATTTTGGTCGTACCGATTTTGGCCATGTTGAAGATGTGTTGGAAGGAAGACACACTGAAGCTGTGGTTTCTTGGTTATATCAGTTCTGAACGCGTTCATAGTCACAGTCACCTATTTCTCAAATGAATGTCATTACCAGTTGGTTTAAAAGAAACCTATCTGATCCCCAGGTAGTCATCTTGATATCCGCATTGCTAGGCGGTTTCATTTTTATTCTTTATTTTGGTTCTGTCTTAGCTCCCTTTCTCGCTAGTGTTATTGTTGCTTACTTGCTAGAAAGTGTGGTCATTCAGCTTGAACGGTGGAGAATTCCTAGATTGGTTGCCGTTATGTCGGTATTCATTGTGTTTATTGCTGTGATGTTGTTATTGATGATTTGGGTAGTGCCTCAATTAACATCACAGCTTTCGCAGTTAGTTCAACAGTTGCCGCAGTACATCTCCATTGGTTTAGAGTATTTTAAGACGCTTCCAGATAAGTTTCCGGACTTTATAGATAAAGAGCAGATGCAATCTATTCTTTCGGGTTTGACTAATGAGTTGACGATGATCGGTCAAACTTTGCTTGGTAAAACTATTTCATCTGTATTCAGTGCATTTTCTATCGCAGTTTTTATCATTGTGTTACCCATATTAGTTTTTTTTCTATTAAAAGACAAAACACTTATACTAAGTTGGTTTAAGCAATTTGTTCCTAGAGACTCTAAACTGACCTTGTCTGTTTGGCAGCAAATGGATATTCAAATAGGTAACTATGTTCGTGGTAAAGCATTCGAGATTTTACTGGTAGGTTTGGTCAGTTATATTGTGTATGTTTTTTGGGACTTGGACTATGCTATTTTATTGGCAACAATCACTGGTTTTTCAGTTTTGATTCCCTTTATTGGAGCGATTGCTGTGACTATTCCAGTGGCATTAGTTGCCATAGCACAATTTGGTTGGACAGCTGATTTTGCTTATATCATGGTTTCTTATATGATCATACAGATGCTTGATGGTAATGTATTGGTTCCATGGTTGTTTTCAGAGGTCAATGATCTTCATCCTGTTGCTATTATCGTTGCTGTTTTGTTTTTTGGTGGCGTATGGGGATTTTGGGGTGTGTTTTTTGCTATTCCACTGGCGACATTAGTGAATGCCATCATTGAATCATGGCCTAAAACCATTGTTGCTGAAAGCAACATTTAAGTTTCAAGTAATGAGTCAAGTTGACCTGAACGAATCAATGCACTCAGTTCATCATAACCACCAATGTGCTTGTCATTGATAAATATTTGGGGTACGCTCGTTCGTCCTGACTTATCGATCATGACCATTCTTTGATCCAAATCCTTGTCAATCATAATTTCTTGGTACATCAAGCCTTTTTGTTGCAGTAATCTTTTGGCTGCCACACAGTAAGGGCAAATTTTTGTGCTATAAACAATAATATCATTCATTTCTATCCTCGGTTTTACATACAATGCTTGGGTTTAGGCAATCCGGCGTACTTACTTGCTTGTCGGATAGGGTTATCTGGGAACAGTTGGTATAAGAGTCTTGAATCAATTTCGGGGTTAATCTCTTTTCTTAATAACTTGATAAGTAAACGCATAGGTGGCGTATCATCAGTTAATTGGTAAATCTTTTTGACAGCCTCAATGATTTGCCAATGATCATCAGTCAGCACTATATCATCTTGTAAAGCCATGTGCCTTGCCCAGGACTTATGCCAGTCTTTAATGTCCGACAAATGGCCATGTTGATCTAGCTTAAATTGCATATTAGTTCCAGCTTAAAGGTATGTTTCGTTGTTGTAATAGCTGTTGCCAGTGTCTTTGTGTATCATTAGCCATATGGGGATGTAGTTTGTTGAACACAATATGGATGTCATCATTTGGCCATTGTGAAAAAATATAAGTTAAGTCGTTGTGGTTCATTGCGCCGTAAATGAACAATTGATCTTGATCTTTTACAACGGGTAACCAAGCTTTGAAATGTTGCTTGTTTTGCCAGTGACATATGTGGTTTAGTTGGTGGGTGTTTTGTCTTAACTGTTTGTTTACTGTTTCCCAGTCTATAGATTTCGCTAAGATAGGTGGTTGCTGGTCTAGATATTGGCAGCTTTCTAACCCATAAAGTACCAATGCATTCCATTGTTTTTTTGTCCATTGGGTATCATTTAATGCATTAGGCATGATTATTAAACGAACAGGTAAATCAAAATTCAGTCGGCTGATAATAAGGAGATAATGTGATTTCCACTGTACCTCTGACCAGCCAGGAGCTATGAACTGATAGTAACTCATGGTAGAGAAATCAAATTGACTCCTTGTGAAATCAAATTATCCCACTGCCCTAGGCCAGTAATTTTGAAAGGATGTGATGTGTTAGGTTGTATATCCAATTCGTTGATCCATGTTTGGCAAACAAGTAATGGGCAATGTTGCCAGTTTTGCCACAAACCGATAGCGTGGGAGTCGGCAACCACCTGACTGGCTGTACCAAAAAACAAAATACCTACAATGACTTTTTTTTGTTTAATATATACATTTGCAAGTGCATGTGCTTGTGTTACGCTGGTAAACCAGTCACTAATAGGGTGAACTTGTATGGCTGTTTTGATGTCAAAGCAAGGACTGTTTGGAGTTGAGTGCATAAGCCATATATTATAAGTTCAATTAAGAAATAACCCAAATTTAACCTCAAGAATGCGATAGAAAAATGAAAGAAAAACTGCTGTTACTGCTATTGTTTATCATTATTTCAGCCCATGCGCAAAATACATTAAAGCTGCCAGATTTGGGTAATCCATCAGATCAGGTGCTGTCTCCTGATGAGGAGCTGATATATCGTAAAAGTATTCGTCAACAGATGTATCAATACAATTTTATGATGGATGATCCTGTGGTGACAGATTATGTTCATCATTTGGGTTATCGACTTGTACCATTTTCAGAAGATCCTCAACAGAATTTTGAATTTCATTTGATACCAGCTGATGTTATTAATGCATCTGCCTATCCTGGTGGACTAGTCGTTATCTATTCAGGATTGTTGTTAGAAACAGATAATGAGAGTGAGTTGGCTGGTGTAGTAGCACACGAAATTGCCCATGTGACTCAAAGGCATATTTCTAGAATGATGGCCAAGCAAAAAAAATCGATTGCCCCCTTGCTATTGGGCATGGTTGCTGCTGTTGCTGCAGCACAATCATCTTCAAGTGGTGATGCGCCGATTGCCATTGCAGCGAGTATGCAAGCATTGCAAGCACAATTACAAATAAACTTTACTCGTTATCATGAATATGAGGCGGATCGTGTGGGTATCAGCACATTATATGCCAGTGGTTATGATCCCAGAGGAATGGCTACATTTTTTGAAAAGTTGATGCAAAAACATCGTGGTGATCCCCGTTATCAATTGCCAGAGTATTTAAGTACTCACCCTTTATCTGTTCACAGAGTGACCGAAGCAAAGAATCGACTAAAAAATTATCAAGTAAAAGAATCACAAACGACAGGACTTTATCCATTCATTAAAGAAAGAGTCAGGGTGTTAACAGCAACAGAGTCAGATGATTTGAAATCGTTTTATCAGAAAAGTATGAATCTGGAACCCTCCAAACCTGAGATGCAATATGGGTTAGCACTCCACTTATATCATCAAAATAAATTTGATGAAGCCAAAACTGTTTTATCACAATTAAAAGCACCTCCTGTAGTTCAGCCGATCGTTTCAGTTTTGTCAGTAAAGATAGCGCATCAATTAAATCCAAAGAAAAGTTTAGATGATGTTAAAGCACTTGTTGATCGATATCCACAGAATGATGTGGTGAAGGCGCTAATGACACAAATGTTGATCAAAAAAACTGACTTAGATTCTGCAGGGTTAGCCATTGATTTATTGAGAAATCTGTTAATTGAACACGAATCAAACCCTACCTATCACGACTGGTTATCTATTGCTTATTATAATGCGTTGAAACCTGTAGATTCTGGTCTTTCTCTGGCAAAAAAGGAACATTTTCTGGGTCGAAATTATCGAGCGGTGCGTATTCTGAAAAATCTAAAAAAACAACAGTTAGACTATTATCAGTTGGCTGAGATTGATGCCATGATAGCCCAATGGGAATCTCTAATAACCGAAGATGAGTATAATCAGGAATCTCAAGCGGATCGGAGGGCACTTTAATTTGTTGTTTCTTTACCTCTGAACGTTTTTTTATTACAATGCGCCATTGATTTTAATTTGATGAACAGATCATGGCCCGAGTAACTGTAGAAGATTGTCTAGAAAAAGTACCTAACCGATTTGACTTGGTATTAATGGCTGCTAAACGTGCCCGATTGATTGCTAATGGTCAAAGTCCGATGGTTGAAGAAGAAAATGATAAACCTACGGTTTTGGCTTTACGTGAAATCGCGGAAGAAAAAATTAATAACGATGTCTTGGCTGAACTAGAGTTGGAAGCCAAGCGTGCTAAAGAATTAGAAGCATGGAATGCCGCTGCAGAAACGCAAGAAAGCGATGAGCTTGAATGATATCAGTTGCTTAGTAATGAACCATAGGGGATCGATGTGAAAGAAGTTTTGTCTTTCACTTCAGAAACCATGAATCATAAAGCAGTGCAGGCTGCTTATAAACTGCTTAAACAACGATCAAATACTTACCTTAATCCAAAACAAAGAAGTCAATTGCGTAAGGCAGTTCACTTTGGTGCTTATTGTCACCAAGAACAGTTTAGAAAATCTGGTGAGCCTTATATAACTCATCCATTGGCTGTTGCTACCATTTTAGCAACCTTGCAAGTAGATGTTGACACTTTGATTTCGGGTGTGTTGCACGATACCATTGAAGACACTGAAGCCACATATGAACAACTCACTGTCGAGTTTAATGCTGATGTGGCATATTTAGTTGAAGGTGTCACTAAATTAGAAAAAATTAAGTTTCGCAATCTTAAAGAGGCACAAGCCGAGACTTTTGTCAAAATGCTATTCGCTATGGCAGAGGATATTCGCGTCATTATTATCAAACTGTCGGATCGTTTACATAACATGCGCACAATTAATGCCATGAGTGTATCAGGTCAACGTCGTATCTCCCAGGAAACTATAGATGTATATGCTCCCATTGCTGAACGTTTGGGTTTAAAGAATATCCAGAAGGAAATGGAAGCGCACGCTTTCTCAGCTTTGTACCCTAATCAACATAAGGAAGTCGAAAAGGCCATTGCTCAGCTTGCAGGTAATCGAAAAAAAGCTGTTGATAAGATACGAAAAACGATAGACAAAGCATTGGTTGCAGAAGGGCTGGCTGCTACTGTACTGGCTCGTCAAAAATCCCCTTACAGCACATATAAAAAATCATTGGCTAAAAAAATTGACATTGAGAGTATCCACGATCTATTTGGAGTCCGTATTATCGTTAAAGAGCTATCTCAATGTTATCTGGTGCTTGGCATCATTCATAATATTTATCCTCCCAATGAAAATGGATTTAAGGATTACATTGCTGTACCAAAACAAAATGGTTATCAGTCATTGCATACAGTGGTTACAGGACCCTTGGGTCTGAAGCTCGAGGTTCAGATAAGAACAGAGGAAATGGACCATATGGCAGAAGCTGGTGTGGCAGCACATTGGATTTATAAAAGTAAAATTGGTAACAATTCACCTTCATTGAATAAAGCGAGAAACTGGTTGAACTCATTGCTTAAGCTTCAAAAAGATTCGGTCAGTTCATTAGAGTTTTATGAAAATTTGAAGAATGATCTTGGTGCTGATGAAATTTATGTTTTTACGCCCAAAGGAGATGTTGTTCAATTACCTAAAAGATCAACAGCATTGGATTTTGCTTTTGCGATTCATACGACTGTGGGTTCACACACAGAAAATGTGCAAATCAATGGGGAGATCAAAAGTTTGTCCGAAGAGTTGAAAACAGGTGATAGTATAAGAGTTAAAACAACCGATGAGTTGACAGTACATGCTGACTGGTTAAGGTATGTAAGAACCAGTAAGGCCAGAACCGCCATTCGTAAAGAATTGAAACAAATCGAAGACTCTGAAGCGATGGTGCTTGGGCATCGTATGTTGGATCGTGCTCTGGATACTTATGATCACAGTTTTGAGCAGTTAGATCCTAAAGCCATTAAAAGAACATTGAACCATTTTCAATTGGGCAGCATGGAAGATTTGCTCAAAGCTTTTGCTTATGGGGAATTATTGCCATCAATCGTTGCGAAAAAAATGTTACCGTTAATGAAACAGCGACGGATCAGTGGAGAATATATTCCTAAAGAGGCGCTGACCATTGATGGGGGGGAAGGTAGTATCGTGCATTATCCGAATTGTTGTCAGCCTTTGCCAGGAGATAAAATTACAGGTCACATAAGCCATTCTAAAGGGATAGTGATTCATCGTAAGAATTGTGTCAATTTATTGGAAATTGCGAAAAACAATCCTGAGCGTTTATTGTTGTCGAATTGGGCATTAAAGGTTAAAGGCATGTATAAATCAACATTGATTGTTGATGTGGTTAATAAAACAGGTGTTTTGGCTTCATTAGCTGCGGTTATCGCAGAACAGGACGTTAATATTGTATCCATTGATCAGTTCGATAAAGATTCTGGTTTTACTGAGCTGATATTTGAAGTTCAAGTGATAAGCAAAGCGCATGTCGAAGCGTTAATAAATAAGTTAAGCGTCCATCGCGACGTTTTAAATGTTGCCAGGAAATACCATGAAAAATATAATTAAAACAGATAAGGCACCTGGTGCCATAGGAACTTATTCTCAAGCAGTGGTTCATAATGGTCTTTTGTTCACTTCTGGTCAGATAGCGATTGATCCTGAGACCGGAGAAATGCTTGGTAATGATTTTGTTACTCAAACTCATCAAGTCTTTAAAAATTTGATGGCCATTGCTGAAGCAGCAGGTACCGATTTACAGAAAACCATCAAACTCAATGTTTACTTACAGGATTTGAATCACTTCACTATATTAAACAATATCATGGGTGAATATCTTCAAGAACCCTATCCGGCGAGGGCAGCGGTAGAGGTTGCACGTTTACCTAAAGGCTCACTGGTTGAAATTGATGCCATTGTTGCTATTGATTAAGTAGTCAATAGACTAGATTTGTGAAACTGGAACAACTCAAGGGCATAGGAAAAGTATCGATTGAAAAATTCAAACAATTGGGAGTGTTTGAACCAGTAGATTTGCTATTCCATTTACCGTTGCGTTATGAAGACAAAACAAGGATCACTCCAATCGCTGATGCAAAAGCCTTTCATTATGCACAAATAGAAGGTGTCATTAAGGCCTCTTATGTAACACAAGGAAAACGTCCGATCTTGGTGGTGGAAGTGGCAGATGATACTGGTACCATACAGTTGAAATTTTTTAACTTCTATTATTCGCAAAAATTAAAGATGAAACCTGATTTGGTTATTCGTGCTTATGGGGAAATTCGACTTGATATGCAGGGTAAAACGATCATTCATCCCGAGTTTGAAATGTCTCCTTCAAAACCATTAGCTGAATCGTTAACTGCTATTTATCCTAAAGTTGAAGGACTTAACCAATCGACAATACAAAAAGCCATCGTTCAGGCAGTTGATTTGTTGAACGGTGATGCGTTGGAGATGACTGATCTTTTACCTGCTGACTGGTTAACTAAACAGCAGTTGCCAACTTTAAAACAAGCCATCAAAACAGTGCATGCGCCACCGCCTGATGTTGACATCAATACATTAATCAACCAACAACATCCTGCCCAGCAAAGGTTGAAACTGGAGGAATTATTAGCTCATTATCTGGCGATGCATCAGCTTAAAACCCATGCCCAAAGTCAAACTGCTCCTACTTTGCCAATCAATGAATCACAAAAAGAATTGTTATTGCGACATCTACCATTCAGGTTGACCAATGCACAACTTCGAGTTATTGGAGAAATTCATGATGATATGCAGCAGACTATACCGATGCAACGACTGGTACAAGGTGATGTGGGTAGTGGTAAAACGGTAGTGGCTGCTCTTGCCATGCAAGCCGCTTTAGTGAATGGAAAACAAGCAGCCATGATGGCACCGACTGAAATTCTTGCCGAACAGCATTGGCTGAGTTTACAAACTATGTTTCCCGATCACCAATTTGCTTATCTGACTGGTGGTATGAAAGGAAAAACACGTGAGGCCATTTTGTCACACATTGCAACAGATGCTGATATCATGATTGGTACACATGCTTTGTTTCAGGATGAAGTGGTATACAGACAATTAGCCTTGGTCATTATTGATGAACAGCATCGTTTTGGAGTGCATCAGAGGTTGGCATTAAAAGCCAAAGGAGCCAAAGGTCTATCTGTTCCGCATAATCTCATCATGACTGCCACCCCGATTCCACGTACTTTGGCGCAAATTGCATATGCAAACTTAGATTTGTCTGTCATTGACGAATTACCACCCGGTCGGAAAAAGATTAATACATTATTATTGGCCAATGACAAAATGCCTCAATTAGCAAAACGAATTCGTGATGCTTTAGCTACAGGTGAGCAGGCTTACTGGGTTTGTACTCTGATTGAAGAGTCAGAACATCTTCGAGCCAAAGCAGCGGAAGATACATATCGTGAACTTCAGCAATGGTTTCCAGATTTGAAGATTGGTTTGGTGCATGGTCGCCTTAAAGCAAATGATAAGAATCAAGTGATGCAACAATTTAAAACAGGAAAGATTCAGTTATTGGTGGCAACAACAGTCATTGAAGTGGGTGTTGATGTTCCCAATGCCAGTTTGATGGTGATTGATAATGCTGAACGATTGGGTTTATCTCAGCTCCATCAGCTTCGAGGTAGGGTAGGTCGTGGTAATAAGCAAAGCCACTGTATTTTGATGTATCAGAAACCTTTAACTGAACATGCTCAAACCCGCTTGCAAACAATGAGAAGCACCCATAATGGGTTTGAGATAGCACAACAAGATTTAACAATGCGTGGTCCTGGTGAGATATTAGGTACCCGACAGAAAGGCAGTATGGCCTTTCGATTAGTGGATCCAGAAAATGATGTTAAGTTATTTGAACAAGCCAAAGAACTGGCAGTTTACATGCTAGAAAATCACCCTCAAGCATGTCCAAAACTCACTGATCGATGGCATAAACAGGGCCAAGAATTAGCTAAAGTCTGATCTGTTACGCTTAATGTCAAATGACTTGTTCAAAAAAAATCTCAAAGCATTAACTCCTTTTCAACATCTCTGTCAGTAAGATAAGCAAGACCTCTATCTAATGATGAGACTGAGGTTCGACTAACTATTATAAAAAGAAGGAGAATACTAATGAAACTTTCTGTGCTGACTTGTGTACTACTATTAACGGCTTGTGCATCTGATCCCATTGATCCACTTGACCCCTCTACTGACTTGAATCAAGATCGTGTATCTCAATGTCCTATTGGGTATCGTATGGAGCAGTCAACAAGCATTGTGGCCAAACCTGATGATCAAGATAAGAAGCGAAGACGAACTGCAATCGAGTACAAATGCGTGCCGGAAAAGTAGCTGGTTATCAATGGTGTTGCTGATGCTCATTTATACCAGAACCGAAATTGGCAGAAGAGCGTGTTTTTTAAACTAGGGTGTAGAAGTCTGAGTGATCATTGATAGAAATATATGTTTCACATAGCTTTGCATTTTATTGTTCCTGCCATATTGGTTGCGGGCTTTTATCGAAAAAATTGGAAGTTAGCCTACCTGATTCTGATGGCTACCATGTTGGTGGATTTAGATCATTTGCTGGCAAACCCCATATATGATCCAGGGCGTTGCAGTATTGGTTTTCACCCGCTGCATACCCTTTGGTTTATCGCCTTGTATGTCTTACTGATATTTTTTCCAAAAAGCAGGCTGGTTGGTTTGGGTCTGACATTGCACATGGCTTTAGATTCCATAGACTGCCAAGTGACCAATGGCGTTTGGTCTAGCTAATGTTCGTTTGTTTCCATGCTGGAGCATGAGAGCCAGAAAACGTTTACCCGCAATTAAAGCAGTGTTGCCTACATATCCACATCATAAAGGACATAAAGGAATGCTGTTGGGGCTTACACTCTTTGATTCGCTACGCACACCAACCAAGTACGCTGGTTAGACCAATCACCGTCTCTCCTGTGCATTTAAAAAATCTTGCTCGGTAGGAAAGCAAAATCAAATACCCAGATTGCTTTAATAAGGGACGCTTTCAGAGATAATCTAACGGGCTAAAACGATTTCTTTCACTGAGTTCTTTGACAACATGAGTGTATATCATAGTGGTTTCTAAACTTTTATGACCCAATAACTCCTGAATGGTTCTTATATCAATGCCAGCCTGTAATAAATGTGTGGCGTAAGAATGTCGTAAAGTATGAGCTGTAATCTTTTTATTGATTCCTGATGCTTTAACAGCTTTACTCAAATTTCTGTTGTAAGTACTTTTTAAGACATGATGTCTCCTGACGACACCAGATTTTGGATCTTTTGATACTTTGTTCATCTGAAATAAATACTGCCACTTCAATTCTCTATCAGCATTTGGAAATTTTCTTTTTAGGGCATTAGGTAGCTCAACAGTACCGTATCCATTTGATAAATCTTCCTCATGAGATGCTTTGTTTTTTGCAATTAAATTCTGAAAAGGTGTGACCAATTTTTTAGGAATAGGTAATGACCTGTCATCAAGAGATTTACTGTCCCAGATAATGATACGATTGTAATCAAAGTCCAAATCCTTGACTCTTAAATTCATTACTTCAGAAATTCTCAGTCCACAGCCATACAGGGTTTGTGTAATGAGTTTATAAATATTGTCGTTGAACTGATTAATTAGATGTTTTATTTCCCTGGGACTTAAAACGGTTGGTAAATGTATTCTTTGCTTAGCTCGCAAAGCATTGATGTTTTTGTCCTCGAGAGAAATGTCCAGAACTTTGTGATAAAGGAACAAAATGGCGTTGAAAGCCTGGTTTTGTGTCGATGCCGATACTTTTCTGTGAGTTGCCAAATAAGATAAAAATTGTTCAATCTCAACTTTACCCATATCAACGGGGTGTTTTTTATGATGAAATAAAATGAACTTTCTAATCCAATAAACGTAAATTTTTGCCGTTTCGCTGCTGTATCTCAGAAATTTTATTTTAACTCTGACTTGGTCAAGTAACTTCATAATGCATTTTAAACACGATATCAACTGATAATAGCGCATAAGTGCGTTTTAATCTCGATATAGTCGAATAAAAAGGCCAAAAATAGCGCGGAATGATGAATTTTGAGTGGAAAATGCCTTAAGAAACTCAAAATATGGGCATATTACAGTGTTTATAAGGTTAAAATGCATGTTTAATAAATTGTTCCAAAGGCGCTTTGCGCCTTTGGAATGGCCGAGTTGAGTCGCAAGGCGACTCGCCCAATTTTGTCATCAGGCGCAAAGCGCCTTCAGAACAAAATCGTTCGA
>JAUIGR010000114.1 GCA_030430025.1 Gammaproteobacteria bacterium
TCGAGGATTATTTTGTATTGAATTTATGAATTTGCAGGTGGCAAAATCACTGTATCAATCACATGAATCACACCATTGCTGGTTTTGATGTCAGTTTTGACCACGTTGCTGTTGCCGTTCAGTACCACACCGCCGTCTTTAACCATGATATCAACATCACCGCCTTGTACGGTTGTGGCATTGTCTAGTTTAACCACATCTTTGGCTTTGACTTTACCTGATACCACGTGATAGGTCAGGATGGCTGCCAACTGGTCTTTGTTCTCTGGTTTCAACAAATTTTCCAAAGTTCCTGCTGGCAATTTGGCAAAAGCTTCATCGGTAGGCGCAAAAACGGTGAAAGGACCATCACCCTTTAATGTGTCAACCAGGTCAGCTGCTTTAACTGCAGCAACCAATGTATTGAATGTGCCGGCTGCAACGGCAGTGTCAACGATGTCTTGCTTTTTATTTTTGTAACTACCGCCAGCCATAACGCCGAAGGTTACCAATGCCAAAATGGTCAAGGTAAAGATTTTTGAGGTTTTATTTAATACGTTCATATTTTTTCTCTAATTATTGTGGATAAAAAGTCATAACTTCCGATAGAAATGTCTATGGAGTGCTTATCATAATTTTGGGATTGTCGATGCAGTGTGAGTACAAACTGCTTTTTATCTCACAAATATTTCACAGCTGTAGGGTAAGTTGTAAATTGCTTGAAAATCATTGATAAAATGTTATTTACTACTCTAATCAGCTTATTTATGAACCAAGTTAAACCCGAGATTCAAACGTTTCAATTCTCAGAGCTAAGAGATGACCAATATGTACTGATCAATGATACTGTGATGGGCGGACAATCAAACAGTCGTTTTCAAGTAAATGACAATCACGTTCTTTACTCTGGGAATATATCACTTGAGAACAATGGTGGGTTTGCTTCAGTCAGAATGCTTTGGCCTTTTTCAAAAGAGCAAACAAAACACAGAAGTTTAATTAAATTAACTGTTAAAGGGGATGGTTTACTGTATCAATTTCGTTTAAGAACCGATAATGGCTTTGATGGTGCTGCCTATGTTCATACATTCGAAACCTTAAAAGATAAAGAGCAAACCGTTTATTTATCTGTTGACGATTTTGTGCCGCAATTCAGAGGCAGGGTGTTGACTGGAATGCCAGCGCTTAAGCTCAGTGACGTACAGCAAATGGGGATACTGATTGCTGATAAACAGCAGGGAGAATTTTCGATCGCGCTTTTTGACTTGTCCATCAATTAAAAAGCCGGCAAATAGCCGGCTTAATATAACAGTATTGTTGGTTATCAATTGGCTTTATGAATCGCCCTTTTGTCGACATTCATGGCTGCTTCGAAAACAGCTTCTGATAAGGTTGGATGCGCATGCACAATGCGTGCCAAATCTTCGGCACAGCCTTTGAATTCCATGGTGACCACACATTCTTGCAACAAATCAGCCGCGTTGGCAGCATAAATGTGAGCGCCAAGCAGTTCATCGGTTTCAGCATCG
>JAUIGR010000019.1 GCA_030430025.1 Gammaproteobacteria bacterium
GGCGTTTTAAGCGCATCGTGGAAGATGAAGTAATCATTGCCAGCCCTGCTTTCAGCGAGAATGCGATCAGCACCATAGTGGTACTTGGCCAAGGTATTGCCAATGGTGTTGGTCTCGAACAGTAAACTACTTCCATCATAAATGTACAGGCTGGTTTGGCCGTTATGTTTTTTACCAACCCGGTTACCGAGGTAGTCATATTGGTATTCAGTGGTGTTGCCATCTTGAGTGATACCGATGATTCTCCCTCTCGGTGAGTAGCTGAAGTCCGTAACGATGCCGTTTGCTGTTTTCTGGGTCTGATTACCTGCCGCATCATACTGATAGCTGATATCTAATCCAGCTGTATCAGTGACTGAAGTCAGTTGATCACGGTTGTTATAACCATAGGTCCGAATAACAGGCGTGTTACCATCATCAATTGTTTCTGTTTGTCGATTACCGACTTGATCCAGAGTATAAGTGACGTTTATATCGGGATAAGTCACTTGTGTTAAGCGATCTGCACCATCATAGTCATAACTGATCATCTCATCATTATTGATGTTACTTTGGAGAACGGCGGTTCTGTTACCGTTGGCATCATAACTGTAATCAAAAGTAGCGACTGGCACACCCAGTTGCTTATGAGTGATCAGATCAATGCGGCTGGCATCATCATAATTGAAGAGCGATTCACCTTTGGGATACTCGATGTGTTCAAGTAAACCCGCTTGATTGTAGCTGTAAGCAAAAGTCCCCGTACCAGCAACCACCATCTGTGCCAGGCGATTGAGCTTATCAAAGCTGTAGCTGCTCTGGGTGTTTTGGCTGTCGTTGAGCACGGTTCTGTTGCCATTGTTGTCATATGTGTACTGTAACGAATAGTCGTGCCGATCAGTAACCAGTATCAAACGATCCCAATCATCATAATCCATACTGGCTGCATAGACTTCACCACCGATGGTTTCCTCAACCTCCACCACATTGCCATTACCATCCAGCGTCAAACTGACACTGGCCTCACCCAATGAACCTGAGTAGCTTTGAGTGATCTGCCGATCCAGTTGATCATAAGCGAAAGTGACATTGGTGCCATTGGGGTTGTTGACTGTGGTTAAGTTACCGTTCTCATCATAACCATAACTGACCATCTGATCATCTGGGTAAGTCTTAGCTACCTTCCTATTCCTCTGATCATAAGCAAACTGGGTGACTTTGCTTTCGGCATCAGTGATTGATATCAGGTTATCACTCTCATCATAACTGTACTGGGTTTCGATGTCTTGATCGACGTTGCGGATACTTATCGGTCTGTTGCCTAGGTCATAATCATATTCCCAACGCTGACCGCCCGGTTTAACCACCGCTGTGCGGTTGTTATTGAAGTCATATTCATAATGGGTCTGTTCTCCTGCGCCATTGGTTTGGGACATCAGCCTGCGTCTTTGGTCATAAACATTGGTGATGTCGTTCGGCCCCGGGTTGTTCTGATGTATTGTCTCTCCATAGGCATTGGGGGTGTATTCGGTGATGTGGTTCTCTGGGCGGATCGTCCTTGTTTTGTAATATTGGTTGTTGTATTGGTGGACGGTGTTGTGGCCGTTAGCATCTTGTTCAACCACTGGCAATCCTGCCTGGTTATAAGTGGTGCCTGATTGTTTAACCCCTGCTCTTTTGGACTCAATACTGCGATTTTCTTTGTCATAACTGTATTCAGCAACAATCCCTCGGTGATCAGTATGACTTAATAGGTTACCCACCGTGTCATAACTGAAGGCTTGATTGAACCCTGCTCTTGTGGTGCTGGTCTTTTGGTTCAAGGCGTTGTACTCAATGGTGGTGGTAATGCCCCTTGAGTCGGTCTCTGTGGTCAAGTTACCATTGCTGTCGAATGTATAGACCATGCTGTAGTTATCAGGTCCACTGCTGGTCCGTCGCCTGCCGAGCTGATCAACGGTGTGGGTGATGGTGCCATTCGGGCCTGTTTCGGTCAATAACTCACCAAAGAGCGTGTAGGTGTAGCTGGTTTGTCTGGTTTGATCATCGTTCAGCGGCACTGTGGTGCTGGTTCTTTGATTGAGTGCATTGTAGCTGTGTATCGTGGTCGTTGCTAAGCCGTCACTTTGGCTGGTGATGTTGCCGTTGGCATCATAACTGGTGGTGCTGATCGGGCCAATGACATCGCTTTGGCTGATCAGCCGGTTCAGGGCGTCATAACTGTTGGTGATCACCTGACCATGAGGTCCTGTTTCAGTGATCAGGTTACCGGCCAGATCATAGCTTAAAGTCCAATGCTGTTCATTGATGTATTTGGACAATGGCAGGTTCAGGTGGTTGTATGAGTAATTCGCCTGATAACCATTCGGCCTGGTTTCTGATAGTAAGTTGCCTTGCTGATCATAGTGGTAGGTGATGATGCCGCCTTCTGGTTGGGTCGTTTGGCTGATTCTGTTTGCCAGATCATATGAGTGGCTGGTGATCTGCTGGCCAGTGCTGTTGAATCGGGTTTCGGTGATCAAATTGCCATTTTCATCATAGGCCAATAATCGCCCTGAGCCCAAAGGAGCTGATTCACTGATCAGCCGATCATGGGCATCGTATGTGTATGTGGTGAGGTTGCCACCCGGATCGGTTTCGCTCAGGATGTTACCATGACCATCCACTTCCCTGGTGGTGATGACATCACCATCGTTAGAGTGGCGAGTGAGGCTCACTTGAAAATATCGGTTCGGATCGTATGTGTAACTGGTGGTCCGATCGTCAGTGGTCTCGGTAAGGAGGTTACCAACATCATCATAACTGTAGCTGGTGGTTTTACCCAATGGTTCAGTCTTGGTCATCAGACGGTTGGCATCGTTGTACTGATAGCTGGTGGTCTGACCATTAAAATCGGTTTCTGATGTTTTATTGCCATTGAGGTCATAAATAGCGGTCATCTCATCGCCAAGGGCATTGGTCACTTTAACCAATCTGCCAGCAGCATCATACTCATGGATGGTGCTGTGGTTATTTGGGTCGGTTTCGGTGCGCACCCGGCCACCTTGTTGGTAGCTGGTTTGCCAGCTACTCAAGGCTGTTTTTTTCTCGATCACCCGATCAGAATGATCATAAAGGTAAGTGGTGGTGATGCCATTACCATCCGTTTCAGCTATTTTTTGGCCACGAGCATTGTACTGATACGTTGTGGTTTCATTTTCCGGGTTATGGATACTGTGGATATGGCCATAGTTGTCGTAACTATAACTGGTAATCAAACCCAGGCCATCGGTGTGGTGAGATAATAAACCTTTGCTGCCGTAATCATAACTTTCGCTGATACCACCTAAGCTTTGAGTCGTTTTGTTACCTTGTAAGTCATACTCATAAGTGGTCTGATCACCACGCCAGTTGGTCATGGTCAATAGTCGGTCTTTGATGTAAGGAGGATCAAACTGATCAGCTGGTGCATAGGTGTAGCTGCGCACCAGAGCGCCCAAGTGTTCTTCGATGAGGTTGCCGTGGTTATCATAACTCATGGTTGTTAATCGGTTGTTCTCATCGGTTTCACTGATCAGGAGCACATCGGTATCGGTTTGCCAGTTGAACGTCCTGGTGCCTGCAGGAGATAAGATTTCAGTGGCCGCACCATAGTCATTGAGCGTGTAGCTGGTCACTTGGCCATTCTGATTGACCGAAGCCGCTGCATGGTAGCCATTACCTGGTGTGTAGTTGAAGGTGGTGATCCCTGAATCAGTCTCACTCACCGAGCCCACTTCAATACTGGCGATGGTCGGGATATTCAGACCACTGGGATTAATCGCCTGTTCATTATAGATCCAACTGCGGGTACTGGATCGGGCTTGATCAGTCAGGCTGAGTAATAATGACCGGCTCGGGCCTGATTGATCACCTGAGTAGTTCATCACCTCATCGGTCGAGTCCCCTTCTCGCTTGGCACTGATCAGGTTGCCCAACTGATCATAGGCAAAATCAATCTTCAAACCTTCTGGGCCAGTGACTGATTTCAGCATCTCTGAGCGGTAAATACCAAAATCATGGAACTGATAGTCAAAGACCAAAGACCTGCCGACCGAATCGGTCACCGAGGAGATCACCGGCGCGCCAGCCCGCGGTGACAGATTGACCGTCAAGCGGTTGCCATTTGGATCCTCGCTATAGCGCATCCACCAGACGCTATCTTGCATCTTGATGTAGTGATAACGCATGCCACCTTTGGGGTAAAAGTCAAAGCTGCCATCGTCATTGAGCACCAGTGATGAGTGATAACCTTTTAAGGGCACAAAGTGCGTCCCTTGCTCATCGACCTGAATCTGAAAACGCGCAGCACCGCCATCACCACCCGAAACGATCGCCTGACCGCAAGCAGTCACCGTCACTCGTGACAAGTAATTATGGGACCAGCCATAACCCAATGAGCCTAAAGTATGCCGTCCTTGTGATGAGTACGTTCTGGTGAACTCAAGGTCCGCTCCTGGTGAGACTAACTTGATGTCAGCTTTTGAATAAACCATCGAACCATCAGCTAAATCAATGCCTTTGACAACGGAATGACCAATCGGTAAGGCGTTATCAATGTCATAACGGGAAACCAGGTGACCCAGCACCTGTTGTTGATCACCATTGTCAGTGGCTTGTGCATTGATGATTAATGTGTATTGGTGATTACCGAGCTGATCAGCTTGGGCCTCAATCAGGTTGGTGCCAGCAGGCAAAGTTTCATTATCAACCAAGGTGGTGATATCACCGGTTGGATTACCATCAACATCATGCTGGATGGCTTCAATGGTGACCTTGCTTTCGGTATTTAATTCAAGATTAAATCCTTCAACACGACAGACATCCGCATTGGCCAGGTCCACTGAGGTCGATAAGCTCACAGGAGAGGCCACTACATTGTTAATCACTGGTCCACCACAGCCTGAAGCACTGGTCATCTCTACCGAATCTGTACAACTGACTTCACGCACCAAACGACGTTGAAGGCCCTCAATAGGTTGTAGATCATGGGCAAACTCCAAGGCGGTGCCTTCGTTAAAGACCAGCTGGACAAAATAATCAGCCTCAGCATCAATCAAGTGACCAGCTGACAAGTAAGCATCAAGGGTGTTTGAGGTCGGGTATTTGACATCAAAGCGTTCAATCACTTGATCGTTTTCATAAAATAAAGCGCTGATCGATTGAGCCTGATAATCAACATGCTGATCAAGCTCAAAAGTGAACCGATGGGACTGCATTAAGTAGCTGCCATCATTGACAATCAACTCCGTTGGAAAACGATCCACCAGGGCACTGGAGACAGTATAGCTCGGGATGATCGCAGCTAAAGAGGCATATGACTCGCCAGCATAATCGCCAATGGTCTCGAAAATGAGGTCAGTGGCGACAATTTGGTGACGATTTTTACCTGTTATCTCACCTAACTGGATAGCAAATAACCAGGGATCGATACCCTCATCAAGGCTGATTTCGCCATCACCTGCTAGTGATTCAGTTGTTCTTTGATTGAATTCGGCGATTCGATGCTCAGTAAAAGTACAACCCTGATCGGTCTGATCATAACCATAATAAACGGGCGTTAATTCACCACTCAAAGCCCCACCAGAGGCGGCACCAAAGAATTCACCATTAGGACCATTATGATCATCACCGGTGAGCAGATAACCACTGGGTGAATAAACTCCCGGTGAAAATTCAAAGCCATTGAAGCGACTGATGATCACATCATCCAAAGAAGCAACTGATAGCGCAATCGGAAATTCAGTGCCGCTTTGACCGACCCCATTGTAACTGGCAAAGGGTACCCAACTGTGATCAGAGATCAATTGGGCAGTACTGGTGGCGCAACCAGGCACGTTCCATGGCGCATCCACCAAACAACTGCCCACCGCCAGGCGGGCTGGGCTGGGTTGATCACAGCTGCTGCTGACCTTGTTGTGGTTTTTGCTGGCTTCTTTGTTAAGTTCGGCTGGATAGATGCTGCCCATTTGGCCAGTCGATAAAGGTGCGCTGAACATCACCTTTTTGCCTTGATGATGGAGTCCTTGTTGCTGTACCAGCTGATCACCGCTTTTATTGGGCTCCACAGCTGCCAATCCACTGACAGTGATCGGCACGTTAGAGACCACATTATCAAATCCATCAGTGACTACCACATGAGTCCTTCCTGCATAACGATTTTGTTGTCCCGAATATCGAGTGCACACACCATCAACCCAGTTACAATCATTAACATAAATGTGTGCGGGGGTACCAGGCATCGCATAGTGGTAAAAGTGTCGATCTGCACTCAACACCCCCTGATGGGTCAGCACATTGACACTGATTTCTACCAAACCCAGTTGGGTTTTATTGACATCATCAGGACTGAGCAAAGCCAATGGACCATGATCAATGTGAGCCGGTAATTTAACCTCAATTTCAGCCACCCCCTGATCATTGGTATAGACATCCAAACCGGTCACCAACTGATCGCCCGTGTCGATCTTGGCATCACTGGTGATCACAGTAAAATGAACCAAGGCCCCTTTGACTGCCCGGCCCATTTGATCAGTCACCAGAACCTGACTGGGTAAATCCAATAACTGATCAACCACACCAAACTGATGGTTGGTTTGTTCAATCAAACGAATGCGACTGCCAGAAAGCGCATCTTCGTTAACGCCTTCACTGTAAGGACTCGCCAAGATCGAACTTAAAGCCTCTGAAATCCACTGGGCCATGCCTTCGGTAGTCTGGCCACCGGCATAACCACCTGAGATAAAATAGCCCGAAGCGCCACTTTGTGGATCCCAGATGTGCCAGCCTTCACCCTGCCAATCATCCCAGCTCTGGCTACTACTGGCCACCAAGGCATGATAACCTTGTGATACCCAGCTTTCGATATGGGTTTTGCTTTGGTCGCTGATTGATAACAGCGGTAATTGTGCTGCCAAATTCTCAGGCGTTAAGCTGACCACATTTTCAGCTGAACGCAATAACTGATCGGCCGAAATGGCATTCACTTGCCACTGGCTTTGGAAAATATCAGCTTCCAGCCAAGAACCTTGTAACGCAGCCATGCGCATCCAGTCAGCCCGCAGCTGATCATCTGCATGAAGCACATCTGCTGTCCGACTGATGGCATCGAGACTGACGCCGGCCACTTGCATCGAGACTGGTAAGTCACCGGCATAAGCAAGCTGGTATTCTGGAGAGACCAGAACAAGGCCGGGTAATGGACGGATCAATGACAGCTGCATCCTGCCTGCCAATGTTTTTTCTGCCTGTTGCCACTGTTTTTGGTATTTAACTGCCAGATTGTGGAGCAAACGAGGTGCCACTGGCTCATCATCACTCAAATCAGCATCAACGTTGCTCACAGGATAATCATCATCTTGCGTGGTCAGTGCCAATGCCAGGTAAGTCCCTGCTGGCAATGATCGCTGCATGTTCTGTTGTACACCAGGGGCATTGAAGGTGATCGTTAAATCATGCATTTTTGCCATGCCAATGGTGCCGGTCCCTGCTGCAATGACCTCGCCATCCAAACGCAGTACTGGCCTCAAACTGACCCAAGCAGGTGGCACCAAAGACATGCCTCCGGCCTGGTTAATGACATTCAGATCATCGACTGTCGCTGGTAGATAAGACAGTGTCAATCGTTTACCAGCGACATCTGAAACGGGTAATACCACAGACAATAATTGATCAGATTGATCATCCAATTCAATGGTCAACTGTTGGTAATGATCACTACTCAAAACAGCTGATTCTGCTTGGGTATTGATCACCTTGAAGGGCAAACTGGCTGGGATTAAATCCAGATAGCTGGTGTTATCTAACACTTCAAGCGGTGTGATCGTGACATTGTGCTGCTGTTCGCTTTGGGTCACGGTGTTATACCAATATTGTAGTGGTGATACAGTGATGTTACTGTCTGATAAATAGTCCTCAACCAGGCCCTGACCATTAATCTCCAGTACTTGATAATCATCACTTGAGCTCACCAATTGATGCGTTTTGGCAGCAGCTGCCAGCGGCAACCACACCGGGTCGCTTAAATCATTGGCACTGCCACGATAATGAGCATAAGGGATATAAGCACTGACCCAGGTGTGCTGATAACGGATCGCTGCTACCGAACCACCCTGGATCACAGGCTGATAAGCAATCCCTGCCCGATTCAAACCTTGCATCACCAAATCAGCAGAATCAACACCCATGGCATCAGCCAAGGTTGCGACAGGTCGCTCAATGACACCATGGACGTAACGGGCTGCGACCTTCGATGCCCGCAGTAAGGCAATCAATAAACTGGCCTGGTCAACATCATTACCAGCCATCGACTGCAAAGTACCCTCTGGCCCTTTCATCGCCCCTGAATAAAACTGTAACTTAACCTGCTGCCTAACAAAGTTATAGATGCGAATGTAATCGTGATCCAGTTCAGCAGCCAAAGCCAAAATCTCCTGGCTACTGACTTCAGCTAAATCCTCAGCCATCGGCACAGAGGCATATTGATCATGATAACTGGGGATGATGTCGGTTTCTAAATCAAGGGCCGGTGCCCCTTGCTGTAACTGATCATAGGGCAAGGCCCCGTTGCGCAGAATCGGTGGCACCAGTATCAACGAGCCAGCCGCCTCATCTGGCAGCGCTTTGGACACCTTGGGTAATAAACCTTTGAGCAAGGTTTTATTCAGTGGTGTTAATCCAGCAAGTGGCTTGTCGATCAGCGTCTTTAACCCAACAGATCGCGCCTTGAGCTGCGCTGCCATACTCTGAGCTTCGACATGATCTTCAAAACCAGCCAGCCAAGCATCAATCGAATGACTGGCCGATTCAAAACGATCCTTAGCTATCTGCAAATAGGCCTGTTGACGTGCTGATTGATCATCAAGCCAACTGTCCTGAGCAGAGAGCAATAACCGCACCTGAATGACCAATGCCTGCTCCGATGAGGCCAGCTCAACCAAAGGACTCACTCGGCGTGGTTCAAAAGAGCCACTTTGATCAGCCAAAGCTGCAGCATAGTCAGAGGATAAAGAGCTTAAGTCTCGACCTGTCAATAACTCAGCAAGCCATGCCCGCTCTATCGCTTCTGATGCCATAACCAGCGTGCTGATGGACAAACAACTGAAAATCAATAAAATGCGTTTCCATCTATTCATTACATACTCCCTTTTGGCTGCCCTGGCGCAGCACATTCAAACCCATTTTTAAAGACAAAGGCTGTGATGTCATCATAGTCATCGCCTTGATTATTAGTCAAGTCCAAATCGACCACGCCCTCTGGTAAGTCAATCTGGGCGCTGACTGCTGCTTGTGCCCCCAGCATACCAACTACCTGTGCATTGATATTGAAGGTGACTTCGCTGCCGGTTGGTAAATTCATCGACTGACCGTCAATGGAACCTATGCCATTAGCGATAGCACAGGTCGCTCCACCAGTGCCAGCACAACTCCAATCTGAAGGCATCAGTGCTTCATTGAAAGAAACACTTGCTAGCGCATCAACAATGTCCTGATTGCCTAGATTTCGGATATGGAATTGATAAGACAGTGATTGATCGGGTCTGACAGCACTTTGACAGTTGGTGATCAATCCACTCAAGTCAGGTATAGAGCCAATCTCTAAGGTCACTTCATCTTGGGCAAACACGGCATCACCATAACCCGTAGCATAAACATTAAATGCCACAGTCGCCGGAGACTGGTTAACTACCAACCAAAAACCGTAGGTACCCGACTCGCCTTGCGGCAAACTGTAATCAAAGATGAAACCTTGAGGATCAGTCATGGTTTGTTGATCGCTATAGGCTAATGAGACCCCTTCTGGCAGCACAACCTGAACATGGCCAGAGGTCGCTTGGACCATATTATGGAGCGTCAATTCAACTAAACGTGCCTTACCTGACTCAACTGCCTGGCCTGTTCTGATGACTGCGCTGATGCCGTCAACTAACCATTGATAATAACCAGCACTGCCCTGATATGAGCTTGCCTGAAGCAAAATATCAAAGCCGGCTAAAATCATCTGTCCTAATTGTAGTTGACGTGTGGTCATCGCCTGATTATCCGGTTCCATACTCCATAAGCTTGTGAATACCGCCACTTCTTCACCACCATCAAGCTGCATCTTAAGCACTGGCTCATGATGCGCCAATATCGCTTGACCCGGGGTGATCAATTGTCCATTGGTTACTTGCACCATCGAGGCCTGCTGGAGGCCACTGACTGCCACTCCCAGCATGTGTTGTATTTGAGTTGCTAATTGTTGGTCCTGGCTACTAATGAATAGCCCATCACCGAGTTTGACCTGATGATTGATCACCGTGATTAGATCATTGGACAATGATGATTGATCTGCCAACATCAGATAAGCAACATATTCACCGGATTCAACAGCTGATTCAAAAACAGACAGATCATCTGTGAGCTCATAAGACCAACCCTGCTCAGTTAATAAACGATTAAGCAACAATCGCTGCTCAGCAACCAGAGGTGCATCGCTGTCAGAGTCAGGATCATCACTGGCCACAGCGGGATACAAATCGACATCAATCAATTGCCAGTCACCCTGATATTCGCCCAATTGTAACCATTGATTACAATTGGCTGGTATTTCGATACTGGAAACCAACTGATTACCTTGACTGAGCTCCAACCTGAGGTTTTTATTCAATACCTGGCTGCCCTCTGCAACCACAGAGGCACTGAGATAACCGTGTGCTGGTGCATGAATGAGTAAGTTGACACGATGGGAGGCAGGCTGATCATCAATCAGTTGATTGGCCTGACCAGTCCAATCGGACCACTGGAACTGTTCAGTTTGTAACACTTGGTTTTGTTCATTAACCAAAGACACCGATGTGATACCAGGTGACTGCGATGCAAATGGTGTTTGCGCACGCCAGGCTGTCATTCCTTGGCAACTGTTCGCATTATAACTGGCGGTCATCGGATCTACCAGCACCAACAAGCGACCGACACCATACGCCGCATTGATTTCGGTGGTTAACTGTGGATCACTTCGATCTAACCCCCATTGAACATCGTATTGTTGATTTTCTAGGACTTCGATCGATGCAGGATAGTTATTAGTTGTGATCTGCCATTCATTACTATATACCGGGTCACTCAATACCAACTGATAGTCACCAGGAACCACCTGAGGGAGTTCAAAATGGCCTTGCGAGTCAGTCACCGCAGCATAATCAGAACCATTATTGTTCGCCTGTAATGCAACAGCAACCGCTGTGAGGGTGTTTTCATCAGGATCATGGTTTCCGTTACCATTTTGATCATGCCAGATCGAGCCTGAAACAATACCATAAGACACATATTCCACCTGCCATTCAATGGTTTCTGCGACATTACCAGCCTGGTCTGTGGCACCGATCGTCAAGTGATTAATCCCTGGATCCAAAGACAATCCAATGAAACTGAACTCACCGGCATTATTAGTCTTGATGCTGTATTGCTGGAGTAGGTCATCACTGAACTGTAAATAAACGGTGCCAGCTTCTCCTATACTCCCTGCAAGGTCGAATTGTGGCACTTGGTATTGTGCTCCGAAATCAGGGGAAGCTATTGAGATCATGGGTGCTGTTTTATCGATAATAAATTGATGGTCCAGCGTGCTGCCGTTTTGATAAGCATCTGTCGCATGAACGACTAATTGATAATCCCCTTCATCACTGACAACATATCCATTGTTGATTTGTTGTCCATTGAGCGTCACTTGGTCACTACCAGGATGCGGATCAGTGGTTTGATAATCAATGTTCACGTCCTGATTGGTAACTAAACCGTTACTTGGATGGGCAATGGTGATTTCAGGTGCCATGGCATCAACCTGGAAAGCAATCATCTCAGTCACAGCCTCGTTACCAACAGCATCAATCGCCCGGAATCGAACCTGGTGACTACCGTGGGTCAGCTCCACATCCGCCAGATGATGTTGACCATCAAATGCCATATCTTGCCAGTCTTGCATATCGGGCAACTGATAACTCACGGCTCCCAGGTCACTGTAGCTGTCACTGACAGTTAAACTGAATGTCAGTTCAGGACCGTAGGTCAACCCTATTTCTGGTGTCTGAATGATGATATTCGGTGGCGTCTGATCGATCAATTCGATTAATTGTTCAGTCAGCAACAGCCAATGATCATTTTGCCATACCCATAGGCTCAATCGTTTATTCGCTGCTGTTAACTGCTCAGTTTGGAATTGCCATGCTTGTTGGTAATCGCTGTCACCAGCAATGTCTATCAAATAATCTTCCGACCACAACAAGGTATCATCCATAGCATTTAAACGCAGTCGTATTGGTAGCTGTATCACTTTCTGCTCACTTTGATTACTGACAATCAACGTACCTTCAACAGACTGACCCAATGCTGCAGATGTCGGTGCCAAAAGTTGTCCAGTGAACTGTAAAGAGGACACCCTATTAACAGTAGACTGTGCATTTGGCCCGATATTTCCTGCGATGTCTATGGCGTGTAAGGTCAATGTATTGGCCCCCATATTCAACGGAATTTCTGTGAACATGAATTCACCAGAGTAATCGGCTTGTGTTTGCCAGTTTTGATCGTTGACCATCAGATAGACGGTGGCACCCGCCTCTGTTTCACCGCTGACCACCGTATGGTCTTGTGTGGTACTGCTGTTATTCAATGGATAGGTAATCACTACTTCAGGCGGACTGAGATCAATAGTGAATTGTCGTTGTGCTGTGCTGGTATGACCAGCTTGATCTGTGGCTGAAACCATCAGTAGATAACTTCCTTCCTCAGTGATCATGGTTTGTGGTTGGTAGGGCTGACCATTTAAGATGATATAAACTTTCCCTAAATGAAGGTCATTAACCAAAACATCAACAGCCATCGGTTGGGCATAAACCTGGCCCTCATCAACACCGGTAATCATGATTTCAGGTGGTGTGTTATCAATCGTTACTGACGTATTGATAACAGCCAGATTACCAGCGGTATCACTGGCTTGCCAACTCAGTTGATGATCACCTTCATTTAAACCAACCAACAATGATTCATAGACACTGCTTGCCAAAACAGTTTGCATAGCAATGACATCACCCTCATCCACCTGAACGGTGACCAAGTTGATATCAGATGCCTGATCTATGACTTCGGCTCTCGCCAACACAGGTGAAGCGTAAACACCTTGATCAGCTGGTTTCAAGGCAGTGATGATTGGCGGTAAAGTATCTGCTAATTCAACTAACTGATGATCTAACGTCACCCATTCAGACCCATAGTTACTTAGATCTGCGCTCAATACCAGAACATATCGATCAACAGCCAACAAACTGGTATCGAAATCAACACTGTCAGTGAGCTGTTGTCCAACATTCAAATCAGAGGTGAACTGTTGTTGTAACAGCGGTTGTGTCATGCCTTCATCAAACAACACCAGTTTGACTGGCACATTGGTCAAATCAACGTCCCCAGTATTGTTCAACTGATAGTCAACTGTTTCCTCAACACTGATATCAAGCACAGCGGGGGTCAATAGCACCTCACCTTGGAGCTGAACTTGAGGAGAAAGCGCTTCAACAGTGAATGGTAACTGTTTCATTGTCGTGTAGCCCAATAACTGAAGCTGTAATCGGTAATTACCAGGAGCAGGCATCAACCAGAATTGTGCATATTGTGCCGTTTCACCAACGGTCAGCTGTCCAATTTGTTGCTGATATTGCCAGATGATTTGATCAAGATCATTAACCACTGTCCATTGTAACAAGCCTTCAATGACTTCATTGCCATGAAGGTATTCCAGTGTCGCAGAAAAGTTCATTTCCTCACCGGTGAGATAAGGTGATGATCCAATGCCAGCGACAAGATCAACAGCGACAAATGAGTGAACAGTGACCTCATGGATGCGCTGACTGATTTCCATATCTGACTGATCCAATAACTGAACCTTAAGGAGATAATCACCAGCATATAAGTCTGCCACTGGCCAGTTAATCACATTTTCCCAGTACCCTTCGGTCGGTAGATCTGTAATAACAAATGACTGTACTAATCCTGTTGGGAAATCCTCGCTGTCAGTGAGTGTCACAACCACTGAACCACTGAATGAAGCACTTGGATTATAGACCGCTAACGTGGCATCAATGTGATCGTTTGTATACAAGTGATGCTCAGCCAGGTTCACCGTCAAATAAGGGTTCTTCTCATTTAACACCCAGAAAGATCGTCCAGCCACATTATTATTTTCGTTGATTTCTGTGATTTGCTGAGCAGGATCCAAACTGGCTTGAATATGGTATTCACCAGGTTGATTCAGGTCATTGAGAGTAAAATTTAAAGAAACCACTTCTCCAGCATCCAAGTCCATGACCATTGGACTGTTCAATATCGGCACTTGTGACAAATCGGGATACACTAGATTGGCATCAATAATGACATCATTCACTGGCACCTGGCTATTATTAGTCAATACCAATACACCTGAGGCCTGATCATTAACAGATAACGAATGGGGTGAAATATTAAGGTATTCATCCCGAGTCAACAAATCTGGCAAAGAAGCGGTCAGTAAATTAATCCAGATAGGCTCAGAAGGATCTGATAGCAGACCATTTTCTTTGATACCAATGGCTGTAAACTCATTAACACCGGCATTTAATGGCCAGTTATTGAATGTAAAATAACCGGGTGGCATAAAGGTCAGCAAGTTGTTATTTTTAACAGCTTTGTAAACACCATCCTGTGCTTTTAATACCTGTAAACCATTACCCGCTGATTCAAAATGCGCTAAGATCTCGCCAGAATTGAAATTCACCAGCACCAGATCTTGAGTTCCCCAATAGGCCATAATCACATCAGCATCGTCACTGACCACCGGTTTACTGAAATCGTACTGATTATTCGCTAATTGAACTGTCGATAAATCATCTAAACTCAGGCGAGTAATGACATTTTGATTGTTCCCAAGATCATCATCATAATAAACATAGTTTTGAACAGTATCCATAGAAAGCGTAGCAGTACTGGCTGTCTCATTATCCAGCACCTCTGCGCTTTCGTCATTCAATGCGTATCGCAACAACTCACCGGGGTTATAAATATAAGTGGGATGATTGATGAACACAATGGTGCTGTCATTAATCCATTGGATAGACTCTCGCTGGATGAGGACATTACCCTCTACAGGTATCAAAGTAACATCTTGAGTGTTCAGGTCATAATGCCAAAAACCATAGGTGATGTCTTGCAATTGTTCATTATAGCCATTACCGGTGTAGACCAATTGCTGCTCATCAGGTGACATGGAAACCACATCGATCAGGTCACTACTGAATCCATAAGCTTGATGACTGCCATCGAGATTGACTCGATACAATACTTCATTTTCACCCTCATCAGCAATAACGATCAGGTGGCTGCCATCGGCTGACCAGAAATAATCATCCAATGCCACATCAAGGGCTACAGCATTGGTTTCTTTCGTTATCAGGTGATGTAGTTTCAAAGGCTCTTCACCAGCACCATAATAGGTTATCCAGTCATTATTGGCGTTAATTCGTATCTCGGTAAGCTCGGTATCAAGGTTTTGTTCCAATAACTGGTAAGAATCACTGACCTGTGTTTGTGCTACTTCGATGCCATCGAGCAATAACGACACCTCTTGGGCGGTACCAGCCATACCTGTGATATCAACAAATGTATCAGTTACCTCAATCTCCTCTCCACCTTCAGCAGGTGTCAAGAATATCGGAGGTGGTGGTACCTCTAAATCGAATGTAATACCATCAGCAATATTGGACGCCACGCTTTCATTCCCCAGATTATCCACCGAAATAATGTAATAGTAGTGACGAATACCATATGGCACATGGTCTAACCACTGGTTGTTATCAGATTGTGCCAAAGGTTCAAAATCACTGTTGGGATTCAATGACCGATAAATCTGATAATAAGCCAGGAAAGGATTGTTGACGACATCCCAATTGAGCTGTAACACACCACCTTCTTCTGTGGCATGTACTGATAAATTAGCGGGTGCTTCAATCAAGTCTATCTCTATATTAACAATGATTTCATTAGACAGTACAGATTGATTACCCGCTGTATCGACAGCGGCTACCTGATAGCTGTATTCACCATTGATCAGGTTCAAATCCTGGTAGCTTAATTGATTGGCATCCTGAGTGATGGTTAATAACATACCATCACGGAAAATACGATAATGATCAACATCTTCAGAAACACTGGCAGTCCAATTAAGCTGTACATGATATTGTTCAAAAACCTCACCACTCAAAGAGACGGTTTCAGGAGGCACGACATCACCAACGATGATTTCCTCAGCCTCTGTTAATGCACTTTCAAATCCATAGCTGTTAATCGCGCTGACTTGTAGCTGATATATCCCATCACTCATGACTTGATTATGAGCCAAGGTGGTCAGATAAGGTTGTTCGGTGATGTCCCATTCGGTCAGTGAAATTTCTTCGTAATTGTATTCAGGTAACGGTATCCAGATACGAACAGCAGTGGTCAGATAAGGTACTGTGGTTTGGAAATTAACAGTGGCATTCTGATCATCAATAAACTCCGCAACAGTCAACCAACCGACCGCTGATAAATACTGGATTTCATAGTGACTTGGGCTCACCGGAGCCACATTCTCGTCATATCCCGGCAACCAATTGATGGTCGAACCAACGATCCACCTGGGCGAGTTAAAGTTCAGTTGATAATAAGTCGGTTCACCGTTATTAATGTCTGTCCATGTGGGGCTCCAATAACTTTCCTCATCAGCATCTAGGGCATTAGCTACATTGAACATGTTGGAACTGGCATCAAATGTCAGCTCTTCAGTCAGCCTTTGTTGATCTATGGTAGGTTCACCGTTAAAGTACGGCAGGTATCCCGTTGTGTCATCTTCAGGCGCTTCCCAAGACAGTGTTAAATTAAAACTATCAAGATTGGACTGTTGGTTAACCGGTACAGGTGGTACAGGACTGAGTTGCACTGTTTTACTGGCAGCTTTACTGACATGGTCTGCTTCGTCTTCCTCAACAACAGTCAAGATGTTATCACCTGTAGTCAATGACAACGCTGATGTAATGAAAGTACCCGCCTCTGTCATGATTTGAGGTGATGGTGGATCTAAGACCAAATCATTTTGCCAGTCGAATACCAATGTACCAGGCTGTGGCACACTGCCATTGAATATCATATCTGGCACTCCCAACACAGGTGTAAAAGGCTGTTTCAATTCAATAGACCAGACGGTAGTGTTATCACTATTACTGGCATTTGACAGGTTATCGTAATCATCAACGGCATGAATACGGTATCGATAAACACCATCAGCCACATCATTGTCTAGATAACTGTTTTCCGATGATTCAACGGTACTCAACAAGGTAAAGTCATTTTCAAGTTCTGGTTCAAGTTGTTTCCTTAACAACTGGTATTCAGCCAAATCAGCTTCTTCATTGCTATCCCAAGTCAGCGTCACATCACCGCCATTCACTTGAGCAACCAATCCTTCAACCGCTGCTGGTGGTGTCAAATCGGTATAAATAATGTGCTTCACATCGGGGGTTTGATCACTGTCATTGGCTTCATCTCGTGCAGTCACTCGAATCACCAAATTGCCATAATCTAATTGCAACAACTCAGGATCCAACAGGGTATCAAATGGCGCTTCGGTATCGTCTTCCAACAATTGCCACTGTTCATCTCCTGTATGGAACTCAAACAGCATACCTGCCACATCCGTGTCTTCGCTGATTGCAGTCAAACGAACAGGAGCCTCAAACTTGTGCCCTTCAGGTGGTTCAATAAACCAAGCATCAGGCACTCGGTGATTAATATTGACCACGACTATATTACTCGTTTCGCTGACATTCCCTGCTAAGTCAACAGCCACCACATAATATTCATGCTCACCATCAGGAACTGCTTCATCCAGATAAATGGTCTCTGTCACTTGGCCACTGACAACAGAACCATCTCCTGATATGATTTGGCCATTTCTGAATACCAAGTAACCAGATAAATCCGATTCATTGTTCGCTGTCCAGGTTAATTCAACCTGATTGGCATCCAACTGGTAATTGAGATTAAGCGGTGCAGCTGGCGCTTGGTTATCAATGGTAATTTGGTGTTCAAGTGTGGCTATATTCCCGGTTAAGTCCTCCGCCTGCCACCTGATCAGGTAATCTGCATCGTTCACTAACAGTGTGGTGTCAACAGTCGCTAATAATTGACTGCTAATCGGTAAGGTTGTGTTATAAATGAGCTCACCTGGGGCGTTTTCATTGATTTCTCGAATAAACAAACTGGCCACTTTGAAGTCTGATTCCGCCATCGCAGAGCCCATGACATTAATAGAACCACTGACTGTACTCATGTCTGCCGGCTGTAATAACCATAACTCAGGCGCTATGGTATCGACGGTGACTGACTGCTGCTCACTGGGCAGGCTTTGGTTACCAACAAGGTCAACGGCGACAACCCAATAAGCATAAACACCGTCAGCCAAATCTGCATCCACCCATGAGGTATCAACTGTGGGTTCATCATTCAATAAAACGCCACTTCTATAGACAAAATAACCAGCCAAATCAGGTGCATCAACAGCACCCCAGCTTAGATTTGCTGTATTGGGAGGCTGATAGTTAGCAGTCAATGGACTTGGTATACCAGGTGCATCTGTATCAATCGCAAAATCAACCACTGCATCAGTCTGCTGACCTGCTGCATCGAAAACGGATAACCGCAATTGGTAATCCCCTGAAACCAGTTGATGATCCCAAGTCAATAACGCAGCATCTTGCTGTGCGCTAATACCTGAATGGATCAGATGCCAATCTGCATCACTTTCACCGGATAAACGGTAACTGAGTTGATATTGGCTGAGGTTGGCATCACTGGCGGTGCCAATAACAGTAAATACTGGACCCTGAAGGGATTGTTGAACAGGGTTGCTGATTTCAGCAACAGGAGGTGTGCGATCAATAATAACAGACTGGATGGTTGGTGTTTCGTGTCCCGCCTGATCTAATGCCAGGGCACGAAGCAGGTAAGCACCATCTTCAGCTGTGACCGGCCATTCATGCGTGAACACTTGATCAGTCAATTCTGTTATCTCAACCAAAGTTTCCCAATTGGGCGCTTCAGTATCCAGCGCCAAGTCAATTTGGCCTGACTCAAAATGCGCGTCCTCAATCGACACAGACAATGTCACAACACCTTCACCTATCATTTGCTCTGGCGCTGGTTGCAACCACGAAACCACCGGTGCAGTATTATCGATGGTGAATCCATGTAACAACATGGTGGTATGCCCTGCACGATCTCTGACTTGTGTACGTAGCTGATAATCTCCCTCAACCAATGTGCTCAAATCAAGCAATTCGATATCACCCGAAACAGCACCCTGATGAATACTGTATTCAGCCGATAACGGCGTTAATGGTTGTAACCAAAACTGGGTTGACTGTACGTTATCTTCAATGATTTGCGCCACAAGCGGACCAGAACCTGGAATCACCAAGGATGATGGATTCAATGTCACTTGAGGCACGATGGTATCAACGACAAAAGATAATTGAACGGTTTCTATAATTTCCTGATCATCAGGATCATAGGCACTGGCTCGAATCAGATATTGACCATTGGTTACCAGTTGATCTTGGGCGTCCAATCCGGACCATTGATATGGGTGCATACCTGTACTTAAGGTACTGTCTGGTAAGAGGTTAACAACCAATTGTTCAGCATCATCCAGCACGTTAATGGTGACATTAGCCTCTTTATTCAAACCCAGGTTAATATTTAATAATTCATATAGGTCATCACCATCGGGAGACAGATATCGAGGCTCAAGCTCAAAAGACCAAATCATTTGATGGGGCTCAAGACGATGAACAAAGATACTCTGTTCGCTTTCATTACCTGCTAAATCCGCTGACGCTATAACCAATTCATAAGTATCGAGAGGCAAATTCGATAAGTTAACCACTGCAGTTAACAAATAATCCTCCTGCTCATTCAAGGGCAGCAGCTCCAACTCATAATCAAGCTCATGCAACTGGCCATTGTAGCGATAACCGACCACCACTGAAGGTTCATCTAAATGCGGCTCCTCAATCAAAAGCTGCATCTCAAAGATACCTGGAACCTCTTGTTGATCCACCGGTGATTGAAAAGTATAGGATGGCGATTCCGTGTCTACCGTCACAGCCGTCTCTACAGAAGAGGTATTATTACACCCATCACTGATCAATAGTTCAAGAAAATAATCACCATCTGGAACTTGTACATCATTCACTTTTCCATCCCATTGAAATTCAAATGTAGCACCTTCATTCAACTCAATCGCAATGACATCACCAGTTCCAACAACACTCAACACCACATCTAAAGGTTCCAGTGCCGTCAAGTGTGCCAAAGAAACAACATTCCCATTACCAGGTGAAATATACTTATCCTCATTATTTAGATCCAAGTCATATTGGGGAACCAAATCAATGTACAAACTTTTGATATCACAAACACTGACTCCCGAAGTATTAACCGTTTCCATGACAACATTGACCCATCCAGAGTAGTTCAAGTCACCTTGATCAAAAACACGATGGAATGGAGTGGCATTGGTTTTAATAGGTAAATTCAGTGACCCACTTTCCCGTCCAAATAAATAATTAGATTGGTTATAGTTAATATCTCCTGAGCTTGGCCCTAGTAAACTAGGATTCACTCCAGCCATGGGAGTATCTAATATTACATCCATATAATAACCATCTGACTGACTTGATAAAGCAACCCCTGTTAACTCAACCTTACCATCCAAATCCGGACACAAATAACCACCTTCGTTATCTAAAGTTAGCAAGGGATCAATCTTGTGGGTACTGATCAATAGTTTTCCATCCTGCAAAACAGTCCAACCATTTTGAAAATGCATTTCGACAAATAAAACATGCTGACCTTCAGTAAACTCATTGTGGTCAATAACAATGGCATTGCTGTATTTTGGATGGCTTAAATTCAAATTAAATTCAACATCAGTATCCGTCCATAAAATGACTTTCTCTTCATCTGAATCAAGGTAATACACTTCAACAAAAGTGGCCTCCAAATAACTGTTATCTAATGAATAAAATGAAAATGTGAATTCTGAATGAGTGTTAATCGGTGCTTGACTGTGGCACTGTTGGTTAACATAGAATTTTTGGTTAGTCACAGCACTCATGCAACCATTCGATGGTATGATCTCTGCAGTCTGTTCTAATAACTGATCAGATTCATGATGACCACTCCAGATCACTGATAATAATCGATTATCGCAGCTCGGACCTTCTGTTTCAAAAACTAACAATCTATAAGGCATACCATTTATGCTACCAATTTTTTCGAAGGATGGCAGTTGACTATGAACGAACTGATTTTCATACTCAACATCCGCCTTATTATTGGTAGTTTTGGCTGAATCGCCGATAGCAAAGTTAATTAAATAGCGTTTTTCTGAATCAATATCAATGTGATTTGTTGACTCATTAAAGAGTACACGAACCTGTTCTTTAAACGCATCATTTTGATATTCGATGTAGTCTGATATTTTTCGTGGCAGCCGATTTGAAAATCCAGTACCATACCATTGATCTTCATAGAAAATACCAGAATTTATGACTTCTTTCTCTACCAAAAAACTTGCAGTGAAATTTTGGTTATTTTCAAAATCAACATGATATTGGAACATTAAGTGATTTCCATAAGATGTATCAAAATCTGTGTTGTGAACCTTGACTCCAAAAACATAACCCTCAGTCAGTTCTACCATTCCATAAGGCAGAGATTGATTGGCATTACTTATCTCATTTTCAAAAAAGAACTGAGATAACTCTTGAGAAGAGATGACATCGACACTTTCACTTTTAACAGGCAAATCATCCGCAAATAGGTTCAAAGTAATTTCACTGATATCGGCCTTAACATGTGATTGTATTAAAAAGACGTATTGATCTTCCTCTTCTTTATCTAACAGAAAATCATCAGATACCACTGTGTTATTACTTTGATACACAGGTATGGCTGGTTTGCAATATGTATCTTGAGAATCCACCAGCCTTTTCTCACTTATATGGGCATTATTACTGAGTTTTCTGAGTCTGTAAGGAATTATCTTTGCAAAATTATGCTGTATTTCTGTCAACGAATAATTGCCTGCCTTATCTGTCGCTTTCATTCGAAATTTGTTGTCGATAAAAAAGTCACTGAAACCATCATAAAAGTGCCAAAAACCAGTTGGCTCCCAAAGATTAAGGTCTAGTGGGCTGTATTGGTAAACAATATCAAGTAAATTAGTCTCTAAATTGCTACCCTGAATGACATATGGAGCTGGAGCAGGTAGAAAATTATCAATCGTGTTATCTTTAAAATAATCTCGGGTTAACTGACTGAAAGAAGTCACACCATGACAATAATCATAGCCTCCCAGAGGTGGAATGAGGTCCAAAACCACATAGTGTACCCGGTGGTTAATTTCTATTGTATAGTAGCCAGAAGGTAACAACTCATCGTTCTTGTCTAATCCATTCCACTGAACAATGAAATTATCAACAGGGGCTTCGTGACTGTTAGTCATTGTCTTGACAATGATGCCCTCTGAATTTTTAATGTTAATTTGTACATTATCCGCTTTGAGTACATCATAGCTGATCGCTACCTGATCCCTGAAACCATCTCCATCAGGAGAAAAATACTGAAGCGATAGATTAAAATTACGGATTGATAAATTCTGTTGATCAAATTGAACTTCTACACTGTCTGTTGATAGATTTCCTGCTTTGTCATAGACTCGTAATTCCACCTCATATAAACCAACCTTGTCAGGTACCCAATACAACAAAGTCTGATCATATTGTGGAACACTTGAGTTTGAAATCTGAATAGAAGGACTCTCACTTTCACTGATCAGTCGCGCCCAAATTTCGTAATGACTAAAATTTCGATCAAAAGCACTGCCTCTAAACTCGATCCCGTATTGGTTGGTATCTGCTTCTATCAATGCGGTTAAATTGGCTTTATTCCGATAAAAACTTAAACCGGACTCACCTACCAACGCACACTGCTGACCAACGCTCAAACTATCAGTGCTGACGAGGTACTGGTCATTAACAGGTGATCCTTTATCTGTTTTACTAAGGGCATAATCTTGCCATAACTCCGTTTCAAATTTCTGTGGTTCACCCGATTCATTTCTCAAATAGATATCATCTGCCATTGAGAAATAATGCCCTTCACTTTCATAAAGGTTAGTAGAATATCCATATGCATTTGTTAATTTTTTTGGTGGTATGATCGTCGTGCTTTCCAACTGCAAACTGGTGATAGCGGGAGAGAACGTTATTTTTCCATTGAAAGGAGATAGCCCATTCGCTTGCCCTATTGCAAATGATTCTTTTATTAGACAATCACCATAGGGTACCGTCACCTTGGCCTCCAAGGCAGCATATATATCGATATAAACCTCATTATCCGAAGCGACATTAATTGTTGAATCAAAGAAATCTATTTTGACATCTTCTAAGTCATCATAAGAAACAATAGTTTGAAATCCAAAAAAAACACATTCGGAATCTACATATATTTTTATGTTTTCTAAAGAGCCATACTCCGCAATAATTCTTGATTTAAAATAATCATATGTAAGGTCATGCGGGATACTTTTCAGGTATTCCCCATTTGAGCGGTAAACTTGTATTTCTCCTGGTAAGACAATCAGAAAATGATCACTTTTTGTTGGGATAAATAAGCCAGAGTCACTGAAATCGATCTGATTAATCACTTGAGCTGCGCCATTAACAGCTTTGATCACTAGTAAACTTTGTTCACCGTATACATACAATGTTTTTGTTTTTTGATCATAATGCCAGTCGATTTCTCCATCTTCTGGGTTCAGTAAAGCCAATACATCCAGTGATTGAGCAAAATTACCCACAGCACTGACTAGTTTCAAATCATCAACCCTATAAGACCATAATTGATCATAACGACTCAAGTAATTAAGTCCTTGCTCAACAATCAACTCTGGCGCTGTCTCTGGATCGTAAGAAACTTGATAATAAAAACCACCAACTTCAATCAGAGCAAAATCATCATAAGACGCCCGCAGGTAAAATTCATCCAAACCGGTGGTATTCAAAATCTGGTAACCACCCGTTTCAGGATTGATTTTGAATAATTGATCAGTCCCTTGATACGATCGCAACAGGATGCCGCCATCAGCAATGGGATTGATTAATACTTGAGTGTATGTTGGACTGTCTATGATCGCCGGAAAAATCGATTCGATTTCTGATGCATCAGTTTTGATCTTAAATAAGCCACTTTTTAGTACATTTTCTTTGTCTTTATATTCCTTGGTAAAAAAATAACGCCCATCGGCACTGAAAGCCCCCAATAAATACGGACTGTTGGTCAAGCAAGTCAGGTCATAATGGATGCCATTGTTATTAAGCAAAGTTTCCATCATCGGTGTGCGGTTGGTATCTACAGTCACAGAGAGGTGTTTGATCAGACCATTCTGATCACCTGATAACGTCACCCGATAAACGCCATCTGGAAGCAACTCACCCTGGTCGTTACGGCCGTCCCAAACGACATCACCCTGATCCGTTTGTTGCCAATAGTTTTGCTCAAAATGACGAACCAGTCGATCTCGAAAATCATAGATACTGATGCTGTAATCATCAACCACTTCTGTATTAAAGACAAACTCAGTGGTGTCTTGAACACCATCACCATTGGGTGAAAAAACATCATCAGTGAAGTAAAAACTCAAATCTTGTTGTTCAATATTCAAGATCGCCTGATTATTATGCTCTCGTCCTTCATCTATTTGATCATCCAAATCAACGATCACCTGAAAAGCGGTGATTTGATTGTCAATCGGCATTTCATAATCCAATGAACTGATCACACTGCCGCCACCTTCCAGTGCCACTATATTTTTTTGACCAATCCAAACCGGTGTTTCTGAACCGGAAATGGTATACCAATCGACAGTGAGATTTTCCAAGGGCTGTTCACCTAGATTGACAACAGTGGCCGCCAATCCCAATACCTCACCGGGTACAGGTAAGGTAGGGTCCAAAGTAATCGCACCGGGAGTGACCATGGCATCAGGCTGCGATAAGAACTGAAACTCTTTGATCAACAAATTATCGTTTTCATTGAACTCATTGACCTGCTCATCAGCATCGACATGAACGATCAATGTAGTGTCACCAATTTGCTTAGCATCTATAAGATTGATGTTATGCTGTACAGTGTTACCGGCCTCAAGACCACCCGGAACTTCCAAACTGGACAATAAAGTTTGCGTGCCGTCTGAATACTGTTCATAGACGTTGATGGTAAAACCAGTGGCATCAGTCATGGCATCATTGGTCACCATAACCTGAACTTCATTATTCAAGCCACTCAAACCTGGATCAGGATTCAATAAGACATCGTCAATGCGTAAGTTAGTCAATAAATTTTCTGCCACTTCAACAACAATTTGTAAGGTATTATTGTTTTCATCAATTTCAGCTAACTGGTCTTGATCATCAAGCTGAAAGGTCAATTGGTATGAACCAGCGACCTGAGGTGTCCAGTAAAACTGACGATTAAGCGTTTCCCCAGCCACCATGGTTACGACATCATGCTGGTAAATATCTGTTATTTCTTGGCCATCATCAGCACTGACCAGTAGAGAATAATAAGGTGCAGGCAAGGTACCCAGATTGCTGAAGTTAAAGTTGATGCTATGTTGATCTCCAGCTATGAACGTATCAGGCAGTTCAACACCTTCCAAACTGATGGCCAAATCGATTGATGGTTGACTTGAAAGACTGAAATGCCATTGGTTGTTATTTTCGTTGACCTCTTCAATTGCTTGTTGATAATCGATGATGACAACAAACTCCAAATCACCTTCAGCATTTGCAATGTCATGAGAAAATGGTAATAAAACTGGCTGCTGACTGGGCAAGTTAACCACTTGCTCCTCTAAAAGCTGTAAATTGTTATCAGCATCCTCGACAAACAAACTCACAGCGACATTATCGACATTTTGTAGTGATAGATTTTCTACAGTGACATCCACAGACAAAGCAAAAGGCAAAGCATCAAATGCAGTGGGTTGAAAACCACTCTGTCCAACTTGAATCACCAGTTCTGGAATGGCAGAAACCGCTTGCACAGTCAATGGCAATTGATACTGATTATCCGATTCATTATTTTCTGCAACCTCATCCAAAGCATCTGCTTTGACAGTTAGCACTTGTTCTCCTTCCAATCCGGATGTATCAAAAATCAGTGAAACCACATGCTCTTCACCCGCAGGCCAGTTAGCCATCTCAATAGAGTCAATGAGCACATCATCATGATAAAGGCCCACCGTACTGGGCATATCAATAGCAACTCCATCATTAATGACTTTGGTCACTATCGACAGCTGTTCTCCAGAAACCGCTTGACTGGCCACTTCAGTAGTGATGATTCTGAGATTAGGTTTTTGGTCATCAGCAAGCAATTTCATCGCCACAGCAGTGGTATAAACACTACCAGCGAATGAACGATCTAATGATTGCGCTGTATCCAAATAAGACAAGGAAAGATTAGCTGCTGTTACATGTGATGGTGCTGTACTTAATTGCAAAGCATCAAGGACAATGACGGTCTCATTCAATGTACCAAACTGACCATCTAATGTCTGTTGAGCCACTAAGTAGTCAGCAAGTGTATTGAACTGACTTTCAAAACCATCAAGCAGTGACATTGCCTTCATTAGCATCGCTGTTGCTGTCAGCGCACTCCTTCCTGAACGGCTATAGCCAGCACCCAAGTCTTCATTGGTTACTTGCGCAAGGAATTCAAATGTGGTGTTTTTGACCAAGTACTCGGAGCCAAATGTCTTTTTCAAAGCATATAAAACCAATGCTGTATCATAAATATTAGACTCATCACCTACAGTGGCACCCCAGCCGCCATCAGTATTTTGACTTGAAATGAGCTGCGCCTTAAGTGCATTTGACTTTGCTTGACTGATCATACCACTAAGCAACAGCCAAGATGCTTGGTCATTATCAACCACATCATTTGCATGCAGCCAAGAGATTGAGGGCATTGTAATCAACGATGAGTTAACAACAGATAATGCATCCAAAACTGTTGCTGTATCTCTGATAGAAGTCGCCTGTTTATCCTGCCAATAACCCTCTTCAGTTTGACTATCGAGCACAAATTGAAGAGCCTCACTCTCATCATAAGCAACAAAATTATTGGGGTTAAAACTCAATAACTGAACATCACCAGAGGTCAATGAGTCCTCTGGATAGATGATTGATCCCATACCGGCAGTGTCAGCTAAAAAACGTTGTTGAAATTGCTTTTTTAAAATCAACAATTTACCGATGTCAGTGCTCGACACTTCTTGCCCAGGCCGAGTCAGCACAACAAAGTGAACATTAAACTCATGCTGTGATTCCGAAAACTCAGGGACACGTGGCCCCTCCGCTGCAATCACATCATCAATACTGATGATTTTTTTCTCTCCGGTAACTTTTGCTCCAATCGCTGGTGGTAAATCAGTACTGACGCCTGGTTGTCCGTTGCTTATTAAAAAGAAATCCGGGACACTTGATGCCGATTTCATGCCCATTAAGTACAAGTCAAGTGGACTCAACTGATGCATCACATCCAGTGTTTCAAATTCACTGTCATCAACTTCAGACCAATGAGAACCATACATCACTGAAGCATGAGAATTTAAGAAATAGCTCCAATGTGTAGCTGACTCACCCAAAATGTCTTGGTTTGGCTGATTTCCATCAAGGTAAGTAATTTGAGGACCCCATCGGTGCATCAATTCGTGCATTAATGCATCCAAGGTCACATCGTAACTTGGCTCGGTTAAGTCCCATGCCCAGTCAGCAAGTTCAGTCATATCGATGATACCTTGAAGCTTTTCACTGCCAAATGCTGCTTGGTTATTGAATAACTCAATACCTATACCAGAGGTATCATTCATAACACCGGTATAAAATGCAGCATAATTTTCAGAATCGACTGGAAATGTAGTGAATACGACGACAAAATCATAACCATCATCGACATTTTGGTATAAATTTTGCATCAAAGCTTGTCGAGCTTCAACATTAAATATATTGTTTAACTTTCTATCATAACTTCCTGAAAAGTCTATTAAACTAACTCCAGAAACTTGCTCTTTATATGTTACTATAAAAGAATTTTTATTATTGGAAAGAGGCTGTTCATCCAGATAAACAGCATCTTGTGAGTGAATAGAAAATGATAAAAATAGCTGTAACCACAGCAATACAGAAAACCGTTTCAGACTCATAGCCAGTCAACTCCTTTTAACCAATTTTTAGTGTGTGTTCTAGTAATCTATGACTTTCAGCACACTAAATCAAGTTTATTCTGGTTTTTTTATGCCTTTTGGGCTCATATAAGAGCACCAAGTGATATATTAGTCCTGTTATTCACACTAAAGAGATGAGGTTATGGAAAAGCGATATCCAGTCACAGAATCACTATCAAAAAACGCCCTAATCAATGAAAACCAATACTTTAAAATGTATGAGCAAAGTATTGTGAGTAATGAAGATTTTTGGCGTCATCATGGTCAAAGACTTGATTGGTTTAAGCCCTATTCACAGGTCAAAGATGTTTCTTTTACTAAACAGGATTTACATATTCAATGGTTCGCTGATGGTGAATTAAATGCTTCATACAATTGCATTGACCGACATTTAGCGAAAAAAGCTGACCAAACAGCGATCATCTGGGAAAGCGATGATCCCAGTATATCGAAAAACATTACATTTGCCGAGTTACATCGAGCGGTTTGTCGCTTTGCCAATACACTAAAAAAACTGGGGGTTACTAAAGGTGACTGCGTCACACTGTACATGCCGATGATCCCAGAGACAGCTTTTGCGATGCTCGCATGTGCCCGGATTGGCGCCATTCATTCGGTCGTTTTTGGAGGCTTTTCTCCAGATGCCTTAGGTGATAGGCTGATCAATGGTCAATCTAAATTGATCATCACCGCCGATCGTGGCCTTAGAGGATCAAAAAATATTCCTTTGAAAGCAAACGTTGACCAAGCAACGAAGAAACCTGGTGTGAAAGACCATTTAGAACATGTGCTTGTCATTAAAACATCTGATGTCGACGTTGATTGGCAAGAACACGATCATTGGTACCATGAAATCAGTGAGGATGTCAGTGATATCTGTGAACCCGAATCGATGAATGCTGAGGACCCACTATTTATTCTTTATACATCGGGTTCAACAGGCCAACCCAAGGGTGTATTACATACCACAGGTGGCTATCTGGTTTACGCTTCTATGACACATCAATATGTTTTTGATATACATCCTGGTGATGTCTATTGGTGCACAGCGGATGTCGGCTGGATTACAGGTCATAGTTATGTGGTTTATGGACCTTTGGCCAATGGCTGCACCACTGTAATGTTTGAGGGTGTTCCTAATTACCCTGATTTTAGTCGCTTTTGGCAAATATGCGACAAGCACCAAGTTAATATCTGTTATACCGCACCAACCGCCATCAGGGCTTTGATGAAAGAAGGTGATGAACCCGTAAAAAGCACATCAAGAAAGTCACTACGGGTATTGGGGTCAGTGGGTGAACCTATTAATCCTGAAGCCTGGAAGTGGTATTACGAAGTAGTTGGTGATCATCGTTGTCCAATTGTTGACACTTGGTGGCAAACAGAAACTGGTGGCATCCTGATTACTCCTTTACCTGGAGCGACTGACCTTAAACCAGGATCTGCCACCAGACCTTTTTTTGGAATCAAGCCTGCGATATTTGATAATGAGGGTAATGAATTAACAGGTGAGGCTTCAGGTAATTTGGTCATTACAGACTCCTGGCCGGGGCAAATGCGCACTGTTTTCGGTGATCATCAGCGTTTTTACCAAACCTATTTTTCTACATTCAAAGGTGTCTATACTACTGGTGACGGTGCCAGGCGAGATGAAGATGGCTATTATTGGATCACTGGCCGCACTGATGATGTATTGAATGTCTCTGGCCATCGCATGGGAACTGCTGAAGTGGAAAGTGCTTTAGTGGCACACGAGGCTGTTGCAGAAGCTGCTGTTGTCGGTTATCCTCATGACATCAAAGGACAAGGCATTTATGCCTATGTCACTTTGGTCAAAGGCCACAGCGAAACCGAAGATTTAAGAAAGGAGTTGATCCAATGGGTACGAAAAGAAATCGGCCCTATAGCAACACCAGACATCATCCAATGGGCTCCAGGGTTACCAAAAACAAGATCTGGCAAAATCATGAGACGGATTCTCAGAAAAATCGCTGCCAATGAACATCAGTATCTGGGAGATACCTCTACACTGTCAGAACCCGAAGTGGTTACTCATCTGATCAATAATAGACTCAACAGATAAAAGATATGGCCAGGTTAAGAAAAGTGATTCAACCTGGCCGTATCAATGGTTCAGCCTGCAGGGAATACGTAACTGGCTTGTAATCCCAAAGGAATACCTAAATACCAGTAAATCAGCATAAATAAGGTCCAACCGATCAAAAATACCAATGAATAAGGCAGCATCATAGCGATCAGTGTACCAATACCCGTATTTTTAACATACTTCTGGCAATAAACGACCACCAAAGGAAAATATGGCATCAATGGTGTAATGATGTTTGAACTAGAATCACCCACACGATAAGCGGCTTGGGTAAGATCAGGTGAAATACCCAACTGCATTAACATAGGAACAAAAATAGGAGCTAGCAAAGCCCATTTGCCCGAAGCTGATCCAACAAACAAATTAACCACCGCCGTCAAAATAATGATCCCGATAATGGTCACAGCACTGGGCAAAGCCAAAGCTTTCAAAACTTCAGCACCTTCGATGGCCATCAGCGCACCTAAATTCGATTGTCCAAATGCTGAAACAAATAAAGCACAAAAGAATATCATCACCAAGTAGTAGGCCATTCCATTCATCGCTTTGGTCATGGCTTCCACCATGTCTTTGGTTTGTTTAAAATTACCAGAAACAAAGCCATAAACAGCACCAGGAATCCAGAAAAGCAAAAAAATCAAGGGCACAATCATTTGCATCATAGGCGCCTGAAAAACCGTCAATTCACCCTCATGTCTTAACGGAGAGTCAGATGGAATGGCGGCATATATCAACAAGGCTATACCAACCATCATCACTGTAGTGGCAATATAAAATGACTTTTTCTCTATAGGAGTAATTTCATCAAATTTTGGTTGTTCTTGTATTTCTCCATCCAATTTGGTGTGCTTTAATCTGGGTTCAATGATGCGATCGGTGATATACCAACCCACCAAAATAATAAACAGACTCGATGCACCAGTGAAATACCAATTATTCAATGGATTAACCACCATGTCAGGTTCGATGATCTGTGCAGCACTTTGAGTGAAACTTTGTAGTAAAGGGTCAATTCCGGAGGGAATGAAATTGGCAGAAAAGCCGCCACTGACACCAGCAAAAGCAGCTGCAATGCCAGCCAAAGGGTGTCGGCCCATGGCATAATAAATCACACCTGCCAACGGAATCACCAACACATAACCGGCATCAGTGGCTGTGTGGCTGACAATAGCGACCAATATCACCACAGGTGTTAATAAAAATTCTGGAGTTCTTTTTAGCATCAACTTGATACCTGTGTTGATGTATCCTGAATGTTCAGCCACACCAACCCCCATCATGGCAACCAAAACAACCCCCAATGGCGCAAAGCCAGTAAATGTTCTGACCATAGTCGTTAAGAAATTCGCTATGGCATCTCCTGTCAGCAGGTTATTAATGACAATCGCCCCACCCGTCCTTGGATCAATGGCACTGAAACTGACACCTGATAAGGCCCAGGAAAGAATCCAAATAATCAACAAAGCAAATAGAAAAATAATGGCCGGATCAGGTAACTTATTCCCGGTTCGTTCTATGAAATTTAAAAAGCGTGTCACTGCTGTGATTTTAGTTTCGGACATAATTTCCCTCCAAGTTTGTTGAACCTTGTTATATACAATCTGAAAGGTTCAATCAATAAAATTTAAGTACTATGAATACCAAGCATTATTAACCTGACTATTAGGCGTTTTATCTAAAGCTGTAGAAATGATTCGCCCAGTTTTAACTAATTGATCTAAATCAACTCCTGTTTCTATACCCATACCATGTAACATATAGACCACATTCTCAGTACTGACATTACCTGTAGCACCTTTGGCATAAGGACAACCACCCAAACCCGCAACAGAGGCATCAATCACTGATGCCCCTAAGGGTAAGCATGCCAGAATATTAGCCAATGCTTGACCTCTTGTGTCATGAAAATGCAGCGCTAAATGATCTGGTTGTACATGTTCAGCACACAAAGAAAACAGATGGGCCGCAGCTTTAGGTGTACCGACACCAATGGTATCACCCAAGGATACCTCATAGCAGCCCATAGCGATCAATTTTTGACTGACATCAGCGACAACATGAGGATCAATCTGACCTTCATAGGGGCAACCCAAAACACAAGAAACATAACCACGAACTCTGACATCATTGGCTTTTGCTGCCTCTAAGATGGGGGCAAAACGATCGAATGATTCAGCAATAGAACAATTGATGTTTTTTTGATTGAAAGACTCAGACGCGGCTGTAAAAACTGCCACCTCATTGATACCACAGTCCAATGCTTTCTCAAACCCTTTTATATTCGGTGTCAATGCTGAATATTGGACACTGTCATCATTGACTAATCCTGCACAAACTTCTGCTGAATCAGCCAGTTGCGGAACCCATTTAGGGCTGACAAAACCAGTCACTTCAATATTTTTCAAACCGGCCAAACGCAATCCATTAATCAATTCCAATTTGGTTTCAACGGGTATGATTTGCTTTTCATTTTGTAGTCCATCCCTGGGTGATACCTCAACTATTTTGACCGTATGTGGCATCATATTATTCATTATCCGACAACTCCACCAAAACAACATCAGCCAATACCTGATCACCAGCTGAGTAATGAATATCAGCAATCACTGCATCTCTCTCAGCAGACAATTGAAGTTCCATTTTCATTGCTTCCATAACCAGTAATGTATCACCTGACTTAACAGCATCACCAACCTGAACTTTAACCTCAATAATCTTACCTGGCATGGGAGCACTCACTTCATTGCTGTTAGAAACCGATGCTTGAGCCTCGTAATCAGGTAAAGTGAAATTGTGTCTCATATGGTTATGAATGACCTGAACCTGATTCCGGTGTACGTAACACACATCACCAGGTTGCACATGATAATAAACACGCTCATTAACCACCACGGCATTCATTTCCATTCGCACCTTAAAATCAGAGGTTTCATTACCCTGGATTAAAGACAAGTACACAGGTTCTTCTCCTGTAGGCCTCCAGCCATCCATTTTTAGCCAAGCCTTATTGGTATGACTGGACAGCAACTGATGAGCATATACAGCAACCGCTTCAGGTGAGAGTGGCAAGGACAAATCTAACAGTTCGTTATCCAGAGTATTTGTGAAAATGAGATTTTCCTTGAAATTTTTATGCGACAAAATTTTTGCCAAAAACCCCAAATTGGTTTTGACACCAAATATGACACTTTGATCCAATACACACAGGGTATCATCGATACACTGCGTGCGATCTTCTGCCCATATCACTAGTTTAGCAATCATAGGATCATAGTGAATACTCACAGTGTCACCTGACTGCACACCTGAGTCAACGAGACTACCATTAACAGATACCAGTTTGACTTGTTCAAGCAATCCGGTAGACGGCAGAAAATCATTGTCAGCATCTTCAGCGTAAACCCTCACCTGAATAGCATGCCCTTTGGGTCTGATTTGCATTTGATTCAAGGACAAAGGTTTGCCGTCTGCAACATCAATTTGCCATTCCACCAAATCCTGTCCTGTGATTAATTCAGTGACCCGATGTTCTACCTGTAAACGGGTATTCATTTCCATAAAATAGAAATGATCTTGATCATCCATAATGAATTCAACCGTTCCAGCACCCACATAGTCAATTGCTTGAGCAGCTTTTACTGCTGCGTTCAATAAATCAGTACGGGTGGCATCACTCAACCCAGCTGCAGGTGCTTCTTCAATGATTTTTTGATACCTTCTCTGGGTCGAACAGTCTCGCTCAAAGAGGTGTACAACATTATGATGCTGGTCTGCAAACACCTGAACCTCAATATGCTTGGGTCGAGTGATGTATTTTTCCAATATCACTTCATCGTCACCAAAAGCATTTTTCGCTTCTCGTTTGGCTGAAGTCAGTTGATTGAAGAAATCAGCTTCTTTTTCAACAATCTTCATACCCTTACCGCCACCACCTGCAGTGGCTTTAATCAGAACCGGAAAACCAATCTCTTGGGCTGCTTTTAATAACACTGATTCATTTTGATCAGCACCCTGATAACCAGGAACACATGGCACATTGGCTGCAATCATTGATCGCTTGGCCGCTGATTTAGAACCCATTAACTTCATGGCCTCAGCAGGGGCACCAATAAAGATCAAGCCCGCTTTACTAACGGCTTCTGCGAAAGCAGGTCGCTCTGAGAGAAAACCATAGCCCGGATGAATAGCATCAGCCCCTGAATCTCTGGCCGCTTGGATAATTTTTTCAATATTCAAATAAGAATCTGCTAAATCTACAGACCCCAGGTAAACAGCCTGATCTGCCATACGCACATGTTGAGCATGGTGATCAGCTTCAGAATAGATAGCCACTGTAGCAATTTTTAAACGACGGCAAGTTTGCATCACACGCACAGCAATCTCACCACGATTGGCAATCAAAATCTTTTTAATAGGCATGGGGTCCAGACCTTGCTGAAATACAAAGCGGAATATTATAACCTAAAAACAACACCTCTATTAATGAGTCGAACCTGGAAAAAGCCATCCTGGCTTTTTTCAGGATTGACTCACTAACAATTACCTCGTCATCACACAGTCACCTTGAGTCATGATAAGACAAACCACCTTAGAAAGACCTCAATGTGATCAATCGTATTGCTGAACCCCATTTCTAAAAATCAAATCATTACGCTTCTGATTAAAAAACCAATTGTAGCTGTCTCCGACTGTAATCTCCGCGGTGGTTATAGCAATATGCCCCCCACCTATAAAGGCACCACCAATACTACAAAATGCAAAAGTAGGATCTACTTTATGTGTGATATTGATATCACAATTAGAGGCAATACCACCATAACTTAATTTATACCTGTAATCATCAGCATTGCCTTCAACCACATTAAGACCTGACATAGCTAAACGCAAGGTAGCCACATCATCGACAGCCAAATGCCGTTGTGCTTCATTATTAAAAGTTCCTTGCTGCATCACTGCTTCAACATCTCTATAACCTAAATCGCTACCAACATCCCGATCAGCATTGGCGACAAAGTTATCATTTTGCGGTAAGCTTGCCAAATCTCGACTGTATTGGCTGGCATCAAAAGGAGGGCTTATGACAAATGGGTCATTGACTCCACTATTAAACCAGTGCAAATTGATATCATCACCCCTGATGTCATCAGCTGAACCAATGATATTATCAGTACCATCATCAAAACGAAAGATATCATCAGCACCATCTGTTGTATTAGTATAGTTCGTATTATCGCCAGCGACTCCTGACCGTGACCCCAAATTAGGGTGAGCCAATCCTATGCAGTGACCAACCTCATGTAAGACCACTGACTCCCAGTCGTACTGACTGAACTGCATGTCATCATCCGTTCTTAGATTATCCTCGACAATATGCAAACCATTCCAGGTATCAACAATATTTTTTACCGCCACTTCCAAATCGGTAGTTTCAGTACCACTAGGGTTGATACATACATTAATATTCAGTGTAGTACCATTACCGTTATAACCTTTGGGATGGGTAATAATATCAACACCATTAGCTTCCCCCGCAAATACAAAGGCCCCCGCTTTAACCAATCCTGGAAGTACCAGAGCCAAAAAAATGATTTTTTTCATTGCTCCGCCTCCACTATTTTTTTATTGGCTTGAAAAACTTGCTCTTGAGTAAGCATATACAACCAATCGACTAAAGACTGCCATTCAGGTCTCAGCCATTGGTATCTGTTTTGCAATTCTTGCCAATTATTAAAACGCAACTCCCAAACTATGACATGATCATCCCATTGCTGTATCAGAAATTCATCATTCTCAGAAGAATAAAACAGTGGTAAATCATGACGAGCATGAATGACATTTAATTGCTTTTTCAAACCATAGGTAGATAACACATTTTTATCTTGAGCCAAGAATTGACTCACTTTTTTATTCTCAACTGAGAATTGGTGGAATTTGCCATACAAACGATGACCAAAGGGATACCTGACCTCTAGATCACTACCTGATAAGTTCATGACCAACTGATTTTGCTCATGTGCTATGCCATTGTACGTTCTGGTGATTGTAATTTCAGTTGATGCCCATCCGACTTGGACTGAGACTAATAGACACCCTATCAATAGTTTAAATAATTTCATCATTCCCCCCGGTATAAATGTACAATCATTTTATTACCAATGACAAAAGAGGTAAAGTTTCTACAAGAATAAAAACTTGAACAACACATACCTTCATGTAATTTCATGATTTTTTGACCAAAATCACTCGAATGATATTAGATCAAATCTAAAAACTTACCGTCAGTGTCAAAATTAGGAAACTATAAAGGACCATTGCATCATTCTGAAGTATTGAGAAAAAGAGATAAAATCTTAAAGTTCAAGGAAGTGAATGAATGTAATAGGCCAAGTTTGTTTCTTTGACAGTTTACTGTAGGAAAAAACCAAAGAATAAAAACCGTATAGGCCATGAGCTATTGCAAAGTGTGCTGAGGCAGAAATTTAAGATTTTAGACTTTTTATCTTGAGTTACGGTTTATGCAAAGATCTCTATACATAAGCAACTGTTTTAATGACAAACTTTAAAAGCATTGAAGAGGTTGATAAGGTATTTCAGCGACCCCTCGCGACAGCAGATGAAAACTCATATAGAACAAAATGAAGCTGGCCCGAAGTCATTTTATATGTTGTATGAATCTTAAATTCATAACATGATACATACTCAAACGTTTCCGGGCCCAAGCAACAAACACACACCACTCACAAAACCTAAGACTCATTTTACACAGCTGCTATTTCGTGATAATATCGTGTCCATATTTGGACATGGGGAATTTTGAATATGCTGAACTTGGACTTAAAATTAAAAAAGAAAGCGGCAACAGACTTTGTTCCACTATTTACTGAGATGGCCAATTTTTTTCTAGAATACGGACTCAGCTTTAATGATTTTAAGAGCATTGCACAAGATAGCTTTATCCGAGCAGCGTTAGATATAGGATGCAATAGTGCTACAAGTATTTCACTGAAAACTGGTATAGACAGGCGGAACATATCAATATCATCAATTGATAAAGAAAACTTTCAGGCTGATCTAGCACCAGACTCTATCATGCTTATACTGAAAGACCTTAGAAACTATGTTAACACCTCAGGCAAAGATACCATAGCCATTAAAAATGCATTCAATTCTCTAGAAAAAATTTGCAAACCTTATAAAAAGAGACTAACCCTTCCCGCTATTATAGAAGAATTAAGCAATCTTGATTGCGTCAAAAAAATTTCTAAGAATCAGCTAAAAATATTATCAACCAGACGCATAAAAGCAAATTCCAGTGATGCAAAAATAAAAAGAGCGGCCAATCAATCATACAAGTTACTTAATACCATTCGTAAGAACTATTCATCAAATGACAGTTACCAAAAAGAAATTGAATGGTCTGTCGACTCAACGAAAATTAATTCAAAAAACAGGGAAAAATTATCAAATGAATTGAAATCATTAAGGGATAAGCTGGCACCTGAGCTAATCACCTTATTAGAGAAATTTGAATCAAATGTACCCGAAAATACATTTGACTCTTATAGCGTCAATATTTTTATTAACACAACATAAACAGGTTTAAAAATGAAAAACATTATCTTACTACTCGTTTTATTCACTTCTCATGTATTCTCAGCTACTGAAGATGGCTCTGGAGCACCTCAATCTCATTCGGCTATTAATGTCGAATGTTTACTGAGGGCTATAAGAGATAATCATGCTGTTGGCTCGACTAATGCCACCGAAGATGGTTCCGGCATAGATCAAAGTGATGCTACGGAAGATGGTTCCGGGGTAAATTGGGCGCAGTATTTCGAATGTCTCAATGAAAACGCCGAATAAATAATGAATGGCTCCCATTTATCACTGATATTGTTGATAGTTTGGAAAATAAACTCGACGTATCGTGGCATTCAATTCTAAGCTTATCAAAGCTTTTCATTAAGGTTTAGTTGGGAGCAGTGAGTGAGTTATTTATTTCATAACTTTCTATTCGAAGTTAAAAGCCACTTTGATTTCAAAGTGGCTTTTTCGCAAGTGAGCAGCCAAGTTCAAAATAACAGGGAATTTTCAATACCATCTGTTTTAGGGATATAACGCCCCTTGTATTTGAATGAAAAATCACATTGCATTTGATAAATATCAACAATCCTTGGTGAAAAATTCCTACTTACATTTTGACTTTTTTCAATGTAAAGATTGATCACTCCGTAATGAGTGTATTTAACCCAAGCATCTTTAACCGGATAATCGATATTCATCTGATAGAGTACATCATCACTGTATAAAGGATCAAAAATTTGAATAATACCACCCGGCCTATTATCTTGTTTTGCCACATCGCCCCATACACGCATATGAAGGTTGTAAAAAGGCAAGCCGGTTCCAAAAACCTGACTTATATATTCAATTAACTGACTGTCTTTGCATTCTCCAACGCTTTCACTGTATATTTCATCCACGTTTGCTTGCTCTTTTTCACGACTCTCCCTACGTACTTGATCGATCATGTCGTCTATAACAAATAAATTCAATCTTTGGTCATGTACTAGTTTATAGTTATGTTTTTGACTAATATCAGTAGACTGCCCAATACTGTTTATAGGCCTGATAGTAGTCAATTCAGATCCTGTGAAAAAGATATCATGTGCTGAAGCATATTGCTCTTTTCCATAATAAATACTCGGTTTGTCGATAGAAAAATCACTGTTTATTTGATAACAATAAACAAACGGCCAAATTGATGAATGATCACTCGCCTCAATGAATAGATACAAGTCATTGTTATTAAGTACCGATAACCAAATACTTCTGTTGTTTAATGATTCATTAATGCTTTGTATTGCCAGTGTTTGTTGATCATTATCTAACAACTGAATAATCAACTCTGTACCACAATCAACCAAGCAATTAGAGTTAACAGCAGACCACACGCGAACTGTTAATAGACTTTCACTTCCTTGATTATCAATATTGAAATGCTGTTGAATAACTTGGCTTGTCGAATCATCAAGTTGTTGATCAACTAATAATTGGAAAAAGTTGTCATAAAAGTCAACATCTTCTACTTCAAAAACACCATTCTGCAAGTCAATAATAGGTGTTTTTTGACCCTTTTTCAAAATATCATCTTGCAACGCATAGACTTGTCGTTTGACATTATTTTTAACGGTCTTAGGAATATAATGTCCATCCAGTTCAATAGATAAGTCATCAATAATCTTGTAAATATCCACAATACCAGTCGAAGTTTGTGTATCATTTGACAGGCGTTCAATATAAAGATAGATTTCACTTTCAGGATAAGCGGTATACATCCAAGCATCTTTGACAGCTCCAATTTCTTTGATTGTAAGGACATCATGATGACTACGCTCTGTTATTTGTATTATACCCTTTGGACTTGTTACTCCTCTACCAGACATCGACTCTGACCACACACGAACCATTGGTGGCTCTAAAGGGTTGCCATATGTCTTTTCCAAATCTGACCAATAGGCATTCACCAGTTTTTCTTGACATTTCTCACTATTAGGCAACTGACATTGGTCAATGATTTTTTGTTGTAATGATTGATTGGATTTACTTTCTTTAACATGCCGCTCAGCCATTACAGACAAAGCATCCCATGCAAGCTCATTTTGGTAAACTAGTGAATAGTTAGGGCCTTTTGATTGATCAATATCAGATTGATCGATGTATGTTAATCCGTAACCAGACCCATATAAAATATCATGCTTTGTACTGATTGAATTATTTTCATAATACCTTCCCTGCTCCATTATTGTGAAATCAGGGTTGATTTGATACGTAGAAGCAAAACGACCATGGTAGCCTTGCCTTGTAAGCCCCTTAAGATAAAAGAAAAGATTACCTTCATCATCAATAGCAAACCAAATATCAGACCTCTCATAATAACTGTCAGAGAATTCTTCAGTCGCCAATAGCTTTAAATGATCATCTAAAAATTGCACACTAACGTTAATGCCACATTGATTAACACAGACAGCACCCTCACGCTTTTTTTCATAAAATCGGATTCTTTTCAGTTTAGAATGATAATATTTACTGAGTTGGCGCGAATCTTCATCACTTAATTGCCAATCCAAAAATAAGTTAAATGTATATTCTTCTGGATGTGATGTTAACGGTTCAATCAACTGTTTTTCGAACCCTTTCCTTTGATCAAATGAGTGACAAGAGATTAAAAATATAGTTATTAAAACCGACAATATATGTTTCATTTTTGTAGATTACTGGTAAAAGCTAAGTTTAATCATATTTTATCTGAGAGGAAAATGTTTACTAAAATACTCTGCGAACAATAAACTCTCACCATTTGCAATATATCCAATACCTTCTTGCTTCATAAACCAAACGTACTCTCTCCCTTTAGCGTCAACGAAAACACCCACTCGATCCCCTCCAGCAACGTGACTAAATTGTTACCACTGCTTTGCTGTCACTATATTCCAAGTTCGTATCATCTCCTTCAAATCAGTTTCGTTTATCGTAAAATTCGGGAAATGGTCACCAAGATCATGCAATCCACATTGATTTTCGTGAGTTTTGAATTCAGTGATAGAAGACATATCAGGTAGTCGACTTTGCCTTGTAACAGTTCTTTCTACTTGGTCATCCACACTCGCAGCTGTGCCAACAACAAAAAAGAGCTTACTTGCCAACCTTGACGATTAATTGCCCAATCCATAGGTCATCCAGTTGCCACTGACTGCTATTATCAGCCAAATAAACAGACAGTGATTCAAAGGGACCGCTGTAATTTTGGTGTTGCTGATTCCATGCAGCTTTTAATGGTCTTTAACGTGGTTGGCTTCCATTTTGGACTCCAATTCAGAACTGTGTAGTAACATTTTATTGTGGTATTATACGGCGTGCACATTTCAATTAAAAAATACCTTTGCTTGATTATCATTTCGAGCAGAGGTTTTAAAAGAAGGAGATATTTCAGTGAAAAAAATTGTATTTATAGCACTGACACTCAGTTCATTTCTGGCTTTTGCATATGTAGAAGACCCTAAAAGTGCTGGAGGCCCAAGTAAGTCTTAAGAATAAAAACCAACTTTCTCAAGATCTGGCAGATAGCACAGGCTTAGCTGAAGTAAAGTGTACTGACCTTCCACCAATTCAAGTAACGGGATATATCAACCATGGAGCCTTTTATTTTTGGATGGGAGCTGGTTCATGGGTTTATTATACTGTTTACGGTGGCGGTGGAACAAGTTCATTACAAATTAACAATGAAAAATTAATTTATTGTAATTTGAAAGACAAAGCTACTGCACTTGTTAGCACCTTGCCAATTACTGGATCAGTAGCTACTGGTTATAGTATTGGACAAGGATTTTCTACATGGGCAAGAGCGCTCATTTTATGTGGGTTAAGAGACATTCAAGTTAGAGTGGCAACCGGTGAACCAGCTACTGGTTCTTATTCAGATGGAACAGTTAATTGGCAAGCAGCCTCCATTAATTGGAATGCCTATAATACATGGCAAAGCAGTGACCCGAATAATCCTTATCCTTACAATCCCACAAATTCTTTGCCAACTCATCATAATGGTGGATCAAAACATATATTTGCCAAATGGCTTTTGGCCAAAGGACAAGGAAATGGTAATGTTAACGATATGATCGGATAAGACCCTCAGCCTAATGTCAATTGCTAATAGACAACATTTTAAAACAACAATATTGATTGTTTTGTTAGTAATCTTGATATCATTCGGACTGATGAAATTTGGTTCGAATGATACTGTGTCTGAATTGGCCAACCAAATAGACCATAAAGAGGTTTCAGAAACCATAACTGGCGAAGCAGATATTCCTCATCATGATTTAAAAACAGAACCAATATTAAGGCCATCTTCAGAAGTGCAGGCATTTAATGACTTTGTAACTGAAAATATAAGCCAAATCGGTACTGGACTAAAGCCCACCCTTTTGTACGAAGTTTTTGAGAGTCTAAATACTGGTGCTATTGACATCGAATCAGCAGCTAATCAATTGATGGAAATCATGAAAGATCCGGTTGTTCACCAGTTATCCATGCGCGATCTATTTAGCTTTTGTGAGGCATTAGAGAAAAGAGTAATGGGTACAATCAATGAATCTGTAGAAAGCAGTGTTGAAGGTGAGGATTTTTTACTTGCTTTACAAAAATCCGGGTATTGCAAAAATATAGGTACAGAAACTGACCCGTTTTTTGTGATTCTAGGTTTAGCCAGAAAGGGTGACAAAGTTGCAAGGCTATATCTTATTGACGATTTATATTTTGCTATTCAAAGAGGGTTAATAAAACCTAATTTATTTCCACTAGAATATCATGACTTGAGGGCTGAAATAATAGATTATCTGGTATCTTTATCATATACCGGGATTGTTCAAGCTTCTCTTAATCTACAAAGATTGTATAGTACTTCAAATTTCCTAGTTCCTGAAGACAAAGTGATGGCATACTATTACGCAGTTTTGGTTGATAAACAGAGTGATGGTCAAATGTTATATGACCAGTTAAATGAAACACAAAAAACACGTGCAGATAGAATGACCAAGAGGCTTAAATGAAATTTTTAATCGCTTTGAAAAGAACTACCGGGACAGGCAAGATATAAAAATGCTAAGGTAGGTATTTGATGGTTGTCAATGGTGGGCTGTGCCTGAACGTTTTGGAAATTGGCACACCATCTAAACAAGGATGAGCCGTTGGGCCAAGAATGGGACATTAAACCGCTTGTTTTCTCAACTTTGTGACCAGTTCATGATACGCAGAAAACCAGGATGTTGAGTGTCTATTTCTCCACAAGCTTCATCGTCATGCTTCTTGCGCTCCATGGCCGCAACCTGTGACTCAGTGAGGATAACGCCATCCTTTGCCACCTGGTCAGACAAGGCTTTTAGGCGGTCCTTGAAACAAGCCAAATCATGTCTAAGCCAAATACTCCTGACACCACTGAAGGAAACAAATGTACCACGCTTACGCAGCTCATTACTGGCGCGTGTTTGACCATGTGCAGGTTCTTCAAGTGCGTAATCTACTGCAATTGATTCAATCGCTGGATTGATGGGATTCTTGATGTTAGGTATACGTCGAACGTTGCCAAGTTCTTCGGCTAAATTTAATAAACCGACTTTATGTTTAATGATTTTTTCGTTAGTATGAATCATAAGAGTTACCTTTTTTAGTTTTGATTAATGTCGTAGTTACATCAAAACGGGTAACTCTTTTTTTGGCAACCTATTAAAGTCGCAATCTGTCAGATTAAGTCTGAACTTCTATAGATATACGTACCCAACATCAATGTTTTTTTACCCTAACAGGTAATATAAAACTGGTACTTACCTCATGTCTTAAACATTTAAGCCATCAAATCAGTTTTGTAACAGTAAATCTTCATTGATGAAAATTTCTGCTTTCTCTCTGAGCGCCTGGATCAATAGCTGTTGTTCATTGTTTTTAATATTTCGGCTTAGCTGCGCTGCTTCTGCTGTCAAGTCAGCATCATCTATATTAGCCATCTTGACTGCTTTCAATGCCACCACAGCAACATCACTTTGATTTCCAGGCTTTACATAATAATCTATCGTTCCTTCCTTTGGTTTTTTAGTTCCAAACACATTTCGCACCAATTGAAAAGGATGTTCTGAACCTGTTCTTCGAACATCTATTGCTTCAATAACAGTTAATTCATTGTTTTCAGCCAAGATTGCCATATCTTGCGAACTTTCTTGTAACTCGACCAACATATCCTGTGCCATAGCTTCTGCTTGCTCCTTAGCTTTTTCTTTCTTGATCACATTTTCAATATCTACCTTGACCTCCTCCAAAGGTTTTAAAATAGCTTCCTTGACTTGATTAATGTGAATAAAGACAATATGTGTATCTGAAATATTGATGACATCTGAGTTCTGTAATTCATCTTTAACTAAAGAAGAAAACGCTGCTGCTCTGAACTCTTCATTAGAGGCTAAGCCGACACCACTACTTCTGGTAAATAGCTCAGTAGTTTTTTTCTCAAGCCCAACAGTTTCTGCCACTTGGTCTAAATTATCTTGAGCATCTAATACCAAAGCTGATAGCTCTGAAGCTTTATCTAAAAACAACAATTCAGCTTGCTGCGCTTGTAACGCTTGAATAATGTCTTCTTTAACTTCTTCAAACAAAGGTAATTGCGACTCTTTGATGTCATTTAATTGAATCAGATGCCATCCAAAATCAGTTTCAATTGGTTCAGAAATACTCCCTATTTGCATTGAAAATAATGCGGCATCAAAAGCTTCTACCATATCACCTGGACTAACCCAACCTAAGTCACCACCTTGGTCAGCCGAACCAGGATCTTGAGAATACTCCTTGGCTAGAGTTGCAAAGTCAACACCCTGGTCTAATTGTTTTTTTAAATCATTGATTTTACTCTCCGCCTCATTAGAAACGTTAATGAGTATGTGAGATGCTAACCGCTGTTCAGGTTTAACATAAGCTTGCTTATTATTTTCATCTTCAAAATACTTAAGAGCATCTTGTTCACTAATATTAATATCAGAAGCTACTTTCTGTGCGTCTAATTCAATATAATCAACAGCAACCTGCTCTTGAGTCATATACTGATCACTATTTTCATCATAATATAATTGAATTTCTTCATCAGTAATCGAAATATCACCTAAAAATAAATCAGGAGATATCAATACATAATCAAAATCACGCTGTTGTAAATTTAAAGCGCTGATTGTTTTTTTCTCAGTAGGTGTTGTAAAGGTAGAAGTATCAACCAAATCGTTAACCGCTGTGGCCAATAGACCGTCAGCAATCTTACCTTCTAGAACTGAAGCAGATTGATTAGTTTGACTCAGAAAGGCTGCATATAATTCAGGACTAAATTGATCGCTTTCATCTTTAAAAGTTGGAGCTTCCATTATGACCTGTTTTATTTCGGATTCAGTCACAATATAACCATTATTTACTGCCGCCTGCTTATAAAGTTCATTATTAATAACTGACTGTAAAAAATTCTGCTTCATCATAGGAGAGTCAAAATAACTGGGATCAAACCCTTCACCGAATTGACTCATTAAATTTTGCCTGTAACTAGCAAACTGCTGATTATATTCATTCAATGAAATTTTCTCACCGTTAACAGTTGCCACCGCATCATTATTTGACTGAGTAAAATAATCGCCCACACCCCACAATGCAATGGTTAAAATCAATAAACCAATAATCACTGTCATTAACAAACCTGAGGATTTACTTCTGATCCATGTTAACATTTTTAATACCTAAATTATCATCTTATAGAATTTGATTGATTCTGTGACTCTCACAGAACTGACAAAAATAGCAGCTTATTCAATTTGGTTGATCATTAAACAGCAAATGAGCTTTGCACCCTTAGCCTAGATTTTACTTAAATCATCTTCGAAATATATCGAACTTATCTGGCAAGGTTAATGTAAGAATATTATTTACCAGCTCTAAGTATATTTAGTATGGGTCCCAAAAAATACATCCCAAACGAGTCAAACAAAAGCCTCTTTTCTAAAAAAGGGTGTCAAAAGACACCCTTTTCGTTTTTGGCGGAGCGGACGGGACTCGAACCCGCGACCCCCGGCGTGACAGGCCGGTATTCTAACCAACTGAACTACCGCTCCAAATTTGGTGGGTGCTGAGGGGATCGAACCCCCGACCCTCGCCTTGTAAGGGCGATGCTCTCCCAGCTGAGCTAAGCACCCAAATCCAGGGGAGCTTAGTTTACAGCATCCTTAAGGGCTTTACCAGCCTTAAAAGAAGGAATTTTCGCAGCTGCAATTTCTATGGTTTCACCCGTTCGAGGGTTACGACCTTGACGAGCTGACCTTTCTTTTACAGAAAAAGTACCAAAGCCCACAAATGTCAATTTTTCGTCTTTTGTTAAAGCATCTGTTATTGTCGTAACAACAGCATCGAATACATCAGAAGCTGTATTCTGAGAGACGTTAGATGATTCTGCTACAGCCCGGATAAAGTCTTGTTTTTTCATTTTATAACTCCTTCGTTTTATTTTATTTTCGACATGCCATCGAGAAAGGCGCATTTTATAACAATGTTTTGAATTTATGCCAACCTTTTTACCTATTTTTCAGAGATTATTGAATCGATTCTATGGTTTTGAACAGATTGTAGGACAGAAGTCCAAGATCCTTAAAATATAGCAACAAACAGCAAACCACTAGTGATGGCATATGAAACAAAAAATATTCTGTCTTTTATACCCACTATACGTAAAAATCAAGTAAGGTCTCTATTTATTTTCAGTACGTTGGCCTGGCAGCAAACCCACGGTTTATCTTACACAAAAAATAGAATTTTGCATCATTTAATGTATTTTTAATGTCTTTTTTCTTTAGTCACTTCTTTATCTTTCCCAACAGTCACATTTTGCTCGCCATTACTATCATCAACAGTAGCAACTACAGGTTTCATTTTTTGCGACAATGCCAAAGTAAGCACTTCATCAATCCACCTCACAGGAATAATTTTTAAACCATTGGTAATATTTTCTGGCATCTCACCAAGGTTTTTTTCATTTTCCTCAGGAATTATAACTGTCTTGATCCCACCTCTAAGGGCAGCAAGTAATTTTTCTTTTAATCCACCAATTGCTAACACACGTCCTCGAAGTGTAATCTCACCAGTCATGGCAACAGTCGATTTAACTGGATTACCACTCAAGGCTGATACCAAGGCTGTACACATGCCTATACCAGCACTGGGTCCATCTTTTGGTGTAGCACCCTCTGGAACGTGGACATGAATGTCTTCTGTTTTAAATTTATTAACATCAATACCAAATAAATACGCTCTCGATTTTACTACAGACAGGGCTGCTTGAATCGATTCTTTCATGACCGTTCCTAAGTGCCCTGTATGTGTGAGCTTACCTGTGCCAGGATATACAGCTGCTTCAATTTGTAATAAATCACCACCAACTTCAGTCCATGCTAATCCTGTAACCGTCCCTATTTCATCCTTCTTCTCAGCGAAGCCAAAGCTGAACTTCCTAATTCCCAAATAACTACGGATATTCTTAATTGAAACACTGATAGTTGTTTTATCAGACTCTGTTAAAAGTCTTTTAACCGCTTTTCGGGCAATTTTAGCTATTTCCCTTTCTAAGTTTCTCACTCCTGACTCTCGAGTATAGTACCTCACTATTTCTTTTATAACAGCCTCAGAAATTTTAACCTCGGTTTTTTTCAGGCCATGGGCTTTGAGCTGTTTAGGTATCAGATAACGTTTAGCTATCTCAATTTTTTCATCTTCCGTATAACCAGGAATCCGAATAATCTCCATCCGATCTTTTAATGGACCTGGTATATTTAGAGAATTAGCTGTAGCAATAAACATCACTTCTGATAAATCAAAGTCGACCTCTAAATAATGGTCAGCAAAAGCTTTATTTTGCTCTGGATCCAATACTTCCAACAGTGCTGCTGCGGGATCGCCACGAAAATCACGTGACATTTTATCTAACTCATCCAGTACCATCACCGGATTACATGATTTAGTTTTCGAAAGATTTTGTA
>JAUIGR010000080.1 GCA_030430025.1 Gammaproteobacteria bacterium
TTTTACCCAAATTACCCAAAACATCAAACTCATAGATTTGCGTCTGATGAATCGAATCAATACTGAATAGCCATCCTCGTGTGCTGTGATAGACATAATTGGTGATTAAATCATTGTTACCAGCCCAGCCACACGATCACATATAGCAATCTGATGCTTATATTAATTTGTTAATTTGCCGTTTTTTGGCCAACAATCAATTTTTCTTAAAATTGAAAATAATTTAACCTTTTGATATCAATATCTTACGTTACAAAGGCTCTTCTATGATGCCTGTCCCAACTTTTCCAGCTTTTTTCCGATATCAGCACGTTACAACATAAAGCCCTTTTGTTATGCCTGTCCCAGCTTTAATTTGAACAAATAGTTCAGACGGTTAACTTAACCAAAATCGTTTAATATCAGTACTTTACACATAAATTTTATTGTGATGCCTGTCCCCTTATGGTCTGCGAAATGGATGGCTGTGTCTTTGCCTTGATGCTTTAACAGATTTTCTGCAAAGTTTAGAGTCATACCAGGAAACCACTGAGCATCAATCATATGACCCTGGTCAATCAAATTAGCTACAGGTTCTTGATGATAAATGACGCCACAAAAGTCAATAACAGCACGCCAAAAGAGGCCTCTATTTTGAACTGACCATCGATGTAGGTCATGATAACTATCGATGGATCGTTGGTATCGATCTTTGACATACCTTTGAAAAAGGGTCAATTGGCTGTTAGAAGATGTCGTTGGGTCAGGAGACCATATAGGTTGATGACTCATGGTGGTGTCTATGGTTATTGGTCTTAATTTAGTAGACCAATCATTTGACAATATATACCTAAAAAAATCAACACTGATGAAATGAGCCACTTAAACCTCGATAATCTACAAGCCAGTTTGTTATTTCAGGTTATCTGTTGACGCGACCAAAAGGGACTGTCAGTCGTTCATGTGGAGTAACCACAGATCATGACTTGTGCCTTAGTTGTATGAAAAAAGTAATGCCAGCAGCATCTAACTCAATAGGGTTAACAGACCCTAATAGAACAACTATGTTTAAACAAGTTACTCAGCGTAAACCTTTCAACGGTTATTTTTTGCTTTTGTTGAAATTATTCATTTATATTAATTTAAATATTCATCAAAAATTGTAAATATATGATAATATTATATATTTCACTAACTTAATTTATTCATATAATTATTCACTGATGAATGCTCCAACAAAAATTATTACCGTATTGCAAAAAGGTTTTCATACCCAAAAAGAAATTATGGCGATGACTGGCGCGTCTCAAGCCACCGTATCTCGTACATTGAACAAATTAACTGATGAACTTTTAACTTTAACAGAGACAAGACCAACCCAATACGCTTTGCCTTTTGCTATTGATAACAGTCCTTCTGAATACGTTGTCTTTGAATTCGATGTACATGGCAAACATGTTCACATTGGTTATCTTTACACCTTACAAAATGGCCAGTTTTTTGTAAAAACCAGACAAGGCACGTCTTCATTATATTTGGGTTTAAACAAAAATGGCCTATATGACGCCCTGCCATTTTTTCTTGATGACTTGAGACCACAAGGATTTATTGGGAATCAGATAGCTAAACAACTCTACAAACTGGATTTAGGCTATCCTAAGAACTTAACCAGATGGTCACCAAGAAACATTCTAAATTACCTGGTCGAATATGGCGATAATTTACCGGGTAATATCAAGTTCAGTGATGGCGCATTCAAGTCAATGCAACAACCTGTCACTCCAATCAGCATTGATGATTATGATTATATGTGTGAACAGTTGGAAACTGGTCAGGTACCTCAATCTTCTGCTGCTGGTGAGCAACAAAAATTCACTGCATTCAATAAAGAATTAAATTCCCATGTCTTGGTCAAATTCACTTCCAATCAAAATGATCCTTTAACACGCAGATGGAAAGACATATTGGTCACCGAGTTTCATGCGCTTAAAACACTGACAAAGTTTAAGATCCCTGCAGCGGACGTCCAGTTAATTACCAAGGACAATAGATATTATTTAGAAACCAAACGATTTGATCGTATTGGCACAAAGGGTCGTTCTTCGATGTTTTCTTTGATGGCAATCGACTTAGAGTTTATAGGTTTAGGTGAAAATTGGCTTGATATTTTTGAACAAATGGTACAGCAAAATATTGCCATAGAGTCCGATCAATATTACATCAGTTTCCTATGGAATTTCAGCAAGTGGATTGGCAACACCGACACCCATTTAGGCAACATCAGCTTTGGCATGACGGGAGATAGATTCAGTTTACTGCCCATATATGACATGTGCACAATGGGCATAGCCCCATCAAGGGAAAGCATTAAACCAATTTCATTGAACCTGCCACCTACTGATGTTTTGACCATGTTCAGCTCATTAAAATCTCCAAATCTAGCCAGGGCAGTTCAAGAGTTTTGGCAGTCTGTACTTGAAGATGAAAGAATTTCTGACGAATTTCGTTATTTTATCAAAAATGATGATGTTTTAAAGTCGATTATATCTGACAAATAATTTGTTTTTCTGTAAACTTCGATTTCTTCATGACAAACCTCTTTTCTGTTGGTTAATTTTGACAGAATTTTCTAATTTAGATTGGTACTTTTTTAGGGAAAAAGTCATAATGACTTAACAAGCTTTACCTTTTCTACCGTTGGATTTATCAAACTCTCGGGAATTTTTGCATCTTTGTACATTGTTTTGTAAAGATTAAGACCTTCTTTCATTACAACGGTAAGTTGACAAATTGCTCACTAGCATTCATCATGCTTGATGAATTGATAATCAGGACTTTCTATGAATTTAAAATCCATGAAAATTTGCCTTTTATGCTTATTTTTTCTTGTCGCGTGTCAGCCCAAACAATCCATGGTGGTTAAAAAAGATACCACTAATGAGTTTCGAACTTATTCAGCTGAAGACTTTTTTAAAACCACTTCAATATTTGGCTCATCAATCAATCATGACCAAACGGCCGTTCTTGTCAGCAGTGATGAAACCGGTATTTTTAATGCTTACCGCGTTAACTTGGATGGCACTGGTAAAGTGGCATTGACTGAGTCAAACGATGAATCGATTTTTGTCAATAGCTGGTTCCCTAATGATGACCGAATATTATATAACGCTGATCAGGGTGGTGATGAGTTGAATCATGTCTACGTACGTAATGAGGACGGTAGCATCGTCGATATAACTCCCGGTGAAAATTTAAAAGCTAATTTTCAAGGATGGCATGAAGACGATCAACATTTTTATATAACGACCAACGAGAGAGATCCAAAATATTTTGATTTGTATATTTATCAAGTAGCAGATTACAGTCGAAAACTAATTTTTCAAAATGAAACAGGTTTTCAATTAGGCGATGTTAGTCCTAATGGTCGTTGGCTAGCCCTTTCAAAAACTAATACAAATGCAGATTCAGACATATATTTAGTTGATTTAGATAGTGATAAAGCCGAACCAATCATGGTTGCTGGTAATAATAAAGATGATGTGGCACATAGCATTTTTGCATTCACGCCTGATAGCCAATATTTACTTTATGGCAGTAACGCAAATGGCGAGTTTCAGCAAGCTATTGCTTATAGCGTATTCGATAAAAAGCACAATGTCAGCTACCAATCAGATTGGGATGTTAGTTTTTCTTATTTTTCTAAAGATGGCCAATATCAGGTTACTGGCATCAATCAAGATGCCCAAACTATTTTAGATATCGTCAATACGGAAACTCAAGAGTCAGTGACTATACCTAATTTACCACCTGGTGATTTACTAGGCGTCAACTTTAGCAATGACTCTAGGCGCATGGTTTTTTATTTGAATTCAGAGACTTCTCCTTCAAATTTATATACTTACCAATTCGGTTCAGCAGCGGTTGAGCGATTAACCAATACAGGTAATCCGGATATTGATGAAAGACACCTGGTGGTAGGGGAAGTGAGACGCTTTAACAGTTTTGATGGTCTTGAAATTCCTGGTATTTTGTATAAGCCTAAACAGGCCGATATGCAAAAAGTACCTGCTTTGATTTTTATACATGGTGGCCCTGGTGGTCAATCACGTTTTGGTTACTCAGCGCTTACTCAGCATCTTGTCAATAATGGCTATGCCATCTTTAAAATCAATAATCGTGGATCACGTGGTTATGGCAAAACTTTTTTTCATTTGGACGATAAGAAACACGGAGATCATGACTTAAAAGATGTGGTCTATAACAAGAAATATTTACAAACATTGGATTGGATCGACGCTGATAAGATTGGAGTAATGGGTGGTAGTTATGGTGGTTACTTAACCATGGCGTCGATGGCTTTTACTGACGAATTTGAAGTGGGTGTAAATATTTTTGGTGTCACTAACTGGGTCAGGACACTTAAAAGCATTCCTGCGTATTGGGAAGCCTTTAGAAAATCCTTGTATGACGAATTGGGTGATCCAGAGACTGATGAGGAACGGTTGTATAACATCTCGCCCGTATTTTTTGGTCACCAAGTTAAAAAACCGGTATTGGTGGTGCAAGGAGCTAATGATCCACGCGTGTTGCAAGTAGAAAGTGATGAGATGGTTGAGGCTATCCGAGAAGCTGGCACACCTGTTGAATACCTATTGTTCGATGATGAAGGTCACGGGTTCAGTAAAAAAGAAAACCGTATTGAAGCATCTAACAGATATCTAACTTTTCTGAATGAATACCTCAGGTAATTTATAAAACAGTTGAGTATCAAAAGCACATCATCAAAAGAATCAAAGGGATTAAATGCCATCCCAAGCAGCAATCTCTTCATTCTCATGGCTGAGCTTAGGTTGGTAACGATAGCAAGTTTCACTGATGCTGAAAGTGATACAAGCCAGCTTGATGGTGATGTTGCTATGGGCCACAGCCTTTTGGGCCATCCGTTTCCTATGTGATGGCCTTACCACTTTTTTGTCAGTGCTTCCTGAACAATCTCAGCTTCCAACTCTTTCATGCGTTTCATTAATGACGCATCCATACCGCCATACTTGACATGCCACTTATAAAAAGTAGCCGAACTCATGCCATGTTCACGGCACAAATCTGGAACTGAAACACCTGACTCATTTTGTTTCAATATCGCCAAAATTTGGCCGTCTGTATATTTCGATTTCTTCATAGTAAAACTCCTAAACATAGTTAATAAGAATTTTCTACTTTTAAATCCATTGCTTTTTTGGAAGGATTACACCTCATCTGGGTGTTGTTGCCATTCACATCATAGCTGAAGTTTTGTAAGCCCTTGGATTGGACCTGGTGGGGTGATGCGCCGATGGTGTTGGCATTGGCATTCAGGTAGCTGTAGTTCTGGCCGTCCTTTTGGGTGATGTTGCCTCGGCCATCATAGCTGATGCTCTGGTGTTCGACATTGCCTTGGGTGTTGCCACAGTTTTGTCCAAAGTCATCAAAACGGTAGCTGTCTGTTAAGCGGTTCAGGCGGTCATAGAAAAAACATTCAGACTGATCCTGATCAAGATCAGCCCTTTTACCCAAATTACCCAAAACATCAAACTCATAGATTTGCGTCTGATGAATCGAATTGATGCTGAATAGCCATCCTCGTGTGCTGTGATAGACATAATTGGTGATTCAATCATTGTTACCAGCCCGGCCACACGATCACATATAGCAATCTGATGCTTATATTAATTTGTTAATTTGCCGTTTTTGGGCCAACAATCAATTTTTCTTAAAATTGAAAATAATTTAACCTTTTGATATCAATATCTTACGTTACAAAGGCTCTTCTATGATGCCTGTCCCAACTTTTCCAGCTTTTTTCCGATATCAGCACGTTACAACATAAAGCCCTTTTGTTATGCCTGTCCCAGCTTTACCAGCTTTATCCCTTCATCTAGTTTTTTCATACTTTTCTAGCTGATAACTGCTTGCTTTTTGATTGCTAAACAGCTTTGATTGGTGTTAAACCATTTTTTTATTACTGACATATAAGTACCTGATTGAGTTTCATCTAAACTTTGTAAAAATTCGAGGTCTGCTCTTTGATTGTTTAGCTCTTGTTGCATAAGTGGGTGTTCCAGTATTTTATTTTCTAAAGCTGGATCATTTGGATTCATATCCTCTATTTCTTGAACGTACATATCCACAGAATCTCTTGCTAGTGAAGCAATCTCTATTACAAAGTCGACTTTAGGGCTTGAAATAAATTCCATTAGTAAAGCTATTGCTGATGCAGCATCTAATGCAGATGATACTAAAATTGAATCATACTTCTCTGTATCTGGCGCAATTATTTTACATTTGTGTGCTTCCTCTGAAAGGTCATACTTGATATCTTCTCTCATAAGTCTGTGCCATGCAATTTTTAGGCAAATTTCTAATATCTCTGCTCCTTCATAATTATTGATTTTTGCAAACTCAATGAAATTCGGAAACATTCTTTCGCATATAGATATAGCAAAGGCAGTTTTTTTCCAAGAATTTAAGGATAAAAGCTGTTTTTTTAAATTTTGTTCGTTGAATTCATTTTCCATGGATAATTACTCTATTTTTTTAGTGGACTAAATGGCAGAACTTTTTCTTTAGCTAAAAAATTAGCACAGTTAAGGCATATCGGCCTACTTGCAGCTGTTCCAACAGGGTTTAATCCTAATTGCTTTGCAGCATTTATTCCAGTTACTTCTGCATGACCCGAGCCTATAGCTTCAACCTCATTTCTCTTCAACAATTTTCGCTGAGCAACTCTTAGCCTATTTTCACTAGAGCTAATTATTCGAACTCCTTGTTTTGTTTCTGTGACAGCAATCGTTGTTTTAGATTGCGTGACTTTACCCACGGCTGAATGTATTTGTTTAGCTCTTTCAGCTGCACTTCTTGCAAGTAGTTTTCCTGTTACACCTCTCGCAAACCCCACAGGCGTAACCATAGAAGCTACAGAAACAAAAGTACCAATCCCAGACAAAACTGCTCTGGTGGTTGCTTGATCTTTGAGAATGTTGTTTGCCATTCTGGCAACGTCACGAATCTGCAATACTGTTTGATCAAAGTTGGTTCTTGAAATACTGCCTTCGGCAAACTCGAGTGCATCTTGTTCCAGTGAATTTGCAGCATTGGTTAAAAAGGCTGTAGTACCAGCAGCCAAAGCCATCTCAAACCAGTAACCAGCTGCAAAATCAGCCAGTAAATTACCAGCAACATTTGTGGCTGTTCCTGTCACAGTAATTTTTGACAATCCGTTCCCAATTGCACTGCCACTTGCACTGCCAATGAACATTGAAGTGTGTTCTATGGCACTACCTGATGCTGAAGAAACGCTATTAATACCAGAATTAGCAGCCTCATAGCTATTACTCATAATAACATCTTCAACTCCGCCAGTTGTCGGTGCTGATGTATCACCCATATCGGGCTTGGTTTTACCCAAAAGGGCATCGCCTGCAAAAGCCACAGCCCCTGCAATAACACCTGACACCAATGCAGATTTGAGGTTTCCTGTAATGATGATACTGCCAGTAAACCCAGCAACAAAAGCTGACCAAAATACTTTTAAACCAAAAGGGTTAAGCCAGCTCAATAGCACACCAGCTGCAATACCCACTACTTGTTTAAGTGTTATGTATCCACTCGGATCAGTATAAGAAAGCGGGTTGTTAAAGACATAGCTGTAGCGGTTATAGCTTTGTGAGTTGGTCGGTTCTTGGACAAAGGGATCGGCTTGTAGCACTCGGCCAAGTTCTGCATCGTAAATTCTTCCTCCCATGTTAATAATGCCAAAGGCATCAACCATCTCATGGCCAGTAAAACCACGGCTGGTGTAGTCACTTAAATAGTTCCTAACATCCAAGACCGGTATCGCATCCCAGTTAGCAGGCAGACGCCGCTCACCCCAGGCAGAGAAACTCATCCGCTGTAGAACCTGACCGTTGTTATCAGTGATGACATCGACAGAACCCAAGTGGTCAGTGAACAGGTAGGCTTCCTGGGTAGAATTATTGGTGTGGGT
>JAUIGR010000081.1 GCA_030430025.1 Gammaproteobacteria bacterium
GCCTAATGTCAATGCTTCGATGGCCGTGATAGAACAATTGAACGCCTTGGGGTTTGATGGACAAATTGCCGCAACCACCCAATTTGCCGAAGAAGTGGAAACTTTATATCAAGCTGGCGCCCACAATGTATTCAATGTTTTTATACAAGCAGGCAGCGGTTTTGCACAACAAATATTAGACCAAGGCATGTGCGACCAAGTGCTACAAGGCCCGCCATCAAAACTTTAACTGGCCTGCACACGTATCTTAAATTGACTCAGTGAGTTCAAAACAGCACACTTAATACAGCTACAGTAACCAAAGTTACTGAAACTGGGATTAGCAATGAAACCATAAAAATATCTTTATAGGATTGCTTGTGTGATAAGCCACATATGGTCAATAAAGTAATTACTGCACCGTTATGCGGCAGTGAATCAAAACCACCTGATGCCATCGAAGCCAATCGGTGCATCCACTCTGGATTGATATTAAACTGCTGAGCCAACTGTGCATATGTTGACCCCAAAGCCTCAAGTGCAATGGTTAGGCCACCAGAGGCAGAGCCAGTGATGCCAGCCAATACATTGACTGCCAGAACCTCAGAGATTAAGGGATTCCCTGGCGCAACGTTGATGACGGCATCTTTGACAATCATAAATGCGCCCAAAGAAGCAATTGTGGCACCATACCCAACTTCCGAAGCCGTATTAAAAGTAGGCAACATAGCACCCACAGCTCCCTTGGACATACTCCCATTGATGTCTGTGATTTTTGACCAATTAAGCCCAACTACAGTCGCAACAGCCAGAATGAGTGCCATGATCATGGACCAAATTGACTTAACTTTATTGATGTCCATGTTACCAAACTTATCTGTAGCCAAGTACGCTACATCCCAGCTTGGAATCCACATTTTTTGAAATAAAAAGTTGGCAAAGACCACAACAACAATTGGCAGTAAAGCAGCCAATAAGTTGGGTAGCTGATGTTCTGCCATAGTCTCTGGTTCATTTTTATGATTACCACCATAACCATCATCTTGATGTCGCTTGATGCGGCTGTTAATCCACCATAAACCCAGAAACATCATCGCAAAACCAGCACATAAGCCAATCACGGGAGCTGCGTACATGTCAGTGCCAAAATAACTGGCTGGAATGATGTTGTGTATCTGTGAAGTACCTGGCAAACAGGTCATGGTGAAAGTAAAAGCACCCAATGCAATGGTTGCTGGAATAAAGCGTTTTGGTATGTTCCCCTGCTTAAATAAAGCGGCCGCCAATGGATACACCGCAAATGCCACAACAAAAACAGAAACCCCACCGTAGGTCAATAAACCACAAGCCGAAACGATAGCCAAGCTGGCGTGTTTGAGACCTAATTTATTGATGATTGATTTGGCTATCACCATGGCTGATCCGGAATCTTCCATCAGCTTGCCAAAAATAGCGCCCAACAAAAATATAGGGAAGTACTTGATAGCAAATGACCCCATTTTGGTCATAAAAATTTGGGTATATATGCCCAGCATCTGAGAGGACTCACCAGCAAATGCCACCGCAAACATCGCCAAAACTGGTGCTAAAATTATGACACTGATGCCTCGATATGCTAAATACATTAACAAGCCCAACGATAACAATATGCCTATCACTCCTTCCATACAATCCTCTTTTTTTAGTTCTTATAAATTTTAGTACGTTTACCTTAATTCTATATATCAATGGGCTGTCCAGCCGCCATCCAAAGCAATTGCTTGTGCCGTTATATTTTTGGCATACGGCCCGATCAAAAACCCTACTGTTCCGGCCAACTCTTCGACTGCTATAAATTCTTTTTTAGGCATGTTTTTCAGCATGATTTTTTCAACCACTTCAGATTCACTGATGTGATGTAACTCAGCTTGTTGTTTAATTTGGCTCCTGACCATGTCAGTGTCTACATACCCTGGGCAAAGCGTATTGATAGTGATGTCACTTGAAGCCACCTCCAAAGCCACAGTTTTGGCCAAACCAATCAGACCGTGCTTTGCCGAAACATAAGCACTCTTATATGCAGATGCTACCAATGAATGTACTGAACCAATATTGATAATGCGACCATAATTGTTCTTTTTCATAGCAGGCAATACTGCTCGGGTGGTCATTGCTGGTCCGGTTAGCATGATGTTCATTAGTTGCTGCCACTTTTCTGGAGGAAAGTCTTCAATTTTACTCACATGTTGCATACCGGCGTTATTGACCAAAACGTCAATTCCTTCCGAGTCTGCCAAATGCTTCAACTGCTCCAAATGGTCACCTTGAGTCACATCCAATACCTGCGTATTGACCTCACAACCCTTAACAGCCATGTCTGAGCGAGCAGTTTCAAGACGTGAAGCATCCCAGTCGCTGATGGTCACACTGTGGGTTTTGGCCAAATATTCTGCAATCCCTTTACCGATACCGCTGCTGGCTCCAGTAATCAATATGCGCTTACTCATGAATCACCAATTGGTTTTCTGTTGCCGTTATTCTTGATTCTGATACAGCTTTTATTGCTGGAATATGCGCTTTAGTGAGGGGCTCCTTTTGACCTCTGACAGCTGTTTTAATGACCTGACTTTGTGCCAAAGGCTGACCGTTTCGTAAATGATTGAGCATCATAAGCATAGATTGTTCAAAATACGGGTGCATGGGCAGAAATTGTTCTTTAAAGCCTGGGTAAGCGAGAAATGCGTCGAAATGTTGAGCGTTCTGAATTTCAAAATACTTGAGGTTTTGATTGGGATTCAAACCACTTTGATTCCTGTGAAAGTAAGCACGGCTTGCATGATTCACAGCGACCGTGCTGTCTGCCTGGCCATGTAAAATTATGGTGGGCTTGTGGTTACGCTCTGGTTTTGCCATCACCACTTGCAAAGCTTCTTTTATGGCTTTTGTTTGTCCCAAGTGATAAAAACACAGCTGTGACTTTAAACCCATATCATCTGCAAACATCATCTTGCTTACCACCTGGTTGTCCTCATTTGTGTATGCAAGTTCGACACCATTTCCAGGTGCAATGCCATTCGACAGGGCAAACATACCCTCAACTTCCTTTGCTGACAGTTCTCGTGGAGTTCCATCAACTGCAAAGGCACTCATGGCAGATTGACACAGGTTATCACTGGCCTCCTTTTGAAGGTAGCTGTTAGCATAAGTGTGATTGATTGCAGGCCACATGCCTATCAAAGTATTGATATGGGCCATTTGTAATGCGCTTGACTCAATTTGTAGCAAAGCTATTTTTTTAATTGCTTCTGAGGCTTGTTCTTTTGTAGTTTGAGCTGTTAACCAACCTGCATCAGCCAAAGCCTGGCAACGTTTGGCCAAGAGCGGCTGAATCAATGCGGTATTTCCTTTGAATGGCGCTGAATTCAACGATTCATCCAGCGAAGCACAAGGCTCGTACAAACTCATCATTGACGAAAGCTGTATCAAAGGCTGACTGCTTATGGTTTGTTTGTTTTCATCTTGAATCAGTTCAAATCTGTGAGCCACATTTACTTGGGGCTCTGCGGCAACCACTGCATCAATGATGCCAGCTTTATCATGTTCTGCAGCACGCAAAACTGCTCCACCTCCATTAGAAACACTGGCAGCAATCACGTGCACATCTTTGCTTGTCAAAGCATATTTAGATTGAATTAAGTCCAGACCAAAACTTGCCGCATCCAACACAAAATCACCCCAATATTGTTCTGGATTTTCTTCTGAATATGCGTGGACTTGAGCCACATGTAATGGACTGGGAGATGAAAGCAGCCGGCGCGACACCAGCTTTGCCTGTTCATCAGGTTGTGAGTGGCTCACAACAATTCCATCAATTTGGTATTGTTTACCACCCTTTAGTGCAATTTCAGTACCTGTCCCCTTGTCTGTGTAAGATACAGCGCAACTTTGCATGAGCCCCCAGGCGCCACTGGTGCCTACCGCTCCAAATACATTTCGAGATCCACTAGAGGGCGCAACAATCAAACATGGGTTTTCCACATCGAAACCATCAGGAATCTGAACTACTGTTGTGTGTAAAGCGCCAGCCTTTATGCGCCGTTGAGCCCAGTACTCAACTCCTGCAACTGGTTTATATTCGCCAGTTATTCCAAACAAGCGACCATAGCCTCCTGCTTCAGTTAAGTCATTCATCGCTTTGAACTGATGATAATAACTTGCCTTACGCAAAACATCTGCTGATGCATTCATATTTAATTCGGGTGCAGGTCCACGTAAACCATCAAGACCAAGACCTGCTGTCAACAAGTCACTGTGAATGCCGTCGTAATAGATTTCTTTTTGATAGTCAGGCTTGTTTCTTGTCAATGCTTGATTCTTTGTTTTTGATGCGCAGGACACCAAAGAACTCATCACCACTAAAAGTGTAACTGCTTTATTCATGTTGACCTCTTTTGCCCCATCGAGCTATGCCGATGGGGCGTTATCAAATAATCGACTCAGAACCTGTAATTCAATGCCACATACCAAGTTCTTGGATCACCATAATAAGCCGTTTGTATGTTTCCAACACTTGAGAACTCTTGCGCATCAACCTTATATACTTCATCTGTTAGGTTTTTACCACCCAGAGTAACTGACCATGCTGGATTGGCAAAGTCGTAGACAGCATATGCATTGAACAACCAATAATCATCTTGAGTTAACACTTCTTGGTTATCAACAGACAGGTACATGTCACCGGTATAATTGCCGTTAACACCCAAACGAATGGCCGCTCCACCATCCAAATACACTGCATGATTTAATCCTAATCGGAAGGTCCAATCTGGTGAGAATGGCGGTGTGTCATCTGATCGATCCAAATCCGGTTGACGAAAATCAAAGAACTTTTTATAGTCTGCATCAAGAAAACCAACCGAACTATATATACTGGTAGAGCCACTGAGCAACCATACCAACTCCAATTCTGCGCCCGAAATATCTAACTCTGCAGCATTGATGACTGGAAAGCTTGATATGTCCTCTGCAACCCGAGCTTGAAAGTCCTCGTAATCTGAAGTGAAAATCGCATAATTCATTCGTAAACGGTTATCAAGGAACTGTGATTTGCCACCGATTTCATATGTCCATACCGTTTCAGGGTCAAATGAGCTCACATCTGACGCTGCATTGGCTCGTCCATTAAATCCACCAGACTTAAATCCTTTTGAAGCACTGGCATAAAGCATGTTGCTGTCATTGATTTGGTAATCCACACTGATCATTGGAGTCACACTGCCCCAACTGTCAGAATCACTGAATGCAAATGTACCTTCCAAAAAAGGGCCAGCTGTCGAAAACGTACTTGTTGTTCGACTGTATTCTTTTTTATCATTGCTGTACCTTATTCCTGCAGTTAACCCCCATTGATCACTTAAAGCCCAGTTTCCTTGTCCAAATATTGCATAACTTGTTGTTTGCAAATCATCATCAATGGTTCTCAGAAAATCTAATGGCGTTCCGGCAAACTGTAAAAAGTCATCTGCATAAGCTTCTTGGTGCGAAGGCACATCTTCTTTCATATAAAACATGCCCAAAACAGCATTGAACCCTGCATTATTGTTGAACAAAAACTGAAACTCTTGGCTGGTTTGTTGCTGACTTACACCCACAAACACATCACCCAATTCCAGTTCGGTCGCATCAATGTCAATAAACGAATCTGATTCAAGGTCTCTGTGCGCAGTTATAGATTTAAATTCCCATTGGTCATTGAAACTGTAATTCATCGTTATACTGGCACCTAAATGGGTCAATTCTTGATTTTCATCGTTTGTGAACGATGTTCTACCAGAAAAATCGTATTCTTCAGTTGAAGGCAGACTCAGAATAATGGGCGCTGAAAGATCAGCAAAGTCCAAAGCCACAAGTGGCGCTTCGGCACGCCCCAAAGTCAAACCATTTTCTTGATCCGTATAATCCAAAGAAAAATCAATAGAAAACTGGTCATTCAACTCAGAGCTCAGCAAAAACCTCAGAGAACTATTATCCCTGTCATTGTAATGTTGGCCTGTGAGCGCATCTGTTACAAACCCATTATCTAATCGATACAATGCCGAAATACTGGCGTTGGTTCGATCGCTCAGCGCACCTTTAACGTAAGCAGATGCTGATAACGCTCCATAATCGCCAACGACCAACCTGGCCTCTCCTGCTGTGATTCCATCCGGCCTTCTCGTGATCACATTAACGGCACCACCTATGGTATTTTTACCGTACAAAGTGCCTTGAGGCCCGCGCAAAACTTCTACACGCTCCACATCATGCAAGTTCAACAGCGCTCCTTGAATTCGAGAAAAATATACGCCATCAACATAAACACCTACTCCTGGATCAAATGTTTGTAAAGCGTCTGGCTGCCCAATTCCCCTAATGTATATATTGGCGCTACTTGCCGAGCCCCGCCCTTGTACCAAGTTCATATTTGGAACGGCACCTTTTAAAGAGTCCAGACTTTCGGCTTGAGCATCCTCTAAATCCTCTCTACTGAAGGAGCTAACGGCCACAGGAATATCTTGTATTGACTCCTGCACTTTCCTGGCCGTGACTTTAACATCATCCAATGCCACTGAGTCATCTTCACTTACTTCTTGTGCATAGGCAACTTGCACACTGCAAATCAAGAATCCAGATGTAAATAGCGCCTGTTGCACGGCGCGAATTAATTTATTTTTTTTCATTATTGTCCCCGTTTTAAAAAAAACTTGATTGGAATAATACTTCATTTGTTTAAAATATTTCAACATTTGTTTAATTATTAGTTTATGACACCGTTTATCCTCATGCTAAAATAGCCCATCTCGTTAAAAAAATAACGCTGGATAATGACAATAAAAAAGAAAACCAAGGATTTGATATTGGATGCAGCAGAAGAGTTATTTGCTATCCGAGGCTTTTATGGTGTCTCAATTCGCCAAATCACTTCTAAAGCAGAAGTTGACCCAGCCTTGGCCAGTTATCACTTTGGGAAGAAAAAAGACATTTTTGAAGCTGTCATGCTTCGTCGTGCTGAGGTACTCAATCGAGAAAGAATACAAATGCTTGATGACTGCATAAGGCGTGCCAAACCAAACCCAGCCCCCCTGAATGAAATCATTGACGCATTCACCCATGCGCTACTAAACCGCAGCCTTAAGGGAGGGGACGGCTGGAGAAGCTACTTTGCCATCATTGCGCAAATCAATAACCACCCTGAGCTAGGAGGCGTCATAATGAGTCAATATTTTGATCCACTTGCTAAAAAATTTATTGCAGCCATTCAAGCCAATATGCCCGACAGCCAGGATGAAGACTTATTTTGGTGTTATCACTTCCTTTCAGGCGCACTAACGCTTACCTTCTCGGGCACAGAGCGAATCAGCAAATTATCTGCAGGTGTGTGTTCTTCTAGTGATTTGGATGCAGTTCACGAGCGCTTGGTACCATTCATTACTGCTGGATTCAAAGCGTTTGATAAACAACGTAATTGATTGCATGTCTGATTGGTAAAAAAGCGTAACTTTTATTAAATAAACCACACGCTCTTTATGTTCTCTTTATATTGATGTCAAAAACGATCGAATACCATCAAGGAACATTTGTACTGCAATGGCAATCAATATCATGCCCATCAAACGCTCAATGGCTATCATGCCGTTTTTGCCCAAATACTTTTGCATGGCGGTGGCCGAAAACAAAATGATGGCCGATAAAAACCAAGCAATGAACAAAGCAATGGCCAACACATCAAACTGATCTGGGTGTTTGCTGGCCAATAAAATCAAAGTGGCCAAAATCGAAGGGCCTGCCACCAAGGGAATTGCCATGGGGACAATAAAGGGCACTTCATCTGCTCCTTCCTCATCACCGTATTGTTTACTGGCGGGAAATATCATGCGCAAGGCAATGATGAACAAAATAATGGCACCGGCCAATGAAACCGAAACTTGCTCCAAATGCAAAAAGGCC
>JAUIGR010000082.1 GCA_030430025.1 Gammaproteobacteria bacterium
TTCTATTTTATTGAAAACCATCTTCGAATATCAGATCACTGGTACTGGCCTCGTCGGCACCGATGTCATAAGTACCTTCAAAGTTGACGACATCAAAGTTATCAACACCGCGTGTATCGCCATCAATGTCTAGACTAATAATACCTGAAGCATTGTAGCAATAGTCAATAGCTGGAGAATCATCCGCTAAATGATAGTTACCTGCTGCCGGGTTAGCAAAGATTGTCTCTAAATCATCGTTGGTCACAGAGACCACAGGTCCTGGGATGAAGCTGTCATCTTCACGAACCATCGCACATTCAATATACATTTGAGATTGTTGACCTGCTTCTTGATAGACATCGACTGTATCATCAAGAATAATGGATGAGTAAACAGCCACTGACCCTTCAGTATTCTCAATAAGCTCATCAACCACATGATTGTCTACCACAGTGACATAGTCTAAAGTGGTTTTAGAAATTTGATTATTGCCACTACTTATCTTAAACAATTGATCATCAGTGAAATTATTATCACCATTTTGACCATTGTTACTGATGATTGAGTTCATGATACTGATGTTTCCACCTTCATAGGCTCTTGAAATGATGCCCGACGATGCCCGGTTTTCGGTGAAGAGTGCACCCGTTATGTTAACTTTTGATTCGCTTGCTGAATTAATAGCACCACCCCAATTTTTTGCTTTATTGCCTTTGAATTGTAAACACGCACCAGGCGACCAGCAGGTCTGGCCAGGTTCTTCATAACTAGATGCCAAAACAGTCGAGGCTCCTGTACTATAAATCGCACCGCCAGTTGAAGTTGCTTGATTGGTTTCAATTAATGCATTATAGATAAATACAGAGGCTCCATCGTCAGTTGAGATAGCACCGCCATAGTTAGCCTGGTTTTCTGATATCATAACAGGACTCTCCCACTCACCCAGAGGGATACCATTTTGCTCCCCTGAGTGATAGCCATATAGCGAAACAAAAGAGTTGTCATATATTGCGATACCACCGCCAAATTTGGCTTCGTTGTTGATGATTTGAGTCGGTGAATAGATTGATACAGAACAACCGTTATGTGCATAAATGCCGCCTCCTCGATAGTCAGAGGCACCTCCACCTAAAGCGATGTTTTCAGTGATCAGAGTGTGGCCTGTGATTGTAATTGTGTTACCAGTTGTTTGACAAAATATACCACCACTTTGGTTAAAATCTATCTGGCTGTCATTGATTAATAAGTGAGTTTGGCCCTCATTGTAGTTTAGAACATATATTCCACGGTCTTGACTGTTATAGACCCGAATCTGATCTAGGGTAACATCTAGAGTCGAGCCTGATTGGGGGTATATCATAACGCCGTACTTGCCATTAGTAATGAATAAGTTCCGTAATAGTACTTTGTGGTTGCTACCAGCATCTGCCCCTATAGACACTGCGTTATTGGTACCATTGGCAGTAATAATTGCTTGAGAAAAATCAGTGATGTTCGAAGCTGCAGTCAAACAGTCGGCATAACCTCCGACCAGTTTTTTAGATTTGTTGCTTATTACGATATTCTCAAAATAGTTTTTATTGCGGGCTATTCGGATGACATCGTCACTATTAGAATCAATAGCCTCTTGAATGCTGTCATAATCACAAACGTTATCAGCACCTACGGTGATGAATGCATGTGCTTGTATTCCAATTATCAGTGATAATAAAGTAATGGTTTTTTTGAGCATAAATGCCTCCATAAAAATTAGTGAATTCGTTCAGGTAGGGATACGTACTAGAGATGTTATTTGGATCAAAAAGATCGATTTTTGGTTTAAAAGTGTGAATCAATGCTCGTTTAATGAACTTTCATTAAGGCTAAGGGCTTATTGAGTTAACTGTGTTGATGAACAGGCCTTTAAATGACTTAGCCTGTTGCAATGAAAGCGGTTTGAATGGGTTGTTATACCTGAGTTTTGACAACAAAAGACCCACCCCGGATTGACTTCAGGGTGGGTTAAGGGGTTATTGCTGTTGTTCTATTTTATTGAAAACCATCTTCGAATATCAGATCACTGGTACTGGCCTCGTCAGCACCGATGTCATAAGTGCCATATAAATTGGCTGCATTCAAGTTATTAACACCACGTGCATCGCCATCGATATCCAGACTGCTAACACCTGAAGCATTGTAACAATAGTCAATGGCTGGAGAACCCTCTGCTAAATGATAGTTGCCTGTTGCAGGACTGATAAAAATTGTATTCAAGTCGTCGTTGTTTACAGATACAACAGGTCCTGGATTGAAGCTGTTATTTTCATGGACCAGTGCACATTCAATATATATTTGAGATAGTTGACCGGTTTTCTGATATATATCTACAGCGTTATCGAGAATAATCGATGAGTAAACTGCAACGGAACCTTCGATGTTCTCAATGATTTGCTCAGTCACGTGATTATCGACTACAGTGACATAGTCTAAGAATATTGTGGCAATGTGATTGTTGCCGCTTTGGTTGACGAACAATTGGTCATCACTATAGTTCCCTGTGCCATTTTGACCATTGTTATTAATAATTGAGTTGGTTATTTTTAGGTTGCCTCCACTGTTACTTCTTGAAACAATCCCTTCTAATGCCCGGTTTTTAGTGATCAGTGCGCCTGTGACATTGATTTGGGAGTCCTTTCTTGGTGCAAAAACGCCACCATTGATGGCTTTATTGCCTATGAATTGTAAACAAGCACTTGGTGCCCAACAACTTTCTTCCGTCATTTCGTAATTCACTGCTGAAATGGTCGCCTCATCATTCGAATAAACAGCACCGCCTGCAAGCGTAGCATGATTGTTTTTGATCAATGCGTTATAGACAAACACAGATGAGTTGTCGATGGAGTGGATAGCGCCACCATTAGTTTCGGCAGTGTTTCCTGATAGTTCCACTGGACTATTCGAATCACCCAAAGAGATACCATCTTGTTGACCTGATGCAAACCCAAATAATAGTGCCGTGGCATCATCAGATGTGGCTATGGCACCACCAGCACTGGCTTCATTGTTTATGATTTGAGTTGGAGAGTAGATTGACACAAAACAATTTTTATCGACGCGAATGCCACCACCATATGTGGCTTGATTGTCCGAGATGAGTGATTGACCTGCTACTTTTAGTGAGTTATTGGAGCCCTCACAAACGATACCTCCTTCTTGATTAAAACTTACTTGGCTGTTATTGATCAATAAGTGGGATTGTCCACCGCCATTACCTGATAATAAAACACCATAAATTTGGTTGTTGAAGGCCCAAATATTATCCATGGTGACATTTAAGGTGGAGTCAGCTAATGGAAGGATAAAGGCGCCAACAAAACCCTTAGCAAATATTAAATTGCGTAATGATATGTTATGGCTTTCACCATTATCTGACGTTAAATAAATTGCATGATCAAACGAATTCGCTGTAATAGTGGCTTGTGATAAGTCAGAGATGTTGATGGCAGCCTGAGAGCAGTCAGCATAACCTCCGATTAATTTTTTAGATTGATTATTAATGACGATGTTCTCAAAGTAGTTTTTATTACTCGCTATCCTGATGACATCGTCACTATTAGAATCAATAGCCTCTTGAATACTGTCATAGTTACATGCATTGTCGCCACCTACTGTAATGAATGCTTGAACTTGTGAGATCAGCATCAGTGATAATAAGGTGATTGTTTTTTTATACATAATTTATCTCCTAAATATTAATAATGGGTTCTTGGGGATACGTGTAATGAAGTATTTGAGGGTCAAAGAAGCGACAGTATTAAACGGAAGTGTGATCTGCTTCTCTGTTTTTAATAAACACCAGTGATAATTGGCTTTAAAAGAATAGATGGAATGGCATAGTGGTTGATAAAAGATCACCATGGAATCTTGCTATCCGAGTCATTATTAGGGAAGATGGAGTCGTTTCAAATATATGGCAATACCATGACTGATTTTAAGGTCAGGCATTCAGAGTCTAAAGATATTCCAGCTATAAAAGCGTTGTATGAGCAACCCAGTTGCTATGCCAGTACATTACAACAACCTTTTGCATCAGAACAATTGTGGCAAGATCGGTTGAATAGGGTGTCTGATCATTTCACTAGTTTGGTGGCTGAGAGTCATGGTGAATTGTTAGGTCAGTTAAATATTGAAGTATTCAAATGTCCCCGTCGGAAACATGCGGCTAATATTGGGATGGCTGTTTCCGAGGCGCACCGTGGGCAGGGTGTTGGCCGAGCGTTACTGGAAGCGGTCATTGAGACCGTCGAAAAGTGGCAAGCTGTTACTCGAATTGAATTAGAAGTTTATACCGATAATAAGGCAGCGATTGAGCTCTATCAAGAGTGTGGGTTCACTATTGAAGGAACTGCCAAAAACTATGCTTTCAGGAATGGTGAATTTGTCGATGTATATTTGATGGCTCGCCTTAAAAAATAACTTCATGACTGGAGCTATGATTCAAACTATTATGTTACGTGGTTTGCCGACTAGGGTTGTTCGTTCTGACCTCAATCATCCTGTCGTTCAGGGCAATAAACTGTGGAAACTAAAATATCATTTAATCGAAGCCCAAAAGCGCAGTGTCAAAACATTGGTGACTTTTGGGGGTGCTTATTCTAACCATTTAGTTGCTATGGCCTATGCTGCCAGTGAATCTGGTTTGGCATCGATTGGTGTGGTCAGAGGAGATGAGTTAGCGATGTGTCCTGAACGATGGTCGCACACTTTGCGTGAAGCAGAAGCACATGGCATGGTTTTACATTTTGTTTCACGTTCAGATTATCGATTAAAAACAAATAGCGAGCAGGTGAAGCTATTGTTATCCAGTTTGGATAACCCAGTGGTGGTCCCAGAAGGAGGCAGTGGTCCACTTGCTATCAAAGGGGTGGCAGAATATATAGCTGAAATTCTTGAGACTTTGGTTGAGCTCCCAACGCATATTTTTTGTCCGGTGGGTACGGGTGCTACTTTGGCTGGTCTCATCCAGGCTGTTGATCATTTGCTTTGGGATTGTCAAATATTGGGGGTGCCTGTATTGAAAGGTTTACATGGTGTAAAAGATGACATTAATCAATGGCTAGATGAAGATGAAAAGCTTTGCCGATGGCTGTTGCTGGATCAGTATCATTTTGGTGGTTATGCTAAGTCGACCAATCATTTGCGAGATTTTGCCATCGAATTTCAGCAAAAATATCATATACCTTTAGATAAAGTATACAATGCCAAATCATTCTATGCTCTGAATGATTGGATCAAAGAAGGTCACATATCAGCCGATGATCGGCCACTGGTCATCCACACAGGGGGATTACAAGGTGGCGTTTTTGGAGAGAACGATGAATTCAGTAATTAACCTCAAAGAAAAAGCAAAACTGTTCAGCGATCACTGGTCACCGAAGGTAGTGGCTGAATTGAATGACTATCAATTTAAGCTGGCCAAACTAGAAGGCGAATTTGAATGGCACAAACATGATGACACTGATGAAGCATTTTTAGTGCAGGCAGGTCAGTTGGTGATTGAATTATTTGATCGGAAAGTGATATTACACGCAGGTGAGTTATTCGTGGTGCCCAAAGGTGTGATGCACAAACCGGTGGCTGAAACAGAGTGTACGGTGTTAATCATTGAGCCAAAAGGGGTGATCAATACTGGTGAAGTCAATGAGCGTACCGCAGAGAATGACATATGGATATAAAACACATCAGTTCTGGTTCGTCTTATGAACAAAAGATTGGCTATTCCCGTGCAGTGATTTGTGATGGTTGGGTGTTTGTTTCCGGGACCACCGGCTATGACTATGACTGTATGAGCATCAGTGAAGACGTTGTCGAACAAACCCGTCAATGTTTAAATAACATTGAACAGGCTTTGTCCGAAGCAGGTTGCTCTTTTAATAACGTGGTGAGAGTACGTTATATCTATCCCAATAAAGCAGATTTTGAACAGTGTTGGCCACTGCTAAGAGCGGTGTTTAAGGTGGCTAAACCTGCTGCGACTATGATTGAAGCAGGTTTATTGGATGAAAAAATGAAAGTAGAAATCGAGGTCACAGCACGACTGGCTCGTTAACAAATGCTCTGGCTGCCTGTGTCATTTTGACCAGTACTTGACGAATATCGGTTGCGTTGATAATTTTTTCTGTAAAAGGTATGTATTGATGTCCATGTGAATCAGTATTCAGTAAAAATCCATCTGTAAAAATATGAGTCATTGTTAAACTGCTATCATCTATCCCCAGTTGATGTTTTGTTATCAACTGTAAGACATCTTTGTGATCATCATTCATATGCTCAATGGCAGCTTGTTCATGGCCTTGCCAGGAGGCTGGTTGATGGAGAAATTGCTCAGTTGGAAGCCAAAAGATTTGGCCGAAACCACCAATGTACCTGATGTATTTAATTTGTAATCGGTAGAATTTAAAATCATGGGCTGATTGATATTTTTTGCTTTCAGGGAATCTTCGAAAGAATAGTGGTGCATACTGTTCGACATCTTGTTGATTCAATTCTTCCGCCATGCCGAGTAATGTCAGCCGGGCACCCGCATTAATGTCATGATCATTGTCATCAGAAACAAGCAAACTGATCTTGGGGTTTGCCTTAATGTTTCTGGTGTGTTGTGCAAGATGGCTGATGTAAATCAAAGGATGACCCTGGTGATCTGCCATGTATGTGGTGACAGAGCCAAATGGAAAACCAGTTTTGCTTTGAGAATGTGTTGACACTAAGGCTTTTTCTTGCTGGCGTAATAACGCCATGGCTTCATTAATGGTTTCGCTGGTAATTTTCATTGGTAACTCAATTTGTTTAATTGTGGAATACTTTGGTGATTGATAATCGATAACCTGATATCAAAATGGTCTTTAAGTAAGGTTTCATTGATGACTTGGCTAGCACTGCCTGAAGCGACCAAATGACCTTGGTTTAAAACCCAAATTTCATCTGCAAAGGCTGCTGCCAGATCTAAATCGTGGACAACCACGACTACAGCCACATTCAATTGACTTGTTAGTTCTTGAAGTTGTTTGAATAATTTAAACTGGTGTTTAAGATCAAGTGGAGCTGCAGGCTCATCTAAAAATAAGAATTGTAGTTTTTCGCTGTCATTAGTAGCTTCAATTTGTGCCATTACCCGCGCGAGGTGGACACGTTTTTTCTCTCCACCGGATAATGACAGGTAATTTCGTTGTGACAAGTTAAGCACACTGGCTCTTTCCATGCAACGGTGAGCAATGAGTTTTTGGGTGTCCTGGCTGATTGTTTGTAATGCAAAACTCATTGAAATCACATCTTTAACCATGAAGGGGAAGTCCAGGTTATTGGACTGTGGTAAAACCGCTCGCCATTGTGATAATGTTTTTTCATTGATGTTTCTTAAGGGTTGACCATGGTATTTGATTGCATCAATATCTGAATGAAGGCCTGCCATACAATGTAGGAGTGTCGATTTTCCAGCGCCGTTGGGACCAACAATGGCAATCAGTTTGGCTTCTGTGATGGATAGGTTAATGGCTGATAACAGCGGTTCTTGTCCTGCTAAAAAATGAAGATCTTGAACGATTAATGTCACATCACACCCCCAGTTTCATTTTTTGCTTCTGTTGAATTAACAAGAAGATAAAAGCCAAATATTGCGTTCTATTCTATTTTTTCTTAGAGAGAAATTTTTTTATTTTCCCAATGCGCGCGATATTTTAGCGGAAAGGACTCTTTAGAGTTAGATGAAGAAGAAGAAAAAA
>JAUIGR010000083.1 GCA_030430025.1 Gammaproteobacteria bacterium
TAATTGGCGCTGTTGAAAGAAAGGGCTTAACCTTGGTGGCCAGAAGCCTCTATTGGAGCAAAGGCAAAGTAAAAATGAAATTAATTTTGGCTCAAGGCAAAAAACTACACGACAAACGCGCCGCCACAAAAGACCGTGAATGGAACATCCAAAAACAAAGAATCCTCAAAGGCAACCATCGCTGATTGCCATTGAGGAATTATCTATCACTCCCAACAAACTGCTGGGGTTTTCTGACCTAAGTTATCATACTGTATGCGGAGACATTCAGGGTCATCATTTTGTTGTTGACCCCTTGCAACAGCCCTAATTCTCCAGCCATTATTGGGTCTGTTTTGATGAACGATGTTATAATCTTCCCAACGCAAAAACGCATTTGTCAAAGACAGCGCCGTTCCACCACCTCTTACATTTGTTGGATATGAGTTGGTGTTGGCATAAAATTTTTCATACATTCCAGCCACTTGCAGCACTTTATCCTGCGCTTCAACTCGCTTACTTCTTACCACATATTGTCGGTAATTTGGTATAGCATATGAAGCCAATAAGGCAATGATTGCTATAACAACCACTAACTCTATTAAGGTAAATCCTGATTTATTTTTCATTTTTTTCAAACTCTTCTGTATCTTCTAATGGATGATTTGAGATATAACGAACAATTTTAAAATCAGCCCTTTTGGCGTCATTTTTGTCACTTATCAATTCAAAAAAATAGGCATTGCCTGCTTTCAACTTTCCAATGGGTATTGCCGGCTTATCATATTCGGAATAAGAAAATAAACTTTGATCCTCATCTAATAAATACTTATATGTCAGACCATTAACTACTACTGTCTTGTTACCAACATTAACCATATCAACCGTTCCTTTGATGACATCAATACTTAATCCTTTAGAATAAGAGTGTGAATTAATAATGGTCAATAATGACATAATAAATAATATTTTTTTAGCTTTCATAATTGCCTCCTTACTGAGTCAATACATTCGTCCAATTTCTTCGACGCCATGTGTGTTTATAAATATCAATAATATTGGTATTTTCAGTTCCTTCAATCACAATTGAGGCACCGCCACCACCTTGATTTTCAAGAAGTGGTGGTTCTCCTATAATGAAATCTGGTATTGAAATTAAATCACCACTACCCGGAATACTGACTAACTGCCCACCTATATATATCTTAATATTTTTAAATATATCAATTTCTGAACCGCCTTGTATTGGCGTACCACCAGTTAATGGGTTAATCGAAACAATCCAACTTTTTCCTCCAGGTAAACAAGGATCAACACCTGCAGTCACATTAGTTGTTGCTAACATTAAGTCACTATTGAAAAGTGCCATTGGGTTAAATACCCTTTCACCTTGATCAATCAATCGAAGCTTCCAACCATAATCTTGAGTATAATCAATTGCATTATTCGACAAGCTCCTGAATGATGCATTTCCACTCATGGTTTGTGTAACAAATTTAGAATCCATTATATCTAAATTATCTTCAGTAGAAGAAATCCCATCAATAACACCAACCATATACTGTTCAGCTGGTAAACTAATGTCCCTGTCTGGTATTTCAATGTATTTACCGGTACCAAATATAACCATCAAGTCATCATACTGGTTTTTAACTGAATTTGGTAATGCCACAACTTGAGGTTGTACTGTAATTGGTCTGTCCATGGCATTTTGGGCCTTAACCAATGCAGTTGCAGACCAATTAGTTGGGTCAGTATCGCTTAAATCGAACCGCCATAAGTTTCCATACAAATCTCCTGCATAAGCCAAGTCTACTCCAATATCGACGCCATTCCCTCCAACGAGATTACCTCCCATAACAAATTCCGAATCCACGCCAATTGGAGTTGCTAACCCATTTGGTGTAATGCTACTTCCAACGCCAGTATCAATTTTTGTTAAAAGTTGACCATCACTTAACCTAACAACATACATCACAGCATTTCCAGACGTACTTACATGATTGTTTGGATCAGACGGATTACTGGTGTCATTCTGAGAGTTATTGTAACCATTTGGTAGTAATGCGACCCACTCCCCTGTGCTGCTAATTCTCACAATTTCTGGCTTACCATAAGTGTATCCTAAGTCACTATCATCAGCATCAGTGAACTCCCAAAGTACTTTAGGTTGTGTCGCAGAAGCGTCTGTTACATCTAGTGCATAATAAGCTTGTCCACCATACCGCAGTCCTCCAATGAGTACAGTCTTCCAGCTTCCATTAATAAATACATCTCTTTTCTCTGGAGTGTTATCAACAAAAGAGTGGTGTTTATTGGTCGGCAAATGCGCTAAATTCTTAATAACAGTATTCGGGATAAATGACCACATCTCTTTAGCATCGCCTGAAGGAGACGTTGATTCAGTTTCAAAAGCATGCAACATACCACCATTTGAACCCACATAAACCATGTTTTTTCTAGAAAACTCAGATATTTTAAAGTCCAAGTAAGGACTTCCTTCTTCTGGAGAACCGTCAGGCCACAAATTGTCTTTATAACCCTCACCAGGCCCGCGAACTATGACAGGGCTTGCATGCACAATATCAGACATAACAGATTTTCTCGTTCTCAATGACCCATTATTGGTTTGCTCTTGATCCCTATCACCAATGACGTAATTGATAATGTTGTTTACATCTGTTCCATCCACTGGATCATTGTAATTTAATCCTGCATATTGACCTGCAGTTTCTTGAATCATCTGTTTTAAGCCGGCATTCAATGAAACATCGAACTTAACTACACTATTAGCTCCTTTGTCATATGTATAAATATTTCTTAATGCTTGTTTGGTCACATTTTCTTCAAGCGCATCACAATACCCTCCTGTTAAAACACAGCCAGCATCCCAAATAACATCACCAAAAGACCTGTCAGGATTTACTTCTTTAGCTTGTAGCGTTCCTGACCAAGTAGATGAATCAAACGAGGGTGAAAATGCAGAAGTATTGTCAGTAATGATTCCTGATGTAACTGTTGAAGTACTGCCTCTTGATACCCTTTCTGTGATATTATTAACCACTTCATTTAATGCAGTAATCAGTTCTTCAGGGTCGTTGGCACTAAAAAAATCACCTCGGCTATTGATTGATGAATGCCAAACATCATCAATCACATTATTAGGCCAAACGCATGACGTTGGATTGTTCGCTCTTAAAGATTGGTACACTGCTTCTTTGGAGTCAGTTACTCCAACGGTGTTACATGTACTTGTATTTCCACTTGCATGGTTTTCAACTCGAGATGCATTCAACCCCATGCCTACATTATATGTAACCACATGCTGCCAATATGCAGGATCATTTTTAGGGTTCCAAACAAACTCAGCGCTTTCCCACTCATCAGTAAGGCCAGAAAAATCGATTACATCATTATCGTGATCTGTATAATCTTTCTTGTACCTTGGTACGTAGTTAGGTAAATTAGGCTTTAAGTCCCTCATCCATGAATCAAAAGCCACATCAGCTAAGTAATTATCACTATTGTAATTATATATTTTTTGAGCACCTGCACCATTGTAGCCCATTGATCCATAAAGAGGTTGGTTACCATTTTCAGGGGTGCCAGTATCACCTGGTATGGAGCGACTTGTATCATCTTGAATAAACGAACCACTCAAGCTACCATTCCAACCCCCGTCAGAAATGGCAATATGAAAATTTTGTTGACAAGATAACAAACCAGCATAATCATCAGATGTATAACTTGAATCTAATTCAAATTTTTCACCAGCTCTTTTGAAGGACTCTCTTAATGGTGTTCCACCGCTGGTTGGTGCTCCAAATAACCAAGAAAAAAAGTTTTCTCTATGGGTGTTCTCAAACTTACCCAGATTGTTAAAAGAATCTCTGTAATTTAATTCCTGCCATGCAATTTTGAAACTGGGGTTAAAACCAGCAAATGCTCTACTTATTGCTGCCTTTGAAAGTTTTGCTCGAGAGTTATAATAGGTATACCAGTTTGCAAAGTTATTTAAACCAGCTGTATCAGTAATATCATAACGGGTATTACCTAAATAGTAATATGGTCTTGTACCACCTGTACAACCATTATTACAACCCCAACCAGTTGGGTATTGGTTAGTCCAACTTCCACTTCTGGCATCATATCTTCTGGTATCCTTAAAATTAATGGTTACATCGTTACCAGTTCTGGAGTAACTGAAATTTCCCATGGCTATGTAATTTGTACGAATATCCACTCTTGCATTCATATCATTTGGATAACCGTCAACCAATGCATTCGCAGGGTTAGACTGAGGAAAGGAAGAACCATCTGCCCGTAGCGGTGGGGAGTATGTAATATTTGGGTTATAATACAGCCTATTTCTTTGAGGGTCAACGAAACCATTTGAGTCATTGGCACCCATATATGTCCATGCCATACTTCCAGAGTCATCCAATGTCACTGCAATGGCAGGAGGAACCGTTTGATTAAGAAACAAAGGTTCATGAGATAACTGCAATAAAGAAGCATCAGAATAATTAGCACCTGAAACCATTGCCACAGCAGCGGCTACAAGTACTTTATTGATATTTATTGTCTTTTTCATATTAACACCTTTTAATTTGTAGACCCACTGGAAACAACCGCTGTATACAGCGACCGAACCAGCGAAAATGTTTTACCGTCACCACTGTCACTTTTCCCTAATACAGCAAATGCTTTTTGCTCAGTCTGACTAGAGCCTGCAGTACCACCAACAGTATCAAATGCGCTTGTACCACCAGAAGATTTCCTAAAAGGAAGCTCATAGATAATGTACTGCGGATTGTTTTTAAGCTTTGCATTAACATGAACTGTAGTAAAGTTATGATCATGTATGGTTCCAACAGTACTGCTCCAATTTCTTTCGCTGAACTCTTTAATATTTGTATTGATACCAGATGTTTGATCTTCTAACACATTATAGTAGGAGTATATATTTGACATAGACCCGTTGGGTGTTCCGCTTATTTGTACACCATTTGTTTCGTTGACTAAATTATATATAAAAGATTCTCCATTCCTTAAAGCAGTATTTGACCCACCTTGAGCCAAAGTTCTGTTATGAAGCCCTGCCGCCATCTTCTCTTGTAACATGGTGCCTTTCATGCTGGTATATGCCATCAAGGTAACAATAACCATCAATAACAGTCCCACGATTAAAGCTGCACCATTTTGTTTTCGAATTGAATGGCTTTGTTTTCTAAAAACATGTCTCATAGTGTATAACTCCTGATTGGAATAATGGCCGTAAATTCACGCCTATACATTTTTTCTCTATTCAAACCATTTGGCAATACTGTTCCCGGTGTCTGCGGTGTATTTCCGTCAGGAGAATATATAAAAGGCTCAGCCTCTTCACTTGCACTGTTATTAACTGTATTCAGTAATAAATGAACCTCAACTGCATAAACCGAACGCCATAAACAACCCCTGTCATTAGCCAAACCGGCTCCACTAGGCAAAAAATCGACTTTGGGTGGTGTTACACAACCAACAAGCGAGTCTAATGCGCCGTCATTGTCCAAATCTCCGCCTCCAGTGACTTGGTTTACTTCATCAGCAGTCATTTTAACTACATGACCAGTTTGTAACTGTACCAAATAAAATAAATCAAACCTTTCTACACCTTCAACTAACTGTTGCACCACGCCATTTTCTGAACGATACAGTGAGCTTATTTTTCTTGTTGAGTTGTTAGGGTCATCATCTATTTGAATAAAATAAGTTACAGTGTTAACATCTTGAGTTAATCGATATGCCTTGGTGTCGGCCAGCCCATCATAAGTGGGTATAGTGGCACCAGTTGGTAGCTGCAAATCCACATTTACGCCTGACCATGTAGCCGGAGCAACGTATGAATTATCACAATCCGCAACCAAAGTATTACCTGTGTATGTAGTTGAGACAGGGTCTTCAAGAGTAAAACCGCCCAATCCATCGTTGCCAGTAACTTCAACACCTCCTTGCAAATACCGGACTGTCAAAACATCTGAATTTAGCCCTCGCTGACCGTTTCCAGAACCTGGAGATGGTAAAGTTATGCTGCCATCAGAGCCCACGTCGACAAAATCGGGAAGACATGTTCCGCCAGTACATTCATGTCCGCGAATAAAATATGATGTGTCAAGTGGGTAGGATGTTAGGCCTGCAAAAGAATATGTATCCGCCAATTGATCAGGATCTGAAGCAAGATCAATTTTAATATCACCAACATTGGGTAAACCGTTAGAAAACAGCACATTGGTTGCGACTTGCCATATTGTCATATTAGCTCCCTGCTTCCAATCTGTTATCGTTTCTCTGGGCAGTGCTATAGATGCACAATGCTTTCTTCCCGCATTTTCGACATCACTTTTAATTCTCGATATTGCATATCGACCATTTTCTTGCAAAACGGCTAACCCTGCTTGCGCACGATTCAAAGCACTCGAGTTCGAGAACAATGAAATCACTCCCAGCAACAAAATAGATGTGATTAACATGGCTACCAATAACTCTATCAGAGTAAAGCCTGATTCCTTATTACTATATTTATTCATTGTTTGTCTCCTAAATTCAATCATGGCTGTACCACCAAGACCAAGGATTGTTCATCGCTTGCGCCGGTTTCATTAGATTCATTCCATGTTATGGTAACTGTGCAAATGCCATCATAAGGAGGAACCGGTGTCCAAATCGAAGGCGGGCTTATAAAACTAATCACAGCAGGTAGCACGCCTCTGGTAACACAAGAAATATTACCTTCACCCTCAGGCAATAAAATAGATAATGACTGAGCCCATTGTTCCAAGTCAAAAACGGCTAATTCAGCATAAGTGCACGGCGACCCTATGTTACACTCTGTAGACCCAACAGCTGCATCTCCATTAAAGGCATCTTGCCAAAGTGCCACTTGATTGGCCCTCATCCTATCAACCATGTTTTCAGCTAAGAAGTTTGCCTGAGACCTCAAATAGCCATTGTGATTATTTCTCACTGAAATTGACATCATGCCAGCAATCCCTAGCAAGCCCAGAGAAAAAATAACAATAGCCACCAACACTTCAATCAGTGTAAAACCAGATTTTTTAACGCTTTTATTCATAACTTAGTCACCCTGGCACTTCCTGATGGAGATACATTAATCCGGTTGCTTATAGAGGCATTGATATCATGAGTTAACAGAAATGGACGATCAACTCCACCTTCTAATGCACCTATACTGTTGAAAACCATCGTTCCAGTTTCTAGCCCATTGGCTACAAATTGCATGCGATCACCGACTGCTTGCTGGATGGCGATTGTGGTATCTGCTGCACCATCAACACCTATTGCTATCGTATTCCACCCATTTTGCCAACTACCGCCACGAGGTCTGACTTCAACGTCAGTTCCGTACCTTATAGCTTCCGCCCTAGCTTGAGTAAAACTATAAAGAATTTCATTCGAAAAATCTGTGACCATTCGACGCGCTTTTAATTGCTGATAATTTGGCAATCCCCAAGCAAGCAACAGCACGATCAAAATAAGTACTACAATCATTTCCAAAAGGGTAAAACCTTTTGAAAGTGGTTGCCCAAGTGGCATTCTTTTTAACTGGTTTGAATTCACTGTAAACGCTTACTTTATTAATCAGCATGAATAATGAAGTAAACACAGTCAAGATGCAAATGGTGTACG
>JAUIGR010000084.1 GCA_030430025.1 Gammaproteobacteria bacterium
TTTGTTATAAGAACCCTTTTAATCTCGATTTATATCAGGCTAATGGCTCGGTATTTCAGGTTAGTTATTTTCATTAAACGATAACAAAATGACAGACACACACAAAACAGAATACCAGCTCAAAATGTTGATGAAGTACAACCGCGATGGGTCACCAGACCGTCAACGTGCAAGGTTTCAAAACTTGATCAGGTGTATTAATCATTTGCAACAAAATAGGGGCTATGGAAAGCGGTATAAATTAGAGAAGTTCGGCAAAAAAGAAGTGTCCCGACTGGTCAATGACTGGAAAGAACAAAAGCTTTCACATCGAACCATTGCCAATCGCATGGTCGATATCAGGTGGATGGCTTCAAAGTATGGCCACGCTGAACGCATTCCATCAAATAAAGACATTGGTTTGGCTTTGCGCAAGAACCAACCGAACCATGGCATTAACAAAAGTGCATCCCTCGATGCGGGCAAACTCGGTCAACTTGAGCAACGCGAACAGTTGATCACTCGATTGCGCCATGAGTTTGGTTTACGTACCGCTGAAGCCTGCAAGTTTTCACATAGTTACGCCACCAAAGACAGCACCAATTCAATCAGCCTAAAGGGGTCATGGTGTAAAGGTGGCCGTCCTCGGACAATCCCAATCACGAACGATGCACAAAGACAGCTTTTAGCTCAAATTAAAGCGCATCAGCTGGCCAATGGTGAAAAATCCATGATTCCAAAGCATCGGACATTCAAGGCTTATTATCGTGATTACAACGAAGCTCGTTTTGATTTGGGAATCGCTGGCCATGGTCTGCGACACAAATGGGCACAAAATCGATTTGAACAATTATCAGGTGGCATTAAATGCCCTCTGGCAGGTGGTGCAGAATACGCCAGTTTATCACCTGCAGAAAAGACGGAATGGGATAAAGCGGCAGGTCAGGTTAACCAAGAACTTGGACATGGCCAAGGCCGTCAGGACATAACAGCAACTTACATAGGCTCAAGATAATATGAGTAATTCGAAACAAAGAATCATTGATTCATTGCCTGAAATAATCAGGCTTGATCAAACCTTTGACGACTTCGCCAAAGCCACTGGTTTTGATTTGCTGGGCTTCAATGATGCTGTGGTGATTCGTAAAAAAGACATGGCTTGTCTTGCCGATGATGGGGTGATTTCTGACAAGACAATCAAAGCACTGTTTGAAAACCTGCTGGCAGGACTGGACAGCTTTTATATTGGCTCTAACAAGTACCAAACCTTTGTTTTAGACAATGACAAAAACCCTTTTGGAGACCCATCAAAGTCTAAGTTGTATGGTCTTGGTCGAAGTGGTTGTATTGAACAAACCAAACGATTTAAAGCATAAATAAGAGTATCGGTGAATCACAACCATTGTTATTGATTGTGATTCTTTAAGAGTTGCTTATATCAACCAATTAAAAGCTTTCTCCACAAGCCATTTTACTGATTGGATTATCAACAGTTTGGATGTTTTCATGACAAGCCATTTTGCTACTTTTTTTGATTGGGTGTTTTTGTTTCTGTTCTTTTGATTCATTAGTTTTCTTTTTGTTTAACTAATGTATTTATTGTTTGAAAGTTGCTGTTTGCTTTTTGAAAACGTATCTGTTCATTTTCAGTTCAGTTAAAACAAAAGATTGTTGAAAAAAACAATTAAAATGATATGATTTTAATATCCATATAAATTTTAATAGATATGATAATAACAGTAGGAAATATTAAAGGCGGTGTGGGTAAAACAACCATTGCCGTTAACCTTGCATCCCATCGAGCTACCCAGGGCGAAAGTGTTTGTTTAATCGATGCAGACGACCAAGGAACCGCCACACTTTTTACAGAAATTAGAGAGCATGAGTTAGAAAACTCTGACTATACATGTGTGGCAGTTCGTGGTGCACAAGTGAGGTCACAGGGTTTGAGTTTATCCAAGAAATTTGACCATACAATCATTGATTGTGGCGGGCGTGATACCGAAGCTTTCAGGGCGGCTCTTACGATTTGTGATGTGCTACTTGTTCCCACTGCTCCGCGTTCATTTGATTTTTGGGCGGTCACTCAATTGACCAGACTTTTAGATGAGGTTGAAAGTGTCCGTGATTTGCCAGAAATATATGCAGTGGTCAATATGGCTGATGCTACTGGTACAGATAACGAAGAAGTCAAAGAAGCGTTGAATGATTACAAGCAAATCAAGGTGCTTGATGAAATGCTTGTCAGACGTAAGGCCTGGCCTAATGCTGCCAGTAAAGGATTGGGTGTTTTTGAGTATTCACCCAAAGATGCAAAGGCAGTAAACGAGTTTGAAAGCTTGATTAAAAGAATATTTTAAAAACATTATTAAAAGGTTAAAAGAATATCATGGCAATATCAAAACCACCTCAAAAGAAAGACCCTGAAAAGTTTATCAAGGGCAAAACAAACTCACCTGCAAGTGAAGCAAAACAAATCTCTTTAAAGCTTCCTGTTTCGCTACTGGATTCAATCGATACAAGGGCTAAAGAATTGAGTATATCAAGGGCAGCTTTTATTAAACAAAGTTGTGCGGTTTATTTAGAAAATAGCTGATACTTTTATTAAACAAGGAAAATAGTCTATGAGTGCTGAACCCACTGAAAATCAAATTAATGAAGTTAACGAAAGAAGCGTTAAATTTAATAAACTTTATCAATCAGCAAAAAGAAATCCAAATCGGTCAAGAAATTTGGGTATGAACCTTAGTTTGCCAATATTAAAACTTAATAGAATGGTGAATGAGATTGATTGCAAAATAGGGTGTACGTATTGTTGCAATTTAAGAGTTGTGGCATTTAAATTTGAAATAATAGCTATTTATAAATATGTAAATTCAAAGATGTCGGAGGAAAGGTTAATTGAACTCAAACATAAGATCGATAAACAATACTCTCAAATTAAAGGTATGTCTTCTGACGAGCATTTTCAAACAAACGTTGAATGCCCTCTTTTGTTTGACGGTAAGTGTAGTGCATATGAAGTAAGGCCTCTTGCATGCGCATCATATCATTCGCTATCAGTGAACGAATGCAAATACTCAGATGAAAATCCGACGGTAGTAACTGATGGCATACCTAAAATAAGAGAAATTGAAGAGGAACATGTGATACAAAATACTACTGTTGGTCGAGTTTTGATGCACAATCAAGAGGAGCCAGTTGTTTTAGAATTAATTTCAGCTTTAAAAGAAATATTTGATGATCCATCTCAAGTGGAGAAGTGGCAAGAAAATAAAGCATCCTTCGTAAAAACAAAGCATGAATCTCTAATGGAAGGTTAAGCCTTGGTTTTAAACCTATAGGCAAAAGCCATCATCATCAAAGCCATAAGTATAAGGCTGTATATGGACAAGCTGGGAACTGGTGTTGCCTGCCCTCTAAAATTCATTAAAGCAATGTCGTTTGTGGGTTCAGTGTCAGTGTCTCCATAACTAAAAGAGCTCCACTCTATTTTTCTAGCATTAATATCTGTCCTGATGCGAAATAATCCGTAACAAGTGATTGATTGTCCGGCAGAAATTTTAGGTGTAAAAAAGGAATAAATGATACCTGCGGGATTACCCGGTAGAGGCTCAAGAATTGTTGTATAAAAGCTACAGTCCTGAGCAATATCTGGGTTTATTGAAAAAGCTACAAAATAACTCTCATCAAGGTTAATTATCTCAGTATCTATTGAAACAGGAAGGCTTAATGGAGAATTTAATCCTGCTGTATCCGGCCCATTATTAGTGATTGTGATATTAAACTCTCCAGTATCATCTTCATGTATGGTATTAAATATTGAAGGGGTTATAGTGATGCTTAAGTCAATATCTCCAGACCATGAAATAGGAGTTATAAAAAATAATATACTGGTTAGAATAACAGTTCTCATTGTTCGAAACCGTCACCAAAAATATAATCCATACGCGTTCTAAAGCTGGACATTGTTGGTGATAAATCATCAATAATTTTAGCGTTATTTTTGGTGTTTATTTCCCCTGTTGGAACCCCATTTACTGATACGTTTGGATTGGAAAAATATAACCTCCTAGGGGTGTCAAAATCAATCGACATAATTGATGCAAAGGTGCCATCCACAAGTTCGGCAAATGCTTCAGGATAACCATTATCGATGACGTCATCAGCCCAATCGTCAGGTAATTGACTATCTCCCGGCGTTCTTATATCAGCATGGTTGCCTCCAAATAGGTGGCCAAGTTCATGAGTAAAAGTATCATCAAGGATAGCACAATGTTGAGAAACCATATTAAAAGCATGGCTTGCAAAATCTTCACCATCATCACATCCAGCTTGTGGAACGTTGTCGCATTGTGGGTAGGTTTGAACATAAGCGACTCCACAATAATTGAAGCTGGATGATGGGTCTTCAAGCATTAATGTTACTGTATCTGCTCCAACAATATTTCTAAAAATATTAACATACGTATTGCTTTGAAAAGCATTTCTATCATTTCTTAGAATCCCAGTCAGTTGAAAATTGTGTAACTTTGCAGTGTGCAGTGTATAAACTCGAGTATTTGTAAGACTGTTTTCAAGAGCAACATTCGTGTGATCAACTGATGCCATCATTACAGCTTCAATTTCATCTGTGTCATCAGGGTCATTGGGGTTTCCTCCAGCATCAATTCTTGCTTGTTCTGTCCAAAATATAAGAACATCAATAGGAGTAAATGATGAAGTCGTTTGAAGGTATGACTGATTGAACATATTAAATTCTTTGTAATGACTACTTGTTGTATTACGGTTTGCCATACTGGTTTGTATGAAAGATTGGTTACTGTCACTTTCTTCAAAGTCACTAGGGGGATAACCCTCTAACCTAACATCAATCATGTTGTATGCGTTGATGTTTGTTCGCTCTATACCGTATCGCTTTTCATTGCCTGTAATAAGACCTGTTAGTTGCCCTTTACTAACACTGAGCATCACATCATAGTCAGTATTCGAACCTGTCCACAGATAATCCAGCTCATTATTTGGTACACCTGGTGTTGGGTAAATTGGTGGTGTTCCTGGAGGATCGTTATCTGTTCTAACAGTAAAGCCGTTTCTTGGAATAAAGTTACTGATTGGTACTGTTGTTGATGTATTGTCAGGGAAGTCAATAACCAAAGATTCAGGTACTTGTTTCAACCCATCAAGGTTAAGAGATATTTCATTTATTTGATAAGCTGTAGGTGGTGGTGAACCACCTCCAGTTGCTTCAATATTAGTAATTAATGTGGTTTGGCTATTGGCATTTAATGTAATGGCCATCATCAGAATACAGAGGAATTTTTTCATGGTGTGAATCCTTTTTGAGCAAATAAGCGTGTTTGTAATACCGCGAGTTTAACAAGGCGGCTTTATAAAATACAAATAAGGATACAGTTTATTAGCTAACAATCTACTTAAACATGTCAGCCTGTCTATTTAGAACGTAGTTAAATAGAACATGGCTGATTTTCCGCCCAGTTCTTTTGGTTTCATATTTGACAGTGTAATTCGTTTCCTGATTAATCTCTTTCACTGCTGGCTTGATAACACGGCGTTGAAATTCATACCATGCAGGGTAGCTACTCTCAACACCAAACATAGCCTTTAGGTTGCTCACGCTTTCAGCGTACCACCCATTTTTTTTGTATTGCATCAATAGTTCGTACAACCGGATGGCATGGCTTGATTTAAAGCTTTTAACCTCGGTCAAATGGTAACTTGTAAAATGTGACTGTAAATCACTTAAATAAGGCTTAATATCGGGTGAAAATTTAAGTTTTATATAGCCCTCACCGTCTTTGTATTTAGAGTTGTAGACCCAGCGCATATCCTCGACCTCGCCATCATCTTTCCTTAGTCGAATATTACGATCATAAAGATTTTTACGAGCTTCTTTAAGTTGGCGATATGAGTTAGTTTCATCAACACCCCATTGATGACCATAATCAGAAGCGTGAATGGTTATTTCGTCAGGCATTTTTTCACGAGGGTTCACTAGTGCAATTGCACTTAAAATCAACCTACGTTCATCAAGCGATAGTTTATAACTGGCTTGGTTTAAATGGTTATGTTTGACAACTGTAAGATTGTTTTGATTATGCTTTTCCATAAGTGGTACTTTAATTTAAAACGTACATTAAAACAACTATGTACGCATTATGGAGAATGTCCACCTTTGTGGATAAGCCTGTGAGGCATACCGTAAGTGTGTACGGTTTAAGCACCGTAAGTGTGTACGGTTTAAGCTTGTTTTCACCGTAAGTGCGTACGTAGTTAACCATGTAAGTGCATGATTTATAAGGTGTATTTTACCCTTAAAAACAAGATTAAATAACAAGTATTAGTAATAAGGCCTGTGGATATGTGGAAAACTCAAAAAATCTACGCATTAACTGTGATAGGTTGGCTCATACCGCCTACAGGTCAATGGCTTTGTACAAAGCATCACGCACCCCGCAGCCAGCCCCTCTGATGTGTTCGCTACGCTCACAACTAAAATAAAGCCCTATACGGGCTTATTGCGCTTCGCGCGGCAATCAGGGCGCAATGAGGTTTAAAATCGCTCTGGTGGCTCTTAAATGCGGTTGTAGGGCATGAAATCACTGGTGGCTTTGTCACCGTTGTGGTTTGCCGTGCAATCCATGCACTATTCAGGACTGAAAGTCCACAGGTCGGCATCCTTGCCGACACTGCCCCTGCGGGGTTCCATGGTTTAGCATTTGAGAACCCGAAGGGTGAGAGGGCAGGGATGACCGATCATCTGATCAACACAACTGAAATGGCCAAGGATGGACGGCTTCCATTTCGTGACATGGCCAGCATGTTTTTCACAGACAATGAAACGCGGGGTATCAACCGTAAGTTTGTACACTTTAACCCTGCGCACTGGTTGAAAAGCAAAGCGAGATTTTTGCCGTATCTCGGCGGCTATGGCCGAGTGACGGCTAATTTCTATCACTTTTTTGATTGACATGCTTGTTTTTGCGGTCTATAGTATTTTGTGACAGCATGATTTTATATCATGCCGAACCAGTTTTTTAGTTGCGCATTCTTTACTTCAAATGCGACGTCCAGAAGATGTAAAAATCTACTAAGCCACCGACGAAAAACTGGCTATTTTGGTTTACAGTATCCTTGAAAAAATTTTCAAAAACCTGTCGGCGAATAAGTGTAAAAACTTATAAAACCAACGTCGTCATTTTTGGTTATTTTGGAGGTGACAGCCCAAGCAGAATATCGCTTAAAAGTTACATTACATCACTGAATTTATAAGTGGTATTTGCGAGACTATTTCACCACTTGTGCGCTTTAGTGGTGAAGTACGTCTCTTGTTTATTTTAATCAATGTGCAGGAGTAAAAAGCACGAACAATACGCGACCTATTGTTGCGAGATAGTCCACCCAGTTCTTTTGTTATAAGAACCCTTTTAATCTCGATTTATATCAGGCTAATGGCTCGGTATTTCAGGTTAGTTATTTTCATTAAACGATAA
>JAUIGR010000020.1 GCA_030430025.1 Gammaproteobacteria bacterium
TGCCTATGACTTATTAAAGGAAGGTGTAAAGACGATTGATACTGATCTTGCTGATGACCCTGCCAATAAGTACAAAATTCTTCAGTTGTTTATGAACGTTTTTAATACCAATAGTAATTATGATGAAGCGATTACCATAGCAGATCAATATTACCCAAAATGTATTGAACAGCTTTCACAGTCAAATATACACTGCCAAAATTTCCTGAAAAATCTTGCGATTTCTTACCATAATCAAGAACAGTTTGAAAAAGCTTTAGAATATTTTGATAAAGCAATCGAAATTGCGAAAAAAGAAGATCCTGCCAACAAACAGTTATTAGGAGAATTGATGCGACTTAAGTTCAGTCCATTAATTAACTTAAAACGCCCAGAGGAGGCACTTGAGACGACATCAATAGGACTTCAATATATGACCGACTCTGGACTAAGTTATAAGAAATTAATAGGTGGTTTAAATGATTTGGCTTATGTTGCCATCCAGTATGAATATTTTCCATTGGCAGAGAAGTATCTAGAGCGACTATATTCTGTGATTAATGCCCAAGATGATGTTAATTATTTTGACCTGGCTTCTGCAGTTAATATGAGGGGTTATTCATATTTAAAACAACGCAAATATGAAATAGCAGCAGATTATAGAGAGCAGGCTGTTCAGATGCTCCGTAGACACTTTGATGAGCCTTTTGAAACAAAAGCTTTATTCGAATTTACCCTGGCACAAACTTGGTTTTATGCAGGTAATACTGACATGGCATTAAAGCGAGGTCAGGATGCTTATGATACTTACCATGTCATAAGTGATGGTACTCATATGAAATTAAATAATGTTTTATTATTTTTGGCGATTATTCATCTGGAATTGAAGCAAGTTAAGCAGGCGAAAGAGTTACTTCAAAAAGTAGATGAGACAAATTTAAAAGACAGGGCTTGTCATTTACCTATCGTCAATGCATTGTTAGCAAATTTCCAGGGCCAACCTGAAAAGGCCATGCAATATGTTAAGCAGTATGAATCATGTTCTGAAAACATTACGTTTAACGAGGCACTTGAAATATATTCGCCATTTCTGAGGTTATACACGGCTATCGTCAGTCGAAATGAATCGGATATTGCCATATATAAAGAGCAGGTAGAGACTTATTGGAAAAATAAACCTGATGAGTACCCTGTTTTAAAACAGTTTTATCAAGATATTTGATGATTACTGTGTTCTTGCTGACAGTGGCCATTCTTAAGTAAACTATTACACTAAGCTCAACATTAATAGAAAATCTATCAATGGAATGGGGAACAATGTAATAATTTTTTTTGACGTGAGCTAGACTCACGTACCGTCTGCTCATGTATAGCATTGGTTAATTTGCTGGACGACGAGTGGTGAGTTATTGAATCGAATCACTTGCACTGAACCTGAGTTTATATTTTTAATGATGCTATAATGAGCGACTTTTTTAACCCATCATATTTGATGACGGAAATAGATAAAGATAATTGGTTGGTGACTGGAGGAGCTGGGTTTATTGGAGGTAATTTTGTTCTCAGACAGGTGCTGAAAAATAACCGACAAATCATCAACCTTGACAAACTCACTTATGCAGGTAATTTGGATACTTTATCGGATGTTATGGGACATCAAAATCATCGTTTTATTCAAGGAGATATTGCTGATAGTCAATTGGTGTCCAAACTGCTTAAGGAAACCCAGCCTACGGCTGTGGTACATTTTGCGGCTGAGTCACATGTTGATCGCTCTATTGATGGTCCTGCTGAATTTATCCAAACCAATGTAGTTGGTACTTTTTTGTTGTTGCAACAAGTGTTGGTTTATTACCAATCACTGCCTCCTGAAAAACAATCAATTTTTCGTTTTTTACATGTGTCTACTGATGAGGTGTATGGTTCACTGGGTGAAACAGGTCTGTTTAAGGAAACCACACCCTATGCACCGAATTCACCTTACTCAGCATCAAAAGCGGCATCAGATCATTTAGTCCGAGCTTATTATCATACTTATGGGTTGCCGGTATTGACTACTAACTGTTCTAATAATTACGGACCCTATCAATTCCCGGAAAAATTGATCCCATTAATGGTTGATAAAGCATTACAAGGCGACAAATTACCTGTATATGGTGATGGCAAAAATATCCGTGATTGGTTGTATGTCGAGGATCATTGTCGGGCCATCGAACAGGTGCTAGCTCAAGGACGTTTAGGAGAGGTTTACAATATTGGTGGTAATGAAGAGCGAGAAAATATTGAAATTGTCGATAGCATTTGTGATATTTTGGATCAATTAAAACCGATTGGCATTGATCGAAAAAGTTTAAAAACTTTTGTCAAGGATCGACCAGGGCACGACAGACGTTATGCCATTGACTCATCAAAATTACAAAATGAATTGAATTGGCAACCCAAAGAAACCTTTGAATCAGGTATTCGTAAAACCATTGCTTGGTATCTTGATCATCAAGATTGGTGTCAAAGGGTTAAGGATGGTAGCTATCAGGGACAGCGATTAGGAATGTAGCATATGAGTAATCACAGAAAAGGCATTATTTTGGCGGGTGGTTCGGGAACCCGACTGTATCCATTGACACATTCAGTGAGTAAACAGTTACTGCCTGTATATGACAAGCCGATGGTATATTATCCGCTCAGTACATTGATGGAGGCAGGTATTCGTGAAGTGTTGATCATTAATACACCTCATGAACAAACATTATTCAAACAGCTTTTAGGTGACGGGGCGCAGTGGGGGATGGAATTATCTTATGCAGTACAACCCAATCCTGATGGGCTAGCGCAGGCTTTTCTGATTGGTGAATCATTTGTTCAGGGTCATGATTCGTGTCTGATATTAGGGGATAATATCTTTTATGGTACAGGTATGCAGCAATTAATGGCTAGTGCGAACGAACGCCCAACAGGGGCGACTGTTTTTGGATACAGAGTTCATGATCCGGAACGTTATGGTGTGGCTGCATTTGATGAAATGGGCAATGTCATCGATTTAGAAGAAAAACCTGTTCGACCAAAATCCAATTACGCTGTTACTGGTTTATATTTTTATGATGATCAGGTGGTTGATGTCGCTAAATCACTTAAACCATCGCATCGTGGTGAATTAGAGATCACAGATTTAAATAAAGTGTATTTACAGCAGCGAGCATTAAAAGTCGAATTGATGGATCGAGGCTATGCCTGGTTAGATACTGGAACACATGATTCATTGGCTGAAGCGACCAATTTTATTTCAACTATTGAAAGGCGACAGGGAATCAAAATTGCTTGTCCAGAAGAAATTGCTTATAAACGAGGATGGATTAACGCAGAGCAGGTTATACAGTTAGCACAACCTATTATTAAGAACGGTTATGGTCAATATTTGATGTCATTGGTGAAATGATATGAAAGTAATAGCAAGTCACTTGTCTGGAGTTAAAATTATTGAGCCACAGGTATTTGGTGATGAGCGCGGTTATTTTTTGGAATCTTGGCAACAAAAAAGATACCAAGAGATAGGTATTGATGGGCCTTTTGTCCAAAGTAACGTATCAAAATCAAATCGAGGGGTTCTTAGGGGGTTGCATTTCCAAAACCCGAATCCACAAGGTAAGTTGGTCTATGTTTTAGCAGGTGAAGTATATGATGTGGCAGTTGATATTCGTGTAGGTTCTCCAACATTTGGCCAACATCATGGTGTCTTATTGAGTGAAAAAGATCATCGCCAGTTTTATGTGCCAGAAGGATTTGCTCATGGTTTTTGTGTTTTATCTGAGCGAGCAATTTTTGGCTATATGTGTACGGGATATTACGATCAATCGAGTGAGGCTACTTTATTATGGAATGATCATGCTTTAGATATAGATTGGCCGTTAAAAGAACCTCAACTGTCAGCAAAAGACAGAGCTGGTGTTCGTTTAAAGGATTTTGATGAAGCTTTGTTGCCCATTTTTGAAAAATGAAAATATTATTAACAGGTGCAGATGGACAAGTTGGTTATGAATTGTGGCGTGCGCTGCAGTTTAAAGGAGAAGTGATACCAGCAACTATAGATGGTCGTGCGGTTGATGGTATGACTACTATTGCATTGGATCTTAATAATTTGGGTGATTTGGAGAAAAAATTAAAAGATATTAATGCTGATGTGATTTGCAATGCAGCTGCATATACGGCTGTTGATCAGGCTGAGGGCGATTCGGAGCTTGCTTTTGCTATTAATGCCACCGCTCCGGAGATTATGGCCAAATATGTCAAGGGCAAAGGTGCTTTAATGGTTCATTATTCAACTGATTATGTGTTTTCTGGTGAGGGGCAAGTTTCTTGGGTTGAAGAAGATCGCCCTGAACCAAAGTCAGTATATGGCAAAAGTAAATTGGCTGGAGAAGTGGCTGTGATGAAAATGGGGTGTGAGCATATGATATTTCGCACAGCATGGATTTTTTCTGAACGAAAGCATAACTTTTTAAAAACAATGCTGCGGTTGGCTCAGGAGAAAAAAGAGTTGTCTGTTGTTAATGATCAGATAGGATGTCCAACTTGGTCACAAACCCTTGCATTAGGTACTGCTTTTGCCCTTAATCAACCTAAAAATGGGATTTTTCACTTGACCAACAAGGGAGCGACAACTTGGGCAGATTTTGCTCGCCGGATTTTTTCACATGCTCAACGTTTGGATCTGATAAAAAAGAAGCCTGAAGTATATAACATTACCTCTGATCAGTATCCAACGCCAGCACAAAGGCCAAAGAATTCTGTTTTGGAATGTCAAAAATTTGAAAGCACATTTAATGTTACGCTCCCTCATTGGCAAACCACTTTACAACTATGTATGCAAAGGATGAAATCATGAAAATTATACCTGTAATTCTGTCAGGCGGCGCTGGTACGCGGTTGTGGCCAGTATCTCGTAAGGCTTACCCAAAACCATTTATGAAGATGGCGAATGGTAAAACATTGGCAGAATTAACTTTTGATCGTGCTATGAGTATTGCAACAGAACAAGCTGTTATCACTGTGACATCGCGTGATTATTACTTTTTATGTAAAGATGCTTACAAGAAGCATCCAGCTTGTGATTTAGATAAGCAAACTTTTTTATTGGAGCCGGAGGGGAGAAATACAGCTCCAGCGATAGCATTGGCTGCTTTAAAAGTGGCTGAGCTATATGGCGATAATGCGGTTATGGTCGTCATGCCCTCAGACCATTTAATTAAAAATATGGATGATTTTCACCGTGCTGTGAAACAGGCTGCTGAATTAGCTATTGAAGGCTATTTAACCACTTTTGGAATATATCCGACACAGCCCGAAACTGGTTATGGATATATAAAATCAGGTGAAGTTATCGCTAATAAAGAGGCTTGTTTGGTAGAAAAATTTGTCGAAAAACCCAGTTTGACCGTAGCTAAGAGTTATTTGGCTTCAGGGGAGTATTTATGGAATTCTGGTATGTTTGCTTTCACAGCTCAAACTTTGCTTGATACTATGGCTAAAACAGCTGGAGATGTGCTCGACAAATCTCAATACTGTTATCAGCAAACGGATACTACGGGTAATCAAATTGAATTTGATGCTAAATTATTTAAGAATTTACCCGATATTTCAATTGATTATGCGGTCATGGAAAGCGCTGAAAAACGTGCTGTGGTTGATTCAAAGTTTGATTGGAATGACATCGGTTCATGGAATGCCATGGCAACATTATCAGAAAGTGATGACAGTGGCAATCGCATCGAAGGCAAAGCCATTACTATTGATTCCAAGAACTGTTACATCCGTTCTGGTGATCGATTAGTGGCAACTGTTGGTGTTGATGATTTGATGGTTGTGGATACTACTGATGCCGTTTTGATTGCACATAAAGATAAGTCGCAGGGTGTTAAAGATGTTGTACAATTTTTGAAATCAAAAGGTCATGATGCGGCTATTTTTCATAAAACAGTTCATAGACCTTGGGGGAGTTTTACTGTCCTTGAGGATGAAGATGACTGTAAAGTTAAACGATTAGTAGTCAAACCTGGTCAGGTGCTTTCTTTACAGTTGCATCATAGACGTTCAGAGCATTGGACGGTCGTTTCTGGTACTGCCAAAGTAAGAATTGGTGATGATGAGTTTTTGTTAGAAGAAAACAAGTCTGTTTACATACCTGTTAAGACCCTACATCGTTTGGAAAATCCTACTGATCAAGACATTGCTTTGATCGAGGTGCAATGCGGTGATTATTTTGGTGAGGATGATATTGAAAGGTTTGAAGACATATACGGACGTACTAATGATAAAAAAACTGGCTGATCATGAGCTAGATGAATTCCTTGTTGTCGCCAAAAAAGCTGTCCTGGCAGCTGAATCGGTTATCATTAAATATTACCAAATGGCTGATGAACAAAACATCGAAATTAAATCTGATAACACACCAGTAACTCTGGCAGATAAATATGCAGAGAAAGCGATTCGTGCTTGTCTTCACGCCCATTATCCTGATCATGGAATTTATGGTGAAGAGTTCGGTCATAATGATAGTGAGCAGTCGGATTTTCTTTGGTTGATTGACCCTATCGATGGTACCAAAAGTTTTGTTAGGGGCTATCCTTTTTTTTCGACTCAAGTGGCGTTGATGTATCAGGGTCAATTGATTGTTGGTGTCTCCAATGCACCGCTGACAAAAGAGTTGTGTCATGCTAGGTTAGGTGGAGGTGCTTATCTAAATGGTAAAAGAATATATGTAAATCAATCAATTGAATACTATAATTCATGTCTTTCTTCAGGTAATATTCAATCACTTGTAAAAAATAATTGGCACCGTTTTGGTCAACTTTTGCTAAAATTTGGCAAGACAAGGGGGTATGGAGATTTTTACCATTATCATTTATTGGCTTCTGGAAAAGTCGATTTGGTTGTTGAATCGGATGTTAATATTTTGGATATAGCTGCCTTAGTTGTTATTGTTAGAGAAGCAGGCGGTGTCATCACTGACTTAGCAGGTATGGAAATTAATTTAGAAACCACCAGTGTTCTCGCAGGTGGCCAACAGTCGTACAATTTAGGGGTGAAAATTTTGAATGAATGAATTGTTGCAAACCATAGAAGGCATTGCTGTCAAAGCAGGTGATGCTATCATGGCTATTTATCGAAATGGAGATTTTGATGTTGATCACAAAGCCGATGATTCTCCACTTACTCGTGCTGATTTGGCATCCCATAGGGTGATTGTTGATGCTCTGGATGATTTGACTCCTAAATATCCGGTGTTGTCTGAGGAATCGGCTGATATTCCTTATGAAGAAAGAAAACAGTGGGATATTTATTGGTTAGTTGATCCGTTAGATGGTACCAAAGAGTTCATTAAAAGAAATGGTGAATTCACGGTCAATATTGCTTTGATCAAGGATCGTAAACCAATACTGTCTGTTGTTTATGTTCCTGTGCAACAAGTGAGTTATTTTGCAGCCAAAGGTGTTGGTGTGTTTAAACGTGTTGAAGGCAAGAAAACATCAATTTCAGTGATGAAAAATGCTCGATTTAAACCGACAGTAGTAGGCAGTCGGTCACATGCCAGTGAGGAAATGCAAGCTTATTTGGAAAGGTTAGGGCAACATGAATTGGTGAGTATGGGGAGTTCTTTAAAGTTTTGTTTGGTAGCTGAAGGTAAAGCTGATTTATATCCTAGACTGGGATTGACATCGGAATGGGATACTGCAGCTGCACAATGCATAGTTGAACAAGCTGGTGGTCATGTTGTGACTGCAGATGGGAAGTCTTTACAATATAACGCCAAAGAATCATTGTTGAATCCTCATTTCTTTGTATATGCTGATACTAGCAAAGATTGGGTTAATATCTAGTTTGACTATTTTCAATAGTTAACCCAGAAAAAGTTCATCCTGGTCTTTTTTTAGATTCGGTCAAATAACAGTTAACCGCAAAAGTGCCATTTTGCTGATGTTTTTTTGACCTCGCTTGAAGCTGACGGTTCAAGGTGGCACATCCATGCACCACACCATCGACTCTTTGTGGTTCTTTATGAGATTGAAGTGAGATATAAATTATTTGGTTCAAAAGCCACAAACCGATCGTACACTCACCTATAATGTTGGTTTTTTCGTGAAATTTGCATAACATGATTAGTGCCAATATCCCACAAACACCAACTGTAAATAATGAGCAGGTGAGAAATTATCAACCAGGTTCATTAGAAACCGTCTCTTTACAACAAAAAATGGATGAAATGTCTGCTGATATCATTGATATTCCATGTGTAATTAACGGTCAAAAAATCACTACTTCTCAAACTGAATCTATTGTAATGCCACATAACCATCAGCATGTTTTGGCTCACAGTCACATTGCTGGGCAGGTTGAACTTCAATTAGCGGTTGATGCAGCAGTTAAAGCACAAGCTGATTGGCAAGCGATGCCTTGGCAATCACGTGCAGCTATATTTCTCAAAGCAGCAGATTTATTGGCTGGCCCTTATCGTGATGAAATAAATGCAGCAACGATGCATGGTCAGTCTAAAAACGTCTATCAAGCAGAGATTGACTCAGCCTGTGAGTTGATTGATTTTTTGCGGTTCAACGCAGCCTTTTATCAACAAATAATGGAGCAGCAGCCGATATCTTCGACAGGTGTTTGGAACCAACTAGATTGGCGCCCGCTGGAGGGTTTTGTTCTCGCTATTACACCTTTTAACTTTACTGCCATTGCTGGTAATTTACCGGCTACCCCAGCGATGCTAGGGAACACTGTGGTTTGGAAGCCATCAGGCACACAAATGTATTCTGCTCATGTCATCATGAAAGTATTCGGTGCTGCGGGTTTACCAGATGGTGTTATTAATATGGTTGCTGCAGATGGTCCAATTGCTGGTGCTGCATTGTTGCCAAGGCCTGAGTTGGCAGGAGTACATTTCACAGGTTCTACAGCTACTTTTCAGCATATTTATGCAGAGGTGGGAGGAAATATCAGTCGATATAATGGCTATCCTCGACTGGTGGGTGAAACAGGCGGAAAAGATTTTGTGTTTGCACATCAATCCGCCGATCCTGTTGCAGTAGCCACAGCACTGTCGCGTGGGGCCTTTGAATATCAGGGGCAGAAGTGTTCTGCTGCTTCTCGAGCCTATATTCCCAAGAGTTTGTGGCCAGAGGTTAAAACTCGTTTGGGTGAAGATCTGGCCAGTTTTAGAATGGGCAGTACACGAGATTTCAGTCATTTCATTAATGCAGTTATTGATGAGCGTTCATTTGACAAGATCAAATCATTCATTGATTATGCCAATACTTCAGAGGATGCTGATATTCTTTACGGTGGTGGTTGTGATAAAAGTGAAGGATATTTTATTGAACCCACTGTCATTGTGACCCAGAATCCCAAATTCAAAACCATGCAGGAAGAAATTTTTGGACCTGTTTTAACGGTATATGTCTATGACGAAAATGATTGGGAAGATACATTGACCTTGTGTGATAAAGGTTCGATTTATGCGCTTACAGGTGCTATTTTTGCCCAGAATCGTTATGTTATTAACCACATGGCAGATCGATTAAGACATGCTGCAGGGAATTTTTACATTAATGATAAACCGACAGGTGCTGTGGTTGGTCAACAGCCATTTGGTGGTGGCAGGGCTTCTGGAACCAATGATAAAGCGGGCAGTGCTCTCAATTTATATCGTTGGCTCTCGCCAAGAACGATTAAGGAAACATTTGTTCCACCAATAGACTACCGTTATCCTTTTTTAGGCTAATAAAGACCTTTGCATAAACCGTGACTCAAGATAAAAAGTCTAAAATCTTAAATTTCTGCGTCAGCAAACTTTGCAATAGCTGATGGCCTATACGGTTTTTATTCTTTGGCTTGTTGCCTGTAGCAAACCGCCAAAGAAACAAACTTGGCCTATTACATGTATTTGCTTCCTTGAACTTTAAGATTCTATCTCTTTTCCTCAATGATTCAGAATTATGCAAAGGTCATAGTATAGAATTTATACTTACGACCTTAAGGTATTTGGGTTCATTTTATAAAAGCACATAGTGATAAAATAAGTGTTAACTTTCAAGAAATGTTACAGTGCTTTTGGAACATGCTGAATTATGCTAATTTCAGATTCACATCAATTTGTTTTTGTTCATATTCGTAAAGCTGCGGGTACGAGTTTGCGTCAAATTTTGGAGCAGGTGGCTTTACCAAAAAATAATCATTGGTGGTTTAAGTTGCTTAGTCGCAATGGTTTTATAATTGATTATCATCGATTTAGCTTTAGAAAGCATGATCCTTTAATGTTGGCTGAAAAAAGTATGCCTGAAAATCTATTCAAACAGTATTTTAAATTCGCTTTTGTGCGAAATCCTTGGGATCGTCTAGTTTCTGAATATGAGTATATTAAAACTCAACGCAACCATTCCCGGTATAAAAAACTGATGGCGATGTCCTTTGAGCAATACATTGAGTACCAAGCGCAAAGAGTGGCAGCGAGCCAATTGAATGCGCTCATTAAAAAAGATGGTGAGTTAGGTATCGATTATATTGGTCGGTTTGAGCATTTGCATGATTCTTTGGCTGATATCAGTGGGCAAATAAAACTTGATTGTACCCGTATCCCTCACATCAATAAACTCAACAAAGCCCCTTATCAAAGTTACTATACAAAAGAATCTGCTGAGAGAGTGGCTTTGTTGTGGTCGAAAGACATTGAAACTTTTGGTTACAAATTTTAATTGTGACGAAGGATTTATTAACTCAAAGTGAATAGATCCCTAAGGAAATGTTGACAGATACGTCAAATTTACAAAAAAAAAGTGAAAAAATAAAAAAATCATTGACTGATTATCAGCAATTTCGATAATGGCGCTTACTTTGATGAGCGGATGGCCGCCATCCCAATATCTTTTAAAATACATCTTTTAATGGAGGCTTTTATGAAAATACAACCTAATATTTACAATGCATAATACGCCTTTTGATCAAATTTGTTTGAAAGGTTAATTACACCTTTCAGACTTCAAAACGATAAAGCCTGAATGGTGTCATTCAGGCTTTTTTTATGCCTATTAAAAAGTCAGTTTATTTTTTACATGGGTTTGCCGTGTACTGAAAAGGAGATATGCCATGGGCATACAACTAGAAATTAAAAAGGCACGAGTACCGATTAAGATTTATACGCAGGATATTGCACCACAGGCGATTGACCAGTTAGTCAATATTGCTAATTTACCAATCGTCCATCATCATGTGGCAGCTATGCCGGATGTACATTTGGGAATTGGTGCTACAGTTGGGTCAGTGATTCCAACATTGAACGCAGTGATCCCAGCTGCTGTTGGTGTCGATATCGGATGTGGTATGAATGCGGTGAGGACTAGTTTAACAGCCAGTGATTTACCAGATAATTTATATAGCATTCGTCGTGAAATTGAAAAGCGAATACCAGTGGGCTTTACTCACCATGAGAGAACTGTGGTTAATCGTTCTACTGTCAATGGTTTGGATAAACCATTGGATGATTTGGTAGGAAAACACCCGGCTATTATGAAGATGTTGAAAAATTTCAATCAAACCTGGCATCGACAGCTTGGTACTTTAGGTGGAGGTAATCACTTCATTGAATTGTGTTTAGATGAAAACAATGATGTTTGGGTTATGTTGCACTCGGGTTCACGGGGTATTGGTAATGTCATTGGTCGTTATTTTATTAATATCGCAAAAAAAGATATGCAGAAGCATCAGCAGTATTTGCCTGATGTGAACTTGTCATACTTACGAGAAGGTACAGAGTACTTTGATGATTATGTATCGGCAGTGGACTGGGCTCAAGAGTATGCTTGGGTTAATCGGCAGGAAATGATGAAGTTAGTTGTTGAGGCACTAAAAGCATCAAAGTTACCAGATTTTACGTTGACAAAAAAAGCAATCAACTGTCACCATAATTATATTTCTCATGAAACTCACTTTGGTGAGAAAGTGATTGTTACTCGTAAAGGAGCCATCAGAGCAGGAAAGGGCGAATACGGCATCATACCAGGTTCTATGGGAGCCAAGTCCTATATTGTTAAAGGCAAAGGTTCTGTGATGAGTTTTTGTTCTTGTTCACATGGTGCAGGACGTAGCATGAGTCGATCGGAAGCCAAACGTTCATTCAATACTGTTGATTTGGATGAGCAAACACGTGGCGTTGAATGTCGTAAAGATAGAGGTATTTTGGATGAAATTCCAGGTGCCTACAAAGACATTGACCAAGTGATGGCTAACCAACGTGACTTAGTGGACATTGTTCACACCTTAAAACAGGTGGTTTGTGTTAAAGGTTAGTTTAATCCCTCAAACGTTTCTTTAGAGTCGTTTGAGGGCAATAGGAGAATTGAGATGATGAATGAACCATATGCAAAACAATTAGAAATATATAAATATCAAACAGTTAAATTTTTTTTAGAGAATAAATATGAACAAAAGATTACTCGACGATTTATTGTATTGCTTATCTGAAGACAAGGTTGTCGTTCACTATTTTAAAGACAAGTATTGTTTGTTTTTATTGCAACAATGTATCAAGCAAAAAACGAAAATACAGGCTTTAAAACAAGGTCCTATGGCCCATTTGTTGCAAAAGCCGGTGATCAAAAAATGGTTAGCCAATTTTGGTAATCAGCAAGTTTCACCTTGGATGATCGATCAATTATGGGAACAAGATTTATATCATTTTACTTTAACTTTAGGGTCTTGGGGTGGTCAGTCACACTCTTGGCAACAAACTTGTCGAAAAGGATATAATTTGGTGCTTCAATTGAATTTTTCATCACAGCATGACAGATACTTAAGGCATTTGTCATTAAGTCAAGGCAACCAATTTAAGTGTGCTAACCATCCAATTCATGAGTATAAACAAACTATGGCTTGGGTAAGGTTAGATGTGGCTGATGACCTGTCGGAAGTGTTGATTGAAGAAGTACAGAATGATTGGCTCCGTCGAGCAATATATTGGCATCGGTTGTTGTCAGATCCTGAGAAACAAGATCAGGCTCAAAGTTATGGGTTTGTGAATTGGCAAAAATTGGATCAGTATGTACAGCAATTCATTGCTCCTTTATTGCCTATTTGGTATGAGGCGATGCTTTGTGTGACTTTGGAATTCATTAACAATACACTGGGTGCAAAACGCATTTATATGTACGAGCATGAGACAGGTTGTATTCTTAAACAAATTGGACGATATGCTCAGCCACCGAAATCTTTATATACCAAACTACCAAAACAGTTTGGGTTTAAGTTAACTGGTCAGATGCCAAATTTTTTACGTAGTGAACCATTTGTTATGAAAAAAATCAAACAGCATGACAAGTTGGGCAAAACACTTTGGCATTTTTTAAATTTAAATATGGAGGAAATGAAGTATGCCTAATGGTAACAGAAGAACAATCAGAAATCCTGTGGCTCAATCGGCCATTCTGCGCAAAGGCGGTGTGCATGATAAAAGTACAAAAGCCAAGCGACAAAAAAACAAACAGGCGCTTAAGCGTCAATTACGACAAGGCCGGGCTGACCGGCCTTTTTTATGGTTATTGATTTGCAGTTGGATAGGTTCTTCAGTTTTATATTACATGTCTATTTTACATAAAAGAGAATGGAACTATTTAAGGCGTTTGTAGTCGGAAAATTAGACGTTTTTAATTTTTAAAAGTAACTTTTAGATCATTCAATTCGTTGTACTAGAAGCAATTGCAAAAAGAGGTCGTTAATGGAAACAGAATTGGGTAAGAATTCGCTGTGGTTCAGGTTGTGTGCTTTTTTATCACTTGCCGATGTCGAGGTATTGAGAGAAACAGGTCAGTATGACCGTATGTTGGCATATGCAATGGTTTTTAGGCAATTGGTGACTTTCGCATTCACTTTCTTATTATTCTCTTATGGTGTGTCCTTATTTTTATCATCGGTAGCAGCGTATACCATCGGCTTTGTTTTTGCTCTGACACTGTTTTTTCTTGATCAAGCCATTATTGGCTCAGACTGGGCACTGAGAAACCCTTTTAAAAAAGGAATGCCATGGAGAATGATTTTTGGATTAATCCCACGTTTAGCTTATTCTTTAATCATTGCGGTTGGTTTGGCTACGTTAGCTGAAATTTCATTGCAGGCTAATGCCATTGATGAACGAATTCAAAAGGATGTGATTCAAAATAATCAAGAATATTTCAGTCGCATGGCTGACTATGAAGCAGAGTTGGATACCACGGTTAATGCCACCGCGGAGAAAGTTGCATCCACCAGTCAACAAATTAATGCCATCAAAGCAAGACAACAATTGATTAAAAATACTGAACAGGTTTACGATGAACAGACAATTGCCAGTAGTATTGATCATTATCGTGTGACACTAGAAGAGCTTCAACGTGATCAAAAAAATACCATAAATGCTATAGCAGAACAAAATGCAAGACTGAGCCAAACACGGCAGGACTATCAGTTTTGGTTTAACGAAGCAATCTTGGAGCGTACAGGAAAAGACGGTCGGGCCCCAACGGAAGGTCCAAAGTATCAAAGAGCTGTAAAAACTTACACTGAATTGGAGACAATGATTCCTGTCATTGAAGCAGAAATTGAAGCACAAAAACAGCGATTAACAATCATAGAAACAGATATTTTGACAACTAATGATCAGCTCAATGATTTACAATTGAAAAGTAATGCATTAAGTGAACAGTTCACGGAAGTAACTGTTAATGATGATCAATTGTCTCAGTTATCTACTCAGTTGAATGATTTGGAACAGCAATATGCCTTGCAAATTTCCGACAAGCAGCAAAGTCTGTCAGACTATAGACAAAAGTTAATCAATGACGGTTTATTTTATGAACAAAAGACAGGTTTGCTAGTCCGCTATCTGGCTTTGAATAAAATACATGCTGATCCACAGTTAGGTGATGTTGCTGTATTGTTCAGTACTATGCTGAAAATATTCTTCATTGCCATTGAGTTAATGCCGGTTATTATTAAATTGTTTTTTTCTCCATTCAGTTTTTATTCAGTAAGAATGTACCGAAAGATGCAGGTGGCTTTATTAGAGGAAAAGGCATTACTAGAAGCTGCTGAAAAACACTACAGCGAAAATAGGTGTGATGTAGATCCCTCCTTGATCGCTGTAGAACAGAAGATTTAAGTCTTATCTAATCGAAGATTTTTGTTTGACTACCCCAGAACTCAGAGTTAAGTAAAAACAATCTCTTATCGTTGTCTAGGGGCTGTTAACACTATTGAGTTAGATGCTGCTAGGACTACTTCTTTCTTACAACATTGTAAGGAAAAAGCAGCCTAGCCTGAGGGAGGGGTTAAGACTGAAACCCCTTCATTCTTTGTTGCTGATCATTTATTTGGAGCTACCAAACTGCGCTCTTCGTGCCTTAGTTGAAGCATTTTTAGTCATAACAGCAACCAATTAAATAGAGTTAACAGGTTCTAGTCACATGGCAGCAACTAGGGCTTTCTCTACAATAATGTGAAATTCAATCTTGGTATCCTGGTCATTGGTTATAGCTTGTGCTTGATTCTTGAGCAAAGTTAAAATGGAGGGAGCTGCTACCAGTGCCCATTCACCTTGGTCGTTCTTTTTATTAATAGTGGTTTCTACTAATGCTTGATTGGACTGTTTTATTTGTTGAGTTTTGATGATAAATTGATATTGACCAAGCTCAAAAGATAAATCTTTGTCTAATGTAGCGGTTTTCGTGTACATGATAGGCTCATTTTGTGGTTTTGTGATAGTGATTTCAATTTTTTGAGTGAGCTGGAGTTGTTCGCTATCTGCTTGTACAGCAAAGTTTAAACAACAGAAAAAGCAAATAATTAATTGTTTCATGACGTTAATATCCGAGTATAAAAAGTTATTTGGTGCAGAGTGTAGCAGAAAGTTCAATTTTACAACCCCCAACTTAATGGATCAATGTGATAATATTTTTTAAGTTCTTGATATAAATCAGGATGTTTGCGGTGAAAAGTTTTGGGCTGTTCTACAAAGTGTTCAGTAATGACAGCGAAAAACTCGGCAGCATTGGTTGCTCCATAATGATCAAAAAATGACCGTCTTTTACATTTTGCCTTGATGGTTAAACTTCTAAACTCTTTTCCCAATACTTTTCCCCATGTTCTGATGTGTCCAGATTGTAGTAGGGGTGTACCATCACTGACGCCATCTTCCTGATCGAGCTGATGGGCAAACTCATGAATGACCACATTTCGGCCATCATGTTCATTACTGGCTCCATGTTCAGCATCCTTCCAAGAGAGTACCACTGGTCCCCGAACCCAAGATTCACCAAGACGACCCAAATGATCTTGGTGGGCATTTGGGTTTTTGAAACTGCTGGGATAAACGATAATGGTTTTAAGGTGTGGAAAATAGTTAGTTCGTCGATTAAGTAGTAGTAGACAAGCCTGAGCTGCAATCACCACACGTATAGTATCGGTGATTTTAAGATCATTTTGCCCTTGGAAGTATTTTTCTGAAAGAAAGACATTGATGTGACCTTTAAGTTGTTGCTTTAACTCTTCAGGCAAATATTGGTAAATCGGTACATGATCAATAATATCTTGTTCAAAAGCTTCTGGAAATGGAAAGAAAAAGATCTTCTCTCGCCTTTTATTCTTAACGTGATTCTTAAACCAAAGCAAAACTAATATGATTGTCATGATGATTAGGAACCACAGCGCTAATTGACTGTTCATGACAAGTTAGAGGGTGTAGTATTAAGGTCATTACAAATATTATCCATATTGAGCCATTTGTTACTATGAAATTTCATATTTCGGTAACCTAAACTTAAACGAAATCCTTCTGTTTGAGTGGCAAAACAATGATTCGGTAATAATATTAAACCATAATTTTCAGCGAAACGTTGGCAAAAAGATTTGGCGTCATCAATATGTATAAAACAAGTGCTTGAGGCCTTGCCGATTTGACATTTGAACCTTGGATGGTGAGCTAATGCTTGTTGTAAATGTTCGATGTTTGAGATGATGATTTGAGTATTTCGAGTCCAAATCTGTTGTGAGAAAGGAATAATCTTGAGCATAAAAGAAGCATCAAGACCGCTGATACAGATCGATAAATGATTTTTGATGGTAATCATTTTTTTTCGTAATTTAGCATCTCGGCATAATATCCAACCCAATCGTATGGCTGGTAATCCATAGGCTTTTGATGAAACACCGATGCTAATGGCCTGATCTGAAACATCAGCTAAAGCCGGCAAGCGGTTTTTAACATCATATTCCAGACCTCTAAAAACTTCGTCGGATAGAATTTGAACCTGATGTTTTTTACACATTGAGATAATCTGATTCATCACGTCATGGGTGATGTGAGCACCTGTTGGATTATGAGGAAAATTTAATACCAATAGCTTGGCGTTATCTTTTAATGCAGTTTCTAGTTTATTTAAGTCAACTTCCCATTTGTTAGTTGATGATAAAGGCAGGGTAGTCAATCTGGCATTGAGCAGAGTGGGGATCATTGCTAAGGGTTCAAAAGCCGGTGTGAAGGTGATTACATGATCTCCTCCATTAAGCAAAGCATTGAATACAACAAATAACGCCTCCTGAGCCCCAGCACAACATATTAAGTCATCTGGGTGGTTGTTAGGGTACAGATGGTGGATCATCGATTCTCGCAGAGTCAAATTACCGACAGCACTTTGATAATCCCATTGATCCAGTGTCATTTGTTGCCAGTCTAACCCTGTGAGAACAGAGAGTTCATCAGCAGTGAATGGCTCAGGGTTACTGTTTGATATGGATTGAGCATCAGGCCACTGATCAGCCCAATCCATCATAGTCATGTTTAAGAATTTTTTTTCCATAGACTAAATTCTGCGACAGTATATTGGTGTTTGCGAGCGGTTTCCCTGATCACAAAGGGGATGTTTTGCATTGTGATGCAATCAAATTCAGGAGCTAATATCTGAGCTAACCGATCAATAGTGCTAACATTTTCTCCGTTTTCCTTGTAGCCGCCTAGCCAATTGGCTTTGTCGGTAAACTCTTCCAGCCAAGTGTATGGTGATGTCAGAGCCAAATAGCCACCTGCAACGATTCGTTTTTTAATGTCTTCCAAAAAGGCTGCTGGTTGATAAAGTCTGTCAATCAAATTACCAGCAAAAACAAGATCATAACCATGATATTTCTCTTTTAGGTTACAAGCGTCACCTTGGCTGAAATTGATGTTGTAAACTTGATTTCCAAGTTCCAATTCATCAAGGTTGAATTGTTTGACTTCATTAATATCACCCTCGATGGTGATCATGTATTTGACTTTTCCATGATTGACCAGATTAATGGCATTGCGAATAAAACGTGTGGAAAAATCTACAGCATCTACCTGTTTGGCTATGCGTGCCAATTCAAAACTGCTTCTGCCTACAGCACAACCCAGATCCAGAACTTTGCTCAATGAAGTTGAATCGATATTTTGAACTATGGCATCGATGCAAGCTTTGGGGAAATTAGGCACAGCAAAATATTCAGCACCATAATGAAATTCTAAATACTGAGAAATAAGCTCATCTGTTTCATAAGTATTGAAATGCTGATTGATGTCATTTTCAGATTCCACATAGCGAAAACCTGCATGTTGAAAAAAATGTCTGCGAAAGGCGTAGCGTGACTCGGGTAATGCTTCATTACCTGTACTGATCCATGATCCACCTTTTATCAAGTTGTGTTGCCCATCAAAAGTGGGTACTGAAAAATCATCGTATGCTGGGTGGATCTGAAATCCCGGTAAGCTATCAATAGCTGTTTCGGTCCATTGCCAGTTATTACCGAGTACATCTCCGAAAGACTCTTTCCCGAATAAAAAATGATTGACGGGACAAGCAGAAGCACCATGAGCCAAATGCAAATTGGCCTGGCTATGATGAGGTGGTTCATCGGTTGCTAATCCGACATGCTTTACTAATGCCAACCATTCTGTCTCTGATGGTAGGCGTATCGATTTTTTTGTTCTTGCAGCCAGCCAGTTACAAAAGGCTTTTGCTTCTAGGTAATTGACATCCACAGGCCAGCTCCAGGGCATCTTTATCCAATGTGTCAAGGCGCGATATTGCCACTGGTTATTGTTTTTCCTCCAAAATGTTGGCCACTTAACTTTTGTAAAAGCCAGCCAGGCAGAGCCTTCTTCTCCCCACCATTGCTTGTCCTGGTAGCCTCCATCTTCGATGAATGATAGGTATTCCTGGTTACTGACGAGGAACTGACTGGCTTTGAAAGCCTTGACATCAGTGATTAATTCACCGTATTCATTATCCCAACCATAGGTTTTTCCACTTTTCTTTTGGATGATTGTGTATTCGGGAACGTGTATGAGTTGGTTATTAGGAGCAGGTCCTGTCTGTGTTCCAGGTTGCCATATTTGATTAGGTATGATGTACTGTTCTTCAGTTTGTCTTAATAGTACCGATGAAGTTTCCAGGTGTATTCGTTCGTGTTCTATACCCATTAAGATGATCCAGAAAGGATCTTCCCATTGGATAGGTAATTTCATAGGTAATGTGTCAATTAAAGACAATATCAGCATTTTGACCTTTTGTCGGTAGTTAAAAATAGCTGATACAGCTGGCCACTCATAGTTTTGCTGATTTAAATCGTCCCATGACATTTCATCTACGCCAATGGCCATCATTGATTCAATGGATTCATCAATACTTTCATTAATGATCTTATTAATTTTAAGTTTGTTGATGTAAAAAACTGCGGTGTGTCCTAAATAGAAAATCAATGGATGACGTAAAGGTTCTGGCTGCTGATAAAAAGCGTCATCACTGGCCAATAAACGATGTAGTGATTCAAATTTTTCAAAACTGCTTAAAAAGTGGACTTTGATCTCTCTTCGTTTGTCATCAATATTCCCGAAGTCAATGCGGGGTGTTAGCGTTAGTCCTTGCATAGATTATTAACAGTTTTGGTACTTTTGACGAGAGAACATCTTAGCAATTTTTTAGCCATATCACACCTTGTTAGTGATGGTCATGATAAAATGCCAGTATTATTCAACCATTTTGATACACGTGCAGGAAAATAAAAATTTGATAGAACATCTCTCTCAGGTAGCTCAAATCATCGAAAAGGCTGTTTCAGAGGCCAAAGCCCAAAACATAAAAACGCTTCACGTAGCCCATTTAACATCAGTGACGGATTATCTAATTATTTGTACAGGATCATCAAGCAGGCATATGCGCTATTTAGCTGATGAAGCGATAACCGCATTGAACAAGGCTGGCTATGAAGTGTTGAACAAAGAAGGTATGGAGTCTAATGATTGGATTATTGTTGATGGAGGTGACGCTGTATTACACATCATGAGTCGTGATGCGCGTGAATTTTACCAGTTAGAAGGACTTTGGGATATTGCGCCAGAAGAATGATTTTTTTGTTAATCATTGCAGGGCAAAAATGACATTGAAATGAACATTCGTTTGTTAGCATTAGGTCACAAAATGCCATCTTGGGTTGATTCAGCATTTAATATATACAATCAACGCTTACCTACTCATTTGAAAATAGAATTAATAGAAATCAGTCCGGTTCAAAGGCAAAAGAATAAATCATCATCACAAATCAAGGCACTGGAAGCAGAAGCTTTAAGTAAGTATTTACTTGCTGGCGATTTGCATATAGTGCTGGATGAACAGGGTCAATTGGTAACCACCAAAGATATCGCCAAAGCTTTGGATAGTTGGCAAATGATGGGAAGAAATGTGAATGTCATTATTGGTGGTGCAGATGGGTTAGATCACACTATTAAGCAACAAGCGCATCAAATCTGGTCACTTTCAAGGCTGACATTTCCGCATCAATTAGTGCGAGTGATTATTGTAGAACAAATATATCGGGCTTATAGCTTACTCATTAACCATCCTTACCACCGTGAATAAAATTATTTTGGCTTCTGCCTCGCCGAGAAGAAAAGCACTTTTGAAACAATTGGGCTTTCATCCTATGATGGCTCCTGTGGATATTGATGAAAGCCACTTGATTGGCGAATTACCGCAAGATTATGTTTCACGATTGGCTATAGAGAAAGCACAGTCAAGACAAAAGAAAGATCGGACTGGTTTTCCTGTATTGGGGGCAGATACTATCGTAGTGCTTAATGATCAATTGTTAGGTAAACCAAAAAATAAAAAAGAGGCAGCAAGAACACTGAACCAACTTGCTGGTCAAAAACACTTTGTATACAGTGCTGTCGCGATTGTTTGGCACAATCAGTTTGATTACCTAACCAGTATAAGTGAAGTGACTTTTGCTGATATCAGCGAAGACGAAATTCAGTCATATGTAAACTCAGGAGAACCTATGGATAAAGCCGGTTGCTATGGTATTCAAGGCACAGCAGCGCAATGGATAAAACACCTTTCAGGCAGTTATTCTGGAGTGATGGGCTTACCGCTTTATGAAACAGCCCAGATCTGTAAGAAACTGGCTATAATAATGCCGACAAAAAACTGACCTAGATTCATGCCCAAAGAATTACTCATAAATAATAATGGTTTTGAAACCCGAATTGCACTGATCGATGGTGGTTTAGCATCTGAGTTTTGGCTTGAGCGTCAACAGCAGTCATCAATTGTTGGTAATATTTATAAAGGTAGAGTTCAAAAAGTATTACCCGGACTGCAAGCTGCATTTGTGGATATTGGATTGGATAAATCAGCATTTATACATGTTTCAGATTTTGAAGGTGTTGAGCATAATGTCGATAAAAGTCAGGATTTAATTACCCATTTGATTCATGAGGGACAAATTCTAGTGGTCCAGGTTTACAAGGATCAAATTGGCTCCAAAGGCGCTCGAGTCACTACACGGATCAGTATACCTAGTCGCTACTTAGTGATGATGCCTAATTCACCTGATTTGATTGCTGTTTCTAGCCGCATTGAAGATGAAGCTGAACGGCAGCGATTGATGGCAATAATGGAACATATTAATAAGGACAATGAATCATTTGGGCTGATTGCAAGAACCAATGCAGATCATGTGGATGTGTCATCGCTTGAACATGATTGGCAATTTTTAAAAAGGTTGTGGAGTAAAGTGGCTGAGCGAATAGAAGAAGATAAATCACCTTCTTTAATTTACAGTGAGTTTTCCTTAGCTAAAAGAGTGGTTAGGGATCAAATTACAGATAACCTCACACAAATAACTGTGGACTCATATGAAATTCATTTGAGTGTTCAAAAATTTGTCCAGGATTTTGCGCATGAATGGCTTGGGCAAGTGGTTTGGTATCAGGGGTCTCGGCCCTTATTTGATCAATTTAATGCTGAAGATGAAATCGAACGAGTACTCCATAAAAAAGTATCTCTGAAATCAGGAGGTAATTTGGTCATTGATCAAAACGAAGCGATGACAACCATTGATGTCAACACCGGACAATATGTGGGATTTAAGTCACTTGAAGATACGGCTTTTAAAACCAACCTTGAAGCTGCACAGGTGATTGCAAGACAATTAAGACTAAGAAATATTGGTGGTATTATCATTATTGATTTTATTGATATGGTTGATCTCAGTCATCAGCAACAAGTGATACAAACATTAGAAGAGTGTTTTGCTCAAGATTCTGCAAGAACTAATATTTTGGGTTTTACAGCGCTCAATCTAGTTGAAATGACTAGAAAAAGAACCACAGAAAATATCAGAGATGTGGTTTGTGAGCCTTGTAATAAATGTCAGGGTATTGGCTATATTCAAACAATAGAGAGTATCACTTTTAAACTATTCAGAGAGATATCTCGTTCCGTTAAACAATTCAAAGCGAGTAAGATTTTGGTGATCGCAGCCACTAATTTGGTGGAATACATCATTGATGAGCATTCAGAAACGTTGGCTGACCTCGAGGACACTTTGAATAAACGAATTACTTTGCAAGCTGAAGAAAGTTATGGAAGGGATCAATATGATGTGGTGTTATTGTAGGTGAAGATCTCTATTGCTGATGAGTCAAAATGAAAAAAATTGCATATCCATTTTTTCCTATCCTTCTTTATGTAGGTTTTAGGTAGTGGAAAAGCATAAATATCATTGGAGTTTTAGACTTTGGGTCAAACTTCGTGGAACACTGGCTGTGATGGCGGTGCTAGCGGGTTTATTGGTGGGTATATTCAGCTTGATACTGCCATTTGATCAGCTTTACAAGGATCGGTTAATATCTTTTTTAGAAGAGCAATGGAGAGTCTCTGTTGCTGTCCAAGAGGTAGAGGGTTCTTGGCGTGGCTATGGACCTCATTTTCAGCTGAATAATTTGACACTCAGTGGTAAACAAGACATCCATATTGCTGAAACGACATTGGCTATTAATGTCTATGAATACTTGATTCCAGGAGGTAAAACTGGCATTGACTTAAAAATCAGTCAAGCCGATTTGGCGATGATACATTCCGAAGATGGGCCAAATTTTACCGTTAATAATGAGCAAGATGGGCAATCTTTCACTGAAACTTTGGATAAGATTCTCACCTCAGGTGCATTAGAAGTGAGTGCCCTGCAAGTCAATGTTATGAATGATCAAGGTCTTCTATTATTAGAAGGCCTTAAAGCAGGTTTTTTATTGGAACAGGATGATAATAACCGAGCTATGTCCTTAACCATCGGTCATGAAGATGCTTTTCTACAAATCAACGGTTTGGGAGGAAAACAAGATTTATTAAGTAAAAATGCCGAGTGGCATATGACCATGCATCAATTTAATTTGGCTGAGTTTAATGAGCTTCAAGAAGTGGTGACACTGCCATCGACTATTCTCAATGGCCAAATATGGATTCATACAGATGATGGTGTTATCAATAAGGCAAGTGGATCGATACAATGGGAAATGTTGGGGATGAGTGGGATAGTTCACTGGCAACATCAAGGTGACAATCAGAACTGGTCTAGTTGGCTTAAATTGGATAATCTAACATCCGTTGAGACATCATACCCTGATGTCAATGGAATGCTTCAAAGGTCTGGAGAAAGCATCTATTTTGTTGCAGATCAGGTTTCTTTGTCTGCTTTAGCCACTATTCTTGAGGAAAGAACTGGATATTCGTTTGATGCGCAAGGCGAATTAAAAGAGATCGAGGCAAGGTATGATTTAGAAAAAAAACAGTGGCAAGAAGCCACTGCCGCATTTAACTTAGCTAATTTAGTCATTAATGACATATCAGCCAGTCAACTATCGGGACAATTAGCCTATTTGGATGATCAATGGCGCTTTTTTTTAGATAGTGCACAAGGTCAACTGACCATACCTTCAGTATTCAGAGGACAACTAAAATGGGAGACACTGTTAGCTCAATTGACTGTTTCTCATTCAGTGAACTGGCGTGTTATGTTGAATGATTTTTGGTGTGACTGTGAAAATTTTGAGGCTGAAGCGCAAATGCAGCTATGGCAACAAGGTGCTGAACAGGCGCCACGTATGCAGCTCCAAGCTCGTGTTCATGATGTGACTGTTGCTGAATTACATCATTATTGGCCTTATCGAGTATGGAAGCCCAAAACCATTCAGTGGTTAGATGAGTCATTGCTTTCTGGTCAAGTGCCTATTGGATATTTATTTTATCAAGGACAATTAGTAGATGAAGCGTTTAATAATGGTTTGGCATTTTTTAATTCTAGGGCAGAGTTAGAAAATTTAAGTGTTGAATTCCATCCCCAGTGGCCAGTAGTGAATGACTTGAGTGGCACTGCATACTTTACAGGTAATGGTTTTGAGACCCATGTGGACAGTGCATATTCAAAAGAATTAGATATTTTCTCAACAACGGTTAATATGCCTTCTTATAAGCAAGGTATGTTAACTGTTGAACTATCTGCACAGTCAGAAGGCAATGAATTGCTGTCTTATTTGAATAAAACGCCAATTATTCGAACCATACCTCTAGATGATAAATTGACTCTGTCAGGAAAACAAAAAATTGATACCGCTATAGATATTTCAGTTAAAGATGAGCATGAATTAAGGCCATATGGTCAGATTTGGTTCGAAGACGCTGGATTGGAAACAGTGCATTTATCGTTGTCTAAAATGAATGGCAATGTTGCTTTAGATGGTTATGAATTGAAAATTAAAAAACTATCAGCTGAGTTGATCGGTCAAGGAGTCAGTCTGGATGGTACTGTGAAAATGAAAACAGACCATGGTTTGTCCATTGATATTGGTGTTAATGGAGACCTTGAGGTATCTGATATATTATTTGATCAAGGGTTACACTTACCTATATCAGGTGAGTCACATTGGAATATTGGCATTAAATCAGAGCAGCAACAATTGTTAATGTCATTACATTCTGATTTAAAAGGTACTGAGATAGGGCTACCAGCGCCTTTAAATAAAAGTCATGCATCGGTACAACCCTTTTCATTAAATTGTTATGTTCCATGTAGGGAATCTGACATTCATATGAAATATAGTGATGAGATTGATGTCAAATTGACTGCTACTGACTCGGGTTGGGCTATTAAGTCCTTGATTTTTGGTGAAGTTGTCAATGAGTCTTCGAAACATTCTGTGCTGGGAGGGCAAATTACCCAGTTGGATATAGACAATTGGCTCAAATGGGTTAAAAAATGGAGTCTTGAAAGCAGCGACTTGAATGAGTGGCAGTTACCTGCATCTTCATTTGAACTAGAGGTCACAGATATGCTGTTTTTGGCAAGACATTTTAAAGAGGTTAAACTCGCTGTTGAACGTTTAGAAGATAAATATCATGTGGTTATTGACAATAGCGATATGAAAGGTATGTTAGAGGTGGCTGATAATTTAGCAACTAAAGGAGTGGTTGCTGATTTTGAATATTTACATTGGAAAGAAGCTGATATAGAGGATATAAGCACAGTAACTGATGATGTTGAGCAGATGCCAGATCTTCATGTATATGCTCAACAATTCAGTTATTTAGATATTCCGTTAGGTAGTTTGCGATTGGAGCTAAGGAATGTTATAGATGGAAGTCAGGTTGAACAAATGTCATTGACCTCGGATACCAGTAATATACAAGTGACAGGCCATTGGCGAGCGCCTGAGGTAGGTGATACTGGTTTAGGTGTGTCCAATTTTAATGTCGTTATGACTTCAGAAAAGTTTGCAGAGTTTTTGGAAGGTATGTCTTTTGATGCGCCGATAAGTAACACCCAAACTTTAATAGAGCTTAATGCGCAGTGGCCTGGCACACCCAGTATGTTTGATTTAAAAAATATTTCAGGCACATTAGATCTCACTATGGGAGAAGGGGAGGTTTTAGATACCAAACCAGGATTTGGTAGGGTTTTGGGTTTGTTCAGTCTAACCGATTTACCCAGACGATTGATGTTGGATTTTAAAGATGTCATTGCTGAAGACTTACACTTTAAATCGATGGAAGGACACTTTAATATTGCCGATGGTTTTGCCACTACGGATGATTTTACAATCAATGCTTCATCGGTAAAAATAATGGTTCGAGGAGAAACAAATTTTGCTCAAAAAACATATAATCAGACCATTACGGTGGAGCCGCAAGTAGGAAAAACATTGCCAACTATTGGCGCCATAGCCGGTGGTGCTGTAGGTGCAGCAGCAGGATTTTTCCTACAAGGTATCTTTAATAAACAGTTAAAGTCTTCTAATAGAATTATGTACCATGTGACAGGAACATGGGACCAGCCAATTATTGAATTATTGAATGATGAGTAAAACATTTGGACACATTTTATATATGCTTGTCTGTGCCATTTTTTGTGTTTACTTGGCTTATCAGGCTTGGGGTTATTCTATGGCTTATGAGTATCAGATTAGTGAGTTATCAGCACAATTAGATGCCAGCAGTAACGCTAAGAGTAAGGGTAAAAAGATATTGGAAGCGATTACTTTTAGTTGGTATGAAGGCTATACCGAAGAACTTGAACGATTGGAGGAAAGTAAACAGCGAGCTGAACATTTAGATAAATTGGCCAATAAACATACTAAATTGTTTATTGCTTGTTTGATATTGATGTTGCTTTTACATGGTTTCCTTCGGTCAATTTGGTCATTAGCGGCATTGTTAATTGCGATAACCACCGCGTTAATTACTGGATGGTTTGCTCCTATTCTGGCAATTATAGCTTATCAAGATGTACCCGTATTGGGTCAAACGGTGTTCCAGTTTGAGTCGAAAAGTATTGTTTCTGCTTTAGCAAAAATGTATCAGAGTGGACAAATAGCGATTGCTACAGTGATTTTCTTATTTACCATATTGGTACCAGTATTAAAAACTTTTTTAAAAACCATGATATTGGTCAGTAATAATCTTCATTTTTCGAAAAAAACCATTAGGGTTCTCAAGGCCGTCGGTAAATGGTCAATGCTGGATGTGTTTGTGATTGCGATACTGGTCACTTATTTTTCGACTAAGTCTGGTGGTGCAACTGATGCCACATTACAAATTGGCGTTTATTTTTTTACCGCTTATGTCGTTGCTGCGATGATTTTAACAACTTTAATTAATGGATTTACCAATGATAAACACAACAGTCTGTGATTATTTTCTTGACTCTAACGGCTTGGCCGTTTCTGACTTAGAAAATTTATTATCTCAAGCCATGAGAACAGGAGGAGATTTTGCTGATCTGTATTTTCAATCAATACGCTTAGAGTCTTGGGTATTGGAAAATCAACAAGTTAAATCAGGAAGTCATACTATTGATCAAGGTGTTGGTGTCAGAGTTAATCAAGCAGAAAAAACTGGATTTGCTTATACAGACTTGCTAAAGGTAAGTGCTATGAATTCAGCAGTAGCTACTGCCAGGAGTATTGCTCGCAATCACACCAACATTAACAAAGGTGTGAATTTAAAAAAAGATTCTAGAACAGGGTTGTATACGTCAGAGGATGTTTTGGTGAATACCGAAAATCAAGCCATCATCGAGTTGTTGAATGGCATGGATGTACAAGCAAGAGCCATTGATCATCGAATTAAAAAAGTAGTTTGCTCTTTGGTTACATCCCAAGAAAAAATTATGGTGGCTGCAACTGATGGCACTTTTGCAACAGATATTAGACCGATGGTAAAACTCAGTTTGCAGGTTATTGCTGTTGACAATAAGGGACGTATGGAAGTGGGTTTTGCTGGTGGTGGTGGTCGTATATTATTATCACGGCTATTTGAAGCCGGTTTAGCTGAAAAATTTGTTGTTCAGGCAGTGCAATCTGCTTTGGTTAATTTAGAAGCAGTTGAAGCTCCTGCCGGGGAAATGCCTGTGGTATTGGCTTCAGGCTGGCCTGGTGTTTTGCTTCATGAAGCTGTCGGTCATGGTTTGGAAGGAGATTTCAACCGCAAGGGTTCATCAGCGTTTTCAGGACGGGTAGGGGAACAGGTAACATCATCATTGTGCACAATAGTTGACAGTGGTCTCCTACCGGATAGACGGGGTTCTTTGACTATTGATGATGAGGGAACACCATCTCAGGAAAATGTCTTAATTGAAAATGGTATTTTGAAAGGATACATGCAAGATAAATTGAATGCACGTTTAATGGGAGTGGCTCCTACAGGCAATGGCCGGAGAGAATCATTTGCCCATTTGCCAATGCCAAGAATGACCAACACGTATATGCTAGCAGGTGATTATACATCAGAGGAAATTATTGCTTCAGTTGATAAAGGATTGTACGCGGTCAATTTTTCTGGTGGCCAAGTAGATATTACAAACGGAAAATTTGTGTTTTCAGCATCAGAAGCTTATCTCATTGAAAACGGCAAAATAACTCAACCAGTGAAAGGAGCAACATTAATTGGAGATGGGCCAACGGCCATGCAACATGTTTCGATGGTGGGTGATGATTTGGCGTTCGATCAAGGGTTAGGCGTTTGTGGTAAGGATGGTCAGAGCATTCCTGTTGGTATCGGTCAGCCTAGTTTGAAAATCGATAAATTAACGGTTGGTGGTACACAAATTTGAGTATTGTCAGAAAAACATGTTGATATCCTTGCTGTATCATTCCAGGAGCTCTTGGTGGTAAATATGAAACTGATGATTTGAAGTTTTTTAATGTAAAAATATTAGGTATCAGTTGTAGATATAACTAGTCAATCCTGAAAAAGTCCATCCTGGTCTTTTCCTGCATCGGTCAAAAAAACATTTAAGTGTAAAGAATCAGAGGAAACAATTATATACTTCAGTCAGTCCTGAGGCGGATGGAAAAAGTTATAAACTTGTTTGGCGACTTTGTCACTGATACCTTTAATGGTTTTGATATCATCCCAGCTTGCTTTTTGTAAACCTTGTAAGCCACCGAAATGTTTAAGTAACGTGTTTCTCCTTGTTTTTCCAATACCGGGGATTTCTTCTAAAGTAGAATTCTGTCTGGCTTTTTTAAATGCTTTACGTTGTGAGTTAATGGCATGATTATGTGCTTCATTTCGAATGTGTTGGACCATCAGTGACAGCAGTCCATGTTTTTCAGGTTTAAGAAATTGTTGCGTTTTCGCTAAATATAATCTTTCTTCACCTGCTGTTCGTTCATCATCTTTAGTGACTCCAATTACCGATATGCAGTCTATCTGATGCTCTTTCAGTACGTTGATGGTTTGATTGACCTGACCTTTGCCACCATCAATCAGCCAAACATCAGGATAGCCTAGTTGGTGCTTTGTAATTGAGCGTAAACGCTTTTCTATTACTTGTCGCATGGCAGCGTAGTCATCACCACCAGTAATGCTGTCAATGATGTATTGACGATAGGCTGTTTTTTTAGCACCATTTTGATCAAAAACGACACAAGAAGCTCGTGTATGTTCTCCCATTTGGTGACTGATATCAAAACATTCAACACGTTCGGGCGGCTGTTTAAAGTCGAGTTCATCAATCCACAAAGCCCATTTCTTTTGCCAGCTAGCATATTTACTGCTTTTAACTCGCAGTGCATTCAAATTGTTTTCTTTAGCCAGATTAAGTAATTTCTTCTTATCTCCTCTGGGCTGTGTAATGAAAGTAATTTTTTTATTTTGATGTTCACTTAAGGCAGATATCAATTGGTCTTTGTCACATGGGGCTACATTCGAAATGATTTGTTCAGAGAGTGTTTGTTGATCTCCATAAATGCTCAAGAATGCTGAAGCAAATTCTGTCAATGGAGTGTCTTTAGGCGTTTTTGGAGTGTGATTCCTGAATCCGAGCAATTGACCATTCCTCACGATTCCGACAGTGGCCATATATAATCCTGATTCTTTATTGAAATACATGATTTCTGCATTAAACTGAGGGTCTGATTCAACCACTTGTTGTGACTGAATAAATCGAATGGCTTTTATTTGATCACGAATTTCAGCCGCTTGTTCGAAAGACTGCTGATTTGAAGCCTGTTCCATTTGATCGATTAATGTGTTGACAACTTGTTCTGACTCTCCATTAATAAAATCAAAAGTATATTTTAACTGTTTTTGATAGTCTTTGTGGCTGACTAGGCCTACACATGGCGCACTGCAACGATTAATTTGGTATTGCAAACAAGGTCTAGAACGATTTGAGTAGGTGGTATTGTTGCATTGCCTGACTTTAAAGGTTTTTTGTAAAAAATGTAGGGTTTGACGTACAGAAGCAGCAGAGGGGTAGGGACCAAAATATTGACCGGACTTGTTTTTTTTTCCTCTTTTAAATTCTATCCTTGGAAATTCATCTTTACCGACGGAAGCATAAATATAAGGATAAGATTTATCATCTTTGAGTAGCACATTGTAGCGTGGTTTATGTTTTTTAATCAGTTGATTTTCTAGTATCAAAGCCTCTGATTCTGATCGTGTAACGTGATACTGTATGCTTGAGATGGACCTTACTAGTCGCATCGTTTTGTTGTCTTTTGCCTTACCATTAAAATAGCTTGCTACTCTTTTCTTTAATGAACGCGCTTTACCTACATAAATGACTTGATCAGTGTGATCAAACATTTGATAAACACCAGGTGTGTGCGGAAGGTGTTTTATATATGTTTTATAATCAAAAGTCATGACAGTTCTTCTTGCCAGGTGTTAACCAGAGCCTGCCATAATTTTGACCAATCATCTTTGCATGTTTTTTGACTGACCTTTTCGATTGAGCGTTTTAACCTATTGATGTTTTTCTTTTGCCATTTTATATGAGGAGCTTTGATGGTACTGTTGTCAAAATCAATCAAATTGATTTGATCATCAGATAAAAGAATGTTATGGGCGTTTAAATCTGAATGATCAATGCCATGTTGATGAAATTGCGCTATGGTGTGGCCAATTTGCTCCCATTGCCGAATATTTTGTTTTGACTCCAATAATGACTGCGCCCAAGTGCTTTTGTGTGGTATTTGTTCCATGATCAGATCATTACTGTAATATAACCCTTTTTTGATTACACGGGCAGCAATGGGCTTAGGAGCTGGTAAGCCCCATGACTGTATTTTATCAAGTAATTGAAACTCCCTGAATGCTCGGCATTGGTTTAGGCCTGTCCATAAATATAAATCCTTGCTGACTTTTGCATATAGGCCACCGCGAAAATAATGTCGCAATACCCATTTACCCCATTCTGTTTTTATTACCCAAGCAGAACCTCTTCCTGAGTTGGATCCCAATAAGCGTCCTTGATTGAGCCAATATGATTGTTCAAACCAGTCAGTTTCTATAACCTCATTATATGAAGGATTACAAAGTAGCCATTGTTCATTGTATTTGAAGGGTTTCGAATTCACAAACGATGTTCAGATGCTTAAAATGGTTCATTTTAAAATAAACCATTGATGACGACAAAGCATCTTATTTATCATTTGGAAGACCCTAAAAGTTTATGTCTGTTTCGATTGAGTGCGATAGGTGATGTGACTCATGTTGTGCCAGTTGTTAAAACCCTGCAACATCGCTTTCCTGATTGTCAGATTACTTGGGTTGTTGGTGCACTAGAGTACAAGTTACTGGCAGGCTTACCTGGTGTTGAGTTTATTGTATTTAATAAAAGTCAAGGATGGCATGCGATCAAAAAACTGAGGAGGGAGTTAAAAGGGCGATATTTTGATATTTTATTACTAATGCAGCTTTCTTTTCGAGCTAATCTACTTTCTCTGTTAATTAAAGCGAAAAGACGTATTGGTTTTGATAATCAAAGAAGCAAGGAAGGTCACAGGTGGTTTATTAACGAGCAGATTCCTTATAAAAAAGATCTGCATGTACTGGATGGGTTTATGCAGTTTGCCCATTTATTAGGTTGTAATGAACCTATTATGGATTGGCATATACCTGTTAGTAAACAAGATGATCTACTGGCTAAACGTCTCTTTAATTTGCAGGCTATGAAAAACAGAGATCAGCCTCATACTGTTCTTGGTGACATGCAACAAAGTAAGAGTGATCTGGTGTCTATGGATGCTAATGGGCAGTTTTCTCAGGGATATCAGAAAACCGTTATCATTAGTCCGTGTTCAAGTCATCCATTGCGAAATTGGTCTGTGCAACGTTATGCTAGATTATCAGATTATTTAGTGGAAAGATACTGTGCGCGTGTGTTTTTGTGTGGTAGTCCTTCACTAACAGAAAAGGCTTTCATTGATGAAATAGAATCGCATTGTAAAAATGGTGTTATTAATATTGCAGGGCAAGATACATTAAAGCAGTTACTATCAATGATGGGTATGGTTGACTTGGTTATTTCTCCTGATTCTGGACCATTGCATATGGCGGGTAGTGTCGGAACTCCCGTTATTGGCTTGTTGGCAGCAAGCAATTATCAGCGTTCAGGTTCATACCAATATCCCCATTTAACTGTTGATGCTTACCCTCAGGCCTGTGAAAAATTTCTTGGTAAATCAGTAAGTGAATTGAAATGGGGCACTAAAGCAGAGTTTCCGGGATCAATGAATTTGATAGCGTTGGATGCAGTCATAAATAGAGTTGATGAAGTGCTTGGTTAAGTCACCATACGTAAATGGTCTCTGCATCTATTAATGGATGGCTATAAGGATGGTTATTGATGTTCTTTGTTACTACTTTTTTCACATGCCCAATGACTGTGACTGGTTTATTTTTTATAGAAGCAGGATCTAAGAATTGTGGCTTACAAGCGATGAATCGACCCGTATCCATCCGATATTGTCTCGATGGTTTGGCGTAGGCGTCAGCTAATTTGCCAATAATAATCAGGCAACTATAATCCTTTTGGTTTTCCACATCAACCACAAAGCCAGTCCATCTGATTTTGAGATCAGCAATAGGATTTTGAATATAATTTTTTGGTGTCATATCAATGAAGTCGCCCTGTAGTGGCTTTGGAGGTTGAGCACAAGAAAATAGGGTTAAAGTACAGCAGATGATAATAATCGTTTTCATATGATAACCATAAATTTAAAAATGATATGTTATAAAGTCTGAATATTTTATGAATAGTCGTTAATTGTCTTATTATGTTTTTAGAGTTCATCTCAAAAATCATCTTACAATAAAGCATGGTCTTTTTGAGTACTTTCGGTTAAAATTTGATTTCAATTCGAAACGAGTAATAAGTGGGCTAATGTCCGCTTTTTTTACGCCTTTTTAGAGTTGAGCCTAGATGACAGATTTAAATAAAATTTTGTTTCCAAATAGTGATCAACCAAAAGCCATATTGGCTTTGGAAGATGGGTCGGTTTTTTTGGGTACATCAGTTGGTTATTCTGGAACCTCCGTCGGGGAGGTGGTGTTTAATACTGCCATGACAGGTTATCAAGAAATACTTTCAGATCCCTCTTATGCTGGTCAAATAGTCACATTAACGTATCCACATATTGGTAACACTGGAACCAATACAGTAGATGGTGAGTCAGAACAAGTGTTTGTCAAAGGTTTAATTGTCAGAAGTTTTTCAGATGAAGCTAGTAGCTGGCGTAATGAAGAGAACTTAGGAGATTACTTAAGACGTCATCAAATCATTGCCATTACTGATATTGATACCAGAGAATTGACCCGAAAGTTAAGAACAGCAGGTTCATTGAATGGTTGTTTAGTGGCTGGCAATGAGATAGATACTGTGGAAGCTATAGCACTAGCCAAGGCTTATGAGGGCACCATCGGATCAGATTTAGCCAGTACAGTCAGTAGAAAAGCATCATCATCCTGGACACAGGGTACCTATAGTTTATTGAATGGTGAGTTTACGAGCATAAAATCAGAACAATACCATGTTGTTTGTTACGATTTTGGTGTGAAACAAAATATTCTTCGAATTCTTGTTGATTTGGGTTGTCGGTTGACTGTTGTGCCTGCTACTACACCCGCTTCAGAAGTGATGGCATTAAGTCCAGATGGTGTGTTTCTCTCGAATGGACCAGGAGATCCTGCTGCTTGTAGTTATGCGGTGAAGGCTTGTCAACACTTTTTACAGATCGGGATTCCATTATTTGGTATTTGTTTAGGGCACCAAATATTAGCTCAGGCTTCTGGGTTGCAGACTGTTAAGATGAAGTTTGGACATCATGGTGCTAACCATCCGGTCCAAGATTGTAGTGATGAAACCGTATTGATTACTAGCCAAAATCACAACTATGCAGTTGATCAAGCAAAACTACCTGACTTTGTTGATGTGACCCATCGCTCATTGTTTGACGGTAGTGTTCAGGGTATTAAGCGAAAAGATAAACCGGCTTATGGGTTTCAGGGACATCCTGAGGCCAGTCCTGGTCCTCATGAGGCCAGAAAATTGTTTTTACCATTCATTCATTTGATGCAGCAGCAGGCTAAAAAATAATCATGGCAAAACGTACAGACATTAAAAGTATTTTGGTCCTGGGTGCGGGTCCAATTGTTATTGGCCAAGCTTGTGAGTTTGATTATTCTGGTACCCAGGCTTGTAAGGCCTTGAAAGATGAAGGGTATAAAGTCATTTTGGTTAATTCTAACCCTGCCACAATCATGACCGATCCAGAAACAGCAGATAGTATTTATATTCAACCGATTACGTGGCAGACTGTTGCTAAAATCATAGAACGTGAGCGACCAGATGCTTTATTGCCTACGATGGGTGGCCAAACGGCTTTGAATTGCTCATTAGATCTGGTCAGTCATGGTGTGCTAGAAAAATTTGATGTAGAGATGATTGGCGCATCCAGAGAAGCGATTGATATGGCTGAGGATCGAGAGCAGTTTAGAGAAGCCATGAAGGATATTGGATTGGCTTGTGCTAAATCATTTATTGTTCATGATTTAGATGAGGCTAGAGTAGCTCAAAAACAAATCGGTTACCCGGTTATTATTCGTCCATCATTTACGCTCGGAGGGACAGGTGGTGGCATTGCTTACAATTTGGAAGAATTTGAGAACATTACGGCAGAGGGGTTGAAGCTGTCACCGACTACAGAAGTTTTGTTAGAAGAGTCATTATTAGGGTGGAAAGAATACGAAATGGAAGTAGTTCGTGATAGGGCGGATAATTGCATTATTATTTGTTCAATTGAAAACCTCGATCCTATGGGAGTTCACACTGGTGACTCGATTACCGTGGCCCCATCTCAAACACTGACTGATAAGGAATATCAAATCATGCGTGATGCCTCTTTGGCTGTTTTGCGTAAGATTGGAGTGGAAACAGGAGGCTCTAATGTACAGTTTGCAGTTAATCCTGAGAATGGACGGATGATTGTTATTGAAATGAATCCGAGAGTTTCAAGATCATCTGCATTGGCATCTAAAGCCACTGGTTTTCCTATAGCAAAAGTTGCTGCTAAATTAGCTATTGGTTACACATTGGATGAGTTAAAAAATGAAATAACAGGTGGTGCTACACCTGCATCTTTTGAGCCGACAATTGATTATGTTGTGACTAAAATCCCACGTTTTGCCTTTGAAAAATTCAATAACAGTCGAGACCGTTTGAGCACACAAATGAAGTCCGTAGGAGAGGTTATGGCTATTGGCAGAACTTTTAATGAGTCCTTACAAAAAGCCTTGCGTGGTCTAGAAATCGGAAAAAATGGATTAAATGCCATTATCAGTCAGGAACAAATTAATGCTGGTTTTGATTTAGTAAAAGAAATTCGAGAACCATCCTCCTTACGGATATTCTATGTGGCAGATGCCTTTAGACAAGGTTACAGCATAGAACAAGTCCATGAAATTTCAAAAATTGATCGATGGTTTTTAAATCACATTCATCGGTTAGTACAGATAGAACTGGCTTTGGTTAGTCAGTCCATTAATGATCTGACTGCTGAGCAGTTGTTACAGCTGAAAAGGGAAGGGTTTTCTGATAGTCGTTTAGCTGAACTATTGGGAGAAAATGAGAAAACTGTGCGTTCATACAGAAGTCAGTTAAGTATACATCCAGTCTATAAAAGAGTCGATTCATGTGCTGCTGAATTTGATTCGCCCACGGCTTATTTTTATTCAACGTATGAACCTCATTGTGAATCAAAGCCTACCGATAAAGATAAAATCATCATTTTGGGAGGAGGGCCTAATCGCATAGGTCAAGGTATCGAGTTTGATTATTGTTGTGTTCATGCGTCATTGGCTTTAAAAGAAAATGGTTTTGAAACCATTATGATTAATTGTAACCCTGAAACAGTATCAACTGACTATGATACTTCTAACCGTCTTTATTTCGAACCATTGACATTAGAAGATGTGTTAGAGATTGTAAGAATAGAGCAACCGCAGGGTGTTATTGTCCAATATGGTGGTCAAACTCCATTAAATCTTGCCAAAATCTTAGAAAAAGCAGGCGTGCCTATTATCGGCTCATCACCACAATGTATTGACAAAGCTGAAGATAGGGAACAGTTCAAAGCAATGTTAGATAAGCTGAATTTGCGCCAACCGCCTAATGGTACTGTTACGTCGGAAGATGAGGCAGTAGTTACAGCTGATAAATTGGGTTTTCCATTGGTGGTTAGACCATCATATGTATTGGGAGGGAGGGCCATGGAAGTAGTGCACTCGCAAATCGAATTGGCCCGTTATATGAAAGAAGCTGTTAAAGTTTCGAATGATTCACCAGTCTTGCTTGACCGCTTTTTAGACCATGCAATAGAGGTTGATGTAGATATCATTTTTGATGGTCAGGATGTACTAGTGGGTGGTATCATGGAACACATTGAGCAGGCGGGTGTGCATTCGGGTGATTCAGCTTGTTGTATACCTCCATTTACTTTGAGCAAAATTGTGCAGGAAGAGCTGGCAAGGCAGTGTGGTTTGATGGCCAAGGAATTAGGTGTTGTTGGTTTGATGAATACACAATTTGCTATTCAGAGTAATGATATTTATATATTAGAAGTAAACCCGAGGGCTTCAAGGACCGTTCCTTTTGTATCAAAAGCTACCGGATTACCTTTAGCGAAAATAGCTGCTTTGTGTATGGCTGGTATAAGTTTGAAAGAACAGGGAGTTAAGGCACGTTTGGATTTGGATCATTATTCGATTAAAGAGCCTGTCTTCCCTTTCGTTAAATTTCCAGGTGTTGATCCTATTTTAGGTCCAGAAATGAGGTCAACTGGTGAAGTGATGGGTATAGGTAAGTCTTTTGGTTCAGCTGTGGCAACTGCAAAGTTGGCCGCCAAAATTTCCATGCCCTTACAAGGAAAAGCCTTTGTTTCCGTAAGAGATGCTGATAAGGAGCGGTTGATTCCATTAGCAAGAAAGCTGCAAAATATGAATTTTGAACTGGTTGCGACACATGGAACTTGTCAACTATTGAGAAATGCAGGATTATACTGTGAAAGTGTCAATAAAGTGATTGAAGGACGGCCGCACATTGTAGACAAGATCAAAAGTAATGAAATTGATTTTATTATCAATACAACAGAGGGTTCACAAGCCATTGCAGATTCGGCTTCAATTCGTAAAGAAGCACTAAAGCAAAGTATTAATTACACAACAACTATAGCTGGAGCAGCAGCAACAATTGAAGCATATGAGTATCTAAACTCACATGAGATTTATTCACTGGAAGAGTTACATTAAACAATATACATTATGAACAGAGTTCCTATTACAAAAGCAGGTGCAGAACGCCTCAAATCAGAATTAAAAAAGTTAAAAACGATAGAGCGGCCTAAAATCATTGATGCCGTTGCAGAAGCACGTGCGCATGGCGATTTAAAAGAAAATGCGGAATACCACGCAGCACGTGAACAACAATCATTCATGGAAGGAAGGATTGCTGAGTTGGAAAGTATCATTTCAATAGCGGAAGTGATTGATGTGACCAGTTTGAATATAGGTGATAAGGTGGTTTTTGGAGCCACTGTTGTTCTTGAGGAAGAGGAGTCTGGAAGTCATGTGACTTATCAGATAGTGGGTGATGCAGAAGCAAGCATCGATGAAGGACGTATTTCAATCAGTTCTCCGATTGCTCGTGCTTTGATAGGAAAAAGTGAAGATGATGAAGTCGAAGTACAAGCACCTGGTGGAAATAAAATTTATTTTATAGAAAGTATTCAATACATTTGATGCAAGAACGCATCACCATTAAACGAAGACCTTTAGTTGCATCTAAGATTGAAGGGGGTGATCATCTACATCCTCTCTTGACCCGCGTATTCCAAGCTCGTGGCATTCACCATGCAAATCAATTGGATTACCGTTTAAAAAATATCTGTTTACCCCAAGGTCTATCTGGTTTGCAACAAGCACATGAATTGATTTATGAAGCACTAAAGTCACACACAAAAATCGTTGTGGTGGGTGATTTTGATTCAGATGGAGCAACAGCGACAGCTTTGGTCATTCGTTCAATGAAAGCAATGGGAGCTAAGCATATTGATTTTTTAGTACCCAATAGATTTGATTATGGATATGGCCTATCATCTCGGTTGGTGGAAGAGTTATCCCAACAACAGACTGGTTTGATCATCACTGTAGACAATGGGATTTCATCACATGCTGGTGTCAAATTAGCTAAACAGTTGGGCATGAAAGTCATCATTACTGACCATCATTTACCCTCTGATCAATTGCCTGATGCAGATGCTATTGTGAACCCAAACTTATCCGGTGATACTTTTCCTAGTAAAAATTTGGCAGGAGTAGGGGTGGCATTCTATTTGATGGCCAGTTTTAAAACATTTTTAGATCAATCAGGGTGGTTTGATGCAATTGGTCTAGTAGCCCCAAATATGTCTCAGTGGCTTGATCTTGTGGCATTGGGGACAGTGGCTGATGTGGTTTCCTTAGATCAAAATAATCGCATCTTAGTTAGTGCTGGTTTGGCTTTAATGAAAAAGCAAAAGTGTGTACCTGGTTTATTGGCACTGTTTCAAATAGCACAAAGAGATCCTTTGTTAGCGCATGTTGGAGATCTAGGTTTTGCTTTGGCTCCCAGGTTAAATGCAGCGGGTCGCCTTGAAGATATGCGCATTGGTATTGAATTGCTTTTGACTGATGATCATGAAAAAGCAATATTGCTTGCAGATGCTTTGAATCAAATCAATCAACAGCGACAATCAATCCAGCAAGAGATGCAAATTTTTGCAGATTCTGTAGTTAATGAATTAAGAAAAAGAAACAACTTACCAGCTGGCTTATGTCTTTATCATAAAGATTGGCATCAAGGTGTGGTTGGATTATTGGCATCTCGGGTCAAAGAATCAACCAATCGACCGACTTTTGCATTTGCTAAAGAGAGTGAGCATTCGGGCAGATTGAAAGGTTCTGGTCGCAGTGTTGATGGATTTCATATTCGTGATGCACTTGTCACTATTGATCAACGATATCCAGATGTAATTGAAAAGTTTGGTGGTCATGCTATGGCGGCTGGTTTGACGTTACATATCGACAAAAAAAAACAGTTTGATGATGCTTTTAATGAAGTTGTTAGTGAGTGGGCAAAAGAGCAAGGGCAATCGTACGTTGTCCATACAGATGGCAGTGTTGATAGTGAGTATTTATCTGTTCATGTCGCTCAATTAATTGAAGAATCTGGGCCATGGGGAGCTTATTTTCCTGAACCTTTATTTGATGACTGGTTTGTTATTAAACAAAAAAAAGAAGTGGGTACTTATCATTGTAAGCTACAATTACAAACCATTGACAAGCGAAAGAAGATTGATGCCATTGCATTTCAATCAACTCCCAATGACTTTCCTGAAATTGGTGACAAGGTACAAATGACCTACCATTTACAAGTTAATCATTTTAATGGTCGTTCTCAGTTACAACTTTTGGTCAGAAATACCATTAAATAACTATGGTAGATTGAATTTTTGTGATCTATCTCACCGTTTATTTGAAAAGCATTGGTGAATCATTGTTTTTGACATTAGTATAAGGTCAAAATGACGTTTTATCAGGTTGGTCACTTAGGAACGAGGTATGACATGGTAATAAAAGCAAAATGGTATCAAACCCTCTTGTTATTGTTGGTGGGCTGTATTGCTATGGCACAACCTGATTTTGTTACGAATTCAGTGTCGAACCCATTCTACTTTTCAGATAGTAGACAGTCACATGTTGAAGTGGTAGCAAATCAGTCAACAGAAGCTGATTTGTCTGTTTATATAGAATCTGATCATGGTCAAATATTTCAAGGAAATGTTTTTGAAGTAGAAGTCAGTGTTTTAAACAATGGTCCAGATACTGCTGAAATTGTTGCTTTAGAAATGATGTTTACCGGAATCATTGAAAATGTCATACCTATCAACAGTGAAGTGTGGCAATGTAATAGCAGCAATCCAAATCATGTTTTCTGTTATTTAGGCTCAGACCTACAATTGAATTCAACAAAATCTCTTTTTCTTAGGGTTGAAAGTAAGCAGGTTGTACAAACAACACAACCAATCAGTATCGTGACAACAGTATATTCTGAAACATATGATCCTCAATTGGGCAATAATCAAGCCAATTTGATGATCGAGGTAGAGCCCACACCGACGGAAGATCAATTTTTAACGCATGTTCAACATGTCATTGGCTCGATAGATCAACAAACACAACGAGCGATTCGTAATGTAGCCAGTTATTGTGCCGGTTCGTATTTTACAGCCATGGAATCAGGCATGTGTGACTTGATTTGGAATGCTGATGAGGAAGACCGCGCTGATCTTCGTGACATGATGAGAGAAATTACTCCTAACGAAGTTCTCGGTCAATCAAACTCAGCTGCTGAAATAATCACATCGCAATTTCGAAATATTGATGCCCGCTTATCTGAGTTGCGTGCTGGTGGCGGTGGATTTAGTTTGTCTGGATTGCGTGCTACTTATGGTAACCAATCAATTCCATTAGCAATGCTTGCGTATCTTAATGCAGAAGAACCTGATAATACTGTTAATAACTTTGTTTCTCCTTGGAGTTTTTTTATTAATGGCACGATATCCATGGGGGAAAGGGATAAAACTGGCCGTGAGTTAGGTTTTGATTTTGACACGTATGGTATTACCGCTGGACTTGACTATCGTTTGAACAGCCAACAAGTGATTGGGATGGCGTTGGGATATGCACATTTTGATTCGCAAATAGAAGATGAAGCAGAGATGAAATCAAATGGTATTACACTAACGGGTTATGGGTCTTTTTATCTCAAAGATAATTTTTATCTTGATGCGCGGATCAGTTACGGACAACCTCGATTTGAACAAACGAGACGGATTAACTTTTCTATTGAAGATGTGACAATTGACCGTACTGCTCATGGTGATACGGATGCCAGTCAATACACTGTAGCATTCAATATGGGATATCATTTTAATAAAAATGGATGGAATATGACGCCAAACTTCAGTTTCCGTTATGTTGATACTCAGATTAATCAATTCACAGAATCTGGTGCAGGTGGCTTTAATTTTTCATATGCTGAACAACATATTAAGAGTATGGTGGGCTCTTTAGGATTCAATATTTCTAAAGCCATTAGTTTGAAAAAGGGCGTAATCACACCTCAGTTTGATATCAATCTATCAAGGGAGTTGGAGAACAATGGTGGATTAGTCGAAGCTTGGTTTATTAATGCACCGGATGATGAAATTTTTTGGATAGAAACAGATGAACCAGATCGTTTATATGGAGATGCTGGCCTTGGTTTAGTGTTTATTGGTGCTAATGGCAAACAAGCTTATATCAATTATCGCAGCATGTTTGGATTAGATGGTTTTTCCCGTGGTACTATCAATTTGGGTTTGCGTTTTGAATTTTGAGGTTAGTCATGAAATACATAGAAATGAATAGGCTATATATAGCTTTGATATTGCTTATGGTGGTATTTATCAGTGCTGATGCCAAAAAAAGTAAAAAATCAAAGCAAATGAAAAAAGGTCAAATTACCCCTGATATGCTTTACATTGTTGATTGTTTGTTGCCTCCGCAGATACGACAATTGGGCCAAAATTACACTTATATACCACCGAGAAAACCAGCAAAACTAACCGCTAAGGAGTGTGCACTACGTGGTGGTGAATATGTGGCCTATGATGAGGCTAATTTCGCTACAGTAGCTAAAGTATGGCAACAGCAAGCTGATGGTGGAGATGCCACGGCCCAAAATTACATGGGTGAATTATTCGAAAAAGGTGTAGGGGGACAGTCTGATTATTTATCGGCTGCCGCTTGGTATCAAAAAGCAGCTGATCAAGGTCTTTCACAAGCACTTCTTAATTTAGGTAATTTATATGAACAGGGACTAGGTGTCACCAAAGATCCGGTTAAGGCTATCAATTTATACAGGCAAGCTGCTGGCGTTACTGAAGCCAAGCTTGAGCTGGTAACAGAACAAGAACTCCGTGAACGCAGAGAAAAAGAACATCAACGTATCTTATTAACACGCCAGGTGAATCTTTTGAAAAGTGAACTTGGAGAAGTGAATGACAATTATATCAAAACCAAAAATTACATTAAGGCTGCCAATGTTGAGCTAAAACGTTTACAAACCGCATTACATGACAATAAAGCTGATGAGACTGCACAACAGCGGATCATCAAATTGGAAAATGAAGTCAATGAGTTGACAAGGAAAAATCAAGAAAGTAAAGAAATTGCCACTACTTTGATTGAGAAAATTAACAAAGAGCAAGGTCAAGAAGTGGTTAAAAATGATATAGCTATCAATTTAATTTCACCAGAAATCTTGCTGACAAGAGGGATACGTTCGGTTCCTATACTATCAAAACAAATGGATAAAATAGCTGTTATGGCCAGTGTTACAGAGCCTGAAAAAGTCACTGCGTTAAGTTTGAATCAAGAAAGCATCATTGATCAGTTGACAGATACTGGTTTATTTAGTGTGGAAGTGACTTTAGTTGCTGATGATGATACACCGGTGAGAATTGAAGCAGTTCAGAAAAATGGCCAAAAGTCTATTGAACAATTTGTAATTGTGCGACAAGAGCTTGAGCGTTTGAAGCCACGTGTTTTAACTGATTTATTTGCCCAGCGATTTAAAAAGGATTTAGGTAAGTATCATGCCTTGGTTATAGGAAACAATCAATATAGTCACTTTGAAAATCTAAAGACAGCGATTAATGATGCTCAAGAAATCGGAGAGGTATTGAAGAAACAGTATGATTATGAAGTTCAAGTGTTGGAAAATGCCAATCAACTCAAGATATTAGAAACATTGGCAGATTATCAGGAGAAGTTGGGTAAGTTCGATAATTTGATTGTTTATTATGCTGGACATGGTTTGATAGATGATAAACAAGATGGTTATTGGATACCAACAGATGCCACTTTAGATAACAAAAAAACATGGATAAGTAATGATGCCATTACGCAGTTCATGTCCAGTATGAATGCTAAGCACGTTATGGTTATTGCTGATTCTTGTTATTCTGGGACAATGTCTGGATCGGCTATTAGACCTTTCCCAGAAGATGTTGCCGAGAATGATTTACTTTTTACTTCTCGAGTTAAAGCGAGGACTGTACTGACCTCAGGCGGATTACAGCCTGTTTTGGACTCGGGAGGTAATGGTCACTCCATATTTGCATCTTCTTTACTTGATGTATTAAAGGAAAACTATGGGGTTATGGAAGGTTATCGGTTATTCAAAGCACTAGAGCAGCAAGTGAGGTTGCGTTCTAAATTAACTGGTGTGCCTCAGGTTCCTGAATACACCGCTATTAGACATGCAGGTCATGAGGGCAGCGAGTATTATTTTATGCCAAGTAGCATCTAACTAGTCAGTCCTGAAAAACAAATAAGAGATTGATATTAAATACAATGTTGTTGTTATACCTGTTATATTTCGACCGGCGATGT
>JAUIGR010000085.1 GCA_030430025.1 Gammaproteobacteria bacterium
AAGCTATTGATTGAACAAATTTTGAAACTCGCTTGACTCTAAATAACAAGAAAAAATCATCAGCCAAAACGAAAATCGCAACCTCATCTGGAACTCTCGTTTTTCACTCCGGGAGAACCTTGAGAAAAGGTTTAATCGCGACATCAGCGTAAACACCTGCGAGTACGTAAGGATCGGATCCTGCCCACTCTTTCGCCGCCTGTAGTGATTCAAATTCGGCAACGATTAAAGAGCCTGTGAATTGTGGTTTATCAGGATCCGGAGTATCACTATCAGGATGAGGACCAGCCAAAATCAAACGATCATTTTGTTGTAATTGCTTCAATCGAGCCAGATGGGCTTCGCGAACTGACTGCCGATTAACAATTGAATTCTCCACATCTGTAGCAATGATAGCAAACAACATCAACCTTCTCAAAAAAGCAAAGGGATATTATAATCATCGAGTATGATAGGAACACAAAGAAAAAACATTCAAATTGGACAAAAAGTTTCTGTGGTCCAAAAACAAGATCAACGCAGCGGCCAATTAACCACTGGCCAAGTGGCTCGAATTTTAACCAACTCTGCCCACCATCCACATGGCATCAAAGTTAAACTAACCGACGGTACCGTCGGTCGAATCAAACAGATTCATGATTGAACACCATGTCCTCTATAGCTTTCGTCGTTGTCCTTATGCCATTCGTGCACGCATGGCATTATACCAAGCACAGATTGTTCTGGAATTACGTGAGTTGCTACTAAAAGACAAGCCACCTGACATGTTGAAGCACTCACCCAAAGGCACGGTGCCAGTATTAATCACAGCTAAAGGAGAAGTGATAGAGGAAAGTCTTGATGTTATGTATTGGGCACTAAAACACAATGACCCAGAAGATTGGCTTAATCCCAAATTCCTGACGGATGCTGAAAAGATCATTCAGGAGAATGATTTTAAATTTAAACCCTTACTAGACAAATATAAGTATGCTGACAGACACCTTGAACTAAATGCAGAAGAACACAGGAATAATACACTGAATAGGATCGAAAACTTTGAGCGACAACTAAAACAACACCGCTTCTTAATGACAAACCAAACCACAATTGCTGATATAGCCATATTCCCTTTCATTCGGCAATACGCCTTTGTTGATAAATCATGGTTTGATAATCAACCTTGGCCAAACCTACAAAAATGGCTTCACTATTGGCTCAGCAGCGATGTATTTTTGAAAGTCATGAAAAAATACCCTCTGTTTAATGACGGTCACAGCATCATGTGGCCATAAAAAACTTTACCCGTGCCGTAACTTACGTTAACTTAACAAATCATATTCCAACTAAGCATAAATTTTTAAACCCTATCGCATAGACAGCAAAGAAGTCTAAACATTAAAAAAAACACTCTGAGAGACCTCTACATAAGTCTGAATTATTGAAAAAAAGAGATAAAATCTTAAAGTTTAAGGAAGCAAACGCAAGTAATAGCAATGCTATTGCTCAGTTTGCTGACGCAAAAATTGAGGATTTTAGACTTTTTATCTTGATTCACGACTTATGCAGAGTTCTCTCTGAATAAGTACAGTCTCAAAAAAATTAAAAAAACTGACCTTCAAATAAGAAAAATTTCGATGGTTGTAATAATCACTAGATATAAATCATGAACTTATGAACAAATATATATTAATTCTGTCTTTCTTTTTCTTTCAAACAGTAGCAGCAACTAGTTTTCCAGGATCAGGTTTTGGTGACATTCCCGATGGTCCAGGAGATTGTGATGAATTGGGAGAGCCATTAGCCATCTACTTTCCAGTAGAAAATATCACTGAGTTATATAAAATAGAACTGGAAATGAATATTAAGCACAACCATATTGGCGATATTATTGCTGAATTAGAAGCGCCCGACTCAACTCGGCATGTGTTGTTTGGCAAAACAGGCGCATTCGAAAATGAATGTGCAGGATATCTGAGTAATTTAGAAGGAACTTATCGATTCACCGACGAGGGAGTTAATAACTGGTGGACAGTCGCAGCAAACTTGGGCAATTTTGAGGCGTTACCTGATGATACTCCTTATAAAACCACATCTATAGGAGGAGTAGCTGATGCTGGATTACCCACTTCGATGAATCAAGCCTTCAGTAATGTAATCAATCCCAACGGCACATGGACATTATATATCTACGACAGCTGGAATGGGAATGATGGTCACGTTGCTGATGCGTCATTGATTATTAATGGTGTTGCTGGCCAAATCAGTGACGGGACAGCTAGCTACGATATTGCAGATGGTGGCTACGGAAATGCCTTGGTAACCGACATTGATTATTTATCTGGACTGGCTTGGTTTTATCGAACAGGTGATGACAGTCAAGAATATATTTTTCCAATACCAGATTATGCTACCTATAGTAGCGAAGGTGACAGCGTAACCATCACCTGGTTAGATGTGGATGACAAAGGTTTCAGAGCCGATTTAACCCATGTAATTGATCAAACAGGCCTCAACATCGATGAAGCCATTTTAACCAATACCATGAAAATCACCAATATTGATATCAACAACAAAGACATCAGTTTATTTAACTATGCTGATCTTAATATTGTACAAGATAATGATTCGGCTCAATTAAACAATGGTGATTTCGGTTACATCAGACAAACAAACGGTAATAAACAGCTGGAGTATCGAGCAGGAAGCAATGATAATTACCATATAGGTAAATACGATTTAGTATTGGCATTTTATGACAATGACATTGATGACTTACCCAATGAGGGCGGTGATGGCTATGGCCCTGATGACGTGGGGACGGCTTTTCAATGGTTCAGTGGACCCTTGGAAGGAGGTTCGAGTTATCAAGTGCAAACCACGGTGGCTGTCGGTAATATCACTGCACCAGAACCTGCTGACCCTGTTATTTTATCAGACTTGATATTTGCCGATAATTTTGATCCGCAATAATATAGATTCACTCACACCCCGATTGGAAAGTCGGGGTATGAGGCTCAAACAAAAAAACTGAAGTACTGATACAAAAGATCTGAAAGATTTTACTGGTGATGATTTTTCACAAAAGTCAATGCCTCACTCAATCGCTGTATAGTTTCTTCCTGACCTATGATTTTCATGATCACATCATTCGCTGGACCCTGTGCCTGACCAGATAGCGCCAGCCGTACCGGCATGCCCACCTTGCCAAAACCGACATCCAAATTAGTTACAACATCAGCAATCAATTGATGTAAGTCAGCACTTTGCCAGTCAGAGATCACTTGACATTGATCAATCACAGCTTGTAACGCATCCTCAGCACCAGGTTTAAAGGCCTTTTGCACAGCTTTTTCATCGTAACCATCCAGTTCCTTAAATAAAAACATACCCATATCGGCCATTTCATTGATAGTTTGAGCACGTTCTTGAAACAATCCAACCACAGCCGCCAAATCAACCCGTGACTCGACCCCCAAAGACTTAAGACGTTTCGCCAACAGTTCAGCCAATCGGCCCACATCAGCTTGCTGTATATACTGTTGATTGATCCATTTCAATTTACTGGTATTGAATGAACTGGGGGCTTTGTTAACGCCCGCCAAATCGAATAGCGTAACCATTTCATCCTTGGTGAATAATTCTTGATCACCATGAGACCAGCCCAACCGCACCAGATAATTCAAAACTGCTTCAGGCAAGTAGCCATCGACTGCATATTGCATCACATTAACTGCCCCATGACGTTTTGACAACCGAGCACCATCGTCACCCAAAATCATAGGCACGTGCGCAAATTCCGGGATAGGATAGCCAAGCGCATGATAAATATTAATTTGTCTCGGTGTATTGTTGATGTGATCATCACCCCGAATCACATGAGTGATGCCCATATCAGCATCATCCACTACCACTGAAAAATTATAAGTTGGCATGCCATCAGCTCGGGCTATCACCAAATCATCTAATTCTTCATTAGCCACCGTGATTTGGCCACGGACATGATCATCAAAGGTAACAGAACCTGTTGTAGGCGTTTTGAATCTGACAATGGTATCATCAGACTTTGTCAACGAAAGCTCACGACACTTACCATCATACCTTGGCTTTTCGCCCCTATTCTTTTGCTGCTCACGAATTTTTTCAAGCCGGTCTTTTGAGCAGTTGCAATAATAAGCATGACCTTTATCCAGAAGCCTATCCAACTGCTGTTGATACCGTTCCAGATTTTGACTTTGAAACCTGACTTCTCCATCATATTCTAATCCAAGCCAATCCATGCCCTCAAAAATGGCATCAACTGACGCCTGAGTTGATCGTTCGATATCGGTGTCTTCTATACGCAGCTCAAAGGAGCCTCTATTGTGACGCGCATACAGATAAGAAAACAGTGCCGTCCTGGCGCCACCGACATGTAAATAGCCGGTTGGACTGGGTGCAAATCGGGTGATTATTTTTTTCATTCTTCAGTATCAACTGTCTGATTCAACAATTGTCCAACAGCTTCATCTGACCAAGCGTGAACTTTTTCTTTAGCCTCTAGCGGAGATAAGTTTTTAGACTGTATCAACCAAGCAGCATACATGACATTGGCACGATAACCGGAACGACAATGTAATAACATCGGTTCAGACTCATGTGCTGTCATAAAAGCAGTAAATTGGGCTAACTTTTCTGGTGAATACCCTTGCTCTTTACCGATTGGAATTGACAAGTAATTGATCGCTGTTTGATTCAACAGATCATGCTCATTAAAATCCAAACCGTCCATTTCACCTTGTGTTCTGAAATTAACCACATGAGAAATACCAAGTTTTTTTAGTTGTTCAACATCCTCGCGTGCCATTTGCGGACCAACCCAGATATGATCTTTTAACTGCTGGGTTTGTGCTAAATAATCTTCAGCATAAGACAGACCAGATGCAAACATTGACAATATGACAAATAACTTCATGACAATCCTCAAAATAGTAAACGAGACATCCGGCGACGATACCCTGCCACCGCCTCGGGATCTTCTAACAAATCAAAAGCAACAATCAACAATTGTTTAATTTCACTTTTGTCGCCTGGCTGAGCCAATAGGTCTAAAAGCTGTTCTAATGCGACTTCGTATTGACCACTTTGCAACAATGATTGTAATTGTTGCAATTCAAGACGATCCTTAATTTCAATCCTTGCTAAGTTGATTAAGCCTTTGGCTCGTATACCCGCAGCTGAATTTTGCACGAACTCACTCAGCCCATCATAAACTTTCTGAGCAGCCTGTAAATCACCTTTCAACAAATAAACTTGAATCAATTGAGAAAAAACCTGATCACTAGCTAATGTGCTCAGTTGAGCCAACGCGGTATCAAGATCACCAACATCAATGAGCTCTTGTATGTCCTGATTGGCCACATGCTGAGGTGTTACAGGTTCAAAACTAACGTAAGTTGCCAACCACTCTTTTAGCTCAGTTTCTGACTTCAGGCCCGTAAAGCTATCGACAATCTGTCCACCTTTAACCAAAGCGACTGTCGGCAAACTCTGAATCCCCATTTGCATCGCCATCGCCTGCTCTTTATCAGTATCCACCTTAGCTAGTAACACTGCACCAGCAGCTGCTTCAACGACTGACTGTAAAATCGGCATCAGGTTTTTACAAGGTTCACACCAGTCAGCCCAAAAATCAACCAACACGGGTACTTCATGAGATCTTTCGACAACAGCTGTACCAAATGTTTCTGCCGTTACGTCAAATATCCATTCATTCATCATCAACATCCCATTTAACTATAGTAAGGGTTTTCACCCGAAGTGTGATCTGTAGCATCCAACACTTCATTAATTTCTGGAAAAGCGTCAGTTATTTGGCCTTGCATACCCACTGACAACGTCTGTTTAGCCATACCACAGCCCTGACAGCCACCACCAAACTGAATATAAGCCTTATCCGCTTCAATCGCAGTTAAAACTGCATGGCCTCCATGAGAAGCCAACATTGGATTGATATGTGCATCGATAAAATAAGACACGCGTTCAAATAAAGGTGCTTGATTATCAGGAGCGTGACCCTTCAAATTCGGTGCCTTGATATTCAGTTGGCCGCTGGCTCCCTGAATTTCGTAATCAATGGTCGCCTCTTCAAAATAAGCTGCATCATCATGAGCCACATACAAACTAAATTCCCCAAGATCCTGACTGTCATAACCTGTGGTCACTTCATCCGCTTCACAAAAGCCCAAATGACAATCGGCCATCGGTGTCCCCGGATGCTGAACATTGACTTTTAAATGTAAATTTTCAATATCTTGCTCTTTGATCACACTGGAAAGGAAATCAATCGCATCTTGGGTTACTGTAATCATTGTATACACTCATATAAAAATGGTAATGACTCATCCAGTCGATAATCAATACCTGAATGTGAGCCATTGAACTCTTCGTAAGTATGTTCGATTGCGTATTTTTCAAGCTGATTCGACAACTGCCGCATGCCATAATGAATATAATACTGATCCCTGAATCCACAATCCATATACAGCCCCTTGAGTTGCTTTAGGGCATCAACATGAGAAACTACCCTGCGGATTGGATCATGTGCCAACCACCTTTTCCATCGTTGTTGATCCAGTTCACAGGTTTTTAAACCGAAAGGCAGCACCAAAGACTCATCATAAGTGGCAGCCATGCACACATGCATTAACGCCAAAATATGAGACCCCATGACCTTCTTAGCACGCCAAAACGACGGATAAATTTATCCACATCATAATCGAATTGTGACAACACATCTGCCACGGCAGGAAAATCTCTTTGATACAATAAATCAAAACCCGCATCTCCAGAATGATTGGCAATGGCACCCCAATAACCAGGAAAATCCATAGCAAATCGGATCGCTGCAAAGCCACCGGAAGATTTACCCAGCACAGCACGATGCCCAGCGCCTTGTTTGACAGCAAACTGTTGTTCAACCAAAGGAATCAATTCATCATGAATATGAGATGCGTATTGACCAACCAAAGTACTGTCTAAATATTGATTCCCACCCAAAGAGGTAAAACATTCTGGAAATACGACCACCACTGGCCCAATAGATTGTTCTGCAATCAAGCGATCTAACCGCTCTGGAATCGACTCACCAAAATTTCGCCAACCAGTCACGCCCTCCCCAGAATTTGAATAAGCGGCCAAATAATACATGGTCGGCAATGTACTTGAGCCATCATAAGAAGCCGGTAAATAAACAGGCACATGACGAACATATGGATCCCCCAATGCATTCGTTTTCAGATACTCAGATT
>JAUIGR010000021.1 GCA_030430025.1 Gammaproteobacteria bacterium
ATTTTGTTGATGATTTCGACCAGAAAGTAACAATAATTTTAACATCGCCGGTCGAAATATAACAGGTATAACAACAACATTGTATTTAATATCAATCTCTTATTTGTTTTTCAGGACTGACTAATTATCTGACTTTAGTCATATTAAATATATGATCAGTAAATTAGAACTTGAATCTCAGTCAATTGTTTGAAGGACATCATATACATTCATTGCACATTCTGACCGATAGAGTCATTGAGTATTGCGGCAAAATGGAAACACAGAATTACCAGCTGTTCCTGGCCATCAATGACATTGATATCACACCAAAACCAAAGTGAAATCGCCACAAACCAATGATATTCGTGAGCTATCCCATAAAATTGTTTTGAACAAATTCAATCAAGTTGCCCCCGGAAAAAGATTTACAAAGCTATTGATTAAGTTACAAATCGATCTGAACAATTGGATTGATTACTAAAACAATTAACCAGCTCATCAGGATGAGATATGTTGTGGCAGAACTCCAACGGAGACTTTCATCGACGGGTTAACCATGTTGAAAGGGAAAATGGGGGCATAAACCCTTGCTGACAGAGTCTTAATCTAAACCAAGTGATCTGTCGGATCAATTCCGGCTACTACACTTTATTCATCAATAAATTTGCTGTTAATTTTTTGCTGTAATTCCTCTACAGCTTTGGAATCTCCTATTGCTTCAAGCACTTCTAACAGATGATCATACAATAAACGATCATTAGGATCATTTTTCGTAGCACTCATTAGATAAGTTCGGGCTTTCTCCAAATTACCAAGTCGATAGTGCACCCAACCCAAAGAGTCTAAAATAGGCATACTATCAGGACTTAGTGCGTTGGCTTTTTCAATATACTCTAACGCTTGAGTTAACTTAATATTACGGTCTGCCCAAGAGTAACCCAAAGCATTAAGAGCATCATAATGTGTTTTATCATGGCTGATAATATAGGTTAAATCTTTTTCCATCTCTACCAAGCTATCATCCATTTCAAATAACATAGCCCTGCTATAACGTAAATCACTGTGTTCTGGAAATAGCTGTAACGCTTGATTTAAAGTTCTCATTGCCACATGCGTTTCATCCAATTCTCTATGAGCCTGTGCCTCTAACAGATAAGCCATAGCAGCCTGTTCTGCTGAGCCATTTTGGGCCTGACGATATAATGCGATTGCCCGATCATAATGTTCAAGTGACATCTGAACATTTCCCATAATGAGCTGAGCCTGGCTGATTTTATCTCCTGATTTAATTTCAGACAATAACATCATGCTGTACTCAGGGTCTTGAAGCCAATAGGCTAACTCCCCTATTTCAAGTCTTTTCTGATCATCTAAATCACTTGTCTCAGATAAGATGCTTTTTAATTGAGTATACTGATTTTGCGCCTCTGATTCCTGCTCCTGTCTTAACGCCAGAATGATACTTTTATAAAGCAAATCGGGATTATTGATATGCCGCTCTAGTAATTGTTGTGCCTCTTCTGGCCGTTCCAGATAATTAAGTAAGGTGGCATATTGAGAAATATATTCTTCTTTTTCACTATTTTTTACTAATAACCACTGATAATCTAATTCTGCAAGGGCATGCTTTTTAAGCATTAGCAACAACCTCGCACGCCAGAAAACATAATTTTCTTCTTTTTTAATATCAATAGCTTGGTTAACAATATCTAAAGCTTTTTCTAATTTTTTGAAATGGGTATAAACTTTACTAAAGCCAAACAGTTGTTGATCAGATTTCTTGATGCTTTTGATGCCAAGGGCGTCATCTGCAAGAGGCATAGCTAAATCTGATGGCATCGATACCAATGCCATTCTAATGTACTCCCAACGATTAAACTCATCGCCAGCAATGGTCATCATTTCTTTGATACTCATTTCTGCTGATCCAAAGTTTTTTTGTTTTAATTGCTCGATTGTTTGACTCTGTAGATCTAACCATGCTGTGGTTGACTGCGGTTTTAGGGCCTGTTGTGTTTGGCAAGCAGTCAATATCAAAAGTGAAAGAATAGGCAAAGCGAACTTTATCATGATGTTTGGCTCAATTTTGTCAGCAACTCGGCTTGTGATGCTTGCATCAAAGGTTCAATCAGTTGATCTAGATCACCATCAATGATTTCACCAAGTTTATATAATGTCAAGTTAATTCGATGATCAGATATTCGACCTTGAGGATAGTTATAAGTTCTTATTCTTTGTGAACGATCTCCACTACCAACTTGCAACTTGCGTTCTTCCGACTGTTCTGACTTTATTTTAGCCTGTTCAGCATCTAATATACGGGCAGAAAGTAAAGCCATCGCTTTGGCTTTATTTTTATGCTGTGACCTTTCATCCTGACATTCAACCACTGTGTTGGTGGGTATATGAGTAATTCTTACTGCTGAATCAGTGGTGTTAACATGTTGTCCACCTGCTCCAGAAGAACGAAATGTATCGATACGTAAATCTGCCGGGTTAATATCAACTGATTCTATATTTTTTACTTCAGCTAACACAGCAACTGTACAAGCTGAAGTATGTAATCTACCTTGAGACTCTGTTTCAGGAACACGTTGTACACGATGCGTTCCCGACTCAAACTTAAAACGAGAATAAGCACCAGTTCCTTGAATCAATGCAATAATTTCTTTATACCCCCCGTGCTCACCTTCATTTCTACTAATGAGGCTAACATGCCAACGTTGCCTCTCCGCATAACGAGTATACATTCTGAACAAATCACCAGCAAAAATAGCTGCTTCATCTCCACCTGTTCCAGCCCTGATTTCCAGATAGATATTATTATCATCATTAGGGTCAGTAGGTAACAGTAACATTTTTAATTCTTCTTCTAGTCGTTGAATTTGAGATTCTGTTTCGAATAAAGTTTCCTTAGCCAATTCCTTAAGCTCATTATCCTGTAACATTTCTTGAGCTTCTTGTCTCTCCTGCTGGATTTGCTGATATTGTTGATAATTTTGAACTAATGGTTCTAATTGAGCATATTCTTTATTCAAACTACGAAATTGGTCTTGATTAGAAATAACATTAGGATCAGAAAGCAATAAAGTAATTTCTTCATGCCGATCTATTGCCTGTTCAAGTTTTTGTGCAATTTCTGGAGTCATCATTTATCATCATTCCATTCTAAATCAAATACTTCTGCCATAAATTTAATATATTCATCATTTCCTAATTCTATCACTTTTCTGAAAGCTGTAATGCTTTGATGGCTGAGTTTCTGGGTCAATTGATGCACCAAAACATTAATTTTTTCTCTTTGTTGATCATTCAAATCTTTAGGAACTTGTCTATTGAGTAAAACGTCTTTATCAGCTTGAAAACGGTTTTGAAGTTGCTTTAATAAACCATGATGACGTTGCCTTTTTTGCCATTGTGAGAATAGCTCAGCTTCTGCTTTAATAATCCGCATCGCTGCATCAACAGTACTTTGCCTTTTTTGCATATTTTCTGTTATGACCTGTTGTAAATCATCAATCGCATATAAAAACACATCATCTAAATCTTTTATGGCACCACCTACATTTCTGGGAACAGAAAGATCAATAATCACCATAGGTCTGTGTTTGCGCCGCCTAATAGCTTCTTGAATCATTCTTAAATCAATCAAAACAGTAGGGCTGGCTGTTGCTGCAAACACTAAATCAAAATCAGCAATCTGATAAGAAAGTTCAGACAGTTGAAAAGATTCTTTATCAAAGACTTGTGCCAATTTTTCCGCCTTACTATATGTCCTATTAGTAATGGCAATATAATTTGCCCCATGATTAACCAAATAGCGTAGAATAAGTTCAGATGTTTTACCAGCACCAATGATCAAAACTTTCTGATCACATAATTGACCAAATATCTGACGACTCAATTGAACAGCACAATGTGCAACTGATACAGGATTTTTACCAATCTCTGTATCTGAACGCACTGCTTTGGCTGTTTTGAATGCCATCTGGAACAGTTGACTGAGCTCACTATTAAAAACAACTTCTAAACTGGCCTCATAAGCCCTCTTTACTTGACCTTGTATTTGTGTCTCGCCAAGCACTAAAGAGTCGATACCTGCTGTGACTGAAAATAAATGTGCAGCACAATCAACATTCAAACTATGATAAAAATATTGACGCTCTGTATCAAAATCAAGTACTTCATTAACGGTATCTTCCCAATTATCTTGATCTTCCAAGGCTAAATAAAATTCTGTTCGATTACAGGTACTAATGATACATGCAGCATTGATATTCGGGTGTTGGCAAAATAACTCAATATGACTCGAATAATCTTTTTCAGCTATTGTAAAACGCTCACGAATCGCCGTGCTTGCAGTTTTATGATTAATACCGATAACACAAATAGACATGTGTTTTATTCAGACCCCTACTTTTTAAAGCTACAATTGTACGCCAAGCTTCCTGACCAGATTGACAATGCGATCATGTAATTTCTGTGGGTCAGATGCTAAAATGGTCGAATGTCCAATTTTACGTCCTTCTTTGGGCTCTTTTCCGTATATATGCCAGTACAAATGTTCTTCGCTGATTGACAGTACATTATCAGGAAATGCACCAATCCAATTCAACATAGCTGCCATACCACCATTCATTGCCGTAGAACCCAAAGGTAGTCCAAGACCAGCACGCAAGTGATTCTCAAATTGGGATGTATGTGCGCCTTCAATACTCCAATGACCTGAATTATGAACCCTTGGAGCCATTTCATTGACCATAACTCTGCTATCAGTTTGAAAAAATTCCACAACGAGTACACCAACATAATTCAAAACATGCGAAAGAGTGACGGCATGTGCTTCTGTTTCTTTGTCTAAAGGACCTTGTTTAGCAGGAACAATAGTCGTTGTTAAAATACCATTTTTATGCTTATTTTCACATAATGGCCAAGTTTTAACTTCACCTTGAGCATTACGCACAACTACTACAGAAACTTCTCGATCAAAGTTAACTTTTTGCTCCAGAATCAAGGGTGAATGAAATATTTCATCCGGTATCTGATTAATCGACTCGGCTTTATTTATTTGATATTGACCCTTACCATCGTACCCCATCCTTCTTGTTTTTAATATACCTTCGTAGCCAAATTTCTTAGCAGCGAACATCAACTCTGAACGGCTGTTGACCAATTCGAAAGCCGTGGTTGGTATCCCATGTTTTGAACAAAATGATTTTTCTAAATACCGGTCTTGGGCTACTTCTAATATATCAGGTTCAGGAAAAACGGGTTTTCGTTTTTTGATATAGCGCAAAGACGCTACAGGCACATTTTCAAAATCCAGCGTAACCACATCAACTCGCTTACAAAATTCTTCCAATGCCAGTTCATTATGATAATCAGCAACCATCAATTCACCAACTTGACCAGCACATGCCGAAGCTGAGGGATCAAAAAAAACAAACTCTAACCCTAAGGGATATCCAGCTAAAGCCATCATTCTGGCTAATTGTCCACCACCCAAAATACCTATACATACGTTTTTCATGTAGAAGGATTAGAACTGTTTATGATATTTTGTGTTTGGCTTATTCGATAGGCATCTAAATTTGACGCAATCATTTCATCATGATTAGCCAAAATGGCTGCAGCAGAGAGTGCAGCATTCTTTGCGCCAGCCTCGCCAATGCTCATTGTTAACACCGGTATACCAGCTGGCATTTGTACAATTGAAAGCAATGAATCTATGCCATTCAGTATCCGTGATTGAACAGGCACACCGATCACAGGTAAGGCTGTTTTTGAAGCAATCATTCCAGGTAAATGTGCAGCACCACCTGCGGCAGCTATGATAACTTCAATGCCTCTTGGTTTCGCGCCTTCAGCATAAGAGAACATTAAATCTGGTGTGCGATGTGCCGATATCACTCGTTTTTCAAAAGGTATCGCTAATTGTTCTAATAGATCAGCACAACACCTCATGGTCGTCCAATCAGACTTAGACCCCATGATTAACCCAACTTTAATACATTCACTATTCATTTGATGAGTCTATCAAATTGCTTTAGTAACTTGAATACAATAATTAAACAATGCAGGTAAAATGAATAATAAGCCTAGCTGTGCCAAAGCATTAATACTCAATATAGTTTGGACATCAACATTGGCATCAATGTCTTGATCTGTTTCTGATTCATCAAAATACATCACTTTGATGATACGCAGATAATAAAAAGCACCGATAACTGCGAAAATAACAGCGATCACTGCAAGCCAAACATAACCTTGATCAACCACTGCTTTCAACACATATAATTTAGAAAAGAATCCAATTAAAGGAGGAAATCCTGCCATAGAAGCTACCAGCAACAACATCATAAACGCATGCCAACCATTACGTTGATTCAGACCTTTGAAATCGCTGATTTTATCTGTTTCATAACCTCTGTGAGATAGCAGCACAATCATACCGAACCCACCCACTGACATGACTGTATATACAATCACATAAAACATTGATGCTGCATAACCTTCTTGACCACCAACCAAGCCCAGTAACATGAAACCAATGTGGGAAATAGTTGAATAAGCAAATAGTCTTTTCAAATTGGTTTGCTGTAAAGCAAAAAGGTTTCCAATAATAATAGAAACTATAGCCAGTGTTGCAAGCATTGATTGCCAATGGATCATCAACACATCCATACCTTGCCCTAAAATACGGACAGCTAAAGCAAAAGCGGCGATTTTAGGCGCAGAAGCAATAAATAAAGCAGACGCTGTTGGTGCCCCCTCATACACATCAGGTACCCACATATGAAAAGGTGCTGCACCAAGTTTGAAAGCAATACCAACAATAATAAATATTAAACCCAATGTGAGGAATAGATCATTATCTTGACTAGCTATCGTTTGAGAAATTTCATTTAACTGTAAAGAACCAACCGTACCATATACTAATGACATACCATACAACAACATCCCAGATGCTAACGCACCTAGAATAAAATATTTCATCGCTGCTTCATTACTTTTAGCATCATTCCGATGATAAGCAACCAAAGCATATGAAGTCAGTGCAAGTAATTCAAGACCAAGATATAAAGCAATAAAGTTATATCCTGAAATCATAATCATGATGCCTAAAGTACCAAATAAAAGCAGTGAAAAATACTCACCTTTTAGAGTATTATGCCGTCTGAGGTATTGTTTAGAGTAAAAAAACACAGGAATCATCAGCAAATAAACCGTCAATTTAAGTACATCACCAAAACCATCTCTAATGAACGTTTCATTAAATAATAGCTGACTGGTAAGTTGCGCACCCCCAGCATGATCTTTGACTGTTAGCACTGCTGAAAAAATAACAGTCAATACTGATAAAAACATCAAAAATCCACCTTTTGACTGTTCAACAAACAAACCAGTAATCAAGACAACACAGGCCATTGTCAACATTAAAATTTCGGGAAAAACCGGAATCAATTCGGACCAAGAAAACATCTCATATCACCTTACTTACTGAAATATGTTCGATTATTTGTTGTACTGAAGCCCGCATGACTTCAATCAATGGTTCAGGCCATACGCCAACCAATAACACCATCAAAGCTAACACAGCCAAAATAAAAAACTCGCGACTGGTTACATCTGTCAAATTAGCAACCGCATCATTGCTAATACTACCAAAAACCACACGCTTAACCATCCATAATGAATAAGCTGCACCAACTATCAAAGTAATAGCAGCAAGGAAAGCAACCCAAAAACTAGCCTGGAAACTAGCCAAAATCACCATAAATTCACCAACAAATCCAGAAGTGCCTGGCAAACCAGAGTTAGACATGGCAAAGAAGACAAAAAATGCACCAAACCAAGGCATGGTATTAATGACTCCGCCATAATCTCTGATCATTCGTGAATGTAGCCTATCATATAGCACACCTACACAAAGAAACATAGCAGCAGATATAAAACCATGAGAAATCATCTGTACCATAGCACCTTCAGTAGCCATTTGGCCATTCCCGCCTGATTGGATCAACCAAAACACCAGAAATAGCCCTAATGTCACAAATCCCATGTGAGAAATAGATGAATAAGCAATCAACTTCTTCATGTCCTTTTGAACCATTGCTACCAAACCTATATATACTACAGCGATTAGCGACAATGTCACTAATAACCATGTAAATTCACCGCTGGCATCTGGAGTAATCGGCAATGAAAAACGCAAAAACCCATAACCACCTATTTTTAACATAATGGCAGCCAGTACTACAGATCCACCTGTTGGTGCTTCTACGTGAGCATCTGGTAACCATGTGTGCACCGGAAACATGGGTATTTTGACGGCAAAAGCGGCTAGGAAAGCGAAAAACAACCAAGTTTGCTCTGTTATGTTCAAAGGCAAGTTAGCCAATTCGGTCAAATTCCAACTATCCGCCTTCATATACAGATAAATCAAACCAATGAGCATGAATACCGAACCCAAAAAGGTATATAAGAAGAATTTAATTGTTGCGTAAACTCGATTAGGCCCTCCCCAAATACCTATAATAACGAACATGGGAATCAACATTGCTTCAAAGAATATATAGAACATCATGGCATCCTGAGCAGTGAACACACCAATCATCATGCCCTCAAGAATAAGAAAAGCTGCCATATACTGATGGATATTCTTTTGAATGACCTGCCAACCTGCCAAAACAATCAATACTGTAATGAATGTGGTCAAAATTACCAAAGGCAGCGCAATGCCATCAACTCCTAAGTGATAATAAATATTAAGTGCATCAACCCATAATGTATTTTCAACAAACTGCAATGCCGCGGTCCCTCTCTCAAAGTGAGTCCATAGTGGAATACTTAATCCAAATGTTAAAGTTGAGAGCAATAAAGCACTTATTTTTACTAGTTGAGATCGGCCCTGACCGAATGGCAATAATAATAAGCCACCTATCATCGGCAGCCAAATTAAGATACTTAATAAAGTTCCTTCAAACATATTTACTGCCCTTTAAAAGATGTATAAACCAATGAATACAATCACACTGACCACCATCACCAAAGCATAGTGATAAACATAACCAGATTGGAGCGAACGGAACATCCGTGATACAAAATTCACTAACTTTGCAGAACCATTTACAATCAATCCATCAATCAATTTAGAATCTGACCACTTCCAAAGCCACTGACCTAATCTAACGCTACCTCCAGCAATAAATTTTTGGTTGAATGCATCGAAACCATATTTGTTTTCTAAAACATGAACCACTGGTTTGAGCTGTTTTTTAACTTTCGATGCCAACTCAATATTTTTAAGATAAATATATGTAGCTACAACAAATCCGGCAAAAGCCAACCAAAAAGCGGGCGTCATTAAACCATGAAGCGCAAAGGCAGCAGGCCCCTTAAACTCATACAAACCAATTTCTTTGATCACATCATTATTCGGGTTGACATAAATGGCTTCTGCTAAGAAATCACCGAATAACATGGGTTCAATAGCAATCCAACCAATAATAACTGAAGGGATAGCTAACAAAATCAGCGGCAAGGTAACAACCCATGGAGATTCATGCAAATGTTCTTTAGTATGAATGTCCATACGCTCTTTCCCATGGAATGTCAGATACAAAAGCCGATAACTATACAAAGCAGTCACAAACACACCTAACAACACAGCAACATACGCAACACCGGAGCCCCATCGACTCGACATATGAGCCGCCTCAATAATGATATCTTTCGAGAAAAAGCCTGAAAACCCTGGAAAACCAGTCAGCGCCAAAGTGCCAATCCAAGCGGTAATGAATGTAATGGGCATATATTTACGCAAACCACCCATTTCTCTCATATCCTGCTTATGGTGCATGGCAATAATTACTGAACCTGCCCCTAAAAATAACAAGGCCTTGAAAAAAGCGTGTGTCATCAAGTGAAAAATCGCCGCTGAATAAGCTGAAACACCCAAAGCCACAGTCATATAACCCAACTGAGATAGTGTAGAATAGGCAATCACACGTTTGATATCATTTTGTACAATACCTATCAATCCCATAAAAAAGGCTGTGAAAGCACCTATCAACATCACAAAGCTCAAAGCGGTATCTGACATCTCAAATAATGGTGACATACGCGACACCATAAAAATACCGGCCGTAACCATGGTTGCTGCGTGGATTAATGCTGATATTGGCGTTGGGCCTTCCATTGAATCAGGTAACCACACATGTAAAGGTGCTTGTGCTGACTTACCCATGGCACCAATGAATAAACAAATACAAATAAATGTCATTACTGACCATTCAGCATCACCAAAAATGCTGATGGTTTGATCGGCAGCTAAAGGCAGAGCATTGAACACTTCAACATAGTCTAAAGTACCAAAGGTCATCAGGATCGCACCAATTCCAAGCAAAAACCCAAAATCACCTACTCTATTGACTAAAAACGCTTTCATATTGGCAAAAATAGCGGTTTCTTTCTTATACCAAAAGCCAATAAGTAAGTAAGAAACTAACCCAACAGCTTCCCAACCAAAAAATAGCTGCATGAAATTGTTGGACATTACTAACATCAGCATTGCAAAAGTAAACAGAGAAATGTAACTGAAAAATCGCTGATAACCTAAATCATCTTTCATATAGCCAATGGTATAAATATGAACCATCAAAGAAACAAAAGTAACGACTGTCATCATGGTTGCTGTCAGTGAATCTACCATGAACCCAACATGTAACGATAAATCTCCTGTCATCATCCATGTATAAATATTTTCATTGAATGCAGATACCTCACCATTAACAAATAACAGCAATGTTTTAATTGATAAGATACAAGAAATTGTTACAGCTAAGATCGTTAATGTGTGGGCGCCTATGCGACCAATTTTTCGACCAAACAGACCTGCGACTGCTGCTGCCATCAAAGGAGCAAATGCAATCACCATCAAATTTGTTTTCATGTCCATGATTAGCCTTCCAGATCGTTGATTTCTTGAAGCTCAAGTGTTTTCTTATTACGGAATAACACCACCAAAATAGCCAAACCAATCGCAGCCTCCGCCGCTGCTACGGTAAGAATAAAGAATACAAATACCTGCCCTTCAACATTCCCTAAAAACTTTGAAAACGCAATCAAATTGGTATTAACAGCCAACAACATTAATTCAAGGGACATCAAAACCACCAAAACATTTCGGCGATTAACAAATATACCAGCCATGCTAATAACAAACAATACAGCAGAAACAATCAGATAATGTTGTAAAGTCATGATTTACTCCCACCACCTTTTTCAGCCTTCATTGATACCACACGCATACGTTCAGCTGGATTGATATTGATTTGTTTTGAAGCATCTATGGTTTTATTTTCAAGACGTTTTCTTAACGTCAAACAAATGGCCGCAATGATAGCAACTAATAAAATAACAGCCGCTATTTCAAACGGATAAACATAATGCGTGAATAGTTCAAGGCCGATCTCTTCAACATTTGAATACCCTTCTGGCATACGTATTAATTCACTCTGGGGCAATTGATCTTGCATTTTGTAGCCAAACAGCATCATTAATTCAACTAACATAGCTAAAACAATTAATAAAGCTGCTTTGGTATAAGACTGTTTAAGAATAGCTGCCTTCGGTTTTTTGATATCTAACATCATCACCACAAACAAAAATAACACCATCACTGCACCGACATAGACTAACACCAGTGTAATGGCCAAAAATTCGGCTTCAATCAGCATCCATAAAATAGCTGTATTAAAAAAACAAAGCACCAAAAACAGCGCCGCATAAACTGTATTTTTGACACTGACCACAGCCATGGCTGAACCCACGGTTATGGTGGCAAACACATAAAATAGTAACTGTTGAAATAGCTCTGGATTCATTATCTGTACTTCGCATCTTGTTGTTTTGTTTCAGCAATTTTTTCTTCATACATATCACCAATAGCCAGTAATTGTTCTTTAGTGATGATATTTTTGCCCTTCGATTCAAAATGATATTCATGAATGTCAGTTTCAACAATGGAGTCTACTGGACATGATTCTTCACAAAAACCACAATAAATACACTTGAATAAATCAATTTCGTATTTTGTTGTTCTACGAGATCCATCTTCTCGAACATCAGAATCAATGGTAATGGCAGCTGCAGGACAAACAGCTTCACAAAGTTTACAAGCGATGCAACGCTCTTCTCCATTTGGATAACGCCTCAAAGCGTGTAAACCTCGAAACCTAGGGGACTTTGGTGTTTTCTCTTCAGGATAACGAACAGTAAACTTTCGTTTGAAGAAATACTTCAAAGTCAGTCCCATACCTCTGCGCAACTCTTTCAACGTGAGGCTTTTTAAATAGTTGACTACTTTACTCATAGTTTGACTCGTTCAGGCTTCAAAACCAAGGACCCAGGTGATAAACCTTCATAATGGCAACCACCATAATCCAGACTATGGTGATGGGTATAAATACTTTCCAACCCAATCTCATGATTTGATCATATCGATAGCGTGGAAATGACGCCCTGAACCAAAAATACAGATACATAAACACACAGGTTTTAACAAAAAACCAAAAAACACTGGGTGTTGCTAATATAGAATCTCCACCAATAGGAGAGTACCAGCCACCAAGAAACATAATGGCAGCCAAAGCTGAAATAATAATCATGTTGGCATACTCAGCCAAAAAGAACACAGCAAACGCCGAGCCCGAATATTCAACATGAAAGCCAGCCACAATTTCCGACTCACCTTCAGCTACATCAAATGGCGCCCTGTTAGTTTCAGCAACGCCTGCAATAAAATAGATAACAAATAATGGGAATAACGGTATGAAGTACCAATTTTGGATACCACCTTGCTGTCCATGAACAATTTCAGTCAAATTCAGTGACCCCGCGGCCACCAACACACCTACCAACGCAAAGCCCATAGCAATCTCATAAGAGACAATCTGTGCAGCAGAACGAAGTGCTCCGAGTAAAGCATATTTAGAATTAGATGCCCAGCCTGCAATAATAACACCATAAACACCCAATGATGTCATCGCTAAAATATAAACCAAACCTGCATTGATGTTTGCTAACACCAACCCATCTTCAAATGGCACAACAGCCCACGCAGCAAAAGCAGTTGCCAGTGTAATCACTGGTGCTATTAAAAACAAAAATTTATTGGCATTACTTGGAAAAATAATTTCTTTGGTTAAAAGTTTAATAACATCAGCAAATGGCTGCATCAATCCTCGCAATCTAAAGCCGAATAACCCAACACGATTGGGTCCCATTCTTGTATGCATGAAGGCAATGACTTTTCGCTCAAAATAAGTGGCGTATGCCACACATAAAATCAAAGGCAACATAATGGCGACGATTTTTAGCAGCGTCCAAACAATCATCCAAATTTGTTCTAAAATCACGATTGCACTCCAGTAATGCTAACACTCAAGTCATTGGCATTCAAATTTAATGTACTGTCTCTCCCCATAGAAACCTGAATGGAACCAGGTGCAACAGATTTGCATGTAGATAAAGTCAATTCAGCATATCTGCCACACTGCACGACTGAAACCAAATCCCCCGGATTAAACCCTATGGAGGGTAAGTCGTCTGGGTTCACATATACCGTGTCACTACTTCCATGTACAGTTTGTTGTAGTGGAATCGAACGGCGCGTTAAAGGATCAACATCATAAATAGATGTATCAGCTAACATCACCAACCCCTCGTTTTCGATATTCTTCACTTTAACATTCTGACTAATAATCGCATCGATGGTTTTCAATTGAACGGTAGTAGCCATCACATCATTAACATCTTGATAGTCAAAACCAGAAAACTCAAGCAGATTACCTAAAACTCTCAACACACGCCAACCTGCTTTTGTTTGACCTGGAGATTTTTGCGCTACCAGAGAAATTTGCCTATCACCTAAATTATTATAAATTGATCCGCTGATTTCAGGTAATAATGCAATAGGCAGCAACATATCAACATGTGCTCTCAAATTCTCATCTGCAAAGGCATTCATCGCCACAGAAAACTGACTATTAATCAAAGACAGCTTAGCCAATTCAGGGTTAGCAAAATCTTGTAACTCTGCTTGATAAAAAATATTAATCTGGTGTTCTTTTTGTAGCAAATCTCCATCAAAGGATAAACCAGATAAAGTAGCGCCCACAGAATTGGCTCCACGAACTATTTCATAAATTTTTCCATTTGTGACTTGTGCCAGCCAAGCTGTTATCGACTTGATTAAACTGGATTGTGGATGCGAAGCAGCTGTTTGACCAAGAATGAATAGGGCATTATCTTCCTGTATCAATAATTTGGCAAGATGATTCAAGTCTTCATCAGTGTTTTGAGCCATTACCCATTCACCTATTGCTCCTGCAGGTTGTTCCCCTTTGATGTCAGCAACACAGTGAGCCAAAGCCCCTAATGCCTTAACCCAAGCCAGTTGATTGCCTATATACTCATGGAATATATCAAAATTATGAATATGTTTTTTTGCGCCTAATGATGAAATCTGAGCACCATTCAACCATGCTTGCCTTAGTTTATGATTCAAAATAGGCTGTTCATGTCTTGGGTAAGCACCGATCAATACAACTTTATTTTGTTTACTTACTTCTGGTAAAGTGATATCTACACGTGGTATTCGATCATGTTGAGATAAATCGGTATCATGAATGCGGTGTTCATGATTTTTAGAACCCAATCCTTCAAATAGCTTTTTCAATAAAAAATATTCTTCAGTGGTACTATGATTACCAGCAAACAATGCCAAATCGTCACCAGTGAAAGTTTTTAATTTATCAGCCAAAGTTGCTAATGCGTCTGTCCAAGAAATATCTTGCCATTGACCATCGATTTTAATTTGCGGATTGACGATTCGATCTTGATCATTTTTGAGTCCATGGATACCATATCGATCCCTATCAGACAACCATGCTTCATTCAACGACTCATTATCTTGGGGAACAGCACGCAAAATATCACCATTTCGAGTATGGTAATATAAATTTGAACCAATGGCATCATGCATCGATATGCTACTGGTTGCCATCAGCTCCCAGGCGCGCGCTTTATAGCGAAATGGTTTATTAGTTAAAGCACCCACTGGACATAAGTCAATGATATTACCAGACATTTCTGAGTCAACAGAACGACCAATCGCTGTACTGATATTGGTACGATCTCCGCGTCCGATGCCACCTAGCTCATCAGTACCTGCAATTTCGTTTAAAAACCGAACACAACGCGTGCACAAAATACAACGAGTCATATCTGTTGAAACCAGTGAACCCAAGTTTTCATCTTTAACCACACGCTTAGTGTCAACATATCGGGAAACATCCCGACCGTAACCCATCGACACATCTTGCAATTCACACTCACCACCTTGATCACAAATCGGACAATCCAGTGGATGATTGATCAATAAAAACTCCATGACATTACGCTGGGCATCAGTGGCTCTTTTCGATTGCGTATATATTTTCATGTCTGGCATCACTGGTGTTGCGCAAGCTGGTAAAGGTTTGGGTGCTTTTTCCACATCCACCATACACATGCGGCAATTGGCTGCCACCGAGAGTTTCTTATGATAACAGAATCGAGGTATTTTGATGCCCGCCTTATCAGCTGCTTCGATGATCATCGAACCTTTTTCAGCTTGTAAAATTTGTCCATCAATTTCAATATTAATCATATTGTCAGCTGCTTGTTTTACGCCATCAGTCATGCGGTCAGCCTCTTATTCATAGATTTTTTATTCTCAACAAAATATTCAAACTCATCCCAGTAATATTTGAGAATACCTTGTACCGGCCAAGCTGCTGCTTCTCCAAAAGCACAGATTGTATGTCCTTCAATTTGTCCTGCGGCTTGTTTTAGCATTTCGATGTCTTTTTGTTCTGCACGACCTTCAAGTATCCGTGTCAAGACACGATACATCCAACCTGTTCCTTCACGACAAGGCGTACACTGGCCACAAGATTCCATGTAGTAGAATCTTGATAAACGCCAACAAACTTCAACCATACAAGTGTCTTCAGCCATGACAATAACAGCACCAGAACCCAAACCAGAGCCGGCAGCACTAATGGCATCAAAATCCATGGTCAATCCCATCATCACTTCTGCAGGCAATACTTTCATTGACGATCCACCAGGGATAACTGCTTTTAATTTTTTGCCATCCAACACGCCACCAGCCATTTCTAATAAATCAGCAAAAGGTGTTCCCAACGACACCTCATAATTACCTGGCTTATTAACATGACCTGAAACAGAAAATATTTTGACGCCACCATTATTAGGTTTACCTAAATTTAAAAACCATTCCGCACCATGACGCATGATGGCAGGAACAGAAGCAAAAGACTCTGTATTATTAATGGTTGTTGGTTTACCGTAGATACCAAAATTAGCAGGAAAAGGTGGTTTAAATCTGGGTTGGCCTTTTTTACCTTCGAGTGATTCCATCAATGCGGTTTCTTCACCACAAATATAAGCCCCTGCGCCATGAACAGCATATAGGTCAAAATCCACTCCAGAATCATTGATATTGCGGCCCAACAATCCTGCATCATAAGCTTCTTTTAAGGCTGCTTCAAAATTTTCAAATGGTTCGTGATGAAATTCTCCACGAAGATAGTTATAACCAACTGTAGCCCCCATCGCATAGCCACCGATCGCCATACCTTCAATCACTGCATGCGGATTAAAACGTAAGATATCACGATCATGGCATGTACCAGGCTCTGATTCATCGGAGTTGCACAGTACATATTTTTGACCCGGCGCATCTTTAGGCATGAAGCTCCACTTCAGACCTGTAGGAAAACCTGCACCACCACGACCACGCAAAGCGGATGCTTTGACGGTATCAATAATCTCATTTTGATCTGTTTTTTCAGCCAGAATTTTTTTCCACGCCTGATATCCTCCTTTCGACAAATAGTTAGCTAAACTATAGTCTTTATCAGGGTTTAAACAAACATTTTGAGTGTCGCTCATGATTGCAAACCTCCCAAAATTTCATCAACCTTTTCATTGGTAAGATTTTCATGATAATGACCATCTACGATCATTAACGGCGCACCAACACAACCAGCAACACATTCTTCTTCTCTAACCAAAGTAATGCGACCATCAGGTGTAGTCTCACCTAATTTAATGCCCAGTTTATTTTCAGCATATTGAACCACTTCGTTGGCACCACGCAGCATACATGAAATATTAGTACAAATGACCACTTTGTGTTCACCCGCAGGTTCAGTAAAAAACATTGAATAAAAACTGGCTGCTTCAAACACCCAAGATGGAGGTATTTCAAGATATTGAGCTACAGCTTCCATGATTTCTTTACTCAACCACCCTTTATTTTGTCCCTGTGCAGCATGCAATGCACCAATTACGGCAGAACGTCGCTGATCTTGAGGGTACTTAGCCAGCCAATAATCAATATGACCGCGGGTTTCATCAGTCAACAAACTGGTAGCCAATGTTTTGTCCTGATTTTGTGGGTTGACTTGATACATTACCGGTCGATCTCCCCAAATACAATATCCATAGTTCCTATCACGGCCACAACATCCGCTAACATGTGGCCTTTAACCATATCATTCATAGCTGACAAGTGTGCAAACCCAGGTGCACGCACTTTCATTCTAAAAGGTTTATTTGAATCATCTGAAATCAAAAATATACCAAACTCACCTTTAGGAGCCTCGACTGCGCTATACACCTCACCAGCGGGAACCACATATCCTTCTGTGAACAATTTAAAATGGTGAATCATTGATTCCATATCTTCTTTCATCATTTCCCTATTTGGAGGCGCGACTTTATAATCATCTGTCATAACCGGACCTGGGTTCCCTTTGAGCCACTTAACACACTGTTTGATGATTCTGTTTGATTGTGTCATTTCTTCCATTCGTACTAAATAACGGTCATAACAATCACCATTAACACCCACGGGTATATCGAAGTCGACCTTATCATAGGCAGCATAGGTTTGTTTTTTACGCAAATCCCATTCAATACCTGAGCCACGTAACATTGGACCAGAAAAACCCCAAGCTTTCGCTTGCTCAGGAGAGACCACCCCAATACCGACAGTACGCTGTTTCCATATTCTATTATCCTGCAGCAAGGTCCTATATTCAGCAATTTTACTATCGAAATCATCAGCAAAAGCTTCGATAAAATCTAACAAAGAGCCTTCACGCCATTCATTCACTTTTCTCAAATCTTTTCCTTTGGTCCATTGAGACTCTTGATGTTTTGGCATTTGATCAGGTAAATCGCGATACACTCCACCCGGTCGATAATAAGTGGCATGCATACGAGCTCCAGATACAGCTTCATACATATCCATCAACATCTCACGTTCACGAAAAGCATATAGGAACAATGCCATAGCACCTAAATCTAAACCATGAGTACCAATCCACATCAAGTGGTTTCTCAACCGAGTTAACTCATCAAAAAGTGTTCTAATATACTGTGCACGTAAAGGTGCCCGAACCCCTAATAATTTTTCAATTGCCCGAACATAAGCGTGCTCATTACACATCATGGACACATAGTCCAAACGATCCATGTAGCCAATTGACTGATTAAAGGGTTTAGATTCTGCCAGTTTTTCTGTGGCTCTATGTAACAAACCAACATGAGGGTCAGCATGTTCAACAAGCTCACCATCCATTTCCAAAATCAAACGCAACACACCATGGGCCGCAGGGTGCTGCGGGCCAAAATTCATAGTGTAGTTTTTAATTTCCGACATATTTACGAAGCCTCCTGATCTTTCATGCTATCTACATAGCGAGAGTCTCTGCGGATGGTTTTGGGAACCAGTACACGTGGTTCAATAGAAACAGGCTGGTAGACAACCCTTTTTTGATCTTCATCATATTTGACTTCAACATTACCGACCAATGGAAAATCTTTTCTGAACGGATGTCCTATAAAACCATAATCAGTCAAAATTCTCCGTAAATCAGGATGTCCTTTAAAAACAATACCATATAAGTCAAAAGCTTCACGTTCGAACCAATTAACACCAGGCCATACATCAATCAGGGAAGGAACTGATAAAACACCTTCATTCGGCGCAAAACATTTAATAGTCAATCGTCGGTTATGTTTAAACGACAATAACTGAACGATCACAGCAAACCTGTTAGCTACCGACTCTTCACGCCTTTCATCCCATGAAAAGCGCCCTGGTCCTTTACGGTAGATGCCACGAGAAAAGCCAGTTGATGAAACGCCCTCTGTTTGCCACTCAGCTTGACCATACGTCAAGTAATCAACACCACATAAATCAACCAACTGCTCAAACATCAAAGCTTTATTATCTTTCAACTCCCGAGCGACATCAGCCCAAGAGTCAACCGGAACAACTAATGTCACACCATGTCGTGTTTCTTCAATTTTAATGACATCATTTCCAAATGTTGCGATTAAATCTTTACTCAATTCGTATTTCAAATTACTCATGATGTTCTGGCAATCGTGTTGGTACGCTTGATTTTCTTTTGTAGCTGTAAAATACCATAAATGAGGGCTTCAGCAGTGGGTGGACAACCTGGAACATAAACATCAACAGGGACAACACGATCACACCCACGAACTACCGAATAAGAATAATGATAATAGCCACCACCATTTGCACAGGAACCCATCGAAATAACGTACTTAGGCTCCGGCATTTGATCATAAACCTTACGCAAAGCTGGCGCCATTTTATTCACTAAAGTACCAGCCACAATCATGACATCAGACTGTCTAGGAGAAGGTCTAAAAATAACTCCAAATCGATCCAAATCATAACGAGCAGCACCTGCATGCATCATCTCAACAGCACAACAAGCCAACCCAAAAGTCATTGGCCAAAGTGAACCGGTACGAGCCCAATGTAACAAATCATCTATTTTCGCTGTAGCAAAACCCTTTTCCTGTAAGCCATGGTCAACAATCGGATCAATAACGTTATCAACTACTCCCATTCCAATGCTCCTTTCTTCCACTCATATATGAAGCCAATAACCAGCAAAAATAAAAACAAAAACATGGAAACCAAACCAAAAGCACCTAACTTATCCAAAACCACAGCCCAAGGAAATAAGAAAGCAATTTCCAAATCAAAAATAATAAAAAGGATAGCCACTAAATAAAAACGCACATCAAATTTCATATGAGCATCATCAAATGCCTCAAAGCCACATTCATACGCAGACATTTTTTCATCATTTGGACGCTTAGTGCCAAATAAATAGCCTAACGACAACAACACCACACCGAGTCCAGTTGATACACCTAAAAACAGTAAAATCGGAAAATAGTCAGTAATCATTCAGACATCCTCTATATATAAGCTTCACCGCAACTATAAAACTTTATAAAATAGCTCAGCAAGTTAAAAGAACAGCGACCAATGTCATTAAACCACCAGCAAAATTGATAACGGAAACATGCTGTTTTCCAGAACTGCCACGTTCAACAGTATTGGTCATAATTATTAAAATTTCTCTTTAATCTATATCTAAATTTGGTGCCGAAGGCCGGACTTGAACCGGCACGACCAAATGGTCACCACCCCCTCAAGATGGCGTGTCTACCAATTCCACCACTTCGGCATATTAAACTCTTTCCAAAAAACGACAAGCTCACCAAGTATCAAAACGCACCTTCTTAAAACTACCAAAATAGCAATAAACGGCTAATTATTGATCACTGTCACCTTCGATCACTGACTGGTCATCATCAATCACTTGATTTTCTGTGACTGGCTCATCAGCGATATTTTCTACAGTTTCAGTCTTGTCATCATTGACTTCTGTCAATTTTTCAAATGATTCTTTAACAACTGCATCGACAGCAGCACTTGAGTTTACTTCATCTCCAGGAACAACTACGGCCTCAGTCTCATTTTCTATACTACCTATAACACCTAAATCTTGTTCAGTAATAACACCCTGCCCATCAGCATATATATTACGTGAATCAATAGCGATCAACATGGTTACGATAAAAAATGCTGTAGCCAATATGGCTGTTGACTTAGTCAAAAATGAGCCTGAACCTTTGGCACCAAAAACAGTACCAGAAGCACCTCCACCAAAAGCTGAACCGGCAGTCGCACCGGGGCCTCGCTGAATCAGAATAAAACCAATCAAAGCGATGCCAACAAGCACTTGAATGATATTTAAAAAATTAATGGTCATTTCATTATTCTCCTTTCGACAATTTGTCAGCTTTTTGACAAACTGCCATAAAATCTTCTACGGTCAATGAAGCCCCGCCAATCAAGCCACCATCAACGTCAGGCATAGAAAACAAAGCCTCAGCATTGCTGCCATTACAGCTGCCACCATAGAGCAACCTCATGCGGCGCGCAATTATATCATCTTTCACTGCCAAATGAGAACGGATAAATTGGTGAACTTCCTGTGCCTGTTCTGCAGTAGCTGTCAATCCAGTGCCAATAGCCCAAACTGGCTCGTAGGCAATAACACCCTGACCTAAACCAGCCACACCAACTTCCGTTAAAACAGCGTCGATTTGTGACCATATAATCGCCTCAGTTTCAGCTGACTCTCGCTGTTCATATGTTTCTCCCACACATAAAACCGGCATTAACCCTTGACCCAACGCTTGAGCGAATTTTTTTGCTACCAATTCGTTACTTTCTTGGCCGTAGTGACGACATTCAGAATGACCTGCCAACACCCACTGACAGCCCAGTTCCTTGAGCATTCCAGCACTGATTTCTGAAGTAAAAGCGCCTTTGCTATGAGCTGAAACATTTTGTCCTCCCCACTGTAAGTGACTCCCTTGTAATCGATGAGCAACCATAGGAAGATGGACAAAAGGAGGGAAAACCACTACATCATAACCAATCCCGTCGCGAATTGCAGATAATAGACCTGATGCCAAAGAGCTTGCTGACTGAATCGAGCCGTTCATTTTCCAATTACCAGCCACCAGCAATTTACGCACCAGCATCAACTCCTTCCGAGGTAGAATCAGCATCACCCTCTTCTACTCCATCATCATCGATAACTACTACCTTAGCTAAACCGACCAGTCTTTCTTTATCACCCAAACGAATTAATGTCACACCTTGAGTGTTGCGCCCAACGACAGAAATACCATTGACTGCAGTACGAACCAAAGTACCTCCATCGCTGATCAGCATAATCTGATCTCCTTCAAGTACTTGACAAGCACCAACCACTTCTCCATTACGTTCAGTGGTTTGAATAGCGATTACACCCTGTCCTGAACGCTTGATTCGTGAAAATTCTTCTGGTTTGGTTTGCTTGCCATAACCATTTTCGGTACAAACCAAAACATTACCCTCTGCAGCAACAAACATCGAAACAACTTGAGCATCACCTTTCATAGTGATACCTCGCACACCACGAGCAGTTCGCCCCATGCTTCTGACATCGGACTCATGAAAACGAATAGACTTACCTGCAGAAGTAAACAAAAAGACATCTTGATCACCATTAGTCAATTCTACATTCACTAAATGATCACCATCCAACAGCCCCAGACCAATGATACCATTGGCCCTGGGTCTAGAAAAATTACTTAATGGTGTTTTCTTAACCACACCTTTCGCTGTCGCAAAAAATACAAACTTATCTTCATCATACTCACGAACAGGCAAAATAGCATTGATTTTTTCTCCCTTATCTAGCGGCAAGAGATTAACCAATGGCTTGCCTCTGGCTGTCCTCGACGCCATTGGCAATTCGTAGACTTTCAGCCAATAAACCTGACCCTGGTTTGAAAAGCACAACAATGTATCGTGGGTATTGGCAATCCACAGTTTCTCGATAAAATCTTCATCTTTCATCGAAGTCGCTGACTTACCTTTACCACCACGCGTCTGAGAGCGATAAACATCAAGTTGCTGCATTTTGGCATAACCTTCATGGGAAAGAGTGACAACCACATCCTCTTCGATGATCAAATCTTCCATTGTTAAGTGACGCTGATGCTCCATAATGTAAGTTCTGCGTTCATCACTGTACTGTTCCCTAATAGCTTCCAGTTCTTCTCTTACCACCCCCATCAAGCGATCGGGATTGGTTAAAATTTCAAGGTACTCTTTGATTTTTATGATGATCTCTTTGAACTCATCAGTAATTTTATCTTGCTCTAGACCTGTCAGACGATGTAATTGTAGATCCAAAATAGCTTTTGCTTGTACAGGAGACAACTGATAACCACCTTCAAAAAAACCACAGCTATCATCCAACCCTTCTGGGCGACACAAATGTGAATCATCATTAAGCATCGCTGCAATTAAAGAGAAATTCCATTTCCTTGCCAACAAACCCTCTTTAGCGTCCGTTGGGTTTTTAGAAGATTTAATTAGCTCAATGACTTCTTCAATGTTGGCCAAAGCCACAGCCAATCCTTCAAGGATATGGGCACGATCTCTGGCTTTACCTAATTCATAAATCGTTCGCCTCACCACCACTTCACGGCGATGTTTAAGAAACTCATGGAGAATTTCAATCAGTGTCAAAGTCCTTGGCTGGCCATTAACCAGTGCCACCATATTGATACCAAAAACAGTTTGCAACTGGGTCAGTTGATACAACTGGTTAAGAATGACTTCTGCCACTTCTCCGCGGCGTAACTCAACGACAATGCGCATACCATCTTTGTCTGACTCATCACGCAAAGCAGAAATACCATCTAATTTTTTCAGCTTAATTAATTCAGCAATTTTTTCAATCAGTCTTGCTTTATTAACCTGATAAGGAATTTCAGTGACTACGATGGTTTGCTTCCCTGTCACATCATCGGTCTCAATTTCACTGCGGGCACGCATATAAATCTTGCCACGACCAGTTTCATAAGCTTCGCGAATGCCAGCCGACCCATTGATAAATGCTGCTGTAGGAAAATCTGGACCTGGTAAATAAGTCATCAATTCATCCAATGAAATATCTTGTTTATACGACAGCGCAATGACAGCATTGATCACTTCTGATAAATTATGGGGTGGTATATTCGTCGCCATACCAACAGCAATACCCGATGAGCCATTAACCAACAAAGCAGGTACGCGTGTGGGCAACACTTCCGGTTCAGCATCTGTTTCATCGTAATTGGGAACAAAATCAACAGTCTCCTTGTCAATGTCAGCCAACATTTCATGAGAAATTCTCGCCATCCGTACTTCAGTGTATCGCATCGCTGCAGGTGAATCACCATCCACTGAACCAAAGTTACCCTGACCATCAACTAACAGGTAACGCATGGAAAAGGGTTGTGCCATTCTAACAATGGTGTCATAAACAGCTGAGTCTCCGTGCGGATGGTATTTACCAATCACATCACCAACCACACGAGCCGACTTTTTATGTGCTTTGTTCCAACTCACATTGAGCTCGTTCATGGCATACAAAACCCTTCTATGGACAGGTTTCAAACCATCTCTCACGTCCGGCAATGCCCGCCCCACAATCACACTCATCGAATAATCGAGGTATGATTTTTGCATTTCATCTTCGATGTTAATTTTTACAATATCGGTTGAATTCTCAGCCATATTTAAACGAAGTCCCTAATCAATACAAAAGAGCGAAATTGTAACACATGTGATGCATTTAAAGACCAAATAAATCAGCCAGAAACGATTTACAGGGATGATAACAAATAATTATTCAAAACCCATGCATAAACAGCACTTTCAAAAAATAACTCGCCCAAGCGGCTCAGGGATAAGAAATAGTATTTTTAATCATTTTTTGATTCTTTGATAATAGCTTTCTGTAAAAGCATCTATTTCGTCTTTTTGAATCGCTTCTCTGATTTTTTGCATGAATTGCTGATAAAAGTACAAATTGTGAATGGTATTCAACCTCGAACCAAGCATTTCGCCACATTTATCTAAATGTCGCAAATAAGATTTGGAAAAGTTCTTACAAGTATAACAATCACAATCAATATCCAGTGGTGTGGTGTCAAATTGATACTTAGCATTACGAATCTTTACTACACCATTCCAAGTGAATAAATACCCATTTCGTGCATTACGTGTCGGCATCACACAATCAAACATATCAACACCTAAACGCACTGCTTCAAGGATGTCTTCTGGCTTACCCACACCCATGAGATATCTTGGCTTGTCCTTAGGTAACAAAGGTGTAGTTGTCTTCAAAACCTGTTCCCTCAATTCCTTGGGCTCACCTACAGACAACCCACCGATGGCATATCCATCAAAATCAATAGCCATTAAACCTTCTACTGATTGTTGTCTCAGATCATCATACATACCACCCTGAACAATACCAAATAATGCATTGGGATTATCAGCAAATGCATCTTTAGATCTTTGAGCCCAACGCAACGACAGTTCCATGGAGGTTTTGGCTGTTTGATAATCAGCTGGATAAGGTGTACATTCATCAAATATCATAACGATATCAGAACCCAACTCTCTTTGGACTTGCATAGACTCTTCAGGTCCCATGAAAACTCGAGCGCCATCAACAGGGGAGGCAAAAGTCACGCCCTCTTCTGTAATTTTTCTACTTTCAGCCAAGGAAAAAACTTGAAAACCACCAGAATCCGTTAAAATCGGCTTATCCCAGGCCATGAAATTATGTAAATCACCATGTTGCTGGATCACTTCAGTGCCTGGTCGCAGCATCAAATGAAAAGTATTGCCCAAAACAATTTCCGCCCCAATACCTTCGATTTCTTCAGGAGCCATTGCTTTGACTGTTCCATACGTTCCTACAGGCATGAAACATGGTGTCTCTACAGTACCTCGAATAAAAGCCAGCTGACCTCTACGAGCGCCACCAGATTGATGCTGCAGCTTAAATTTCATCATTCAATCAAACAAAAAACGACACATTATACATGCGATTGAATATGTTTTATTAACCCCAAACAAGCACTCTCAAGTAAATCCAAAACCAATTCAAAACCATCTCCGTCACCATAATAAGGATCTGGAACTTCATCATACTCAGAATCAATGAATGACATCATCAAATGTGCTTTGTGTTTATTTGATGGATCAGCCAATCTTAGCATCCCTGACAAATTGGCCCGGTCCATCGCGATCAAATAATCAAAGCGTTGAAAATCTTTGGATTCAATTTGTCTGGCCCTTTGTAATGACATATCTATACCACGTTTCATAGCAGTTTTTTGCGATCTTGGATCAGGTGGTTCACCTATATGATAAGCATGTGTGCCAGCCGAATCGACAACAAAATTTTGCTTTAACCCTTGCGATTTGACGACTTTTCTGAAGACTGCTTCAGCCGAAGGAGACCTACAAATATTGCCCATACAAACAAAAAGAACTGATACTTTTTCTATCATACTCAAAAATTTAAAAAATTATTTAACGCTATTCAAACTATAGTATTTTCTGCGCTGCCACCCTCAAATTGCATAATACACAGAAACTACTAAAAGTAGCATTTTTCTATCGCCATATTTTTCAGTAAAAATAATGAAGGCTATAATAACTTATTCTATGCTAATGCAATACATGTAACTTCAATGAGTGAATTGATGCTTGTCTTTATTTTAGAGATATGCGATGTGTCATTTTCCACCTTCTTCATCTCTATTTTTATCATCCTTGTCCCCTCCTAACAAACCTTTCAATAACGCCTGTTTGAGACGATCTTTTTCACGCTTTTTCTTCTCTTTTTCAGTGAGTGGTTTGTTTGGATCTTCCTTTTCATCTTCACCTAAAAGCTTATCCAGCAGACGGTCTTTTTGGGTATCAATGATCAAAGACTTTAAATCAATGGTGATTGAAGGGGATAATAATGACCCTGTTAGTTTCACAGGAATTTTGACATTCAACAATTTCTTAAACTCAGGGCCCAAAACAGCTTCTGGTATGTTGGTTAACACTGGCCTAATCTGACCGTCTATGGATTGTTGGTCCAAATCGATCTTGATGTTACCCCTGACTTTAAAATAAGGTGAATTCAAAAATAATTCTTCTGAATGTAAAACCCCTTGATTAATCTTTGCCTTGAACAAAAGTGAACCAAATTCAGTCTTGAGGTTTTCATCCTGTAACTGTACTTCACTCTGACCCGTCAATGAAAGTGATTTTTGAATGATATCAAAAACATCAATACCCTTGATATCACCATCTCTCACGCTCAGATCAATCATTCCATTGGCTGTTTTAAAAGGCCTTTCCGAGAAAGGCTCATCTATGCTCAAAGAAGCCTCCATTGCTGCTTTACCTGTGATGTATTCAGAGTCCATCAAAGCTTGTAACATGCTGCCTGCTTCGATGTCTTTCATACTGTGACTGAGTGTCACTTTCTTGTCTTGATTGGCTGCATTCAGGTGTAATTGAGATCTGATTAAACCTTGGTAAAAATTCGCGTTCAAAGGTTCAATATCAAGCCGCTGACCATTAGTATTAACCTTAAGAGATATATCACTTAACTCCAACCCAGCAGCAATCAATTGACCTATATTAATTTGACCATGCAGCTGACCAAGATTTAAGTGAGACTGAGAGCCTGTAGTACTCACTTCTCCTTCATTTTGCGGCAAATATTGATCCAAATTAAAAGAGTCCATATTCAAATTAAACTGACCTTTTATAGCTGATAAATCTGTTATTTTCAGATCACCACCCATAACATAATCATCTAGTTTCAGCTGAAGTTCAGAAACCTCCAATTGATTATTAACCATAGACCATTTAGCTGTACCATTGATGATATTATCAGCATCATTCACTAATGGCGCTTGCATGGCTTTCAGTAATCGCGCCATATGGAAGTCCTTTATGCTCACCTCACCATGTAAATTCATCACTTTACTGATTTGGTTACCAGAAACCTGGGCCATAATGTGTTCATCACCGAGTTGAATAGAAAGTGGATTGAATCGCAAAGTATCAGCAACCAAATCCACTTCACCAGCATCCGCATTCACTATCAATGGTACACTTGCATCTGCAGACCATTGACCGTCAAGGCGCAATCGATGAAATGACATCTTGATACCAGTATCAGCAACCAAACCACTGATGGACAGTTTAGCATCAAGCTGTGCATCAAGGCCCGTGTCAGGCATCAGCAACTGGCCAATAATTGAAATTTCACTGGCTTTATCGGTTGCCACCTCATCAATGTCAAAATTCAAATCCTTAAGCTGAATATGAGATGGCCCCTGTTCATCTACATAGGATAAGGTACCTGAATTAATTGCTATACCACGAACTTGTAGATCAATATTCGAATTCGCTTCAGTTGTATTTGTTGAAGCCTGACCTTCTAGTAGATCATCCCAATTATTAACACCAAATTTGTTTGTTTGTAGATTGATAACCGGTTTGATCAATGTCACCTGCCCCACTTGAATGTTTTTCTTCAATAAAGGTAACAAACGGACACTGGCAGCAAGTTGATCAGCTTCAAACATATCACCTTTAAATCCACTAGCATTTGATAAAGAAACATCTTCAAACTTCAAGGCAACACTAGGGAAAAGCGACCAACTGATCTTGCCGTCCAATCGAATATCACGACCAGTAGCAGATGTTACAGCTTCGCTGATTTCTGACTTATAATCATTAGGATCAATGACCATAGGTAAGATAATAATTAACCCCACCAGTAACACCACTAACACAAACACTGTTTTTAATAAAAATCTAAAAAACTTTTTCATGAATACCTATAGCATTGTTTTAAAAGTGTTGAGAATAACACATTAAGAGACAACATTCTGTTAACCTCAATGAGATCTTGAAATTATGGTCACCGATACTATAATGCCTGCGACTAAAAAAGATCATTTAACGATAATCAGCTGATGAAAAATATCAACACAGAGACTGTCATCGAAGTCAACCACTGGAACGACACATTATTTTCATTCAAAACCACACGTGACAAAGGATTTCGTTTTGAAAATGGTCAGTTCGTGATGATGGGTATTGAAGTTAATGACAAACCGCTGATGAGGGCCTACTCAATTGCCAGTCCCAATTATGAAGATCATTTGGAATTCTTTTCTATCAAAGTGGCTGATGGCGCATTAACCTCTCAATTACAAAACATCAATGTAGGTGATCAGGTTCTGGTCAACAAAAAACCAACCGGCACTTTACTATTAGATGACGTCTATGAAGGCAAAAACCTTTATTTATTATCTACAGGCACTGGACTCGCACCGTTCCTCTCGTTAATTCGTGATCCGCAAGTTTATGAACGTTTTGAAAAAGTAATTCTGGTCCATGGTGTTCGGCATGTCTCTGATTTAGCCTATAAAACCTTTATTGAAGAAACACTACATGAACATGAATATCTTGGAGAGTTGATCAAAAAACAATTGATATATTATCCCACTGTTACTCGAGAATCTTTTAAAAATCAGGGGCGTATCACCCAACTAATCAGCAATGGCGAATTAGCAAAGAACCTGAATTTATCTCAAATAAATCCAGCAACTGATCGTGCCATGGTATGTGGTGGTCCAGATATGTTAAATGAAATATCTGAACTATTAGAAGAGCATGAATTCACTCTATCACCTCGTATCGGCTATCAAGGTGGTTATGTGATTGAACGAGCTTTTGTCGAGAAGTAAATATGAACCTTATTTCAAGCAAGAAAACACAGTATTAACGGATGTGTCGCCTTTTGCTCATATAATAACAAAATCATCAAACACAAAGAGGAAATATGAACCCTTTTAAAACACTGCTTTTAACAGTATTCTTAGTCATCGGGACCAGCCAAGCTGAAACCACATACATCCACGCAGGTACTCTTCTAGCTATTCCAGGGAGTCAACCAAGTCAAGAACAAACTGTCATTATTAAAAACGGCATGATCCAAGATATCGTCGGTGGTTATCAAGTCAGTGATGATCCTGAGATTAAACACATCGACTTAAAACATGCTTTTGTCATGCCTGGAATGATGGACATGCATGTTCACCTGACCCATGAACGCGGTCCAAATAGATTCAAAGACAGTATGCAAATGTCTGATCAATTACAAGGTATGCGCATCATACATTATGGTATGAAAACATTGAAAGCTGGCTTCACCACTGTTCGTGATGTTGGTTCAAAAGAACAATATATGTTTGCATACCGAGATGCCATCAACAACGGATGGGTCGATGGCCCTCGCGTTATTGCAGCAGGCGGAGTAGGTATCACGGGAGGCCACGCTGATGTCAGTGGAATCAAGCCTGACTTGATGGAATTTTACACAGATGCAAGCATCTGTGATGGCCCTTACGACTGTCGTCGAGCTGCCAGAAATACCATCAAATATGGAGCAGATCTAATCAAAATTACTTCTACAGGTGGCGTTTTGACAGATCGAGCCACTGGCACAGGACAACAAATGGAAAGTGATGAGTTAAAAGAAATTGTCCGGGCTGCAGAACGTATGGGCAAAAAAGTAGCATCACATGCTCATGCAGAAGCTGGAATCATCGCTGCCCTTGAAGCAGGTGTTCACAGCATAGAGCATGGTTCTTACGCAGGCCCCAAATCCCACAAATTATTTAAAAAAACTGGCGCCTACCTGGTACCTACTTTATTAGCAGGAGAAACAGTTGTCCGGCTAGCTAAAGAAACCGATTTATTTTCACCTGCCATTAAAGAGAAGGCCATTCGTGTGGGAACAGATATGAAGAATAACTTTGGGAATGCTGTTAAGGCCGGTGTTAAAATCGCATTCGGAACCGACTCTGGTGTCTCTATTCATGGCACCAATATGGAAGAAGCTTTATTGATGTATAAAGGTGGCATGGCACCCATGGACATATTGGTTTCTGCTACAGTCAGTGCCGCTGATTTAATTGGAATGAGTGACCAACTTGGAACACTAGAAAATGGAAAATATGCCGACATCATCGCCATGCCCGCTTCCCCATTAGATAACATTGAGGAATTAATGCACATTAACTTTGTCATGAAAGAAGGAAAAATTTACAAACAGTAAGCTCAATGTTTTAAGTAGTCGAACCTGAAAAATACATAACGTATTGTTAAATATCAAGAGTTACTTCAATTTTGCACATTTTTTCGACCAGGAAACAGGTGTCACAATGCATTTTTATTCGCCGCTTCCATGCGGCTCTCAGGCTACGTGAAAAAGTTTTCCAGAAACTTTTTTATGGTCGATGGCGTGGCACAGGGACGTGCCACCTTGGGCCATCAGGCTCAAGTAGATAGTGTCAAAAAACAGCAGCAAAATCAGACTTTTGCGCTTAAGTGTTTTTTTGACCGATGCTGGAAAAGGCCAGGAAGGACTTTTTCAGGACTGACAAAGTAGAGACACGCCCTTGTGTCTCTACTATATAAGACTAACCCTGCTGGGCTTGTATTAAGACACCTGTACGTAATCCATCAGCACCACGAATGACAACTTGATCGCCATCTTCTAATTCGGCTTGAATGGCTATCATTTCACCAATATTTTCATTGGCTTTTACCAATACCTGCTCTACTGTTTTATCTGCTTTGACCTTAAAGACAAAAGTACCGTTCTCACGCAATACAAGTGCATCTTGGTTCACTACCAAAGACGATTGAATAGCATTCACTGGTACAGCCACGCTGACTAATTGACCAATAGACATCCGATTCAGGTTTTCGAATGCCAAACGCATCTCATAAGCATGTTGCCGCGACTGGCCACTAGGAACCAATGATTGGACTATTGCTGATTGCTCAATACCAAAAGCGTGAATTGTTAACTGCTGACCTATATGGATGTGATTAACATATTTAAGCGGCACTTGTGCTCTAATTTCTAAGTGAGTCAAATCTGTTAGGCTACCTAGTGCTGTACCAGCAACAACAGTTTCCCCAATACTTCGCAATCGTGAAGAAACAACACCATCAAAAGGTGCTGTGATTGTTGAACGATCAAGCTGCTCTTCAATTTGTTGCAAGCGAATTTTCGCAACAGCCAGATCACTGGCAGCCACATCTCGTTGAGATTGTGTTTGATCAACCGTATTGGCTGAAACTGTTTTCGCTTTCACCAAATCTTGCTGACGCTTCAGATTAGTCTCAAGGTATTTAAGTTGTGCTTCCGCGCGTGCAATCAATGCCTGTTGCTCTAATTGTTGCAACTGCAATGCTGCCGTATCTATAGATACAACCACATCACCTTGCTTAACGATTGTCCCTGGTTCCGCAATGAAAACCAATTGTCCACTCACAGCTGCTGTTACTTGAGTATCATTTTGACTATATACATTACCTGTCACAGGCATAGTTGCCACGACCTCCGTTCTTTTCACTGTATCAAGCACTACTGGTATTGCTGGGGTTTGTTGCTTAGCAACAACAACATTTGATATCAGCATAAGCATTATCCAAAACTTTTTCATGATTGAACTCCTGATTTTGATAGTAATATACTGCTGCGATGCCATACACGGGGCAAAGACAGCTTCAGTAAACTCGGCATCAAAATTAAAGTAAATAACAAACTAAAAACCATGCCACCAATGATGACCGTTGCAAGACCACGATAAATATCAGACCCCACACCTGGTATCACTAATAAAGGCAGCATACCCAAAATACTGGTCAACGTACTCATATAAACAGGCCGTGCTCGAATACGAACCGCTTCCATCACAGCATCTGACTTACTGCGACCCAAAAGCTGAAATTCTCTGGTTTGACTTACCAATAAGATGGCATTATTAACTACTAATCCAAGTAAGATAATAAAACCAATCATAGTCAACATGTCCAATGATTGGTAAGTCACTATATTCAATAGCTTCAATGCCAATAACCCTCCAGCCAAAGCCAAAGGCATTACTGCCAATACCAAAAGAGCATCTCTCATGGACTTAAAGATAGCTGCCATAATTAAAAAAAGTATCATAATGGCGAGCATGAAATTTTTCAGCATATCAAACAATGCCGATTCCAGTCGATCTGCACTGCCTTTGTATTGGATAGCCGCTCCGTCTGGTAACAAATCTCTTAATACAGGACCAACTTCTTCGCGTAATGTTAAAAGCGCTTCTTCCACAGTCATTTCGGTAACTGGCAGTACCTGTATGCTGATGGTTTTCTGCCCATCTACTCGTTGAATATTGCTCGGCCCTACAGTTCTTTGAATGATTGCCAAGGAGCCAATTGTTTGCGCTCCAGCCAACGGTGTAGCAACAGGTAAAGCCGCTAACTGATCAGGGTTAGACCAACCTGGTGAACGCAAAATCATGTTATAACGATTATTACCATCAAAGTATTCACCAACAAACAACCCGCCTGTAAAGGCACGAATAGCACTGGCCAAAGTCGCTGGTGTTAAGCCAACCTCATTGATTCTGTGCTCATTAGGTATGATCTGTAGTTCTGGCTCTGATAATGACAACCCAGAAAGTGGTCTAACCATCGCTCCAGGTAGTTTTTCTTGAATCACTGGCATGGCATTACGTGCCGCTTCCATCAAGCCCGACAGGTCGGGTCCCTGGATATTGACATTAATTGACCTCCCACCATTGTTACCCACACCCAACAACGACGCCCTACTTGGAAAGGCTTGGGTATCTGGAATCCCTTGTAGCAATTCACCACTGAGTATTTCTACAAAAGTATCGGTTTCCTCTGGATTCAGTGGATACAAATAAAGGATGCTATTAGTGCCAAACATGGACAAATTGTAGCCCTTAATAAACGGTGCCTTTTCATGCTCCATATAAGGACGCAATCGCTCAACAATAGTTCTAGCTATTTCATTCTCATATACTGAAGTCGTTACACCCGGCGGTGCATTAAAAAAAACCTGCACAGCATCAGCTTTGGCAGGTGGCAAAAAATCAGCTTTAGGCATCAGCAAAAACACCATGGCAACCGAAGACCCTAACAAACCAAGGACCCAGAACCATTGCATTTTAGCTGAATGCGTGAGTTTTGATACCCAACGAGTGATACCATTCCACCAGTGCTCACATGGATCTTTTTGTTTCATCTCCTTCAACCATAACCGACTGGCAACTGGAATAATAGTGATAGCTGCCAGAAAAGAAGCCATAACACTGACGGATAAAGTGATGGCCAAATCAGAAAACATCTGACCCTCCATACCTTCAAGAAAGAGAATAGGCAAAAAAATGGCTATCGTGGTCACAGTCGACGCAAACAGTGCACCTTTAACCTGCTCAGCACCTTTAATCACAGCTTCTTTTAAAGATTCTCCCTGTTGCCTAAACCTAACAATATTTTCCTGTACGATGATAGCAGCATCTAATATTAACCCAACGGCAAATGCCAAACCGGCCAGTGAAATCACATTTAGGGATAAATCAAATACCTTCAATGCCATAAATGATACCAATAACGACACAGGTATTGAGGTAGCTATAATCAATGTCGATCGTCTATCTCTTAAAAAGAACCACAATGTTGCTACAGCCAACAACACACCTAAACCAAGATTATTTTTAACCAAATCAATCGCTCGCCGAATATAAACAGAGGCATCATAACTCAGTTCAATGATTAACCCTGCTTCATTCAATGGTCCGGCATTCAATTCATCAATCGCCACATTGACTTCATCCAATATAGAAACCGTGTTAGAGTCACTGCCACTTTGTAAGGTAATATAATAGGAAGGATAGCCATTGCGCTTATTGACACCAAAACCATCGACTGGCACTTTTTCTACTGTCGCCATTTCATTGAGTTGAATAGGTCGACCATCTACCCAGGCAACAATCATCGATTCAATTTGATCGAAGTTATGTTGACCCAAAAATCGTACCGTATACTGACGACGCCCGACGTCTGCAAAACCCGCAGACACATCAGTAGCCGAAGCGATGCTTTGAGTGATGTTACTGATCGGAACACCCAAGGCAGCAGCCTGATATGGGTCGAAGTTAATTCTCACTTCTAAGGGGCGGCGAGAATTCATATTAACCCGACTGACTCCTGGAATACGTGCCAGTCTGGGTTCTATCACTTCATCAAAAATATACTCATATTGTTCTGAAGTATAATCGGCATCCAAATTGTCTTTTTGTGTGTACACCTGAATAGAAGCCACATTGGGTTGCCCCTGTCCTCCTACAGCGACAAAAGGTTCACCCGCATCAACAGGTAATGCAGGCGCCTGATTGAGGTTATTGATGACATTAATGAATGCTTGTTGCATGTCTGTATCGTGATCAAAAGTCAGGGTAGTATTGGTAAATCCTCGATTGATGTTTGATGTGATTTCTTTCAAACCTGGTGTACGTCGTAAAACCGTCTCCTGTGGTTCTATAATATTGGACTCCATTTCAGCTGGCGCTGCTGCTCTCCAGTTGTTAAAAATGGAAATCTGTGGTTGTGAAAGATTCGGTAATAATTGTATAGGACGGTCTTTAATGGCTAAGTAGCCAAAAAGAGTAATCATAGCCAGTATGACAGCTATACTGGCAGGGTTTTTCAAACTGAAACGAGTCAAATTCATGGTCACACCCAATTACTTTTCTGAACAGTTTAGCAGTCAAGTACCAGCTTGATAATAGGCCGAACGACCTATTTACGATGGCTGACATAGGTTAAAAGTCACGATTTTGTCCAGTCAATATCCGATTGATACTTACCAGAGTAATATAATGGAGAATCTTAGATAAAGAAGTTAGTGACTTAGCTCATCGGTACGAATAGTGGAACATACATTACCAGAGGCAATAAAATTCAAAACGCCCGTTTTCACGAGCGTTGATCTGTTGCATTAATGAAATACTTGATTAATTGGAACTACTTTTACCTGATCAGCTTTGAGTTTTAAATCATAGTCTTGAATGACTTGATCTTCTGCTAACAAAGCAGCAGGTTTCTCTGAATTGTAGGTCATTTCGGATGTACTGCCATTAACCAGTCGTTCTTTCATATCTTTGGCATCTTTGGTGATAAAAACAAAGTGTACATTATCGGTTTGCAAATGTTCTTTTATCACTTCATTTACTTGCTCAACCGTTAGATCTGCCAAGCCTTTTTTTACCATCTCAACGAAGTTGGCTGTACCATAATACTCGCTGTCTAAATGATAGCCCAACACCCTATCCTGCCCCTTTAAAAGCAGACCCACATATTTTGATAAGAATAATCTTGTATTCTCAAACGCTGTGATGGTCATACCTTCGTCAATCAGTTTTTCCAATTCATACATCGCGGTCCGTGTGGCAAAATGAGCATCAGTATTGGTTCGCAAAGGCCTCAACCACACTTGAAAAATTTGCTCTGAACGACCTAAATTGGCATTTGGTTGTGTTCTATACATACCTCGTGGAAAATACTCTATATAAGCATAATCGCCATAATTCATACCACGCGCTTCCCGAATTCGTTGATACAAAAAACTGTTTGAGTTACGGTGTTCCCCTAAATATGATCTGACTAACCACAAAGCCACCCAGTCATCATGAGAACGGTTCACATCGATTGGAAAACCAAATGATACCGCTGTGGGCATAGTCTCTTTCTCTACAATAGTCACATGCCGACCTTTTAACCCAGGTGCATCACCGATATTGACCATATCTCCACCTGTTTGAGGCAAACTTTTGGCTAAGCGTTGTTTCAGCTCATATGTCAATTCATTTGATAATTGACCGGTGATACCTAAAGTTAATTTATCTTGGGTCAGCTGTTGTCGATAAAAACTCTTAACATCATTAAGGGTCATGTTTTGTAAGTCTGAAACATGTCCTAAATTGAGTGAACCATAAGGGTGTCCAAGATAAAGCGCCTCATACAAGACCTCCTTACCCAGCTCTTCATCATTATTACCTTTTAGGTCTGTCTCTATGGCATTGATGGCTTGAGTTTTCAAACGAGTAAAGTCATCTTCTTTAAATCCAGGGTTCAATAAATTATCTAACACCAAGTCCAGCCATTGTCCTGCTTTTTCCTTGTGCACTCGTCCAGACAATGACATCATTTCTTTATCGACTTGTGAACCAAAATACGCAGCCAATGGCAGCATGGCCTTTTGAATTTCTTGATATGTCTTACTTGTTGAACCAGCATCAGTCAACATCGCAGCTGTTAAATTCGCCAAACCCTTTTTACCCGGTGGATCTTGTGCTGAACCGGTATTGAATAAGAAATTGATATCAATGATATCACTACTATTTCTCAAATCAGCTACTTCAAAATTAATAGCAACTTCTTCTTTAGCATCAGCAACCAATTTTGATAGTTCAAAATCATCATCTAAATCATCTATTGATTGAGCTTGTGCCAATGTCACCATAATACGGCCATCATCAACTAAGTATTGGTTAGCAGCCCACTTCACATCAGCTGTCGTGATTTCATCTAAACGCTGATATTGCAAATTAACAAACTCTGGATCACGATTAAATTGAACAACTGAAGCCAACATATCGCCGATGGCTTCTGAGTTATCTAAACTGTTGGTAAATCCATAGCGAGCAGCAGATCTAATATCATTCAGCGCTTTATCATCTACTGTTTCAGTCCTTGCCTTAACAATAGTGTTGACCAAAGCATCTTTTACACTACTGTAATGGCTTGGATCGGTTAATCGCACCAACAAATAGATCAATCCGGGATCTTTATTATCAGGCGAATAAAAGAACAAAGAATCTGCCAGTTGACGTTTCACTACAATATCTTGATAAAGGTCTGAATTACCTCCAAAGTATAGTTCACCCATCATGTCAATAGCGGCTTTGTCTTTAACTGTTGGGTCACCTGAGGCACCACGAAAAACTAAACCAAATAATGGCAACGTTTTAGATGACCATTCGATGTGCTCATATGTATGTCCCTGTGCAGGTGGCTCTTCTGGTATATCAACTTGATAATCACCTTTTTCCCAATCACCAAAATACTGTTTTACTAAAGCATGTGTTTCATTTACATCAACATCACCAACGACAATCACTGCTGTTTTCTCAGGTCTGTACCATCTATCAAAAAATGTAAGCGCATAATCCATTTGATTAGGCATATCTTCAATATCCTTCAAGAAACCCATCGTAGTATGTCGGTATGTGTGGTTCTTATATGCAGTTTTTCTGACTGTCTCAAACAATTGATTAAATGGGCTGGCAGAGTTTTTCAAATACTCTCCCTTGACTGCCAAAGCCTCTGTTCGAAACTGTGCTTCAGAAAATTTCAAATTTTTGAACCGATCTGATTCCAACATGAGCATTTCTTCCAAGTCTTCCTTAACAAAAGTGACATGGTAGTTGGTGTAGTCATCTGTGGTATAGGCATTTTGATCAGCACCCATCTTTTTCAGCATTTCACCATATTCTTCTTGGGAATAGTTATCGGTACCTCTGAACATCATGTGTTCAAAAAAGTGAGCAAAACCTGACTTTCCGGGCTCTACCTCATTACGTGATCCTGTTTGCACAGGAATCTGTAAAGAAACCACATCAGGAAAATCAGTTTTAACAACAATAACTTTCAAACCATTATTCAAAGTTCTCATATCGTAGTTTTGAGTGAAAACTTTGCTTTCAACTACCTGAGCGACCTTTTTTTGATGCGGTTTGATATGTGTTTGACGTGGTCCACATGCCAACAATATCATGGTTCCTATAACCAGTAACCCAGCTTTAAATTTGTTCATACAAAAATCCAGAGTAAAACCACGCATTTTTACACAAATCTTTTTCAGCAACCTGTGTCAAAAGTATTAATTAGTCAACCCTGAAAAAGTCCATTCTGGCCGTTTCCAGATTCGGTCAAACAACACTTAACCGCAAAAGTGCGATTTTACTGCAGTTTTTTTGACCTCACTTGAATCTGACGGCTCAAGGTGGCACTTTCATGTGCCACACCATCAACCAGAAAAAAGTTTCTGGAAAACTTTTTCACGCCAGCCTGAGAGCCACATGGAAGCGGCGAATAAAAATACATTGTAATACCTGTTTTCTGGTCGAAAAAATATGCGAAATTTAAGTAAATCTTTATGTTTAACTATAAGTTGTGCATTTTTTAGGCTCGACTAATTAACAATATTACTTTCTGGATGAAACTGATTTAGCTCATCATGAAGAATCATAACACCCGTTCTGACATACTCGACAATTTCTATAAAATCCAGCTCTTCACCTTCTGTATCTTCTGCTGTTTGCTCCACTCGAACAATCTTATCTAAGTCTTCGATAAACTCCATTGCATCCTTAGTTAATTTTTCTTTTCCTGTAAAGCCAGCCAAGCCCATAGAAGCCAAAAAAGTACTGACCCAATCAACTAATACAGAAAGTTTAGTTGTCATATTCGGTTCTTTTTCAGGCAGTAACAATTGAAACGAATAATCCTCTTGCTCCAATTGCTCTTTAGTCATATCAAAAACAGCCATTAACACAGTATCCAAACCAGACCCAATACCTTCATCGACACAATATTCACTTCGTATCCAGTCAACCCATGTTTCATAGGCTATTTCATGGTTAACAACTAACATGGCCGTAACATGGGCTTGTAGCTCACTGGGTGATGCCAATACATTCAATGCCTGTAAATGTTCTGAAAATGCTTGATAGGGAATCATCAATAAACCAATCAAAGTTTAAAAACGCATTATAGAACATCTCATTCGAATCTGAAAAATAAGAACAACCAATAATGACCGACATGACTTCATTTATCATCGCATCAATGGCATTTTCTGTGACTTTCTCGATATTTTTCATAAACTTGAACTTTATACTTCATCTATTGATTGACCTTGTTTTAATAAAACCCTATAGTATTTATGCCCGTACAGCAAATAAGAATCATGAAAGACATCCAACGATTAGAAACTTCTGTAAATCAGCTGCTGGAAGCATTCCAAAAATGCCAAGCAGAAAACGAATTGCTTAAAGATAAGCTGTTAACGTTAAATTCTGAAAAATTACAGTTGATGCAAAAAAATGACCAAGCGAAAAACCGCTTGGAATCGATGATTTCAAGACTAAAAACTTTAGAGCAAAGCGCATGAGCCAACATAAAGTCAGCGTCCGCATACTCAATAAAGAGTATCAATTTTCTTGTGAGGAGCATGAACGCGCTTCACTACTGAGTGCCGCAGATTACCTGAATCAAACCATGCAGGAAATCAAACAGCGAAATAGCACCCTCAGCTCTGATAAAGTCACATTAATGGCTGCCATGAATATTGCCCATGAACTGATCAAAGCTCAGGAATTAAACCAACAATTTGATAGTGAAGTTTTAACTACTGTCAAAAAACTAAACGACAAACTTGAACACTCTTTAAACCAAAGCATATAATGACCAGAATGATGTTAACTGCAGTGTTCGAGGTGCGTTTGCATATGCCTTGGCCCTAATGAATCACTACAGGAAACCTCTTTCATATGTCGGTGTGCATGCTCACCATTGCAGTGAGACGCCTTAGATATTGAAGGGTTTCCGCCTTGTACCTCTGGTACCAAGGACGCCAGCACACTACGGCACAAGCGGTTAACATCTTTTATCTATTATGGCTTCTAAATCAACCCTCAGAAAAATACTTTCTTCACGAAGAAAATCACTAACAACACCTCAAGTACTGGAAAACAGTTGTAAAATAAATAACACGATCAGTACCCAATTTCTTTGCACTACTTTGCGATATGCTATATATCTTCCGTTTGGTAATGAAGTCAATCTAACTCCTCTGTTACAAAAGCATCCAAGCGGACATATTCCTTCAGTCATGGATAACCAAATGCAGTTCCAAAAGTGGTTGCCCAATCTACCGATCGAACAATATAAGTTGGGTATATCTCAACCAAAATTTCAATCAAATTTATCACCAGTACAGTTAGATATTTGTTTTCTGCCACTATTAGGCTTTGATATCTATGGCACCCGATTAGGCATGGGTGGTGGCTTTTACGATCGCTACTTTGCGAATAATACCAGTACCCGTTTGGTTGGTGTAGCACATGGGTGTCAACAGGTTAACTCATTGCCGAGAGATAACTGGGATGTTAAACTGCATGCCATTATCACTGAATCAAAAATCATCACACCATGAATCAAGATCAACTCAAAAATAAAGTGGCAGAGGCTGCGCTTGAATACATTAATCAAAAAGACGACCTGATTATAGGAATTGGCACTGGTTCTACAGTTAATGCATTCATTGAACTACTACCCACAGTAAGAAATAAAATCCGTGGTTGTGTTTCAAGTTCAAAAACCTCTACTGAAAAATTATTAACACTTGGCTTTGATGTGCTGGAACTAAACCATGTCAATGAATTACCACTGTATATTGATGGTGCTGATGAATGCGATGCTCACAATCGACTAATTAAAGGTGGTGGTGGCGCACTAACCCAAGAAAAAATCATTGCTGAAGCAGCATCAAAGTTCATTTGTATTGTTGATGAAAGTAAAATAGTACCTCTATTAGGCACATTTCCACTACCCATTGAAGTCATTCCTATGGCTCGCAGTATGGTTGCTCGGAAAATGGTGGCGTTGGGTGGACAACCGATTTACCGGGAAAATTTTATAACTGACAATGGTAACATGATTATTGATGTCCATAATTTAAAAATCATTGACCCTATAGCCTTAGAACAAAAAATCAACCAAATACCTGGCATCGTTACTAATGGACTGTTTGCACGTCGTGGCGCCAACACCACCTTAATCGCCACATCATCTGGTAAAATCATAAAACAGTAAAACTTAATCCCGGGAGGCATATTAAATGAATCGCATTAGTTAATATATCTATAAATACTCAAACCTAAAAAATGCATAAGCTATTGTTAAATATAAGAAATTATTTCCATTTTACACATTTTTATTCGCCGTTTCTATGCAGCTCTCAGGCTAACGTGAAAAAGTTTTCCAGAAACTTTTTTCTGGTCGATGGCATGACACACGAATGTGCCGCATTGAGCCATCAGGCTCAAGTGAGGTCAAAAAACACCAGCAAAATCATACTTTTGTGGTTAATTGTTGTTTGACCGAATCTGAAAAAAGCCAGAATGGACTTTTTCAGGATTGACTACTTAAAAACCATCTTTAAAGATAAGATCATCATTTTCACTATCAAACTCGTAAGCACCAATGTCATATGGACCATAAAAGTTGGTCACACCTGAATGGTCCACACCTCGACTTTTACCATCTAAATCTTTATCAACAGTACTGCCTTCAATATCATAACAATAGTCAATGGCAGATGAACCCACAGCCAAATGATAATCACCTTGAGTTGTATCAACAAATATCTGATCCAATTCATCATTGACTACAACCACCGTACCATCTGCAACAATATTGGCATCATCACGCACCATCACACATTCAAAATGAGCATTTGCTATGTTACCTTGATAAACAGGCCCCACTTCATTCAACATGACGGAAGAATGAGCTTGAATCTGACCATTTGTAGAATTTTTAATCAATGACGATGAATCATTTATTAATAGGTTATTGGCAATTGTTACGTATTCTAAAGCCAATTTTCCTGCTTGGAAAGTATCAAATAAACTACGACTAGTTCCATCTTGACCATTGTTGTGAATTATTGAATTGCTAATTTTCGCTTCCCCATCTTCTAGCGATCCAATAATGGCTTTATGAGCATTATTTTTTGTCATTACAGAACCACTGAGATCAATTATTGAGCCATTCAAGGACCTAAAAACACTTCCTCGATATGCATAATTATTATTAAATTGCAAACAAGCACCGGGAGACCAACACATTTGCTCATTTTCACCGCCTCCAGAACTACCAATTGCAATGACAACGGATTCGTTCTCTGCAGTGAGCGCACCACCTCCAATACTGTAATTAGTCAGTCCTGAAAAACAAATAAGAGATTGATATTAAATACAATGTTGTTGTTATACCTGTTATATTTCGACCGGCGATGTTAAAATTATTGTTACTTTCTGGTCGAAATCATCAACAAAAT
>JAUIGR010000022.1 GCA_030430025.1 Gammaproteobacteria bacterium
ATTTTGTTGATGATTTCGACCAGAAAGTAACAATAATTTTAACATCGCCGGTCGAAATATAACAGGTATAACAACAACATTGTATTTAATATCAATCTCTTATTTGTTTTTCAGGACTGACTACTTAGTCGAACTTGGCCGTTATAGTTTTTTAATCCCCATATTATGTAGAGTAAAAGCAAAGACATCTGCATACTCATCTATGACTTTAGAAACTGGGGTACCTGCACCATGACCTGCATCTGTATTTATTCTTATGAGCAGTGGATGTTGCTTTGATCCCTTGGCCTGTAACTCAGCGGCAAACTTATAGGAATGAGCTGGCACAACCCTGTCATCATGATCACCTGTTAAAATTAAAGTAGCAGGATAATCCACCCCTATCTCAATATGATGTAATGGTGAATAAGACAGCAAATAGTTAAACATTTCTTCACTGTCATCTACTGTGCCATAATCAGACGACCAAACAGCACCAATGGTGAACTTATGGTAACGAAGCATATCTAATACACCAACAGAAGGGAGCGCCACTTGAAATAAGTTGGGTCTTTGTGTCATAACAGCTCCTACTAATAATCCACCATTTGATCCCCCTTTAACTGCTAAATATTGACTGGATGTATATTGATGATCAATTAAGTATTCCGCCGCAGCAATGAAGTCATCAAAAACATTTTGCTTATTCATCTTGATGCCAGCTTCGTGCCATTTTTTACCATATTCACCACCTCCTCTCAGATTGGCAACAGCATATATACCCCCCATTTCCAACCAGGTAGCAGTAGTGACACCAAAACTTGGCGTTAAACTGACATTGAATCCACCATATCCGTACAATATGGTCGGATTTTTACTATCAAGTTTTATCCCCTTTTTGTGAGTAATAATCATGGGTATCTTTGTACCGTCTTTAGAATGGTAAAATACTTGCTTAGAAACATAAGAAGAGCTATCAAATTGCGCCTTTGATTTCATGTATAAATCAGATACACCAGTTTTAGGATCATAGCTGTATATTGTTTTAGGCATAATGTAATTGGTAAAAGAGTAATAAACGACCTCATCCTCTTTTTTAGCCGACAAACCGGTCACATTACCCATACCAGGTAAATTAATATTTCTTATCAACTGCCCCTGATAGTCATATTGCTTAACCATTGAAACAGCATCTTCCATGTACTCTATATAAAAATAGCCTGCGCCAGTTGATGGTAATAAAACATGTTCAGTTTCGGCAATGAATTCGACCCAGTTTTCTGGATCTGGTTGATTAATATCTACAGTGACTATTTTCTTATTAGGTGCATTTAGATCAGTCACTAGATAAAATTTAGAGCCAACATTATCAATAACATAGGTATTAGAATAAGCATGATCTAAAACCGTGATGAGCTCTTTATTTTTAGAATGTAAGTCGACCACATACAATTTATTACCATCACTAGACGATCCTGGCATAATCACTAAATATCGGTCATCTTCAGTTACCATACCGCTGACATACCGATCTTGTTGTCCTTCTTTTGCACCAAAAACCACGTTATCATGCAACTGCTGGGTACCTAATTGATGATAATAAAGTTTATGATTATTGTTTGTTGCCGAAAGCTCACTTTCATCATCTTTAGTTTGATCATAACGAGAATAATAAAAACCCTCATTGCCATACCAAGATAAAGCACTGAATTTAAGATTAGTTAAAGTCTCTCCGATTTGTTCTTTGGTCTCAACATCGATGACTATAGCTTTTCTCCAATCACTACCGCTTTCTGATATTGAATAGACTGCCATAGAACCATCTCTTGAAAAACTGATCTGTGCTAAAGAAACCGTACCATCCTCACTGAATGTGTTAGGATCTAAAAATACTTCTTGTTTACCATTTCTTTTTCTATAAAGAACATACTGATCTTGAAGCCCATCATTCTTATAAAAATAGGTGTACTGCCCTTCTGTGAAAGGAGCTGAGCTTTTTTCGTAATCCCACAAAGATGTCAGGCGGTTTTTAATTTGCTCCCTATAAGGGATTTGTTGAAGATAATCATAAGTTAGCTTATTTTGTTGTTTAATCCATGCTTTCGTTTTTGCCGATAGGTCATCTTCCAACCAACGATAAGGATCTGCTATATTAGTACCAAAATATCTGTCCACAGTGTCAACTTTAACTGTTTTTGGATAATTAAATTGAAGCTGATAACTTTTTTCTTTTGTTCTGATACAAGCGGTCACTAACATTAAAACAAATAACAGCAAAAAAAATTTATATGTCATGATCAATAGAAATTGAAAAGCCACATTATATTCTATATGGAACCTGTGCATCAGTCTGGATTAAGAAAAAGAAACCCATGGTGCATTATGAGTTTCTTCATCTTACGAAACCGTCTGCTATCGTCATTACCCGACCTGATTGGGCAATACAAATCGAGTCGGAACAAAGTTCAAGAACTTATTATTTGAGCACTATTCTCAGAGATAAGATTAATGACACCTTAATTTCCATCAACACCATCTTTGAAAATCAGATCAGTATAAAAGGCATCTGCACCCAAGTCATATATACCGCCATTATTAACATCAGGTTGATCGACACCACGAACCTGGCCATCAATGTCTGTTGGATAATTAGGGTCAATATTCGCAGCTGTCGCACAGTAATCGATGGCCGGTGAATTGAATGTCAGATGATAATCTCCTGCGAGTGGGTCGACAAACAGAGTATCTAAATTGGAAACCACCGAAACGGTTTCAATACCATCATAAGTACCTTCCTCATTGATGATCGCACAAGTCATGTCCAGTGAACCAGTGCCATCATCAGAAGCGACCACTTCAACTGCATTGTGAATGATGCTGGATTCAATGTTCACTGCACCATTTTCAACCAATTTAACACTGCCGTCCAATTCATCATTGCCAGCCACAGTCACATACTTGAGATTCAAAACACCTTGATAACCAGCAAGCAAGGTACTGCCGTTCACATCATTATCAACCACCATGCTATTCTCGATATTAACTGTGGCACCAAACATCGCTGCACCAGCTGTGGTGCCCACTTCAGTGATGTTGCCTGAGATTGTTGATTGCGTTATAGAAATGCTAGCATTATTTCCGATAGCGTAAAAAGCACTGGCAATAAAAGCACCATTACCTTGAATGGTTACACCATGCATATTCACTTCGCCATAATAAGCAGCGACAGCAGCACCTTGTTCAGCAGCATTGCTTTCAATCGTTACACCATATAAATCAATTGTACTTCCATCATAAGATAAAACACCACCACCAAATGCAGCAGCCTGATTATGAGAGATCACTGTTGGTGCATGAGCATCAATACTACAGCCAAAAGCGGCAGCTAGGCCCCCACCAAATTGTGAATGATTTTCTTTCAGTTCACTATTACCCTTAATAGTGACCTTATTCGATGAACCAATACACAATAAACCAGGACCATCATTACCTGTAATGATGGTATCTATAAGAACAGCTGTTTGATTTCCATACTTAAAATAAATTCCCGTGTTACTGTTTTTAGATACCTTGACAGTTTTAGTGGTTAATTGAACTGTCACAGATGTATTCGATATACCTCCATTGCCTCCCGTTACATTCATATTTTCCAGATGAATGGTTGAGGGTTGATCACCTGTGATGGTGACAACTGATTCATTTAAGTCTGCCGCATTGACAGTAAAAGTACCATCACCTTGATTACCATTACTGGCAGCTTGACAATCTGCATAGCCCCCAATGATATCAACATCGACATCATCGAGTATCAGGTTTTCATTGTAGGTTTGATCAACCACACGAATCACAGAAGAACCTCCTTGCATGGCTGCATTGATGGCTTCTTGTAGTTTAGTGTATTGACAACCATTCCCACCCACTGTGGTGAAGGTACCTTGTGGCTGAAGGATTTCAGCTTGTAATTGAGATGCTCCAGGTATTAATAGCATCAATGGAAGTAGTTTCATTGTAACCTCTGTTTATCAATTTTTCTCTGCTTATAAGAAATATACGGAATACTGAGGTAAATGGATCATCTGCTTTTAAACAGATGATTACAACAAAACTATAAAAAAACACCAAAAAGTGACCTTTAATTGATTGAAATAACGATGGTTACATTGCTTGTTACAAAAAATATTAAAAAAATCCATGAAAATCAATTATTTAAATTTATTAATGTTATTAGCACTTGCTACCCATCACACAGTCCAGGCAGGAGAACCATACATTACTGTAGGTTCTGATATGATGTTATGTGATTATCAAACCATCAATGATGCCATTACCAATGGAGAAGATGGTATAGAAATTCGAATTACTTCAGCAGAGCAAACTTATCATGAAAACATCAACATCGCTGATAAAAACGTTACACTTAAAGGAGGTTATGAAACCTGTGAGGATGCCATTGCCGATAATAACAATGGCCAAAGGATCACCATAGAAGATGACCCAGATCTTGATGGCCCCTTAATAAATATCACTGCCAATTTACCGACTAAAAAGGTTACTTTAGAAAATTTATTCCTGACCAAAGGAAATGGCGGCATAGTAACAATCGATGCTGAACTGAATTTATTTCTAAATAATATTGAGTTATATGACAACACCAGAACCCTCGGTGGAGGCATATATATCAAAGATGAAAACGAAGACGGCATTACTCAAACCACTATTATAGAAGCCAAAGATTTAATTATTCACGAAAATTTAGCAATTAACAGAGGTGGTGGAATCTACTGTGCTGGTCATAATAATGTGATGCATATAGATGATACAGGGAATATCTCCAATACAGGTATCTATAGTAACAGTGCTAGCATAGGTGGTGGAGTAAGAGCATACGATGGCTGTACAATCAATTACTATGGTCGTGGACCAATCAGTCATAATAAAGCCAGCAATGATGGCGGCGCTATTGCCGTTGCAACCCCTGATTTAAATCAAGAACCTGATGGTCTAGGGGGTAAAGTATACCTCTACGGATATGAAGTTTGTGATCAAAATAATTGTCGTGGTAATAACAACTTCCCCATCCATATTCATGACAATCGAGCAGATGATGAACAAAATAACATAGGTAATGGCGGAGCCATTCATATAACCGGTCCTGGATCAATAGTGGAAGCATATAATGTTAAAGTCGAAAATAATCATGCTTATTTAGGTGGGGCCTTTGCCGTGGAAGAGGGTGCAGAATTTATCACTGGTTCAGCAGCTGCCATCAGTGGCACTAATTTTGTCGGCTCTTGTTGGGATAACCAATATTGCAACCAAATAATCAACAATAAAGCCAGAAATCGTGGTGGTGTCATACGCGTCGGCCCAAATGCAACTGCTCATATTGCTAGTAGCTTCATGAGTAAGAACCGAGCCAACCTTGGCACAGTCAGTGCAGTAGAATATGAAAATGCGCTGTTACGTATTGAAAGCAGTATAGCTATCAATAATGGCTATCAAGGCATTGATGAAGGATTACTATACCAAGGCGTATTTTATGTATTTGGTCTAAACGTTGAGTCAACAATGCTAGAACTGGCTTTTGTTACCGCAGCTGATAATAACGCTCTCAACAGAACCATTTATAATGCAGCAGGCAGTGTTAACATTACTTCATCTATCATTTATGATGAAACATCTGGTGATGTATATGAACAGAGTGGAGATGTTGAAAGTGAATTATTTGATTGTCTCATTGTCCATGAAGATAACAGCCTGATTCCACTACTACCCTCTAGAGTCACAGTCACTGATCCTATGTTCAGAAACCCAGAGAATGGTGACTATCACTTATCATTACAATCACCTGCTGCGGATTATTGTGATGATTCTGTTACGGAACCCATCTATTTAGATGTAGATAATGAAACCAGAGGCTGGGACAATCCATATATTAGTGACGATGAGACCAAATTTGATATCGGTGCGGATGAAGTTAGTGATTTGATTTTCAAAGATAATTTTGAATAATTGAATCCCATATAAATTATACTAAACAGTACAAATTTAATTAGGGATCTTTGCTCAATTTTAGTTAATTGAGCAAGGTTTTTGTATTAGTATTATTGTCTGATAAGCTTCATTAAAATACGTCTTAAATATCATTCCCGACTCACCGATCACTTCAAGATGCTCTCTTCTAGTTTATATCAATTCAAGCACAGAAAAAGCTATTTATGGTAAAATGTCGCCGCTTTTTAGACGGCCAGTCAACAAGCTCGAGACCTAAATTAAGCTTGAGCACAATGTTTTTTCCTGAGTGGCCTTATGATCAACAAGTCAAATTAATGAGGCAAATTAACATGTCAGAATTCTTACAGAACTATCATGAGCATGTCAACAAACGTGCCAGTGAAGGCGTTGTACCATTGGCTTTGGATGCCAAACAAACGGCTCAATTGATTGAGTTATTGAAATCTCCAGCTGATGAGTCAGTAGAAACACTGATGTCATTATTCACCACCCGCATTCCTGCTGGCGTCGATGATGCAGCCTATATAAAAGCCTCTTTCCTGTCCGCTATCGTGACCGGTAATGAAACTTCACCCCTAATATCTCCAACTGATGCAGTGAAAATATTAGGTACTATGCAAGGTGGCTATAATGTCGAACCATTGATTAACGCCCTGGACAAGGATACTTTGGCACCAACTGCGGTTGAAGCCTTATCCCATACTTTACTGATGTTTGACAGTTTTTATGATGTTGAAGAAAAAGCAAAAGCTGGCAACAAACATGCCCAAAAAGTCCTCGAATCATGGGCAGAAGCCGAATGGTTCACCAGCAAGGATACATTATCGGAAAAAATCACCTTAACCGTGTTTAAGGTTTCTGGTGAAACCAACACCGATGATTTGTCACCTGCCCAAGATGCATGGTCTCGTCCAGACATTCCTTTACATGCCAAAGCAATGTTAAAAAATGCCCGTGAAGGCATTGTTCCTGATGAACCTGGTGTAGTTGGCCCCATGAAACTAATTGATGAACTAAAAGCAAAAGGTTATCCGCTGGCTTATGTTGGTGATGTGGTTGGCACTGGATCTTCCCGTAAATCAGCTATCAATTCGGTACTCTGGCATATGGGAGACGATATTCCATACATCCCAAACAAACGTGCAGGTGGTTTCGTTCTTGGAGGTAAAATTGCCCCCATCTTTTTCAACACCGCTGAAGACTCAGGGGCTTTGCCTATTGAGGTGGATGTCAGCCTACTGAACATGGGGGATGTGATTGATATTTATCCGTATGAAGGAAAAATCACTGCTCATAACAGCGATGAAGTACTTGCTGAATTTGAGTTAAAAACCGATGTGCTGTTGGATGAAGTACGTGCTGGAGGCCGCATTCCATTGATCATTGGCCGTGGTTTAACCCAGCGTGCCAGGCAGTCTCTGAGCTTGCCAGAAAGCGGGGTGTTCCGCAAACCACAAGACGTAGCCAGCAGTGACAGCGGCTTTACCTTGGCTCAAAAAATGGTAGGCAAAGCTTGTGGCGTGGAAGGTATCGGTCCTGGGCAGTACTGTGAACCTAAAATGACTACAGTGGGTTCACAAGATACTACAGGACCAATGACCCGTGATGAATTGAAAGACTTGGCCTGTTTAGGATTCTCTGCTGACTTGGTGATGCAATCTTTCTGTCACACTGCAGCCTATCCAAAACCAGTTGACGTCACCACCCATCACACCCTACCTGATTTCATTATGAATCGTGCTGGCGTATCATTGCGTCCTGGTGATGGTATTATTCACTCCTGGCTGAATCGAATGTTGTTACCTGACACTGTTGGTACTGGTGGCGATTCTCACACTCGCTTTCCATTGGGCATATCATTCCCAGCAGGCTCTGGTTTGGTGGCCTTTGGTGCCGCCACTGGCGTCATGCCTTTGGACATGCCGGAATCAGTCTTGGTTCGATTCAAGGGTGAGATGCAACCAGGTATTACCCTGCGTGATTTGGTTCATGCAATCCCCTATTACGCTATTCAGCAGGGTTTGTTAACTGTTGAGAAGCAAGGCAAGAAAAACATTTTCTCAGGCCGAATTTTGGAAATCGAGGGCTTAGGTGATTTAAAAGTTGAACAAGCTTTTGAACTGTCAGATGCCTCTGCCGAACGTTCAGCTGCTGCTTGTACCATCAAACTAAATAAAGAGCCCATTATTGAATATTTGAATTCTAACATTGTGCTGTTGAAATGGATGATTGCAGAAGGTTATGGTGATCGCAGAACATTGGAACGACGTATCATTGCTATGGAAGCATGGTTGAAAAACCCTCAGTTGATGGAAGCAGATGCAGATGCAGAATATGCAGCTGTCATTGACATTGATTTGAATGACATTAAGGAACCCATTTTATGTGCTCCCAATGATCCTGATGATGCGCGCTTACTTTCAGAAGTACAGGGTGATGTCATTGACGAAGTATTTATTGGATCTTGTATGACCAATATAGGCCACTTTCGAGCTGCAGGCAAATTACTAAACAAATTCACTGACACATTACCCACTAGGTTGTGGATTGCACCACCAACCAAAATGGACGAAGCTTTGTTAACTGAAGAAGGCTACTACAGCATTTTTGGCAAAAGCGGCGCACGAACAGAAATGCCAGGTTGTTCCTTATGTATGGGTAATCAAGCCCGCGTGGCTCCGGGTTGTACGGTGGTTTCTACATCTACACGCAATTTCCCAAACCGTTTAGGTCAAGGGGCTAATGTCTATCTGGCTTCCGCTGAATTGGCTGCAGTGGCTTCTTTGATGGGTAAACTACCAACCGTAGAAGAATATATGTCCTATGCTTCCGATTTGCAAGTCGATAAAGGGGACACCTATCGTTACATGAATTTTGATCAATTGGATCGCTACCTTAAAGAAGCTAATACAGTTACTTTGTCACTCAAACAAGTCAGTTAGTTGGGTTTGGTCGTTGTGATTATTGGAGCGTTGATTCACTGATTATAGAAAAGCATAAGGGTTGGACTTTACCTGATTCAGCCCTTTCATTGATAACTGACTCAATGTTAAACTGATCAGCCTAACTAACCAAACCTGAGATCATGAGTAACAGCTTTAAAACCGTATCACAATTGACTTGTCACGGTCAATCCCACCTTTACCATAGTCTACCAGCTATTGGTCAGCAATATAACATCAGTCGCTTGCCCTATAGTTTAAAAATCCTTTTGGAAAACTTACTTCGCAATGAAAATGGCGTCGACGTTACTAAAGAGGACATCGTTTCCCTTTGTCAGTGGAACCCATACACTGAACCCGTTACTGAAATTGCTTTCACTCCATCTCGAGTGGTACTACAAGATTTCACAGGAGTGCCGGCAGTAGTTGATTTAGCAGCGATGCGTGATGCCATGAAAACACTTGGTGGCGATGTCCAAAAAATCAATCCTTTATCACCTGCTGAATTGGTGATTGACCACTCAATCCAAGTTGATCAATACGGTACCAATAATGCCGCTGAGGTAAACACCAAAATAGAATTCAAACGCAATGCCGAACGGTATGGTTTTCTTAAGTGGGGCCAGTCTGCGTTTTCTCAATTCAAAGTGGTACCACCAGGAAAAGGGATTGTACATCAAGTCAATCTTGAGTACTTAGCCCGAGTGATCTTTGGTGTACAGCAAGAAGATCAATATTTAGCTTATCCTGATACTGTAGTAGGTACAGACTCTCACACTACCATGATTAATGGCATTGGTGTCTTAGGCTGGGGTGTCGGTGGTATAGAAGCAGAAGCTGCAATGCTAGGCCAACCGATTTCAATGCTCATACCACAAGTTGTAGGCTTCAAATTAACTGGTCAATTGCCTGAAGGTGCTACTGCAACAGATCTGGTGTTAACAGTGGTTGAGATGTTACGGGCAGAAGGTGTAGTGGGTAAATTTGTCGAATTTTTTGGCACTGGCCTCAAGCATTTGCCAGTTGCTGACCGTGCCACCATCGCCAATATGGCCCCAGAGTACGGTGCCACTTGCGGTTTATTTCCAATTGATGATGAAGTACTCAGATATCTTAGACTGACTGGTCGTACAGAAGAACAAATTGATCTGGTCGAACAATATGCAAAAGCCCAACAACTGTTTCACACTGATGCCTGCATTGATGCAGAATACAGTGTTGTTTTAAGTCTGGATATGAGTACCGTAGTTCCCAGTATTTCTGGTCCCAAGCGACCACAAGATCGTATTGCACTAACTGAAGCAAAAGATGTTTATAATCAATGCTTTAAGGAGTTTGAATCTGGTAGGACAAAAAAAACTGTCTCTATCACCGGTGAAAAAACCAGCTACGATTTTTCAGATGGTGACATCGCAGTAGCCGCTATCACATCCTGTACTAACACTTCCAATCCCGCTGTGATGCTAGGTGCAGGACTGTTGGCTCGAAACGCAGTAGCCAAAGGTTTGAAAGTCAAACCTTGGGTTAAAACATCTTTGGCTCCTGGATCACGAGTGGTATCTCACTATCTTAAAGAAGCAAATGTGTTAGATGATTTGGAAACACTGGGTTTTAATGTAGTCGGATTCGGATGTACTACTTGTATTGGTAATTCAGGGCCATTAGATCCTGCACTGTCTCAAGCAATCAGAAGCCAGAATCTAATCGCCACATCTGTGTTATCAGGAAACAGAAACTTTGAAGGACGGATTCATGCTGATGTTCGTATGAATTTTTTGGCTTCACCACCCTTAATCGTGGCTTATGCCATTGCCGGCACCATGGACTTTGATTTGTACAATGACCCTCTAGGAAATGATAAACAAGGCCATCCTGTTTTTCTGAAAGACCTTTGGCCAAGCAATCATGAAATTGCTGAAGCCATTCAATCATTTATTTCTCCTGATGCTTTTTCAACTGGTTACCAAGGTATTTTTGAAGGAGATAATAATTGGCAAAATATCAGTACATCAACCTCAGATTTGTTCGAGTGGGACCCTACTTCTACCTATATTAAAAACCCACCTTATTTTGAAAACATGACACTGAATGTCGGACAAATCAATGACATCCAAAATGCCAGAATTCTGGCTAAACTTGGAGACTCTGTAACGACTGATCACATTTCTCCAGCCGGAACGATTGCTGAAGATTCACCCGCAGGGCGTTATTTGAAAGCACATGGCATAGAAAAAGCACAGTTTAATTCATATGGTTCAAGACGTGGTAACCATGAAGTGATGATGAGAGGAACTTTTGCCAATATTCGCTTAAAGAATCAACTAGCGCCAGGAACAGAAGGTGGCTGGACTCGTCATTTACCTTCTGGTGAACAGCTCAGTATATTTGATGCGGCAATGCGTTATCAAACAGAACAGACCTCTTTGGTGATTTTAGCAGGTCAAGAATATGGCACAGGCTCATCTAGAGACTGGGCAGCCAAAGGGACCAAGCTATTGGGTGTAAGAGCTGTCATAGCGGTAAGCTACGAACGTATTCACCGCTCCAACTTAGTAGGTATGGGGGTTATACCACTTCAATTTAAGGCTGGTGAGAACAGCGACTCTCTGGGATTAACCGGAGAAGAAATCTTATCAATCAGCGGTTTTCAAAATGGAGAAAGTAAACGAGCTCAGGTTAGCGCCAGAAAAACTGATGGCACAGAAATACAATTTGACGTAGATGTTCGAATTGATACGCCAAAAGAAATTGAGTATTGTCGACATGGAGGAATCTTACATTACGTCTTGCGCCAATTGGCTGTAGGATGATTCTTAATAACTGATTTCACGATGTAGAACCAGGGCATCTATGCCCTGGTTTGTTAGAAAAACAGCCAACCTTTCAATCAAATAAACAGACCGATGTTGTCCGCCTGTACAACCTACAGCAATAGTAATATAGCTTCGATCGTTGGCCTCGAATCGCTTAATCCACTTATTTGAAAACCCTGTTAGATCTTTGATAAAGTCATTCGCCCAATCATCTTCAGCAAAAAAATCTTGAATTTTCTTATCTTTCCCATTCAAATGCCTTAATTCAGGAGTCCAATATGGATTCTTCAAACAACGCGCATCAAAAACGAAATCAGCATCAAAAGGCACTCCTCTTTTAAAAGCAAAAGATTTCAAAATAATTGAAACTCGATCACTCGGCATACTCATTAATTGCCAAATATGTTGTTTTAACTGCAAGGCTGATTGCCCACTGGTATCAATCACTAAATCAGCTTGTTGTTTGATACTATTCATCAATTTAGCTTCTAGTTTAACAGCTTCTGTCAAACTGTAATGATGGTGCGCTGTTGATAATGGGTGTCGTCTCCGAGTTTCACTAAAACGCTGAATAAGTACTTTTTTATCGGCATTAAGAAAAACAACCTTAATATTGATAGTCTTTTGTTTCAGTTGCTGAATCTCTGATTGAAAATCATCAAACCCTTGACTTTGACTTCTGATATCGATACCTACCGCTACTTTTGGATAAAATTCAGCATCAGCATTAATGTGAGAAACAAAGTTCCCTAACATACTAACGGGTAAATTATCTACACAATAAAACTCCATGTCTTCGAGTGTTCTCAGAACCACGGTTTTGCCGGCACCAGACAAACCTGTTAAGATGACCAGTTGTTGCATTGTTGATGCATTTCGAGAATGAGTTGGATAATTTCTTTTTGTGACTCTGCCTGAATCACTCCTTTATACAATATATGTTGTTTGAATAAAGCAACGGCTTCTTTCATGATTTGCTGGTGAAATGGTTTAATTTTAACCGGAAAAGCAATGGCTAACACCACTCGAACGGGCACTTCATCCAAAGATTCATAGTCTGCTTCTGTACTTAATTTGACTAATCGAATAATCACTTCTCGATCACTTTCTAAACACGTTCCATGAGGAATCGCAACACCATTACCCAATGAAGTGTTACCAAGCTTTTCACGCTCAACAAATGACTGATAAATAGCCATCTGCACTCTTTCATCTGAAGACATCAGTTGTGCCAAATATTCAAATAGACGCTTTTTACTAATAAATGGCGCGTTCAGCTGAATATCATCTTTTTCAAACAAATCAATAAATTTCATTATATATCATACTCTGTTTTGTCTCACTGCCTGACTATCAATAAAGACTGGAAAGAATGATTTTTCTATTATATCACTGTAGGGCACCTCTATTAATGTCAACAAAAAAGGCTGGAGACCCAGCCTTTTATATAAATCGAAGTAAAAAACTCAATAAGCAGCCTGATTCAAGCGGTGAGCTTCACCATTGTGATGGTCCGTTGCTTTATCCTTATGTCTCCTAATTTGCTTATCTAATTTATCAACTAATAAATCAATCGACTTATATAAATGGTCTTCTGTCGAATCTGCAAAGAAATCCTTACCACCAATGTGCATTGTCGCCTCGGAAATGTGTTGTAACTTTTCAACTCGTATGATGACATGCACATTTAATACTTGATCAAAATGTCTTTTGATACGCTCAAATTTATTTTCGATGTAATCTCGGATTGGGTCTGTGACTTCTAATTGATGACCAGTTATGGTTAATTGCATATTGATTACCTCAGATATAGGGATCTCTCCCATGAAAAAAAATCAAGTGGCAAACGGTGACCATTTGCATGACTTGCATCGTAAGAATTTATTTGATAATTGAACGTCTGAGCGATATGATCCATCGCTCCAGAGTAAAAGTTAGTAAGAAAAAAGATATGACTATTGTAACTGTTTATTTTCATATTTATCCTGTCATAAATATAGCGACATGAGATCTTTTAATCAAGAAAAATCCGAAGAGAATCTGTTTTACATGGAAAAATCTTGACCTAAATAAACCCTTTTGACATCAGGGTTGGAAATGATCTGCTCTGGCTTCCCTTCTGTCAGCACTTCCCCATCATTAAGTATGTAAGCTCGATCACAAATACCCAATGTTTCCCGTACATTATGATCTGTAATCAACACACCAATTTTTTTACTTTTCAAATGAAAAACAATTTTTTGAATATCTATCACCGAAACTGGATCCACTCCTGCAAAAGGCTCATCCAATAAGATAAACTTTGGTTCCATAGCCAAAGCTCTGGCGATCTCTACTCGCCTTCTCTCTCCACCTGAAAGACTAATACCCAATTGGTTTTTAACGTGTTCAACACTCAGTTCTTCCATCAACTCTAAGCACTTATTATGCTGTTCATCTTTACTTAAATCCTTACGCAGCTCCAGCACAGCCAAGATATTCTGCTTAACAGTTAATTTTCTAAAAACTGAAGCTTCTTGCGGTAAATAACCTAAACCCAGTTTAGCCCGCTCATGCATACCATAGCATGTGGCCTCAATGTCATTAATAAAGATATGTCCCTGGTCTGTCGGAATCAAGCCAACAATCATATAAAAACAGGTTGTTTTACCCGCACCATTGGGTCCCAATAATCCCACCACCTCTCCAGCCTTCAAATAAAGAGAAACAGCTTGAACGACTTTCCTCTTATTATAAGTTTTAGTAATATTCTTAACTTCAATTATTGTCATTACTAGGCTCAATCTCCATATAGAATCGATGGTCAGGGTCTTCACTAACTGATGAAATTTCCTGTGTCAGTAAGTCAATTTCCATTTCCTCGCCTTTTGTCAGTCCAATTTCACTAACAATATTCACATCTCCTTTTAAATAAATTTTCTCATCAGCTTTGATGTAATCCATCTGTTTAGCCTTAATGACTAACAAATCACCTGAATCCATAGTTTGCTCAAAATGAACAGGAGATCCCGACATTTTTATCTTCTGAACTCCTTTTTTCTCATGATATATCAGTCCATAAGCACCACGAATAACCATCGTGCCTTGTTTTATCACTATACCATTAGGACATTCAGTATTATTATCCTGAGGACGCATCACACAACCGCCACCATCGACTGTGATTTTTTGTTGTTGATCACTTTTAATAGCCCAAACTTGTGCATTCATAATAAGAAAAACAAAACCTAATTTAAAATTCTGCATGGGTTTCATCCAATATCTCAATTTGTTGTTTATTTAAATCAATAACACTGCCCAATCCTGAAATCAGAATATCCGATTGTTCAATATATATAGGTGATTTTGACATGGCTTTTTGTTGTTGTGGAAACACTTCTAAATCACTGGTTTTCACTGATAATGACGGACTTTGATTATTAACAATGAAAACATCTTTTGGAAAGTGTATGATAGACTGATCGGCATTGACAGTCGCAATTTCCGCATTCATTAACCATTTAACATCTGGGTAAAAAAACGACAACTCAGGTTTTTTAACTTCAGTGATTTTGCTATTTGCATAATGAATAACTTTTGGTGAATTAATAATGCTGTATATCTGGCCCTGATCATCAGTCATCTGAATCTGACCATCATATAGCGCGTAACCTTTGGTAAACGGTTCAAAATTTATGCTGGCTGGTTCAGCAACAGTATATTCGTATACAGCATAACTAATAAGCGCTAAAGCAGCAAATACCACCAAATGTTTTATTGTGGCTGATTGCTCAATCATTGCTTACCAAGTGTAAAATCATGGGTCAAATTTTGTGCAAACATCACCAAATCACATACAGCGCGCGCAGCTCCCGCTCCACCGTTTTTATCGACAACACAACTGGCTTTATCAAGCACATCATCATGGGCATCAGCAACAGCAATACCCAGAGCACACTCGGTCATGATCGGTAAATCAATAACATCATCTCCAACAAAAGCCACCTGAGTATCATCAATTTGTAACGCTTCTTTCAAGTTATTATAAGTCTCTATTTTGTTCAATCTACCTTGATACACATGATTGACACCCAAAGAACGCATTCGTTCAGCCACAATCACGGAATTGCGACCAGTGATGACCGCGACTTCTATACCACTTTGTATCAACATCGATATTCCCAGCCCATCTTTAACGTTAAACTTTTTCATTTCTCGGCCATCATCTGTGAAATAAAGACCACCATCGGTCAAAACACCATCGACATCAAAAATAACCAGTTTAATCTCTTTTGCTTTCTGTATAATTTCATCGCTCCAACTCATCATACTACTCCTGCTGATAACAAATCATGGATATTTAAAGCACCCACCAACTGTCCACTCTGATTGGTAACCAACAATGAATGAATTGCTTTTTCTTCCATAATCTGTGCTGCTTCCACTGCCATTTTATCGACACTAATAGTCACTGGATTTAAGGTTGCCACATCTTTGATACACATATCGGTAAAGTTTACCCTTTTATTCAAGGTCCTCCGTAAATCACCATCGGTAAATACCCCTTTAAGTTGACTTCCATCAACCAATGCAGTCATACCCAAACCTTTTTGGTTCATCTCTAACAGTGCTTCGTTAAAACTCGCTTGATAATGTACTTGAGGAATGGCATCTCCCACTCTCATGACGTCACTGATTCCTAAAAGCAATCGTTTACCCAAAGAGCCGGCCGGATGTGATCGTGCAAAATCTTCTTTAGTAAACCCCCGAAGCGCTAACAAAGTCACCGCTAAAGCATCTCCCATAGCCAATGTTGCTGTAGTACTGGCTGTTGGCGCCAAACCTAAAGGACATGCCTCTTCCGAAACAGAGACATCCAAGTGTATATCAGAATTATGAGCCAGCCTTGAATCTGGCTTTCCTGTCATTGAAATGAGAGTAATACCTTGTCGCTTCAACACAGGTAGAATAGCCAGAACTTCTTCTGTTTCACCTGAATTTGATATAACTAAAACAAGATCACTGGTAGTAATCATTCCCAAATCGCCATGGCTGGCTTCTCCTGGATGTACAGAAAATGCTGGTGTGCCTGTTGAAGCCAATGTGGCTGAAATTTTGCTACCGATATGCCCTGACTTACCCATACCGATAACGACAACATGTCCTTTACAAGCCATTATAGTTTGTATCGCCGCAACAAATGAATCACCAATTCTTGCCCTCAGTTCACTCAAACCATTTTGTTCAACATCAAAGACGCTACGGGCTTGTTGAATAATGTTACTTGCTGTCTGTTTCATAATCAGTTTTTGACATATAGCCAGATCATATAACTAACATAAAGTAGTAATAATACCACTCCAATAATCCGAGAGAGTAACTTATCTTTCAAAACAAAATAAACCGACGCTAAAAACAAGAATACTGTTAATAGCAGCATAAAAAAGTAGTCATAACGTAAAAAATCATCAGAAAACTCATATGCTCTAATGACACCAGAAATACCAATCACACCCAGTAAATTAAATATATTAGACCCTACTACATTGCCAATAGCCAAATCATGTTCATTCTTCATGATACTCGCTATGGTCGCAGCCAGCTCAGGTAAAGACGTGCCTAACGCTACAATCGTCAAACCAATAACCAGATCAGGCACACCAAAATGAATAGCAATATCAGTAGCACCCAGAACCATTACATGAGAAGCCACAGGTAAGGCGATGATACCAAAACCCAAAAGCAATAATGACTTTTGCAACGAAATACTGAAATCATATTCAGCTTCCAACTCTTGAGCAAAACGATCTTTGCCATCTTTAACGCTGACATAACCTAAGAGCACAGTAACGATCAGCATACTCACAAGTAAAATCACGCCATCTACACGAGTCAACTGATGATCAAACAATAGAAACAGAACGAGCAAAGAAACAACCAATAAAATAGGCATTTCACGCTTAATTGTTTGGGATTGAATATGCATCGGAACCATGACTAGACCAACTCCCAATACCAGTGAGATATTGGTGATATTAGAGCCCACAGCATTACCTAATGCGATACCTGAATTACCTTTAAAGGAAGCAATAGCAGAAACCACCATTTCAGGTGCAGAAGTACCAAAGCCAACAACAATCAAACCAACCAACATGGTCGAAACACCCAAATGTTTAGCAGTAGCAGCCGCGCCTTGCACAAAGCGATCAGCAGCAATAATCAACAAAACCAAACCAGCAACCAAATATAAGGTCGCAGTCCATAAATCGGGATTCATCATATAATCAAGAGTGTGTTGTGAAAAAATCTATCACAAATACTTTATAAACAGTCTATTGTAATAGATAATCCGCTTTCCTCAAATACACAAAAGTCATTCATGGACCCAAAAATCATAGAAAACCTAATTAGTCACCACATTGAATGCACTTATGTCTCTGTAGCTGGCGAAGATCGCACTCATTATGAAGCACTGGTGGTTTCAAATGCATTCAAAGGACAACTCAAAATCAAACGACATCGGATGATATATGCTGCACTAGGAGACCATATGATATCTGACATCCATGCTTTAAGCATTAAGGCTTTCACTCCTGAAGAATTCGCAGGTCTGTCATCATGAATAACAAAATCATCATCGATGGCGGTAACCGTTTGCAAGGCACCATCAAAGCATCTGGGGCAAAGAATGCTGTTCTACCGATTCTTGCAGCTACGATTGTTGGACAAGGAGAATCGCATATTTCACATGTGCCACATCTTCATGATGTTACTACCATGAATGAATTGCTTGCACAAATGGGTGCTCATATTACCATCGGTGATCATGCCGACATTATGGTTAATCCTGACAATATTATTGATCCTGTAGCACCTTATGAAACAGTTAAAACCATGCGAGCCTCTATTTTGGCTTTGGGCCCCCTAGTAGCTCGCCATGGTTATGCCAAAGTTTCATTACCAGGAGGATGTCAAATTGGAGCTCGCCCTATCGACCTTCACATCAAGGGTTTACAAACCATGGGAGCTCAAATCACCGTCGAAGATGGCTATATCCTGGCTAGAGCAAAAAGATTAAAAGGCAGCCGTATCATCATGGACAAAGTCACTGTCACAGGCACAGAAAACCTACTAATTGCTGCCTGTCTGGCAGAAGGTGAGACATTAATAGAAAACGCAGCGATCGAACCTGAAGTTGTTGACTTAGCTAAATACCTGTCAGCCATGGGGGCTGAAATTAGAGGGGCTGGCACATCCAAAATTTATATACAAGGCAAAGAAACATTAATTGGCACCCAACACACCGTCATGCCAGACCGTATAGAAATTGGCACTTTTCTGGTAGCTGCTGCGATAACACAAGGGGATATCACTATTACTGAGGCATGCAGTGATGATCTGGACGCTGTATTAAGCAAATTGACCGACGCTGGCGCAGCAATCACTATTGATGGCTCAACCATCCGTCTACAGATGAATCAAAAACCCATACCTGTCGACATTTATACGGCACCACATCCTGCTTTCCCTACAGATATGCAAGCTCAATTCTGCGCCCTGAACGCAATTGCTGATGGCACCAGTGTCATCACTGAAAATTTATTTGAAAATCGTTTTATGCATGTTGATGAGCTCAACCGAATGGGCGCGCATATTAATGTTGAGGGTAATCGAGCAATCATTAAAGGTGTGGATCACTTATCAGGTGCGCCTGTTACTGCAACTGACCTAAGAGCTTCTGCCTCTTTGGTTATCGCCGGTTTAGCCGCACGTGGTCATACCGATGTTCATGACATCCACTACATTGACAGAGGTTATGAAGCGATTGAAGAAAAACTCAATCAACTCGGTGCAAAAATTATCAGAAGTTAACAAGCATTTTGCCTTGCCCCCAAGACATGGAGTACAAATATTTTTCAAGCTTATACTCCATTTTGACATGCTGTTAACTAAAATGGCTGTTTTAAAACAGTATACCAGAGATCAATGAAAAGCATTCCAAAAAAAGAACAATGGATTGGACTGTTAGTTTGGACTCTCATTTGCTTTATTACTGGAGTGATAGCTTCTATAGGTTCTATGGAAGCACCTAACATCTATCAACAATTGAGTCGTCCTGACTGGGCACCGCCTGCATCCATCTTTACTCCTGTCTGGCTTGTATTATATTTAACGATGTCTGTGGCTTCTTGGCTGATTTGGAGACAAGGGGGGTTCAAGTTCAATATGAAAGCCCTTACTTTATTTCTGGTTCAACTCATACTCAATGCACTGTGGAGCTGGTTGTTCTTTTTCTGGCAAACTGGGCATGGTTCATTAATAGATATCATCGTACTGTGCCTAACACTGATTTATACTTTGAAGCTATTCAGCCAGACAAACCAATGGGCTGCACTTTTAATGACACCCTATCTTCTATGGGTGATTTTTGCAGCTTTCTTAAATTTCAAAATATGGCAACTCAACCCAATCATTCTCGGATAACTAACACACAAATACCGAAGGACACCTCATTAATAGGGGTGCCCTGAACCCAATTATCGATTCAAAAGGCACTTAAGTTTCATCTGCAACCTCTTTATATTGAGCTTGTGCCCTTAATAAAGCATCTTTCAACTCACCCTCAGCGGATGCCAATTGCTCGACAGCTTGTTCACGCTTCTGCCTGCCAGCTTCAGCAATTCTCAGGGAATCATCAATGGTAGCTATCAGTTTAGCATTGGCCTCTTTGACTACTTCAATATCAAAAATTCCTCGCTCCATTTGTTCTCTGACTTTACGATTAGCCATTTGCAAGTTCTCTGCATTGGATGCCAATAACTCATTAGTTAAATCTGTCGCATCTTTGATACTGTCTGCAGCCTGTTCCGAACGCCATATAGTAACAATTTGAGCCAACTGTTGACGCCATAAGGGCACAGTATTAGCAATAGTTGAGTTAATTTTGTTAATTAAACCTTTATCATTCTCCTGCACCAACCGAATGCTTGGTAAACTTTGTAAAGTAACCTGGCGTGTAAGACGTAAATCATGGACACGACGTTCTAAATCAGCAGTTGCTGAACGCAGATCACGTAATTTCTGAGCCTCAAGCATATCCTCTGAATCTTGACTTGAACGCTCCATTGCAGGTATTACCACATCGTGCAACTCACGCAGTTTTTCCTCACCTGCCTTAATGTAATCCTCTAAAGTATGAAAATACTCCAAATTCGCTACATAAAGACGATCAAGCGATGTAACGTCCTTAAGTAAAGTGGTTTTATGGTTTTCTAGTTTTTGAGTGATTTTTTCAATTTGTTTTTTAACATCTTCATATTTTTGCAAGAATTTGACCAGTGGTTTGGCTCGACCGAATAATCGAGCGAAGAAACCTGGTTTCTTATTAGGATCCAATTCATCAATATCAAACCCCCTTATGGTAGCAACCATTTCATTCAATGCTTCTCCTGAACGGCCTAAATCTTTATTTTTTACACCTTCAAGCATTTTGTCAGAAACTTCTGTGACTTGCTCTTGCGCCTTTGTACCAAAGAAGATAATAGAGTGACCATCTTCCATATTAATTTCAGCCATCAATTGATCAATCCGTTGCTTTTCTTCTTTATCAACATCTTTGTATGGCACCATTTCATCCATCACACCAGGTACAATTTCACCATCAACAGTACCTTGAATAACCTCTTGTTCTGTAGTTGTTCGCACTTCTTTATTTTCTTCTGTCATTTCAGCATTCCTCTATTTGATGCCTTGTTTTTCTAATAAAGTGTTTAAAACTTCGATATCTACATCCAAGTCAAACACATCTTTTTCCAACAGTTTATCATGCTGCTCTTTGAATACCTTGGCAATATTTTGTAACACCTGTTTGAAATTTTGTTCCAACTCATGATTATCTACCTTGTCATGCGTTTCAGAATATCGCTTAATCACACTTTCTGTAGCACCTAAATAATGGTGCAAGAAGCGCTGAGCTTTACTTATTTTATTTGGGTGTTCAAAGAGATGGTTGACAATATTTTCACTTGCTTGTGCTATGTTTTTTAAGAACCCTGCCAACTCAGGCTGTTTAAGCTTTTGACTGCTTTGTTTGATATGATAGATCATCTGTTCTGCAGACTGTAATATTGCTTTTTGATCTTCATCTTCGATGGACTCAAAAGTCCTCGGAACAACATAATCCAAACCATACCACATCATACCACCTACAGTGACAGCAAAGCCCAGGCCAATTGAGGCAAACAATCCGTAACTGGTTAACATCAATGCAGCTGTGAAGATCACCACTCCCAAGAGGCAACTACTAATAAACATTAACGGTATTTGTTGTTTGAAGCGGATGTTATTTTTTAAAGCTTCTCTTTTGTTTTTCAAACCCAAGCTCATCCAAAAAGCACTGAGCAACATGCCAATACATACTGCACTGGCTATCAACATGCTAAAAAAATTTCCTGCAATAAGATGGGTCAAAACAGGAACAAATAAAATCAAGGTAAAGGCGTACAACAACCAAGCAGTATTATGATATTGGTTCACTGCCTTTTGTGCTTGTTCTCTATATTTAACAGGCATCACCAAACCATCCTAATTAATACTGCCAATACAGAGCATGTCAGCAGACAAAACCCTATGAATTTCTTAAAAAAATCATTCATACTATTTCTTTATTTGATAATGTAACAACTGTTGTGGCTGAGAAAAGTCAGCCTCACCAAAAGCAATAACACCGTCACCTTGTAACACCATAGCATCACGGTGAATACGAATCGGATCACCTTCACCTTGCTTGATCCAAGAACCATTAGTGCTAATATCTGTGTATTTAAAATTACCACCAGAATACTCAACTTCACCATGCATTCTAGATGCCATCAACATGTCTACTTGCAAATCATTATCCATACCTCGACCAATGGTTTTAGTAGGTGATTGGTCAGTCATTGTTTGGTTCTGTTCTCCTACAGTCAAAATCATTTCACTGATCGAGGCTGGCATTTTAATATCTAACGCCGATGTCACTCTGGTAATTTGACTGACATCCTGTTGCCATAACACTTCGATAATTTCTACTGGCAAAAGTTTACCCTTCACTTTGGTCTTACCTAAGGACCTTTGATCCAATACAGCAGGCAACTGACAATCATCAAATGTGGCAGAATTAGTAATGATCTGACCTTTTTTGGCATAACCAGTCATTCTGGCCGCAACATTCACAGCATCACCAAACACATCCCCTTTCTCTTCAATTACTTTACCAAAGTGAAACCCAATTCGAACACCGATAGGATGATTACCTAAAATAAAGTTACCACTGACCGCATTTTGCATATCCACAGCAGCCAACATACCATCATTAGCTCTCGGGAAAACACACATGATTTCGTCACCAATGGTTTTCACCAGTTTACCTTGATACTTTTTCGCTTGAACATGTAAAACATCCAAAACCGAGGCAATAGAAGCACGCGTAGACTCATTACCATGTTTTTCAAATAAGGCGGTACTATCAGCAATGTCCGCAAAAAGAATACACAATTCAGCCATTCAAGCGTTTCAGTCCATCAATGATCTGTTGTTTATCTGGCAACACCATTTTCGCCGCATCAGCCAGAGGAGTAAAAGTGTCTGCACCAGTGATTAAATCTACTTTCAGTTTACCTCTTTTATCATCATTGTTCAAATCCATCAGGTATGTGATAACACCTTCCCCTACACAAGCAGAGCGACGACCTTCGTCAACCACTAAAATGCGTTGAAACTGACTGCCCCACTGTTTAATAATATCACCACTGAGTGGCTGTAACCAACGCAAATCCATAACCATCACCCTTTTACCTGTTTCTTTGCCAAAAACATCGACTGCTGCTAAACTCATTGGTACACCATTACCATAGGTAATAATTAATATATCTCTAGCTTCTGAGTGATATAACCGCGGTTCTCCCAATGGTATGTATTGGTCAGGTGAAGGATAATCAAACTTCCACAACTCATCACCCTCTTGATGTAAGTCCTTGTGCATATACAAGGCAATGGGTTCCAAAAAAATAGAAACACGCCCATTGACTTTAGACATGGCTGTCAAAGTTCGCATCATCATCACCGCATCATCTGCACGAGATGGACAAGCGACGGTTACACCCGGGATATCACGAATCGCCGCGATTGAGTTATCGTTGTGAAAGTGCCCCCCAAACCCCTTCTGATAGCCAAGTCCAGCAACTCTGACCACCATTGGGTTAGCATATTGTCCATTAGAAAAAAATTGTAAACTGGCCGCTTCACCCCGAATTTGATCACAGGCATTATGGAAATAAGCTAAATACTGAATTTCTGGCACTGGTAGCTGACCCATATAACTATATCCTTGAGCCAACCCCAAGATAGTTTGTTCATCTAAAAGCGTATTAAAAACACGCTTGGCTGAAAACTTTTTGAATAATTGTTTGGTGATGGTATACACACCGCCTTTTTGTGCCACATCCTCACCAAACATAATCATTTCGGGGTATTTCAACATCAGGTCATGCAAACCATTGTTAATTTGGATAGCCATATGCTTTGGCGGTTGATTTTCGGGCAAGTTTTTTTCGGATCCAAAAACAGTTATTCTTTTGTTTTGTTCAACCAGCCGACCAGCTTCCTGGTGAACAAGCTCAGTGTCCTCGGGGGCCAATGGAGCCATCACTTGTTCAAGGTTTTCAATTTTAGGTTGTTGATAAGCCAGCTCAGCTTTGTCGAGGCATTCCTGATGAATGCTTTGATAAAGTTTCAAAATCTGACTGGATGTCATTAATCCATGATTAATCATCGACGCTGCAGAACGCAGTAAAGGATCACAAGCTTCAGCAGCCTCTAACTCATCCATGCGTCGATAATCAACCTCAAAATCGGTACCTGCATGCCCCATCAGTCGTGTCGTTTTTAGGTGTAAGAATACTGGTTTTCGCTCTTGTCGACAAAACTCAACCGCTCTTTTCACTTGCTGGTAGCCAGTTTCCAAATCCAAACCATTGGCTTTAAAATATTGCATGCCAGGTCGGTGTATAAAACTGGCATTGATCCAGTTTTCCGGTGTTTTGACAGAAATCCCAATACCATTATCTTCACAAACAAATAAAATAGGTACCTTTAAACCCTGAAAAGCTGCCCAAGAAGCGGCGTTAAAGGCACCTTGAGCTGTTGAATGATTGGCAGATGCATCACCAAAATTACACAACACAATGGCATCATCAGGCACCGGAATTTTGGCTTTACTGCGCTGTGCTAATTCAATACCTAAAGCGCAACCAACGGCTTTTGGCAAATGTGATGCAATCGTTGATGTTTGTGGAATGACCCAGAGTGGTTTTGAACCCCATACTTTATGCCGCCCTCCTGACGCTGGATCAGATGCAGCTGCAGCAAAGGACAAACAAGTATCCCAAATAGGATCAATACCTGAAACTTGACGTGAACGCTCCATCATTAAACCACCTGATCGGTAATGTAAAAAAGCAGGATCTGAATGCCTAACTAAGCGCCCCAACATCACGTTACCTTCATGACCGGATGAACCTATGGTATAAAAAACTTTGTTTTGTAGTTTCAGTATCCTGGCCATCAAATCTAGCTGCCGAGAACGTAACTGTGACTCAAATAACTGATAGATAATATGTTCATCAAGACCCTGCTGCTGCAAGGTCTGTTTTGGTTCAACCGGTTGATGGCTTTTCACAAAGGCAACGAAATTTTCATCTACCACTTGTGCTCGGTTGATGACCTTTGATTTGTTCTGACTCATGACTTAAAAAGCGTTTTTCCCCGTCAACTCCCGACCCACCACCAGTTGATGAATGGTTTCAGTACCTTCATAGGTGATCACACTCTCCAGATTTAACATATGACGAATCGCCACATGTTCAGTGGTAATACCTGCACCTCCTAAGATATCACGACACTCTCGTGCAATATCAATGGCCATGCGCACATTGTTCCATTTAGCCATGGAGATCTGCGTTGGATGAAGATTTCCTGACTCTTTCAGCTGTGATAAGCGCAAAGCCAATAATTGAGCAGTTGTAATGCGACGAGACATATCAGCCAACTTTTGCTGAATGATTTGATTTTCGTTTAAAGCGCGATCAAAAAGCACACGTTCTTCGGTGTAATCCAACACTTCCTGTAAACAAGCCTGAGCACAGCCAATTGGCCCCCAAGAAATACCGTAACGAGCATTAGACAAACAACTTAATGGCCCTTTCAAACCTTTAACCTTAGGCAAACGATTGGCATCAGGCACACGAACGCCATCAAAAAACAAAGCTGAAGTCACAGAAGCCCTTAGTGACATTTTTCGTTTAATCACTTCTGTATCAAAACCAGGCATGTCTTTTTCTATTAAAAAACCCTGAATACCTTCATCAGTTTTAGCCCAAACGATGGCAACATCAGCGATTGACCCATTGGTAATCCACATTTTAGAACCATTAATGATCCAGTCATCACCCTCTTTCTTCGCATATGTCTTCATAGAAGCAGGATCAGAACCAGCATGAGGTTCAGTCAACCCAAAACACCCTATTACCTCCCCTCGAGCCATGGGTGGCAACCACCGTTGTTTTTGCTCTTCGCTACCAAAAGCATCAATGGGAAACATACACAGTGAACTTTGTACCGACGCAAAACTCCTCAGCCCTGAGTCGCCACGTTCAAGCTCTTGACAAATCAGACCATAAGAAGTGTAACTTAAACCAGCACAGTCATAACCCTGAATGGTGCTACCAAATAACCCTAAATCAGCCATTTCAGGAATTAAATCCATTGGAAACTCATGTCGATCAAAAGCTTCTCCAATAACAGGTAAAACCCTTTCATCAACCCACCTACCAACTGACTGCTGGACCATTCGTTCTTCTTCTCCCAACAGTGAATTGATATCATACAAATCCAGTATATTAAGTTGCTTAGCCATGTTATATGTCCATTGATATATGAATAAAACCGATATTTTACCCACATGAACATTTTTTGTAAGCACGGTGATTAAGAAGTTATATAAAAAACGTTTTAAAAACGGGTGATAACCTAAGACTCGGGTTCACATAAATATTTACAGGGTCGAAACCAACTTAAAAAATAAACGTTCGATCAATCTTAATTCTTCAGTAACAATTTCACCATTTCCTTGCATTTCTTGATAAAAAACCAGATCGGATCCGAAGCTAGTTTTTAGATCATCTGGTAATTCAATTTTTACTTGATATTGATCACCATTAGGAACTAAGGACAATCCTGCAACAAGACCCTTAACCACACCATTTTGTTCATGGGGATAATTATCTAACTTAATATTAACCTTTTGACCTGACTTGATCTTTGACGAATTCCAAATAGGTACAGAGCCATAAGCCCAATAACCATGGGCCTCAGCGGGTACAACAACAATCACTTCCTCACCTTGATTAAGGTATTGATTTTTATTGACCATTGACGTAAAGGTTACCTTACCATTAATTTCTGATCTCAAAATATTATTCTGTTCCCAAATATGAATTTGATTCAATAGATCTTCATAAGATTCTTTTAATTTTAACTGGTATATATGTTCTTCTTCCGCTTTTTGATTAAGCAATTCCAGCCGAGAGAGTTCCATATTATTGGCAGCTATTTGATAATCAACAATACGAGAACTTATATTTTCGAAAGCTTTTTGTGTATTCAAAACTGTTAATCTTTCTTGACCCAGATCGGTTTCTGATAATAAATTTTTCTTTACCAGTTCCCCTTTTGCTGCATATTGTTTTTGTTTAATATCGAGCTCATTAGCAACCAAGCTTTCTTCTTTTATTTTTAAGTTTATGACCTGCTCATATTTTTTAATTTGCTCATCAAGTTTTGTTAACCTGTCATCAATATTATTGTTATTAAAGTAATGATGATATTTATGGTAAGTATCAACAAAATTTAGATAACTTGGCTTAAGTGATCCAAGCTCTAAATGCAAAGACAAATTAAACGAGCCACTATAGAGTTTATGCTTTCTCAAAGCATTTTTCAGAAGAAACACATCCTGATAATCAGCCGGCGTTTCAAAAATGCCAAGAATTTGATTTTCAATCACTAAATCACCTTCTGCGACCCTGATATCGACTAACTTTCCATTTTTCGGGGCGATCACTCGCTGAGATGGTGTATCAGTGATGATACTGACCCTAGCAATCAACACATCTGGATATTGGACAAAATAAGACAAAAGCAAAATAAGTAAAAAGAAAATAAAAATCAAAGTAGTCCCTGATTTCAATGTCCAATGAGGAACTCTGCCAATCACTTCCTGAATGGGTCCTTTCACTTGGTCTAATTCAGCAATAAAATCTCTATTGTCCATAACTACATCAACTGCCTAACTCGAGCTGATTTTTCACCAACTGGTAATAGGTGCCCTTACTTGCGGTCAATGTCTTATGGTCACCCAGTTCGACCAATCGCCCCTGATCCAATACCATGATCTGGTCAGCATTCTTAACTGTACTTAAGCGGTGAGCAACCACAATGACTGTTTTACCAATAAAAAATTGCTGTAAATTACTCATGATGGTTTTCTCATTGTTAGCATCTAATGCACTGGTTGCCTCATCAAAAAACAAATATTCAGGATTCTTATAAACAGCCCTGGCAATTAATATTCTTTGCTTTTCACCACCACTTAACCCACTACCACTGCTACCAATTTTTGTGTTCAGCCCAGCCGGCAATTTCTCAATCAATGTTTGCAAATTGGCAACTTCAACTGCCTTTGCTAAACGCTCAACATCAATCGAATGATCACTGTCTGATTCAGTGATATTGCGCGCTATGGTATCACCAAAGATAAAACCATCTTGCATCACGACACCACAATTAGCACGCCATGAATGTACATCAATATTATTTAGATCAAGGTTACCAACTTTGATACTCCCTACTTTAGGAGGATAAAATTGTAATAAAAGTTTTAATAATGTGGTTTTCCCGCTACCACTGGCTCCCACAATAGCGGTTACCTTACTTTCTGGAATAACACAACTGACCCCATCCAGCACCTTAACAGAATCAGGACCTCCATACTGAAAAGTTAGATGCTCCATCTGGATCGACCGCTCTTTGGGCAGCACCAAGAATTGATGCTCACCTTTTTCCTCATTGTCCACTTGATGAATTTCATTCATTCGATCAAGACTTAAACGAGCATCTTGTAAAGAACGAGCAAAGTTAATAAATTCAGCCAATGGCGCGTTCAACTGACCAATAATGTACTGTACAGCAAGCATCATCCCCAATGTCATTTCACCATTAATAACAGCCAACGCAGCCATAAAGCTGATAACAATATTTTTAAGCTCATTAATGGTTTTTGAGCCTATATCTTGAATTTGTGATAAGGCTAATCCTTTCACTGAAATATTGAATAATTTGACCCGAATTTCTTCCCATTCCCAACGATGTCTGCGTTCTGAGTTATTTAACTTGATTTCATTAATACCATTAATAATTTGAATTAGGCTGCTGCGATTTTCTGCAGCCTGATCAAACCGTTTAAAATCTAGTTCAGCACGTTTTTTCATGAAAATCAGTGCCCAAATGACATATAAAACACTGCCTAAAAGAAATACCAATAATATTTTGATACTATAAATAAATAAAACCACTGAGAAAATCACTGTGCTGAATATAGAAAAAATCATACTCAGTGAGCTGGATGATAAAAAACGTTCCAAACGGTTATGATCATCGATTCTTTGCAGCAAATCACCGATCAACTTAGTATCAAAAAAACCAATGGGCAAACGCATCAGCTTAAATAAAAAATCAGAAACAATGGATAAATTAATCCGCGAACCAATATGTAACAAAATCCATGAGCGAATGGCTTGTACTGTTGTTTGTGAAAAAAATAAAACAAGCTGTGCTGCCAGCACTAAATAAATAAAACTAACATTTTGATGATTGATGCCGTAGTCGACCAAGGCTTGTGACAAAAAAGGCAGTATCAGCTGAATCAAACTGCCCACTAATAAACCAAGAAATAGTTGACCAATATATCTTTTGTATGGTTTTAAATAAGGAAATAATAATTTGAGCCCAGAAGGTTTATCATCTGTATGATGCTCAAGATCGTAGAACTCCTGGGATGGTTCTAACAATAATAACAGACCCTCGTCTTCTCCTGCCTTTTTCTTAAACTGCCATCCTTGAATAAATTCTTCTTTAGTGTATTGAACCAAACCATGTGCAGGGTCAGCCACATAGACGCTGTCTTTCTTAATTTGATAAACTACTACATAATGGCGCTGACGCCAATGGGCAATACAAGGCAAAGGTGCTTTCTCAGCCAAAGTATCATAGTCAATCTTCACACCTAATGAACGCAACCCAATAGATTCAGCTGCATGGGCCAAACCCCGCATTGATGCGCCCTCTCGTGTGATAAAGCTTTTTTCTCGTAAATAAGGGACTTGATAAACTTTGCCGTGATATTCTGCAATCATTTTCAGACAGAACACACCACAGTCCATTTGGTCTCGTTGTTTATGGAAAGGAAATTTTTTCATGACTATTGTAAATAAAGAACCCTCATAGAATTGAGGGTTCTCGTTATAACTCTCCTCAAATTTTCTGTCAAGAAAGGAGGAATTGAGTTAGTAACATCATTACATGATTGATGAGAAAAAGGTTAAGGACAATCAATTTCTACCACTGCTATTAACTCACCCGACTCGTCATCATATATATACTTATAGCATTTTTCACTTACTCCTCCATGTATATTGTTCATTAATGCACTATCCAATAATCCAATTCTGTTTTCAGAAAAATCATTTAAAGTTTTTTTCATATTACACCTTCATTAATCTATAAATTTTAATAAATCGCCTAAATGTTTTACAACTTCTTAGGCATCTGATATGGCTTTCAACCATATGTACCAATGGTACAATAGTTCGTATTAAAATAATGTTAGCCAAAGTCACTTTTTATCAAAAAAAATTTTGTTTATATTTTCAATCAATGCCTGCTATATACTTACAATTATGCATGAGCATTTATACTTCAGAGGCCAAGAGAGTTGAACTCTTCGCTTCTTTAGAACAACCACCTTTTACCCGCTCTAAATCCAAACCAGTTAATCTAGTGACTCTACTCATATCTGAATCAGAAATGAACTGTGATGAAAATTGATCCTCAAGATTCCTAGTGACCTTTCTCCTAACAAATTACTTTCAATTACTCTATTTCTAAGAATCTGTCATAACATAATAAGGTCATATATACTGATAGTATAAAAACAGACATTAAAAATGACGTTTAATATAATCCAATAAAAATAATACCTTTATTGAGTATGATGAAGCCTGACCTATATTAAGCTAAGGCCCCATCACAAACATGTTTGAAATTTCAAAACTTATAGTCGCTTATAAAGTATTGCGTACGGGGCTAACAAAGACTTTTGCTTTATTTCAATATCATGGACACAATGGAATATCTTTCCAGACGATCTCCTCAAGACCAAAGATATCTTCTGGAAAATCTGGAATGCAACCACCTTGTATTTGATTCAAATCAGAAACACTCAAACTGACCAAGTCATTCATTTTGGAATTGGAATTCAACGACACCTGCAATTGCTTTGAACATAGTGATTTCATAATCATTTCTCCTATAACAAATTAACTAAAATTTCGCCTAAATGCTTTGTAATTCTTTAGGCGTCTGATATGTACTAAAACCATATGTTCCAATGGTACAATAGCATATATTCAAATAATGTTAACAATGATCACTTTTTTCTAAGAAAAGCGGTTAAACATGATAATCATCTTGTTGAGAAACAGTATGAAGACATACCCTATTAAAGCTTTACGTATTTTAAAGTTCAGTTGGGCCAACTTTTTTATCATCAAACCAAAACACCCTTATTTGTATTTCAAAGTTAACTATATGCCTATCGATTGAACATCAACTAATGCATGCTGTAAAACGGGATGACATCATGCCAACACTTGATGTAATGAGAAGAAACTCCAAACCTTATGAAGCAAAAGATCAAACTATAATGCAGTTTGATTAGTAACAGCAATGTTCCTTGAAGTCTTGTGAATATCTAAAATGGTGCCAGGAGAGGACTTTAATAATATTTTAAGCGTTTGATGTTTAAAGATAAATGGAGTTGTGTTGAAAAATATACCAACAAATGTACCATGACTGTTGATGAGTCAGGTAGAAATAAATCATATAGCGGCTTTCGATCTATTTATCTATTTTTAAGTGCATTCTCGTTTAAATATTTATCCGACAGCAGCGCCTAGTTATACGAAACTCGAACAGAAGCAGGCCGGTTATTCAAATCGTTGTTCTCGCTGGTTGTATTGGTCCGACTCGCGTTCTCTATTCTCTCTAATTGACCTATCTAAAAGATACAGCTTAGCCTTTGCAATCTTTTGCACATCTGGTGTGTCATGATTTAATAGCTCTGCGAACGCCTTCGATCTAACTTCAAGAATTTCGGCAAGTGAACCTGACCACCCACCAGGAATGGTTCTGGAGAAAATAGTTTCAACTATATCGACTTTGTCCTCTGCGGCATCTAAAAGTGATGTGATATGTTTACTAAGAGCTACTTCCTTTGGATTATCTAGATTCTGTGATTTCTTGTCTAAGGAAGTATATGCTGAAACAGCACCTGCTACTTTTTGGATCTTATCTTGATTTCCATTACACCAATCTAACACGCGCTCAATTGGAGCTAAATTCAATGGAGAGCTACTGCGATTGACCCTATCTTTGAAAAGCAAATATATAAGTTGTTCGCTGTTATCACTATCGATGAATACTCTATCCAATACATATTCAGGATAGGTTTTCACCAGATAGGCTATGGTATTTTCTAATTCGAATCCATATAAGCGATATGTCTCTACGCCGTCGCAAAGCAAGTTAACAATATCGCGAATTTCATTCTCCGTCGCGGATTCTGATAAACACTCTTCAATAACTCGGTCCATTCCATGAAGCAGTCGCCTATTTATCTCATCCCTTTGCATTGAAAGAAGTTTCAAAATAGCGAGCCTTCCAACTGATCTTATCTCATTGCTAGGACTATAGTTGCAATCCTTATCAGTAAAGAATCGCATGCTCAATATTTCAATGGTCGCAAATATCCCATCAGCCAAATCATTAATTGCGCCAAGCAGTTTTGATAAATCATCATCACATATAGTTTCATGAATTCGACCATAACTTATCTGTTGGAACCGCCAAGCTTCCAGTTCACCAGCCAGCGCTAATTCTATGAGCCTTTTTGTGCCCCAAGGTGCTATCGGCGTTGCAGACAGAATATCAACGAAATACGGTTTTAGCTCAGGTACAACCAAGACAGACTCTTGGAGTATCCGTGACAAACTAGGATTATCTGCATGAACGCCAGCAATAAATCCGCGAAAGAGGATAGTTTGAACTAATTGCAATTCTTGCTTTTGCATCAACTGAACCAAAGTATCAAAGGTTGCTTTTTGATCGGATGAACCTTTAGCTAACCCCTTGCCGAATGACCAAAGCGCATCGATATTTTGCTTCCAAAGCCTTGGTGCCAATTTTTCAAGATACTCAGGTTCAGATACAGCTAACTCCCCTAATTTTTCTATCTTACGGTGAATTTCTTCTGAATTTTCTGTGAAATCTCCACTTCTCACCTCTATGTGGTCCCATGTGTTAGTCAGTGCATACGCTTCGATTTCAGAATAGGGATCAGTCGGTGCAGCTAAACGTTCTAGCTCCTCAATCTTTTTCAATAGTTCTGGAGTGTGCTTGTTTCCATGGTAATGGATTGTCCGTTTAATAGACCTCCACATATCTGGCCACTGACCACCAGCACTATATTTGCGTACAATACCTTCAAGAAAGTCAAAACAACCTGCATAGGTCCATAATCCTACAAAATGGTTTGCCAGTAGTTCCTTTGCCCAGTTCACTCTGAGCTCATTTTTAGAGTCTAAAAGTGGCACTAATAATTCAGCAAAACCTACGTACCAATCCAATTTTTCCTTATTTGTTTTCGGCTCCCATCCATAGTCCCTGCTTCGAGCACCAAAATCAAAACCTCCAAATGAGGTCCAGTGAGAAGCCTCAAAAGCAGACCGAAAAATATCCTGTGCAATCTCTAGTTGTTTTGTATCACCGGAATCCAACATTCTTTTGACAAAAGAATGCCTTCGTGTAGGCGTAGCCTGTGTCCCCGAGAGGTGCAATGAAAAAAGGCTCGACAATTGGCTGGCGATACTATTGTTATTCTCTCCAGTTTTTTCTGTTTCAGCAAAGCGAAGGATTAGTTCAGCTGCGCGATCAAAGTACTGGTCATCATATGCAATCTTTCTAAGTAGTCGAACAATAACAGAGAAATTCTGATTATTTCGCGAGCAAAACTCTTGGAATTCCGATGCGTTGTCGATAGCAGCTAAAACTGCATCCGGAAAAACAGGAGCGATATGGCTTAAAGCCGTAAGTAACTCAGCATCACAAACTGCAATATTGTGAAATGGCCCATCAATCTTCATCCATGTATAAGCGAGTTTACGAGCTGGTTCAAAATCATGTAGATACCCTAATCGGTGAGCGCATGATTTGAATAGACGTAAATTATCACACTTTAACAACTCTGCATTAATTTGGTCAGGATCGATGTTTTGAAGTGCTCTTCGTGCAAGACGATTAGCTAATGCATGCGGTAAAACTGCTCTCCAATTTCCTCGCTGCTGTGAGAGCTGTCTCCGCAGTAACTCTGCATGGTTGCGATTTAACTTGTTGCGCTCTAACCCGCCAATTTTAGAAAGAGCGTATAATTCATCATTGAACTCTTTCGTGCTTACGTTAAAGGAATAAACTAGCGATAATACCTCGGCACTTTCAAGTAAACTTTCGGCAGCTCCTTTTCTTTGATTAAATAGTCTCCGAAACAACTCTTCATCAGAAAACTTTGCTAACGTCTCATCTGAATCTACTCGACTTGCCAATGCAATAGCAACACGTGCATTCCCACCAGAAAACTCTGCAATTTTATCGGCATTCACACGCCCTAGAGACGAGAATCTTTTTTGAATAAGTTTGGAAACAGTCTGCTCACTTAAGGGCTCAATATGTATTACTTCCGTTTCTTCTGGGCGATCATCCGAAATGTCATATTCAATAGTAAGAAGGCTTAATTTCGCTTGATTTAATGATACTTGCTTTTGCAGTCTCCTATGAACATCTGGCGGGCAATTATCCAGAACCACATAGCATGAAAAATCATTAGCTATTAAATATGAAACAAGCTCAGATGCTGTTGGGGATAGATCGTCACCAAGATCTGCATAAATTACATTTGCTCCCGGCAAAGGTTTTTCGCATACACCATCTTCAAAAAGTGCTTGAGCAAAGCGTGTTTTTCCAACTCCAGAAAGACCGGTTATTCGAACTACTGAACCTGCTTTAAGTAATCTTTCACGTACAAGCCTGATTCCGTCAGAAATAGCTACAGGTGTCGTTTGGGGAGAATTTACATCGATAACGCAGGGATGCTCGTCCGATAAAAACTCATCATCTTGATCTGCCGGGGTAGCGGTCCACTTCCCAAAAGGAATCCATCCAGCTAGAGGCTTCCCTAGTCTAGAGCGAACCCATAAGGCAACCCCAGGAAACTGCCTCAGCCATGCACATAGTCGATCTCTTCCATAGAAATCGAGAAGAAGAGCATCACTATTTGGTAAATCTTCGAGGGCTGACTTCATACCAAGAAGGCGTTCAGACAGCATTTTATCTGAGCAATCATCCTTGCCACTTACAATTACATAAGCGCCTTTTTTAGCTAACAAATCACCTATAACAGCTTTTACTTTTCCTTTTTCAAGCATTTCCTTTTTACAGGCAGCTTTATTCATACTGTTTTTCTTTACTTGATAACCAGTATTATCACGGCTTACAAAGCCTGGATTTGATAACGGGGCTGCATCAACAACTCGAACATCAAGGCCACCATCGGCAGCTTCTTGCGCACCACCCCACAGAACACAAGAAGGGTGAAGCTCTTGGCTAATTAATTCCGCTTCACACAATCTAGCAACCATTTCCCTTAGATCAGCATCACTAAGATTAGAAATATCAGATGGTTCAAGCTCAAAAAATATCATTAGGTTTTACAATTTCCATTGCTGCCAATTAATAACTGTAAAGCTGAAAGGTCGTATAAGGCCCGCAGCAGAGTAGCGAGCTAACGAGCGTCCTGCAGCCTGTGGTTGTTATTCGTTTTTTCTCGCAACCCATTGAGTATGCTCTCTAGAGAAAGCTGATTCACTGTTTATTACAAACTCTGAAAGATGGCGCTCTTCAGTAATTGATACAGATTCACCTTTTATCAATATAATTTCGTGAGCAGCTAGTGCATATGATGAATTGAGCTCGTTATGTTTTTTTGCCTGGACCCAAGTAAGTACTGCGCTAGCCGCTGTGGCTACAACTTCTATAGGCAGCGAAGCTGACGGCTCCTTAATACGATAAAGAAGCAATAGTATCGCCAGAAAGTGTAATAAAATTGAAACAACAAACCATCTCTTTGCTAAACGTTTATTGAGCTGTGATTTCTTAGAATACCAGTGGGATTGATTATCAATCCGGTCACAAACATAAACTTCTAGGCGCTTATCCCAAGGTAAAGAGCGTACTTCAATCATCGCCTCGGAAATTGCCTCTCCCAAATCGGGTGACCACTCCAGCTCATGTGATAGTGATCTGTTTTGATTTAAGATTGCTTTAAGGTCATTGAGAAGTTCTTTTTGTACTTGTTGGTTTGGGCCATCCATTTCGAATGGCTCAGCCCTCATCATCCAGCGCCATGTTCGTGTTTTTACAGATTCAGCTACAGCCCTACCGTTGTACCAAGTATCCTCTGGCTTTTTAACTTTTAGCCAAATCAGAATACCTAGCGTTATCAGAAACAGGGAGGCAGATGCTATGGCAGCGTATACATTGGCTGGGTACGCGAACGATACACACGCAGCTATTATTAGTAGAATTAGATAGCATCTTAGCGCATTAAAATATGCACTTTGAGCTTTCAAAGACGCACAGTTGGCGGAGTTATAAAGTGCTGGAAAATCCTCTTCCCGTATAGTCACATCAGTACCCTAAACTCGAATAAACACTATCTTTATAATGATAGTTTGCGTTGTCATTATGCATTTGATAATTCTGTATCGCGTAAGCTACTATCGCCGGCGAAAAGGGGACGAAAATGGCCCCTATATCCCTAATAATTGGGGGACATGTATCTTTAACCATAGATCTAGAGCCGTCTAAATTAACACCAATAATCGTACAACCCTTTTCTACCGCTACCTCCGCCTCCCATCGAACATATTTGTGTCTGCTTTTAGTATCATTACCGATTAATAAGACATACTTTCCCGCCAAATTAATTCGCTCTCGACACTTTCTCTTAATGTAAGCTTCATTTTCAGAATTCAATTCGGCCTGAAGCTGACAATTCGCAAAATTAAAATCTATGTGCTTGTTAGCTTTCCAAGCTTGCATAAGACGCCAGTAATTAATGTCTGTGCTACTAAATCCTACAAAGGTCCTTGGTAATGACATCGATCTCTCCTCATTCTGTATAACTATTTATTTTGAGTACATTGATGCCATTTGTCATCTGATTTCCTGGGTATTAATGCACATATAAAAGCTTGATAATAGCATAAGTTTTTGATTTCTTACCAGACAGGTCATTGTCGGGTGCATTAATAACAGGACATGTATGGATAAAAAGGCATGTTTGCATTCATATCAGAAAAATTCTTGATACAAATACACATGATGAAACGGCTGGAGTGAAATCAATGATGAATTAAATTTCGACCAATGCTAATTCATGGGCTTTTTTCTTTCATATTTGTTTGTTTTATTTTGTGCTGAATTGGCATTGATTTTCTGTCTTGAAACCAAAGACAGTCCAGCAAAAGCACAATAGGAATTAAACTGGCTAATCAACACGCCAGGCGGCACCTCACCACTTTGCCAAATCTCATTTAGTTTGTTCTCAATCAAACAAAGTTGTTGGATGTAGCTTAAATCCAGCTCTGTGAGCATGTTGTGGGCCAACAGCAGTTTGCCTTTGTTGGTACAGTTCTGCGTTCAGGGCGGCCTCAACTGACATCTTGGTCATCGCCTGGGTGAATCGAGCCAGGTCTTCTTATGTTTTTAGGCCTTTGCCTATCTTTTGGCTCAGGGCTCTCATTGCTTCTAATTCTTCGTTTTTCATAATCTACCTACTTTAACTTAATGGGTTAATAATAGGCAGATACACAGATTGGTTTACAGTCTCTCAAATTGTGGCACTATTTTCTCTTGCACGGTGAAGACTATCGTCAACTTGGTTGGGATATAAGTAAAATCTCTAAACAAAATATAACTAAACTTTTAAATTTATTGACTACTTTTTATACTAATCCAACTGGCTATGAATTGATAAAAGAATTAGAGCGACGTAAGGCAATTTTGACTGAGGAGTACGGGGGTGTTTGAAAGAAAATAATGCTACCCTTTGAATAACGTACGGCTAGTCATTTTTATGCATTAACAGAATTAGAAAAGCATTTTTTTGGCGAAATTGCTTGTTTGAGAAAGGATTTATGAAAAACCCCGTCAAAATCCCGCTTGAAAAAAGCTAAATTGTTGATATTAAAGGAAATAATGGTGCCAGGAGAGGACTTATTGATAACTTTAACACATTGATTTTAAAATAAATATACAAATGCTAGTAAATTATTACTGACAAAGTTACTGTCTTTTTTCTTTGCGACTATTATTTCTGTAAAAGTTCAGACTTGATCTGACCATTGCCAGGTTTAGACCAAAACATGTCAACGGTAGTTTAAAGCTATCATTTTTCCTATATGCACCACGGGTAGTATTGGTTAAATCAATATTTGGTTTACTTGACTAAAAAGTCAGGATATGATCCGGCCACACACACATAACAAAGAGCTCATATAATGAAAAAACTAGGCTTAATCACACTACTTGTCTTGGTTTCACTCTACGCTACAGCAGGATCACCTCGAACTGGTGTATTACCTGATGTCATCACCGATCAAGACCAAGTGATTATTGGATTAGCTAACCTACTTTCTCCTTGCATTGCAACTAGTGAACTTGACCCAACTTTTTATCACCTATCTGATGACAATCAAATCACTTTTGCATTTGTTGGAATAGGAATTAATCCATGCCCTAACGTACCTGGATTTGGATTACAGTATCCAACTCAGCCATTATCTGCAGGTGATTATACCTTGCAGGTTTATATAGTCCCTGGCCCTAATAGCTTACCATTAACAATAAATGATCCGCTTGGCACACCCTATGGTGATTTAGTTCAGTTTACCGTCCAGGGAACAGATGCTGGTGTTGTTTCTGTGCCTACCTTAGGGTTCTTAACAAAAGTGAGTACAGTGATTTTATTCGTTTTACTGGGCTTAGTTGCTAGTTTGAAGCGAATGAACAAAAACTTGTTTCTTTCTATTGTCCTATTATCGCCTACATTACATGCCAAAGAGTTTATTTTACGCATTTCAAACGATCCTCAAGCACCAACAGCAGAAGAAATAGTTAACCAAGCAAACCTATCACCTCATCCAGGTATTTATCCACTGGATACATTCAACCAGTTCCAACCTGAAACAGTTAATTACTACTTACGTGAGCGACCATATGGACAAAGATTGGATATGATTAACCAATATCCTAACTGGACTGTGTCAATTCTCTATCAATATATCGTTGTCAATTACGATGATGTACTCGACAGCAATGATTTGATGTTAAGTTTTACCAATGATCCTTATGTAGTTAATGCTGGTGATATCTCCCGGTTAGAAGCGACCATTTCAACGCCTCAACACCTAAACAACAATATAGATGAAAAACAAAATCAAAATAGTAATGTTTTTGGTAATTTTATTGGTAACTTTATAACTGACCTAGACATCAATATGGCCTGGCAGCTATCAGAGGGCATGGGCTATATTGCTATTATAGATTCAGGTGTCGATATAGATCATCCTGCTTTTCGGGCTTTTTCAGACAATGATCAATACCTAGGTGGTAACTTACTTGATGGCTATTATCAGTTAGATTTGGCCTCAGGTGACTTAAATGTTGATGAACAAGAACCTTTCGATACACAGGGTATTGAATCTTATGAAGCATGTGACTTAGCTGATGGTAACGATGATAATTTAGCAATCAGTGTTATTGCTGGTCATGGTACACATGTTAGCGGCATCATTGGAGCTAAAGATAATGGTTTTAGTGGTATTTGTAAGAATTGTGGTATTGGCATGATGAAATATATTAAATACGGTTCATGCATCGAAAACTTTAACCCTCCAACTATGGCTATTATTCCAGATAAATCAATAATCGGTACATATCTTGAAATCTTATCTTCATATGGGGGGTTTGGAACAATTAACTGGAGTGGTGGTTTAATTGAGTGGAACAACGACTATACAGCCATCATTACAGATGAAAATTTCTGTGTTCCACCACAATTTGGAGTTTTCGAACATGAGGCTTTTTGCAACTCATTGGAGGTGTTAAGAGAAAATAACGTAATGATGGTCAGTGCTGGTGGCAATAATCGAGTCAAAATAGATTTTCCAGCAAGTGAGAGAGAAACCATTGCGGTGGCCGGGGTAGATCAATGGGGCACTTTTTGGAATGAATCACCAGGCCCTAATGGCGAATTTGATTTCAGCAATAACAATAACTGCCCGTTTAATGGCCCCATGAATGAGTGTGGATCTAATATCAGCCATTCACCGATTGATCAAAAAATTGATGTTGTTACTCAGGCAAGAGCCGTGTACTCAACTTTTTATCCCGGTGGACGTTGGAATGATGGACTTGAGTGCAACGATGCAAGTGATGGTATGCCCAATGACGGTTATGGCCTTTGTAGAGGCACCTCTATGTCGACACCTCAAGTAGCCGCTATTATCCAACTGATGCGCTCAACCAATCCTCTATTACCTAACGGTACATATGATCCCAATCTAAATACCGGATTAATCAATATTTTAAACAGCACATCGAGTCGATATTTATCAGGCCAAGGCGTTAGTAATTACCTCGGCTATGGTATTCCAAGTGCTTCCTTGGCATTGGAAAAAATACTGGGTTATTCAGATGGTCAATTGATGAAGACTCGTTTAACACCAATGTTTTCACTTTACTCAGCTGAGGCTCAAAACAATATCTATTCACCTTTTCCACAAATGGGTAATGCCGTATTATCACAAAATGGTGCTGACTATGATAGTGACAATACTGCACCACTGGTGAATGAGTTTCCTGAATTTTGGCATGGCCCTAATGTCCAGTTTCCCGCACCAAGAGCCCATTTCTATGTTTTTACCACTAACAACAATCCCTTTGTTAATCTGAAAAACATGGTGCCACTGAGGCGCATGGAGAAAACCATCAACGTTGATAACCGTAATGATACTTATGCTATCAACGATGCGGAAATAGAAGCCTTTCATATTGATGGTTATAACTATGCAGGTATTGAAGGGTATATT
>JAUIGR010000086.1 GCA_030430025.1 Gammaproteobacteria bacterium
TGATAAAAGCAAGCAAAATTGGCTTATTTTGCTGTATATCGATCAGCCAACACACAATAATACATTCATAGTCGTCAGAGTGACAAATAACCTGGATAATTAGAACTGGGTTTTTCAGGGCTGACTATTTAAATTTACTGACTGGTAATGATGTGATCTAAATTTTTATTGAAATATTGAAAAATATTGTACAGATGCTAAAATAAGTGTGCGTGTGGATCTTTCTGAGAGTAGTCAAATAATGACCAAAAAAACCTTTGCTATATCGATTGCCATGGTGTTTTCCTTGAACTGTTCTGTAGCTCAAGAGGAGGCAGAGGAGAATAACGAGGAACGTCCAAGTTGGTCAACAGGTATTCCTCAGAGGACGGATGTTCCTAAGACTGAAATCAGCAAACCAGATATAGAATCGGAATTAGGCGTTGATTTGGAGTTGGATATGAGTGATTTTGGCTTACCAAAAAGGGTTACGTTGGATCCAGACCCAGTAGTAGAACCTAGTAGTGAAGCTGAACTTAAGGCAGAATCTGATTCGTTACAAACGACGGATCAAAATATTGAAATTAATCAAAGTAATATTCCTGAAACTGAATCTTTCACAGAACAGCTGTCGGAGCCTGAGTCTGACTTGTTACAAACGTCTGAATCACAGACAGAGCAAGGTCTTGAAAATACTCAAGAACCGTCTTCTGGTGAAAACTTGATATCAACCCCTGACCCCCAGCCCTTGTTAATTGAAGAGTCTCAAAATATGTCTGAATCAGAAAATGAATTTGAGGTTGGGGATGAAGTAGTGAAATCAACAGCTCTTGATGTTGACTCTAGTGGCTATCAATGGAAAGTGTTAAAGAGTGCTGATTTAAACTATCCAGTGGAAGCCTATCGAGAAAAAAGGACAGGTTGGGTTGATGTATTAGTGACGATTAATCCTGCAGGTGAGGTGGTTGATGTTAAGGAAGAAGGGACTTCCCGAAGAGGTAGAATATTTGTCGCTTCAGCTCTGAACTCATTGAAAAGATATAGTTTTGATCCCCCGAGGGATCAGGGAATCAGTGAAAATATCAGTCGTGTTTATCGTATTGCATTCAAACCCTAAAGTTACTGTAATATCAAGACCGCATTCAGTCGTGTGAAAAATCTTTTCTTGATAAGAAAAACATTCTTTTAAGGCCTGCATCTTACTGTATTTGAAATAGGTAACGCTGTGAGTGTGAAGTGTGAGTGACTTGATTTCATTGTTTTATGCTCAGAAGAAGTGTGAAGTTTTACTGCTAATTTATCTCTTTTTCTCAATGATTCAGAATTGTGCAAAGGTCTATTTATTTGTTTGATCAGTCTAAAAGTCGATTTTTTTGAAAATTACTGTCAAAATACCGCATTTATTTTTCATTAGTTACAGAGCGTTTGGCATGAGCGAAAAAAACGTTACAGAAAATTTCATAACCCAAATTATCAATGCAGATTTGAGCAGTGGTAAATACAGTAAAGTAGTTACACGTTTCCCTCCTGAGCCAAATGGGTATTTGCATGTAGGTCATGCCAAGTCCATTTGCTTAAATTTTGGATTGGCCCAAGACTACCAATCCGTATGTCATTTGCGTTTTGATGACACCAACCCTGAGAAAGAAAGTAATGAGTATGCCGAAGCGATCAAAAATGATGTGCGATGGCTCGGTTTTGATTGGAATGACAAAGAATTTCATGCTTCTGATTATTTTGATCAATTGTACCAATTTGCTGAACAGTTGATTGAAAAAAAACTGGCATATGTTGATGACCAATCACCTGATCAAATTCGTAAAAACCGAGGGGATTTCACAACGCCGGGTGTTGACAGTCCATGTAGAAATCGCTCTGTCGAAGAGAATATGAGTTTGTTCAGGGCGATGAAAGCAGGGAAGTTTGCTGATGGTACAAAAGTATTAAGGGCAAAAATTGATATGCAATCTGGCAATCTGAATATGAGGGATCCTGTTTTATATCGGATCAGGAGATTGCAACATATCAAAACAGGTGATGCTTGGTGTATTTACCCTATGTATGATTTTACACATTGTATTTCTGATGCCATAGAAGGTATCACACATTCTTTATGTACGTTAGAGTTTGAAGATCACCGTCCTTTGTACGATTGGGTTTTGGACAATGTTGATATTGATTGTCACCCACAACAAATTGAGTTTTCACGTTTGAATGTTTCCTATACCATTACATCAAAACGTAAACTTAATCAGCTTGTTGAGAGTAAGGTGGTTGATGGTTGGAATGATCCCCGAATGTCTACTTTATCAGGTATGAGACGTCGTGGATATCCACCTGAGGCGATCAGGAATTTTGTCAAAGACGTCGGTGTTAGTAAGAAAGAGTCAGTGATTTCAATGACAGTTCTTGAAGATGCAGTCAGAGATGTTCTAAATAAGACATCACCTCGCGTGATGAGTGTTTTGCGACCATTAAAGGTTGTGATAGAAAATTATCCAGAAGGCAAGGTAGAAATGTTGACAGGCAGCAACCACCCACAAGATGAATCTTATGGTACTCGAAAAATTCCTTTTAGCCGAGTGATCTATGTTGAGCAAGATGATTACAAAGAAAACGCCAATCGTAAATTTTTTCGGTTGACGGAAGGAAGGGAGGTGCGTTTACGTCATGCTTATTACATTACGTGCCAGGAAGCAATCAAAAATGAAGAAGGTCAGGTGATAGAGCTGCGATGTACTTACGATCCTGAAAGTCGTGGTGGTACGGCTGATGGGCGAAAAGTTAAGGGAACTATTCATTGGGTTTCTGCAGCACATGCTGAGGAAGTAGAGGTCAGACTTTATGATCGTTTATTTAATCACCCAAAGCCTGCATCGGTTGATCATTTTATGGACAGTATCAATCAAAATTCTTTGGAAGTCATTCCTAATGCCTTATTAGAACCAGGTATTACTGCTCATAATGAAGATGTAGTGTATCAATTTGAACGCAATGCCTATTTCAAGCGGGATAGAACCTATGAACAAGGTAAGCCCATATTTAACCGTGTTGTGACCATGAGGGACTCTTGGGCTAAGTCAGAATTACAATCTGAATCATAGTGTGGTAGATCTGCTAATGATTGTGCTTTTGTTATTTAAAGTTGGTGAAGGACCTGATATGTGAGAAGTGGCGACTGCCATTGTTCTTATGGTAGAATGCTTCTCTCCATTATCAAGCGAGATATTTATGACAGCATTGGATAAATTGCATATTTTGCGTCAAGCTCAGGGTGAGGTTTTGACTCTTGGATTGAGTGATGCCATTATTGAAAAGTTCCTTGGCAGTGACCCAGCTTTGTCTCAAGCAATTGAATTGGCTCTAACCGAGTTTGAAACGGTTAAATCCATTTACCCAGAGGTAATTGATATGCATGAGGCTGATCAATTGAGCTTCATGCATCAAGATTTTATTAATTTTTATGCAGCTGATGCAGTCAATCCTTACGTTGCACTAGCTGGTAAAGGCCCTTGGGTTATCACACTAAAAGGTGCTGTGTTACATGATAATGGTGGTTATGGCATGCTTGGTGCTGGCCATGCTGCTGACCATGTGTTAACAGCTATGAGTAAACCACATGTTATGGCGAACATCATGACACCCAGTTATTATCAGAGGAAATTGGCCGATCTCTTGAAAAAAGAAATTGGTACTGGTAGGGAGGCCTGCCCATACGATAAATTTATATGCATGAATTCAGGGTCAGAAGCTGTCACTGTGGCATCTCGTATATCTGATGTAAACGCTAAAAGACAGACTGGTATGGGTGGGGAGAATTATGGCAAAACGGTCAAAATCATGTCGCTTGAAGGTGCTTTTCATGGCCGAACCGATAGACCTGCGCAATATTCAGATTCGACGTTAAAAGCATATAAGAAGAATTTGGCCTCATTTCAAGGCCGAAATAACCTGATTACCGTTCCTGTTAATGATATAGATGCTTTACGTAAAGCGTTTGATGCTGCTGAATCTAATAATGAGTTCATCGAGTCTTTCTTTATGGAGCCAGTAATGGGTGAGGGTAATCCAGGTATGGCCATTACACCAGAATTTTATGCAGCGGCACGTGAGCTCACTGAACAACATGGCAGTTTGTTTTTGATTGATTCAATTCAAGCAGGTTTGCGTGCTCATGGTTGTCTGTCGATTTGTGATTATCCAGGGTTTGAAAACTTACCTGCTCCAGATATGGAAACTTATTCGAAAGCTTTGAATGCAGGTCATTACCCATTGTCAGTTCTGGCGATGAACAAGAAAACAGCTGAGCTGTATGTTGTTGGTATTTACGGTAATACCATGACGGCGAACCCCAAAGCCATGGATGTTGCTTGTACTGTATTAACACATTTGACCTCGGCAATCAGACAAAATATTCGAAACAAAGGGGTGATGTTCGTTGAAAAACTTAAAAAGCTTCAAGAAAAGTTGAATGGTGAAATCACTAATGTTCAAGGCACAGGTTTATTGTTTTCATGCGAGTTAGATCCAGAATTTAAAGCTTATGGTGCTGAAAGTATCGAAGAGTATTTACGATACCATGGTATCGGTGTCATTCATGGAGGGGAAAATTCATTGAGATTTACTCCCCATTTTGATATCACAGAAGCTGAAATTGATTTGGTTGTTGATGGTTTAGAAAATGCCTTATTAAATGGACCAAAAGCCAATGCTGTAGATAAGGCCAGTTAATAACGACTTTTTACCACTCAAAGAATAATTTAATAGGCCATGCTATAACAAACAAACATGGCCTTTTTATATCGATATAATCATGCAAGATACTTCTATTAAACAAGCACTTTCAGGTGTTGTAGCTGTTAATTCAGCAGTGACTATTAAAGGTTGGGTTCGTACTAAACGCGACTCAAAAGGTGGTTTTTCATTTTTAGTCGTTCATGACGGTTCCTGTTTTGACGGTATACAAGTGGTGGCTGACAATAACTTGTTGAATTATGATGATGAAATTATCAGATTAGTAACAGGTTGCTCAGTCATCATCCGAGGTAAGCTGGTGCAATCGGGAGGTAAAGGCCAAAGTTTCGAAATTCAGGCTGAGTCTGTCGAGGTGGTTGGTTGGGTAGAAAACCCTGACACTTATCCTATGCAACCAAAACGCCATAGCATGGAGTACTTGCGAGAACAAGCACATCTCCGACCACGGACCAATACCTTCAGTGCCATGATGCGCATTAGGAATACCATGGCACAAGCCGTTCATCAATACTTTAATCAGAATGGCTATGTTTGGTTGCATACACCTATTATCACTGCCAGTGATTGTGAAGGTGCTGGTGACCTGTTCCGGGTATCTACTTTGGATCTTATGAACTTACCTAAAGATGACAAAGGACAGATTGATTTTAGTGAAGATTTTTTTGGGAAAGAATCATACTTGACGGTTTCTGGGCAGTTGAATGCAGAAACTTATGCTTGTGCCATGAGCAAAGTGTACACTTTTGGTCCCACGTTTCGTGCGGAAAATTCGCACACACAGAGACATTTAGCCGAGTTTTGGATGATTGAACCTGAAGTGGCTTTTGCTGATTTAAATGATGTGGCTCAGTTGAGTGAAGAATTCTTGAAGTTCATTACTAAACAAGTTTTGGAAAACAATGCTGATGACATGGCATTTTTTAATGGTTTTGTTGATAAACAGGCCCTTAAAAGACTTGAATCGTTACAAGAGGACTCATTTGAACGTGTTCACTATACCAATGCATTAGACATATTGAAGGATTCTGGACAAAAATTTGATTACCCGGTCGAATGGGGATTGGATTTACAGACAGAGCACGAAAGGTTTCTTACAGAACAGTATTTTAAGAAACCGATTGTAGTTATGAATTATCCTGAGGAAATTAAACCTTTTTATATGCGCCTGAATGACGACGGTAAAACAGTCGCTGCTATGGATGTTTTAGTGCCGGGTGTGGGTGAGATCATGGGAGGTTCTCAAAGAGAGGAGCGACTGACCTACCTATTAAAAAGAATGGAACGACATGGATTGAATGAGACGGAATATAAATGGTATACCGATTTACGACGTTACGGAACAGTTCCTCATGCGGGTTTTGGTGCTGGTTTCGAACGATTGGTGAGTTATGTGACAGGCCTGTCCAATGTTCGTGATGTCATTCCTTTCCCAAGAACACCAGGTTCTGCTCGATTTTAAAGTATCAGCCATAGATAGGTCCACCCTGGATTGATTTCAGGGTGGATCTATAGCGCTACTTCTTTTTGGTCGTTTTATTAAAACCCATCTGCAAAGATCAGGTCATCAAAAACATTAATACTGTCAGTCTCATCGGCGCCGATGTCATAAGGGCCGTTTAAGTTAACCATACCAGGGGTATCGACACCACGGATTTCACCATCAATATCCCATGGGATAGATTCAGTGTCATAACAATAATCAATGGCAGGAGATCCAGCAGTAAGATGATAGTCACCTGCAGCGGGGTTAACAAAGATGGTCTCTAAGTTGTCGTTAGTCACAGAGACTGTAGGTCCTGCACTGAAGCTGCTATCTAGTCAGTCCTGAAAAACAAATAAGAGATTGATATTAAATACAATGTTGTTGTTATACCTGTTATATTTCGACCGGCGATGTTAAAATTATTGTTACTTTCTGGTCGAAATCATCAACAAAATGCGC
>JAUIGR010000023.1 GCA_030430025.1 Gammaproteobacteria bacterium
TCCTTGTGCCACACCGTCGACCGGAAAAAAGTTTCTGGAAAACTTTTTCACGTTAGCCTGAGAGCCGCATGGAAGCGGCGAATAAAAATGCATTGAAACACTTGTTTTCTGGTCGAAAAAATATGGAGATTGTAATAAATTTATCTTATCCAACAATAAATTACGCATTTTTCAGGTTCGACTAATTAATAGCGGTGCTCTTGAGGCTCAAAACACTTTTATGGTTCAGGGATTTTTTCTTTGCCATGCCATAACCTCAATACAATGATTTCACAGCCATTAAAAAAATACCTTATGGTATATAAACCCACAAATAAGTCCCGAATTTTTTCGGGCAAAGACGCATTTTCAACCTTTAGTCCCATTAAAGGAAAGGATTTTAATTTTTCGATAGCCGATAATAGATTACCAGCCACTTTTGCTGCAGCAATCGGGTTTTTAGCTTCTATGAAGTCACGAAACCTTTTTAAATCATGGATGGCCTCTTGAGTATATCTGACCCTCATTCAACCGGTGGTGACAACTCTTGATCAGAACCCCAACTATTAAGCCACCGGCTCACTTCAGATTCATCAAACATTTTGCCTTTTTTTACTGATTCCAATGCCTCCAATGTGTCTTGCCAACGACACTCTTCCATCAACTGCCTTGCCAAAAATTCTTTGATTGCCTGATTGATCAGATAATTTTTACTGCGATCTAATTTTCGAGCCAAACTCCCTAACGAAGCGGCCACTTCATTGGAAATTCTGATGCTTGTAATACTCATAAAGTGATTTTTTAATACAATGTACTACATTATATTACCTTTATGAGAGTTGGCCAATAATTTATTATTTGATTTCTTGAGATCTCTACATATGTCGTGAATCAAAATAAAAAATCTAAAACCCTCAATTTTTGCGTCAGTAAACTAAGCAATAGCACATGGCTCTTCTCGTCTTAAGAGCCGATATACTTCACTGATTATCTGTAATCAGGAATGTGTTCCAGCTCACAAGAAAACACATAATCAATACTTTCACTGGTAAAGGCCTTATTGGACAGGTCTTGATGATGGGTCTTTCTTATGTGCATCACCTCAATAAAGGAGACCAACTCGGTTCACGGACATGACCATTGGCCAGCACCAAATCGTTGGTGGTTTGTCCATCCACTGAGACCGCTTTAAGCAATCCCTTGCCCGCTGGCGTTTTGGTGGCATATAAAACCATCGATCCGTTGGGAGCAAAAGTTGGTGTTTCGTCGAGTTTACCATTACTCAATCGCTGTATTGTCGCCGAGGGTCGATGGTACAAAGCAATGTTGTATTCGTTGTTATTTCCATGAACCAAAGCGATGTATTTACCATCCGGTGATAAACTGGCTCGAGCATTATAGTCGCCTTCAAACGTAACTCGATTGGTCTGGCCGGTATTGATATTAGTTTGGTAAATTTGGGGTTTACCTCCTCGATCCGAAGTAAAAAAGATCGATTGCCCGTCCGGTGACCATTCTGGTTCGGTATCAATCGCCCAATGTTGGGTAATTTGTTTCAACTTTTTATCAAATAGGTTAATAGTGTATATTTCTGGATTACCTGACTTCGATAATGTAATGGCTAATTGTTTACCGTCTGGAGAGAACTTAGGTGCACCGTTGATGCCTTTAAAGTTGGTCATCATAGTACGGCCTCCTGTTGCCAGATCCTGAACAAAAATAGAAGAATTGCCTTGTTCAAAAGACACATAAGCTATTTTTTTTCCATCATGAGACCAAGCTGGTGAGAGTAACGGCTCTTTCGAGGTAACCAGAGGCTGTGGACCATAACCATCAGCATCGGCTACTATTAATTGATAAGACATCCCGTCAGATTGTTTAATCGCAGTGACATAAGTCAATTTGGTTGAAAAAACGCCGGGAATACCAAGCACCGCTTCATATATGCGATCAGCAATGTAATGCGCACCTTCTCGCACTTGACTGACATCAAGAGGTAACGTCAGCGCCAAAAGTTGTTTCTGATCGGCAATAGAAACCAAACGAAAACGCACTTCTATTCGGCCATTGCCCTGGTGTGTAATATCACCATAAGAAAGAAAATCAGCTCCTAACAAACGCCAAGTTCCATACTTAATGTCCGAATCTGGATTAACACTTTCTACCATCAGGTCTTCTTCCAATGGCTTGAATTGTCCTGACCTGGCTAGATCACTGCTGATGACATCACTCATGTTATGAGGCAATGCGGATCCCTTATTCTCAAATGGAACTACAGCAATTGGTAATGCGCTGGCACTACCTCCATCAATAGTGATGTTCAATTGGGCAGTAGCTGTTTGCCAAATTAAGGTGGTTAACAAAAATAACATTACTATGGTTTTTTTCATGGATCAATCTCCGTGATACTCAAAATTAAAATATATTCTGCGGTCAAAGACCTTTTCAAAACCACGATAGGGCAATGGGTCAGCTTTTTTGACTGCATTGATAATCGAGTTCTTGATTAGGGCAGATGCATTACATGGCGAGGCAATTGAAACATCAATGACACCTCCTCCTGGAATTTGGCTAACTTTTATACGACAAGTTAACCCTTTTGGTGTGCTGGTCGGTCTCGACCATTGACGGGTCACCGCGGCTTGGATGCTACCAATATATTGACTCAATAACTGTGCGTCTTCACTTATGCTGCCTTTTTGCGTTCCTGTCGGTACTTGTTCTGCTGGTTCTACTTTATTTGTCTCAGACGTTATAGGTTGTGGTGTATTTTGCTCTAATTCTTGACGCTTTTTTCTCAACTCTTCGAGTTTTTTCTGCCGCTCTGAACTTTCTTGTCTTTTCTTTGGATCAATTTGAGGTTTTTGAACAACAGGCTTAGGTTCTTTTTTCTTTTCGACAGGTTTTGGTTTAGGTGGTTCTTTTTTTGGTTCTGCTTTTTTAGGCTGTTGTTTTTTAACCGGTTCTTTTTTTTCCGGCGGTTTTGGAATGGGCTTTTTGGGGTTTTGTTTAGGTGGTTTTTTCAACTGAGAAACATCAATGATTTCTGCTTGAATGCTGATGCCTTGAGGTGGTTTTACCGGTTCTGGATTAACTGACAAAAAAACCAATGCCACCAACGCCACATGTAAGGCAATGGAATAAAACAATCCGATGGCTTGTTCTCTGATAAACATTTAACGTTGTATAGGGTCACTGATTAAGCCCACTTTTTTAGCACCCGCGGCTTGGGCTACAGCCATGGCCTGATAAACTTCTCCATAACTCACTGAACGATCTGCGCCGATCATGATAGGCAAGTCAGGATTAACTTTGACAAACGCTTTCAACTTTTGTTCCAGAGTCCCGTCATCTATCAACTCGTATTCCCCTCCAATACTAAGATAAAAATCACCATTTTCCGTAACATTAATCACTGCTGGTTCAGTTTCTATGGTAACCGTATTGGCATCGGACTCAGGTAAATTAACATCCACACCTAAATTCATTAATGGTGTGGTGATCATGAAGATAATCAATAAAACCAATGTCACATCGATATAGGGAACGACATTTATTTCCGCTTTGACTTTCCTTGGTCGCCTCATGTCACTGACCTATCTGTCGGTGCAAAATAGCCGAAAACTCTTCTTTAAACGCATCGTATTGACTGTAAATCCGCTCGACCTTGTCGCTGAATCTATTATAGAAAATCACAGCTGGTATCGCAGCGAATAATCCCATCGCCGTAGCAATGAGTGCCTCAGATATACCCGGAGCAACCAAAGCAATGGTAGCCTGAGTCACATCTGATAAAGCATGAAATGACAACATGATGCCAATTACTGTTCCAAAAAGACCAATATACGGGCTAGTGGATCCTATCGTTGCCAATATAGGCAAGTGGCTTTCCAGCTTATCGACTTCTCGACTCAGCGCCACTCGCATAGAACGATCAACACCATCGATTGAACTGATCATTCCTCCCGAAGAGGTTTTTAATCGTTGAAACTCTTTAAAACCTGAAACAAAAATCCGTCCCAGGCCTGTATTATTTGTTTTAGCCAGCTTTTCATATAGTTGATTCAAGTCCACACCTGACCAAAAATATTCCTCAAATTTTTTGCCTTTATTTTGAGCATCGGCCAAAACCCGTCCTTTGGCAAAAATAATCAACCATGACCAAACAGATGCTATAATCAATATTAACATCACCACTTTCACCGGCAGTGAAGCACTCATAATAATTTCATAATAAAAATTAGTGCTATCGTTCAATTCATTAACTCCTGTATTAAATGTTGCGGAAACTTTGTTGGTTTGAAAAGATCTGCTTTCAAACTAACCACCTTCACTGCTGCTTTTGCTAATAACTCATCATCTCGATACATTTCTTGGTGAATCATCATGCTGACCTTTTTGTAGCAAGTAGGTTGACAATAAGCTGTCAGCAAATCATCTAACCGAGCAGGTTTGATAAAATCAATATCAATATGGCGAATCGCTAAAATGATATTTTCTTTTACTGCCATTTCGCTTTGCTCCAATCCTTTGGAACGTAACCACTCCGTCCTCGTTCTATCGAAAAATTTCAAATAATTGGCATGATATACAACACCACCGGCATCAGTATCTTCATAATAAACGCGAAATTGTTGATGAAAGATCCCAATCATTCAAATAAATCCTGGTTGATATTCGTTTTTGGTGCTTTAAGTCCCAAAACATGCCATGTTTTAGCTGTTGCAATTCTACCCCTCGCTGTTCTCGCAACCAAACCTTGTTGTATCAAATAAGGTTCAATCACATCTTCAACTGTACCTCTCTCTTCACTGATGGCTGCAGCCAATGAATTGATCCCCACAGGACCTCCTTCAAACTGTTCACATAAAACATCAAGAAATCTTCGATCCATTTCATCCAATCCCCGACCATCAACCTGTAACATATCCATAGCTCCTGAAGCCATTTCTTGTGTTATGATGCCTTCGCCTTTAACTTGAGCATAATCTCTAACCCGCCTGAGTAAACGGTTGGCAATCCTGGGAGTACCTCGAGAACGTTGCGCGACAGCATAGCACCCTTGATTATTTGCCTGAATATTCAGTATCTTAGCCGAACGTGCGACGATTTGCGTCAATTCTTCAACACCATAAAATTGTAATCTTTGAACAATACCAAAACGATCTCGCAATGGTGAAGTCAATAAACCTGCCCTTGTAGTAGCGCCAACCAAAGTAAAGGGAGGTAAATCTAACTTGATCGAACGAGCTGCTGGTCCCTCTCCTATCATAATATCGATTTGGAAGTCTTCCATGGCTGGATATAACACCTCTTCAACCACAGGGGACAATCGATGTATTTCATCGATAAACAGCACATCATGAGGTTGTAAATTCGTCAACAACGCAGCCAAATCACCGGCTTTTTCTAAAACTGGACCCGATGTTTGCCTCATTTGAACACCCATTTCATTAGCAATCACATGGGCCATGGTCGTTTTTCCCAAACCTGGTGGACCAAAAATCAATACATGATCCAGAGAATCTCCTCGATTTTTAGCTGCTTCTATGAACAGGGCCATTTGCTCTTTTACTGGTTGCTGTCCCAAATAATCTTTTAATCTTTGAGGTCTAATGCTCGCTTCTATCAATGACTCTTGATTGTCTTGATGTTGTCCTGAAATCAAACGGCCATCGATTCTTTCCATGTTATTGCGCCTTTAGCTGTAAACATGCCTTGATGATGGCTTCCACAGGCATATCATCACGAGAAACTTGCCTAACCATTTGACCAACCTCTTGAGATTTAAATCCCAGTGCCAATAAAGCAGCTTCTGCCTCATAGTGTTTACCAAATTGGCTCGGTTGAGGCTGTTGCGTTTTTCCATCGAATGTGATGATATTGACCTCAACTTTATCTTTCATTTCAATAATCAACCGTTGAGCTGTCTTTTTACCAATGCCTGGAACTTTACATATGGCATTGACATTTTGCTCTTGTATTATTTGAGAAAACTCTGCTGAAGTCATGGTGGATAAAACGGCAAGCGCAGACTTAGCTCCAATGCCGTTCACTTTTAATAACGTTCGGAACAATTGTCGTTGTGCATAACTTCGAAACCCATACAGAGTAGAAGCATCCTCCCGTACCAAGTGATGAATGATTAGGGTCACTTCACCACTGATTTCAGGGAGTTCAAAAAAGACTGATGTCGGAATTTCTACTTCGTATCCTATACCCCCCACATCAACAATAAGATGAGCAGGTGGTTCAGTATGTACCAGTAGTCCCTGTAATCTTCCTATCATTTTAAAACTGCCGCCAACTACTGGTATTATTAGCTACTAACCGGTTTTGAGCCCACCTATTATTCGCATGACAAACGGCAACTGCCAAACCATCTGCAGCATCGGCCTGAATATTTTCTGTTAAATTTAATAACAATCGAATCATGTATTGTACTTGTTTTTTATCAGCACCACCCTTACCAACAACAGCTTGTTTAATGGCTTTCGGTGCATATTCATGAACAATAATGTCATTGGACACCGTGGCACAAACAGCAGCACCTCTGGCTTGTCCTAATTTAATGGCTGAACTAGGGTTTTGAGCCATAAACACTGTTTCAATAGCCATCTCCTGTGGCCTAAATTGTCTAATGATATCATTCAATTCTTCAAATATCGTTCTCAAACGCAAAGGGAAATCACCATCTCCGCAATTAATGGTACTATGATGAACATGACTTACCTTTTGTTGGTAACTGTCAATGATGCCAACACCTGTCTTACGTGAGCCTGGATCAATACCAAGTATTCGTACCATTTCAATCACTTTTGCAAAAAGCTTTATTGTAAGCTATGGGTAAATGGCTTTGGTTAAAACTTAAAAATTTTATTAGTATCTTATCACTGTACCTGTTATTTGATATAGTTTCTATTTTAGTTAATAGTAATTATCTATGAAAGTTGCTTCATGGAACGTTAATTCTCTCAATATACGGCTTGAACACGTCTTGCAATGGTTATCAGATGAATCTCCTGATATTCTTGCTTTACAAGAAACAAAAACAACAGATGATGCTTTTCCTTTTAAAGCCATTAATAAAGCAGGCTATGAAGTGGTTTTTTCAGGACAAAAAGCTTACAACGGTGTCGCAATCATCGCCAAATCATCCCCTGAAAATATCATCACAGATATCCCCGGTTTAGAAGATCCACAGCGCCGAATCATCGCTGCAACGATAGACGATGTGCGAATCATTAATTTGTACGTGGTTAACGGCTCAGCTCCCGGAACCGAAAAATTCTCCTATAAAATGAACTGGTTAACTCATGTTACTGAATTTATCAATGAGCAAATAGCTTGTTATGGTGATGTGATTGTTTTAGGCGATTTTAATATTGCTCCAGATGACCGAGATGTTCATGACCCAATCAAGTGGAAAGATAAAATTCTTTGTACAAAAGATGAACGTTCAGCATTGAATCAAGTGCTTGACTTAGGCCTTCAAGACAGTTTTCGACTGCTACATGACGACGCTGGTTTTTATTCCTGGTGGGACTATCGCATGAATGGTTTTGCCCGCAATCACGGCCTTCGTATTGATTTAATATTATGTACTGACGAGATGTCAGAAGCCTTAACAGCTTCGTATATAGATTTAGAGCCCAGGAAATGGCAAAGACCTTCTGACCACACTCCGGTGATAGCTGAATTTGATTGGTGATATGTGATTAAATAGTCAGTCCTGAAAAAGTCCCTCCTGGCCTTTTCCCGCATCGGTCAAAAAAACACTTAAGCGCAAAAGTGTGATTTTGCTGATGTTTTTTGACCTCACTTGAGCTTGACAGCTCAAGGTGGCACTTCCCTGTGCCACACCATCGACCAGAAAAAAGTTTCTGGAAAACTTTTTCACGTTAGCCTGAGAGCCACATGGAAGCGGCGAATAAAAATGCATCGTGACACCTGTTTCCTGATCGAAAAAATGTGCATAATTGAAATAACTCTGTATATTTAACAATAAGTTATGCATTTTTCAGATTCGACTAAATATGATTTATTGACCCGAGTCATTCACTGGGTTTCTGTATTGATGATTACATCTGTGTTTTTTTCTGGGTTGTACATGGTCGATCTAGATTATTATAGCCCTTGGTATCAAACTATTCCGCAGTGGCACCAACTGATGGGTATTTCTTTAATGCTCTTATGGTTATATAAACTTTTTCGACTCAAAAAAATTACGGCATTATCTGCTTTAAAAACGCATAATATCATTGAGCGTCGTTTGGCTTTAATCGTCAAATGCCTTTTTTATGTGTTACTTTTTACAATTACTATCAGCGGATATTTATTTACTACTTCAAGTGAAAGTCACGCTGTTATTTTGTTTGACCTATTTCAACTACCTCAACTGTTCACTTTTTCATCACAAAACATTGATATTATGGGTTTGATCCATAAATACCTTTCATATTTTTTTATGGTTTTGGCGTTGATTCACGCGTTAGCTGCCATCAAACACCACTTTATCGATAAAGACAATACTTTAAAACGCATGTTATGAGGAAAATTATGAATGTAAAAAATTTAATTTTAGGTTTACTAATAACTACCGCATCAGCTCAAGCTGACACTTACACCATTGATACCGAAGGGTCTCATGCTTTTGTACAGTTCAAAATTCAACATCTAGGGTATTCATGGTTATACGGTCGCTTTGATGAATTTTCTGGTACTTTTACCTACGATGAAGAAAAACCTGAGTCAACAAAGATTGAAATGACAGTACAAACATCCAGTGTTAATTCTAACCACAGCATGCGAGATAAACACCTTCGAAGCGACGATTACCTCAATGTTGAAACATACCCTGAAGCTTCTTTTATCAGTACGAGCTTCACAGAAACAAAAGATGGTCATGGAACCATGAATGGAAACTTAACATTAAATGGCGTAACAAAACCCATTACTTTAGATGTTAAATTTATCGGGGCAGGTAAAGATCCCTGGGGCGGCTATCGTCGAGGTTACGAAGCCACAACCGAACTGAAGCTAGCAGACTTTAAAATTAAAAAATCACCCGGTCCAAAATCAGAAGCTTTATTACTGACTGTCTCTGTTGAAGGAATCAAACAATAAATAGAAAGTTAAAATTAGAAAATAAAAAAGCACCTATTTCAAGGTGCTTTTTTGTTTCTACAGTACTTAAAAATGTACTTTAACGAAGTTGGATACTCATTATTTATTTTGTATAGCTTGTTTCATTTACTTTTAATCTTAATAAGTTGTTGATTTTCAAGCATTATTGTTAAGTAAGGAAAAGATTGTATCTCTCTTTTTTTTATACTTATTAGCACAAAACTATCCTTGAAGGATATTTATTTATGAGTAAATGGTGGGTCGTATAGGATTTGAACCTATGACCAATGGATTAAAAGTCCACTGCTCTACCAGCTGAGCTAACGACCCTTTTGAAGAATTATTGATTAATGGAACGGTTTCCACCGAGGAGCGAAATGATAGGCCAATTCATATTAATTCGCAAGCTTTTTTTTCTAACTTTTTTCATGTTAGCCAAGCATTAAAACCACCCATTAGATTATAAACTTTTATAAAACCTTTTTTTCTAAAAAACTCAGCAGCAGCCATTGATGATTGCCCTACTTGACAAACGAAGACCAGCGGAGTGTCCTTTTCCATCTCCTGTATCTTTTTAATCATTTCTTTATCTAATCTAACCGCATTATCAACCGTCCCTTCACTAATTTTATCTTCAGAACGAACATCATATATCTTTGGGTTGGGTGTATCTGAAGCAAGCCAAGAACGTAATTCATCAACTGATAACTCTTTAACTTGCGGTGGCTCATTAGGGTTTTTTACTTGTAAACCAGATCCTTGTAACTCATCGACCCAGCTAATGGACAACCCTTTAGCTCGTTTTGCTGTACCAATATCCATAAATATCTTTAAGTCACCAACATTGGCAATCACCTCATAACCTTTTGGCTGTTCTAAACTAAAACGGGTATTAAAATCATCATCTATTGATAAAAACAACTGATGATCCTGAACGTCACCCATTCCTTCTTTGATGTGTGTAACAGCTTCACTAGATATCGTTATTTCTGGAGGCGTTCTATCAGGTTGTTCCAAACCCAACAATTCATGTAATTCACCAGAATTAAACATTTCTGTGATGATGTCGTTACCACCAATCAACTCTTTGTTAACATACAACTGCGGAATAGTTGGCCATTGACCATATACTTTGATACCTTCCCTTATTTCTGGATCTTCTAGCACATTAAAATATCCAAATTGATCACCTAATAAACTTTTAAGAATTTTAACAGTATTACTGGAAAAACCACACATAGGCGTCATAGGATTACCCTTCATGAATAAAAATACCGAATTTTCATCCAGCATTTGCTCTATTCTTTCAACTGTTTTGCTCATCTTTAAATATCCAAATTATTGGCACTTAATGCATTTTCCTCAATAAATTGACGTCTTGGTTCAACCACATCTCCCATCAATGTAGAAAACACCTGATCAGCAGAAACTGCATCTTCTATAGTAACTTGTAACAAACGTCTTGTTTCTGGGTTCATAGTGGTTTCCCATAGCTGATCTGGATTCATCTCACCTAACCCCTTAAATCGACTGATGGTCAATCCTTTTTTAGCTTGTGTTAACAAATGTTCAAGTACCTCAGCAATACTACCAACAGGTGTTTTCACTTCTCCTTTTAATAAATAAGCACCTTGCTGCAATAAATCTTTATTTTTCGCCGCGACTTCCATCACTTGTTTATAATCAGATGAAGCAAAAAACCCCTGTGTCAGCAGTGTCTTTTCAATCAATCCATTAGCATTTTTCAAACAGATAATTGACTGATCTTCTTCATGGTAAGTTACATCCCAACTTACACCCATTCGATTATTTTGGTTCAAAAACAGATTTGCTTGGTTAATCCAATCATTCTGTTGAGATGCTATTTGATCAGCCGCTAAACTAGGTAAAAAGGGCAACAATTCAACCAGCTTTTTGTCATATATTAAAGACAATTTATCCTGAATTTCTTTAACACTGACTTGATCCTTAACCAAACGATACAATGCGTCACCTTGTAACGGAGGTAAATCATTCTGATAATGTAGTTCTGTGTCATCTAAAGAACGATTAAGCAAATATTCATTCATTTCATCATCATCTTTTAAATAATGTTCCTGTTTACCCTTTTTAACTTTATATAATGGAGGTTGACCTATATAAATATGGCCTAACTCTATCAACTCTGACATCTGACGATACAAAAAAGTCAATAACAATGTCCTTATGTGTGACCCATCAACATCCGCGTCAGTCATGATAATTACTTTATGATACCTTAAGTTACTAGGGTCAAAATCATGATGACCAATACCACAACCCAATGCGGTAATCAGTGTCCCCACTTCCGCAGATGATAACATTTTATCGAAACGCGCTTTTTCAACGTTTAAAATTTTGCCTTTCAAAGGCAAAATAGCTTGGTTTTTTCTGTTTCTCCCTTGTTTAGCAGAACCTCCTGCAGAGTCCCCTTCGACCAAAAATATTTCGGATAATGTGGGATCTTTTTCTTGGCAATCCGCTAATTTACCAGGCAAACCAGCAATATCCAGTGCATCCTTTCGTCGAGTCATTTCCCGAGCTTTACGAGCTGCTTCCCTGGCACGAGAAGCATCCATCACTTTATCTGTTAAAATTTTGGCTTCTTTTGGATTTTCCATTAAAAAGTCTGAAAAATTTTCTCCTACACAAGACTCAACTACGCCTTTTATTTCAGAAGAAACCAACTTATCTTTTGTTTGAGAGGAAAATTTAGGATCTGGTGATTTAACGGAAATAACAGCAATTAAACCTTCACGACAGTCATCGCCTGTCATAGAAACTTTCTTCTTCGAATTTTGGTTAATGTAATTATTCATTGTTCTAGTGAGTGCACCCCTAAAACCAGCCAAATGGGTACCACCATCTTTTTGAGGAATATTGTTAGTAAAACAAAAAACAGATTCACGATAAGAATCTGTCCATTGCATGGCCACTTCTACCGCTGTTCCATCACTTTCTTCTTTTTTAAAGTGAACTACAGCCTCATGTAATGGTGTTTTACGCTCAGCTAAGTGATGAACAAATGAAGCAATACCACCTTCATATTCGAATTTCTTTTCCTCTCCAGTACGTTCATCTTTAAGATTGATGCGCACGCCTGAATTCAAAAAAGATAATTCTCTGAGCCTTTTTGCCAAAATATCAAAATGAAACTCCACATCTGAAAAAATATCAGATGAAGGTAAAAAACGCACTTTTGTTCCCGTCCGATCAGTACTTCCAACTATTTCTAAATCTCTTTGAGGTACGCCCATTCTGTAATCCTGATGGTATACACTGCCATTACGATGGATCTCTAAATTCAATGCAACACTCAATGCATTGACTACTGAAACCCCAACACCATGTAACCCCCCAGAAACTTTGTAAGAGTTATCATCAAATTTTCCACCTGCATGTAAAACTGTCATAATAATCTCAGCAGCCGATTTTCCCTCCTCATGTAGGTCCGTTGGTATACCTCGTCCATTATCTTCGACTGAGACAGAGCCATCAGCATGAATAACAACATAAATAGTATCACAATAACCTGCTAAAGCCTCATCGATAGCATTATCTACTACCTCAAAAACCATATGATGCAATCCGGTGCCATCATCTGTATCACCAATGTACATACCAGGACGCTTCCGGACAGCATCCAATCCCTTCAAAACCTTTATATTTGATGAATTGTAATTTTCACTCATGGACAAAGTTCTTATATTTTTGGACAACAGATTATAGCACTTTAAATCCACTAAAAGGTTTATTTGAAAAAGAAAAAAGAATATGAAAAAATCAATGTTTCACGTGAAACACTTTAACTTTTCTCATATGTCTGTATAAATCTGGTTTAAGTGAGGTAATAAATGTTTGGTTAGGTATGTTTTCAATATATTTCAAAAAAATATTTTTATTTTTATCGTCTAACTCAGCATCAAGATCATCAAGTAAAAACAAAGCAAGATACTGACTGGTTTTATTCATTAACTCTAAACAAGATAGATAACAAAAAAGAGAAACTATTTTTTTTTGTCCTCTAGATAAAACATCTTTACAACTTTTTCCTTCTATATAAAAGTAAATGTCCATTTTATGAGGTCCATGCAAAAGTTGACCATATTTTAAAGATTGATCAATATCTTTTTTTAAAATTTGCTTTAACGATAAATCATCATTCCAACCGCGATAAAAAACAGCTCGAACATTCAGACCAGGTGATAGTTGGTTCAAAATTAAATTAAATGCATCTAAAAATTTCAAAAAACACGTTTGACGTTGATTTGTTAAAAAACTTGCACTCTTCTGATATTGATCCAACCATAGGAATAGCTGATCAATTTGTTTTTCTTTTAATAATTGATTAATGTGCTTTTGTAATTGATTGATATTTTTCCATTGAGATAAGTAATCATGTTTCACGTGAAACATCATCCAATCAAAAAACTTTCTCCTGTATTGAGGTCCGTTATCTAAAAATAAATAACTCATAGGATCAATTGTAATAACTGGTAAATTCAAAGCAATTTGTTTTTGACCACTATTTTGATGATTTATTTTAAGTTGTTTTTTTCCTTTATTATTAAGCTCCAGACCAATTTTATTAGAAGAGTCTTTATTTGTTTGAGCAAAGACAGTTAATGAAGATTGATTGTGTTTAATTATTTTAGTAGGCTGTGCAGTCCTGAATGACTTTCCTGTTGATAGTAAATGAATGGCTTCAAGAACAGAAGACTTACCAGAACCGTTAACACCTGTAAGCACATTAGTACCAGAAGAAAAACTAAAATCAATCTCTTTGAAACATCTAAAAGATGAAAGACTTAGTGATTTAATAGCCACTAAATTCTGAGTGGCATAACAACTAACCTACAATCAGTACCATTAGGTTGTTTGATTAAACAGCTAGAAGTAGCTTCTTTAAAACTAAATTGGATTTCATCACCTAATATGGCATTGGCTGCTTCTAAAAGGTAGTTAACATTGAAAGCCGTTTCTATATAATCAATATTACTTTCGACAGAAATAACATCTTCTGCTTGCTCCTTATCAGGGTTATGTCCAACAAGTTCCAATTGATCTTTTTTAATTTTAAACTTCACCCCTTTATATTGTTCATTTGACAATATCGCCACTCGCATTAATGCTTTCTTAAGTGTTTCCTTATCAGCTGTGAACTGCTGCTCCATATTGAGAGGAATAACAGCTTCATAATCAGGAAACTTACCATCAATGAGTTTTGATGTCATTGTAATGTCATCAACTTGAACTTTTACATGATTGCGACCTACAAACAATGTAATATCTTTGTCGGTATCTTTAATCATTTTTTGAAGTTCCAACACTCCCTTCCGAGGGATAAGTATTTGTTTTTGAAAATCGTCATCATTCAAATAATCAGACTCAGATAAAGCCAAACGATGACCATCAGCAGAAACACAACGTAATTTATTTTTACTGATTTCAAATAAAAGTCCATTAAGGAAATAACGGACATCTTGAAAAGCCATACAAAAAATGGTTTGTTTTAACATCCTTTTTAAGTCAATACTATGAACGTTTATTTCCTTATACGATTCCATATCATCTATCAAGGGAAATTCAGATGCAGGTAATGTACTGAGGGAAAATTTACTTTTATCAGAAGTAATTAAACATTGGCCATCCTTTTTTTCAAACGTTATAAAAGCTCCATCTGGAAGGGCTTTACATATATCAAGTAATTTTTGGGCTGGGATAGTTACTTCACCTTGCTGATTTATTTCAGCTAAACACATTGACCTGAGTTCAACATCAAGATCGCTGGTTGTCAAAAAAAGTTTATCACCTTTGCTTTGGATGAGTATATTACTGATAATGGGTAATGTTCCTTTTTTTTCAACAACTCCGCATATTTGCATGAGGGGTGCCAGTAGGGATTCTCTTTGAGTTTTGTAAATCATAATATATTTATATAAGTATAGTAGTTATAGTATTTAATATACTATTTTTTTGTTTTCTATGTTGTTGTTTTAAAAGGTTTTTTGTTTTTATTCCCAGCTTTTTTTCTTGTGGATAAATTGTTAGTAACTTTTGTTATTTTTCTTACCCACTTTTTATCCACAGATTATACAGTGATTATTCAGTCAATTTATTAATAATCTTTTGCTTATCTTCATTTATATCTGGAGAGTCTACCAAAATTTGTTCTATTTTGCGGTATGCGTGTAGAACTGTTGTATGATCTCTACCACCAAATAACTCTCCTATTTCTGGATAACTTTTATCTGTCATTTCTTTAGCTAAATACATTGCCATTTGTCGAGGGCGAACAATGGATCGTTTTCTTGACTTACCTAAAATATCAGCCCATTTAACATTGTAATATTGGGCGGTTATTTTTTGTATATTTTCAATTGAAACGATACGGTGATGAACCATAAACATGTTTTTGAGTGTTGTTTTAGTAAATTCTAAATCAATGATTTGTTTAGTAAATTTTGCATTGGCGTACAAAGTATTTAAAGCGCCTTCAAGTTCTCTTATGTTTGAGTTAATTTGTTTGGCAATATAAAAGGCCACTTCGTTAGGAATTTCCAATCCAGCCTGAACCGCTTTTTCCTGAAGTATGGCAACACGTGTTTCGTAATCAGGGGGATCAATCGCAACAGAAAGTCCTGACCCTAATCGAGATTTTAGTCTAGGATCTAATCCATTGACCTCTTTAGGAAATTTGTCACAACTGATGATCACTTGTTGCTGGCCATCCAGGAGATAATTAAATGTATGAAAAAACTCTTCCTGTGTTCGTTCTTTACCCGCAAAAAATTGAATATCATCAATTAATAAAGTGGTGACAGAACGATATTTGAGCTTAAATTTGTCCATGTCATGATTGCGAATGGCACTGACCATTTCATTAACATAGGTTTCTGAATGTAAGTAACAAACCACTTCTTTTGGATTATTTTGTAATACACGGTTTCCTATGGCATGTAGTAAATGTGTTTTACCTAAACCAGTACTACCGTATAAAAACAAAGGATTAAAATGTTGGTGGTCTTTTTGTGCAGCTTGTATGGCTGCAGCCAATGCAATCGCATTGGATCGGCCCTCTATGAAAGTTTCAAAAGTAAATCTGGGATCAATATTAGCAGGGATATAGGGTCGATCTGGTGTTGTAACATTTTTCTTTGTAGAGGAAATATCATCATTTTGATCCATTAACAAAGAGAGCTGAGCATGGTAGTTAGGCCCAAAGATTTCGTGGATAGCGGCATTAATGTGTTGGAGAAAATGATCTTTGACTTTTTGTAGTACAATGTCATTGTATGCATATAACATGATTTGCTTTCCCTGAATATCAACTTTCAGATGAGCAATCCAAAGATTGATTTCTTGTTTGGGTATTTCAGCTTCCAGACGTTTTAAGCAATTTTCCCACATGCCACTAAAAAAAAATTAAAAAAGCAAGCAAGTATATCAAAATAAAGGTAGTTGGCTCAATGGACAGACGAAATTAAGTAATCCGCTTTGTATATTTTTTATTAGGGATAAATCAAAGACAAAAGCAAAAAACAGAAAAGTCTTCTTTAAAAAGATGAAATCCTTGAAAAAAAAAATAAAACAAAGTAACATGCACGGCCTTTTGGTGTTAGTGGCTGTGCATAATACAAGTCACTGTAGATAAGTAAGTATTAAGGTACACAATCATGAAAAGAACATTTCAACCAAGCAATTTAAAAAGAGCTCGTACTCACGGTTTCCGTGCTCGTATGAAAACCAGAGGTGGTCGTGCTGTGATTAATGCTCGCCGAGCCAAAGGCAGAAAAAGATTGGCAGCTTGATTAACTGATTGAATTATTCAAACAGTGTGCCTGTTTCCTAAAGGCAAAAGATTATTAACCCGGTTTGATTACGACCGGGTTTTTAAACGCTCTAAAAAAATACACAATACTCATTTCATATTGTTGGTACATTACACAACACATTCAGAGGAAAAACAGCAGCATCGATTAGGACTGATAGTCTCTAAAAAAGTTGATAAAACAGCAGTTGGACGTAATAGGATTAAGCGTTTGGTTAGAGAATCATTTAGAATACGTACTGAATTATTACCTGCTGACTACGTCTTAATTGCCAAACCCCTTTGTCAACACAGTAACAATGCTGAAATATTGACTAGTTTGGATAACTTGTGGCAACAAACTGAGAACAAAAAATGAATAATGCTAAAAATGTTTATTTGATCGCTTTGATGTTTTTAGGCTTTCTGCTTTATGTTCAATGGCAGAAAGATTATGGACAGGAAAAGGAAGAAAATAACATAACAACAGAACTGGATTCCACCATTGAACAATCAGTACCAGTTGTTGAATCGGATATACCTAAACCAACACAATCGTTAAATTCAGACACGTCACAACCTTTTCAGACACATCAGAAAAAAAACACACTCAATATCATCAGTGAAGTAGAAACGCCTTTATTTAAATTAAAATTTTCAGCACAAGGTGCTGCATTGGTCTACGTTGAACTAAAAAAATACCCTGTAAATAAAGGCAGTAATGAACGAGTTGTTTTGTTTGATTACACCAAAAACTCTTATCAAGCAGAAACGGGATTATTAGCTGTAGAAAGTACTACTTTCAGTCATAACCTAATTTATTCAACATCCACTAACCAATTAAATATTGATTCAGGAGAACAGCAAGTCATTTTTAGTGCATCGGATGCATCAGGACAAGTTGAAAAAGTATATACCATTAAAGCAGAAGGTTATGATATCGGTTTGACCCAGCGAGTGATAAACAAGACCGATAGTGACTGGTTAATGAGTGAGTATCATCAAATTAAGCGGAATAACCCTTGGCTAGGCAAAGATCCTTCTTTCACTGATTCTGGTCGCTATTCATTTAAGGGAGCAGCTTACTTTGATTCAGAAGATGGATATGAAAAGTTTGACTTTGATGAGTTAGAAGAAGAGAACATCAAAACAACAGTTGGTCCTGATCCTTGGGTGGGTATGATCCAACATTATTTTTTTAGTGCGGTCATTCCAGAAGCTGATCGTGTAGAAGTGCAAAGTGAATACAGAAAAAACAGCACAACCCCTTATCTCATACGTTACATAACACCTCAAAAAACCGTAACAGCGGGGTCGAAGGTAGATTTTAACAGTACGATCTATGTTGGTCCGAAATTACAAAATAAATTACCGGAAGTGGCCAAAGGGCTCGACTTAACCGTTGACTACGGTATTTTTACAGCCATTGCTAAACCACTGTTTTGGGTTTTGGATAAAATTCATAATTTGGTGGGTAATTGGGGCTGGTCTATTATTTTATTAACTATTTTGATCAAACTGCTTTTTTTCAAACTATCGGAAGCACAGTATAAATCGATGGCGAAAATGCGCAAACTGACACCACGCATCAGCACATTGAAGGAGCGATACAAGGACAATCGTCAAAAATTTAATGAAGAGATGATGAAACTGTATCAACAGGAAAAAGTTAATCCAATGGGAGGGTGTCTACCAATATTAGTCCAAATTCCTGTGTTCATCGCTTTGTATTGGGTATTGCTTGAGTCGGTTGAATTGAGACAGGCTCCTTTCATGCTGTGGTTACAGGATTTATCCAGTCCAGATCCCTATTTCATTTTGCCTGCCATTAACGCAGCTGCAATGATCATGACGCAGCGTTTATCTCCAGCACCTGGTATGGATCCGCTACAGCAGAAAATAATGAAAATCATGCCAGTGGCATTTTCTGTGTTGTTTGCTTTTTTTCAGTCAGGATTGGTATTGTACTGGGCTGTCAATTCGGTATTGTCATTGGCCCAGCAGTGGTTTATTACCAAACGGATTGATGCCCAAGAGAATGCTTGATGACAGGAGCTGACACCATTGCTGCCATTGCCACTCCGGCAGGCACAGGTGGTGTTGGCATCATTCGTATCTCAGGACCTAAAGCGCTAGCAATAGCGACACAATTAACAGGCATCAATTCACCACAACCCAGAAAAGCATTGTTTGCCACGTTTAAAAATAGTCAACAACAGGTTATTGATTCAGGCTTGTTGTTGTTTTTCAAAGGTCCAGCATCTTTCACAGGAGAAGATGTGGTTGAGTTACAAGGTCATGGTGGGCATGTGGTGATGCACCTGTTGCTCAAAACAGTGATCGCAGCAGGAGCTAGAATGGCCCGACCTGGAGAGTTTTCAGAGCGGGCATTTTTGAATGAGAGGATAGATTTGGTTCAGGCCGAGGCCATTGCTGATGTAATTTCAGCAGGTTCAGAACAAGCAGTTATAGCCTCTCAAAGGGCACTCCAAGGAGTGTTTTCAAAACACATCAACCAAATTTTGGAACAGTTGGTACAAACCAGGGTTTGGGTCGAAGCTGCCATTGATTTTCCTGAAGAAGAAATTGATTTTTTGGCTGATGATCAATTGCGTTGGCAAATGGTTGAGCTAAACCAAGCTTTAAAGCAGATGTTGGCACAAACTCAGACTGGTGTAACACTGAATCAAGGCATTAGCATTGCCATTGTAGGTGAACCCAATGTCGGAAAATCTTCTTTGCTCAATTGTTTAACTCGAGAAGAAACGGCGATTGTTTCTGATGTTGCAGGTACCACTCGAGATGTCGTTAAAGAGGACATCACAATGAAGGGTATTCCTATACGTTTGTTAGATACTGCTGGTATTCATGACACCTCCAACGTAATTGAACAACAAGGGATTGACCGAGCTTTGTTAATCAAGAAGCAGGCAGATGTTGTGTTGCATGTATTAGATGGCAGCAAGACGCTACCCAAAAGTCTAGAATCAACAGAGAATGAAATTACTGTAATTAATAAAAGCGACTTGATGAAATTTTCGCCACCCAAAGGTGCTGTTGTTGTGTCAGCATTAAAACAACAAGGGATAGAAGCGCTTGAACAAGCAATCATTGACCAAGTGATTAAAACGGAGTTAAATGAATCAACTTTCACAGCTCGTGAAAGACATATAGAGCAAATTCGACTGACACAATATCATGTTGCCGAAGCAGAAAAACAACTAATGAATAATCAAGGAGAGTTGTCAGCAGAAGAACTGCGTTTAGCACAAAATGCACTGAATGAAATTACTGGCGAGTTTTCATCTGATGATTTATTAGGTCGTATTTTTGCTGGTTTTTGTATTGGTAAGTAATAACAAGTTATAAAGTAACCCTCATTTTATTTTTCTAGTTCTCTCAGTTGTTTTTCTAAAGCGTCTAACTTAGCACGAGTTTTAGCAAGGACGTTTTTTTGGACTTCGAACTCTTCTCGTGTCACAAGGTTAGCTTTTTGTAAAGAAGCGGTGAGAATTGCTTTGAGGTTTTGATGAAAATCTTGGCGCATGGTTTTTAGATCTTCAGGGACCATCAAATCAATTTTTTGTATGATGTCCTCAATCAGTTGAGTTTTGATCATCGCTAAATTTATGATAGAGAAGTTCGATTTTATCACGAACCAAGCTGAGTTATAATGCCAGAATGAAAAATCCTTTTAATATCCCAGACCCTGAGTTTGCGGAACAAGTAGCCAATTATCCTAATCCAATTCCCAGCAGAACTTCCATTTTAGATTTTCTTAATAAAGAGAACAAATTACTTAAACAGGAAACGATCGCTATGAAAATAGGTATCCGAACAGATGAGGAATATTCTGCTTTACAGCACCGTTTACGAGCCATGGTCAGTGATGGACAGTTGATGGTTAACCGGAAGGGCGGATTTGGTGTTAGGTCGAAACTGGAATTGAAACAGGGTCATGTGATCGCTCATGCTGATGGTTTCGGTTTTTTCAGCTCATCAGAGTTGAAGGAAGATGCTTTTATCAGTCCCAAACAAATGCGTCGCTTGATGGATGGCGATGTGGTTTTGGCTGATGTTCAGCCTGCCCATCGAGGACGAGATAAATGGGATGCTTTTGTAGTAGAGGTTGTTAAACGTGCTCACAGCACCATCGCAGGCAAACTGGTAATGGAGTCTGGTGTTGCCTTTGTTAAGGCTGATAATTCAAAATTGGGAGACATCATGGTTCCTAATGAGGCACTGGGCCGTGCTAAACAGGGTGATTATGTTACAGTCAGTATCCAGAAATATCCGGAAAAGCATCACCCTGCTTTTGGAGAAGTAATTGCTGTCCTTGGTCAACAACTGAATCATCAGTTGTCGATGCAGTTGACCATTGTCAGTGAGAATTTGCCGAATGAATGGCCCAAAGCTGTTGATGAAGTAAGACAACATATCCCTGAACAGATAGATTTCTCTCAATTGGGTCCACATAAAGACATTCGGCATGTTCCATTGGTAACAATTGATGGCGCTGATGCACGTGATTTTGATGATGCTGTTTATGCTCAGCCTACAGCGCAAGGATTTAAACTGTTGGTTGCGATTGCTGATGTGTCCAGTTATGTTAAGCCGGGAGGTGTGCTGGATAAGGAAGCCTATGAACGAGGTACTTCAGTTTATTTTCCAGGGCGTGTAATTCCAATGTTACCTTTGGAGCTATCTAATGGTATTTGTTCACTTAATCCAAGAGTTGATCGACAAGCCATTGTTTGCGAAATGCACATCAATGGCGCAGGTGAAATCACCAGCTATGAGTTTTATCGTGGTTTGATACATTCACATGCTCGCATTACTTATGATGAAGCTTGGCAGTATATTGATGAAGGTCAGGCCGTTGCTGATTGGCCTGAGTCAGTAACTACATCTTTGATTGATATGTATCAATTATTTCAAATCATGCAGCAAGAAAAATATGCAAGGGGAGGCATAGAGTTTCATTCCACTGATGTGTTTATCAGTATAGATGAGTCGGGTATGGTAGATAACATAAAACCCTATACTCGAAATGACGCTCATAAACTGATAGAAAACTTCATGATTGCAGCCAATGTTTGTGCTGCCAAATATATTGAAAAGCATGATGTACCTGCAGCTTATCGTTGTCACAACCCGCCTCCTGAAAGTAAGGTCAAAGACCTCCTTGCTTTCCTTAAAGGTATAGGACTAACCCCCAAATTCAAGGACATACCTACACCTAAGGATTTGGCGCGTTTGCTTAATCAGATTCAGCATCGAGAAGATGTTGACCTGATTGAACAAGTGGTTTTACGTTCACAATCTTTGGCAACTTATGAGAGTAACAACAATGGTCATTTTGGATTGGCTTTGACACATTATGCCCATTTCACCTCTCCCATTAGGCGTTATCCTGATCTAATAGTCCATCGTGCTATTGATCATATCCTTTATCATCATCACAAGCGCTACTATTACACAGCAGAGCAAGCTGAATTGATGTGCAAACAATGTTCTATGACAGAACGGCGTGCGGAAATGGCTTCTAGAGAAGTAGATGCACGCCTGAAATGCTTGTTCATGCAACAGTTTATCGGCAAACAAATGATAGGCATTGTCTCTGGAGTGACTCGTTTTGGTTTGTTTGTTCAACTCGAGCAATATCAGGTCGATGGTCTGGTTCATGTGACCTCACTGCCTAATGATTATTACTATTATGATGGTATTAAGCATCAGTTGACTGGTGAACATAATGGTCAGCAATTTCGATTGACAGACCGATTGGAAGTACTGATTGCGCAAGTTGATGTCGATGACAGAAAAATTGATTTTGATTTTGTTGCCAAGGTGAGTCGATGACGCAGTCTTTAGTTTTTGGCATCCATGCTGTCGAAAATGCTTGTTCAGCAGGCCAACTCAGTGCGGTTTGGATACAACAAGACAGTAAAAACAAACGTCTTCAGAAATTGCAGGGATTACTTGAAAAAAGTAATGTTCCTTTTTTTCTGGTCAGCCTCCAGGAACTGAACAAACGTTGTTCTGATCGTCATCAAGGAGTGATTGCTGAAGTACAGCAGTTACAAATTCAAGGGGAAAAGCAGCTCGACGCACAACTTATAAACTGGCACAACCCTTTGTTATTGGTACTGGATCAAATAGAAGACCCAAGAAATTTAGGTGCTTGTTTACGTAGCGCAGATGCTGCTGGTGTTACTGCAGTTATTATGACCAAAAACAACTCTGCTCCGATAACAGCAATAGCTCGCAAAACGGCTGCTGGTGCTGTAGATCACTTGCCACTGTTTCAAGTTAATAACCTGGCTCGAGTCCTGAAAAAACTCAAGCAATCAGGTATTTGGATTTATGGTACTGACTGTTGCGAACACAGTCAAAACTTATACCAAACCGAACTGAAGGGTGCTATTGCCATTGTCATGGGTAATGAAGGTAAAGGTCTTCGTCATTTAATTAAACAAAGTTGTGACCACCTAATACACATTCCAATGGCTGGAGAAGTTCAGAGCCTTAATGTATCAGTGGCTACTGGTATTACTTTATTTGAAGTGGTCAGACAACGTGTTGCTTGTTAAACTTTTAATTAGTCTGTCCTGAAAAAGTCCCTCCTGGCCTTTTTCAGCATCGGTCAAAAAACACTTAAGCGCAAAAGTGTGATTTTGCTGATGTTTTTTAACTTCACTTGAGCCTGAAGGCTCAAGGTGGCACTTCTATGTGCCACACCATCGACCAGAAAAAAATTTCTGGAAAACTTTTTTACGTTAGCCTGAGAGTCTCATGAAAGTGGCGAATAAAAATGCATTATGACACCCGTTTTCTGGTCGAAAAATGTGTAAAAAAAAATTCCTTGTATTTAACAAAAAGTGATGCATTTTCAGGTTCGACTCATTATTGCTTTTGTGCTTCTAAGTGTTGCTTCATTGCTTGGGGTGGTAAAAAGCCAGTGATGGCGCCATTTTCTGAGATCACAGCAGGTGTTCCCACTTTGTGAATACCTGCCTCAATACCCAACTTGAATTGGTTAGTTATGGGGTTTTTACACATTTTGGGTTCTAATTCTTTGCCTGCTTTTGCCAGTGTCATTGCTTGTTTATTATCATCTGCACACCATACATTGACCGCTTTATCGTACGAGGGTGACTGTAAACCGGCTCGAGGGAAAAACAAATAGGAAATACCAATACCCAAATCATTGTATTGCGCTACATTTTGATGTAATTTGCGACAAAAGCCACAATCAATATCAGTAAATACGGTCACATGTTCGCTCATGTTTTCAGGGAAAAAATCGATGCTTCCGATTGTTTTTTTGTGTTGTTGCATAACCTCTTTACGTAATTGATTTTCTGTCTGTTTTTTCAGGTCTTTGTGGTTTTTTAGGTCCAGCATTTTACCTTCTATTAAGTATTGACCATCTTCTGATAAGTAAAAAATTTCTTGACCTTGAGTTCCTTTGATCACGACCTCTTTAACTCCTTGCAAGGGAGAATCCCTGACCTGAGAAATGGTAATGTTTTGATTGACAAACTCACTAAGCAGCTTCTCATAGTGTTGGTTTGATGTTGAGGAATAAGCTGAAGACGAAACAATGATTGTCATAAAAAAAACATTCTTTTTACTCATGATGTATCCTTAATTTAAAAGGATCAGACCTGTGAGTTGTTAGAAGGTTCATAGTTATTAATTTTTGATTTCGCTTCGACTTCTAATCAGGAGGTTCGCTGCTGATTAGCTATCTAGCTTTTACATCAAAAGGTACGACCAAAGCCGATGCCAAAAACAGTAGGATTGATGTCAACTTCGACCAATGCAGGACCAATTGCTGTTTCAAAAGAGGCCTCGGTATCGATTTGTATGTATTTAACATCAACATTGAAAAACCAGTTATTTTCCATTTCAAAGTCGATACCAAATTGAGCACCTAAACCAAATGAAGATTCCAGGTCAAGGTTACTGGCGCCTAAAACACTTTTGGCAGCAGCACTTAGCTCTTCGTTAAAAAATAAAGTGTAGTTAATACCAACTCCAAAATAGGGTCTGACTTTCTCAGTCGGTCTGAATTGATACTGAAAAAACAAAGTGGGAGGTAACACATTGGTATCGACAACATTTGTTCCATTAGGTACATTCAGAGCTTCCAAGCCATAAGCCGAGACGCTGTGTTTAGAGCTTAAGTCAGCCAACAACTCAATAGCCCAACGGTCTGAAATCATATAAGCTAAAGATAAGTCTAAAGAGAAATTGTCATCGACATTGACACCAGTCCCTGGTACACCACCGCCATCTACATGAATCATGCTTGAGCTATCATTGGGATTGATATTGATAGCACGAGCGTGGAAAATCCAATCGCCTTTTTCTACTGCTAAAGCTTGAGTTGTGAGTAAAGCCAATGACAAAGTAACTATTTTTTTCATTTGCGTTTCCAGTTTAAATTACAGTGATTATAATAACGTTGCACAATGGTATACTTGATTATTGTCATACTTGAGAAAACCTTTGTGTTTTCCACAACACCATCTATAGTAAGTGAAGAATACTATGTCTTGTGCGTTTTGAAAGAATGGTTTTTGCTCCATTGAATATAGGAGTGATGTTGTCGCTAGGAATGATTTTTCCTTGGTCGTTTGTGTGGATGATTTTTTCTGTTTTTAAAACATTAATAAACTGGCGAAACAACGCCTTATCAAAAAAATCAGGAGAATTAAACTCATATAGCAAAGAGAGTTGGCTTGCTACTTGATGACACTGGGTTTCCAGTTCTGAGTTGCTTAAAGAACCCTCTGGCTGGCTTTGCAAAATCGCAATAACGATAAAAAAACGTTCATATGTTTGCATTAAGGCATTTGCCAAAACGCGTAATTGTGCTGCTTGTTTAGAGCCACCGATATGACGTTTCAAGGTCAAACGGTCGGTAGTGATTAAATTAAGTGACTTGAATGTATTTATCACAGTGCGGCCATAAGACACAAACTCTTCTCGGCTCCATTTCAAAAATAATTCGTTTTTAATGAAAGGATAGACTATAGCCATCATTCGCAACACTTCTTTTCGAGAAACAGCCTTCATGTTGACAAAAAACATAGCAATGAAAGAGCTGGCAGCAAATAAATGAAGAATATTATTGCGATAATAAGTCATTAACACCGCCACTTCATCTCTGACTTTGATTACATCGCCTAGAGGATGTGCTATTTTTTCAATAAATTTAAGTCGAATGCCTGTATTAATGATTTCATCTTCTGATAACTCAGTGATGGTAGTACGTTGTGAATAAGGAGCACCCAGTAATAAGGACCTATAGAGGTGAATTTGTGTTTTGAGGTTATCTTCTGTGGCGCTGCGATTGGGTGTAGATAATAAAGTGATAGCAAGTAGGTTAATAGGATTTACATGGGCCGACTCATTTATTTTGGTTAAGATTTGATTGCCAGTATCGTTGACTACCTTCTTAAACCAAGGTGGCTTTTCTTTGATACCCAATTTCAGCTCTCTCCAGTTGGGTTTATGTTTATCTAAAATATCATTGAGCTCAATAGGTTCTGAAAAATTGACAGTCAATCGACCATATTCATCCTTTAATACTTTTCTGGCCTTTAACAAACCGCCTAATGATTCTTTTTTCTTTTCCCCTCCTCCCAATTCTTTGCGATATGATCCACCCTCCATGAGCTTTTCGTAATTCAATGAAGAGGGTTGAAATATAAGAGGTTTACTTCGCTCATTCAAATAACTTCTGACAGTCATAGCAAGCATACCTGCTTTAGGATGAAGTAATCGACCTGTACGGCTTCGCGTTCCTTCTATAAAATACTCGACAGCAACACCGTGTGCTATTAATGAGCTTAAATATTCTGAAAAAATGGTTGAGTATAATATGGAGTTGAATGAGCGACGTATAAAGAAGGCCCCAGAACGCCTTAAAATCCGGCCAACCACAGGTAAATTTAGGTTAATTCCAGCTGCAATGTGTGGTGGTACTAGTCCTTTTTCATACAAGGAATAAGAAAGGATTAGGTAATCAATATGGCTGCGATGACAGGGTGTGTAAATTACTTCTCTTGAGGTGCTTATTGTTTGCAGTTCCTCGAAAAAATTCAACTTGACTCCATCATAAACCCGGGTCCAGAACCAACGAAAAATTCTGTGCATCAGTTTAATAACACCATAACTATAGTCGGCAGCGATTTCTCGAATGATCTTTTCAGCCTCTTTTTGTGCTTTTTCAATAGATATTTGCCTTCGCTCAGCATAGCTTTTGATTTCGAGTTGTACTGCTGGGCGTTTTATGATGTTCCTGGCAATGGTACGGCGATGAGATAAATCTCGACCTACCACGGAAGTTTTAACTCGCATGGCGTGAACACGCAACACACGTGAAATTTTTTTTGCTAACTTATCTGCCTGTTGTGACGCTGTCATTTCTTTATCGACAACAATGGGTTTACCTAATCTGACCAGCGTGTGTTTACCATGAATTAGCAAAGAAATGAATTTTCTAAACCTGCCAGTAATACCCCATTTCTCTGAAAAAATGATTTTAAAAAAACCATGGTCTTTGTTTGGTGCCCGACCTAAAAACACTGAAACAGGCACCAGTTGTAAAGACTGATCCGGATGCTGTTGATTATGTTTAATCACAGCAGTTATTTCTTGTTCGAAATCTTGGTAATTGGTTTTACGGTTCCAAATTCTTTCTAATTTCTGATTAGCTAGAACTGTTCTATTTAGAGGAAATTCATTATTTTTGGGTTTGGGTAGGTGGTTGCGATTAATTTCTTCCCATAAAATACTTTTGGAAATGCTCGAATCGCTGGACAAAACATAGACAAAAGGTTTTGTTTCATCTATACCCAGAGTCTCTATTTTCTCAGGACTGTATTCGACTTTTACTCGGAGGTATAGGAGCTTACTAAGTAATGACATATAAAAAAACGGGGCCAGTGTGGCCCCTATTTTATCAATTTTGAGTAAGGGTATTATTGTTCACTGATCCACTTACCATCTTTTTGAATCATTTTAACTTGTTGTGAAATTTCTTCACCAAACAAAGTCATTTGCATATTCATCGTGGCTGAATCACCATTGACTTGAACATCATTGAAAGCTATCGAATCCAACATTTCATCAACAGAAATTCCGTAAGCTTCCAGTACTTTTTTTGTACCGTTTAAAACGATAGATCCTTTTTCTAAAGCTTGATCAAAGCTCATGGTTTTCAGTTCATCCAATGAGCTCATATTTAAATCATTTGCCATGTTAACAGCAGCAGAAATCGCATTCCTAGTGATTTCTTCACTTAAAATATCGTTTTCACCTATCCAATCAATGACAGCAGATGCCACTTTTTTAGCCGATTCCTTTTGTTCTTCAGGTACCATCGGATTGCTGTCGATGCTCATTATGGCTTGATCTTTACCCATCATAACCATCATTGGTAACATCGCTCTGGCTTGCTCCAACTGTGGTTCTGCCATAGCATACAGCGAATCGACTGCACCTTCAGATTGTAACATGCCCATCATTTGTTGAAACTGCAAGTTGTCCGATTCACTAAATCCTCCTTTATTGGTTTCAAACTCAGTGACTAATTCATTATATTCTTCTTTACTCATAGAGTTTTCTATCAGCGTTTTCAGATCGTTGTTACGAACAGAAGCAATCACGATTTTTAATGCACCATCTGGCGTTGATTTATTTACTTGAGTTACTTCACTGGTGGTTGTTACACCAGAACTTTTGTCATCACCACAAGCAACCAACGCTATGGTTACTAGGGCAAGTAATAAAAAATTAATTACTTTCATGTTGTTCTCTGCTAAATTTAATGAGCGCCATATTATCAGCTAATTCTATTGAAACTACAAAATATATCGACTTAAATCTTCATCTTGTGACACGTCACAAAGAATTCGATTGACATGAGCCTCATCAATTACATACTGTTGACCTGCCTTATCTGGCGCATCAAATGCGACTTCGTCGAGGATGGTTTCCATTACCGTGTGTAATCTTCTGGCACCAATATTCTCGGTTTTTTCATTGACTGACCAAGCAATTTCTGCCAGTTGTTGAATACCTTCTTTTGTGAAGACCAGTTCTACTCCTTCAGTGCCTATTAATGCTTGGTATTGTTCAGTTAGGGAATATTCTGGCTCCGTCAAAATGCGTTGGAAGTCATCTGCTGTTAGTGCGTGGAGTTCTACACGAATAGGCAATCTGCCTTGTAACTCAGGTATGAGGTCAGAAGGTTTGCTTAGATGAAATGCGCCTGATGCGATAAAAAGAATGTGGTCGGTTTTGATCTGACCATATTTGGTATTGACCACAGATCCTTCAATCAATGGTAGTAAATCGCGTTGAACACCTTCTCTGGAAACTTGACCGGAACCACCATCCAAGGCATTTGATTTAGCTACTTTGTCAATTTCATCAAGAAACACGATACCATTGTTTTCGGCTTGTTCTAGTGCTTTTTGTCTGAGTTCATCTTCGTTGATTAATTGTTGAGCTTCTTCTTCAATTAATATCGGCATGGCTGCAGCCACTGTCATTTTCTTGGTCTGCTTTTTCTTCTTGCCTATGCTTTCAAACATGTTTTGCAACTGATCTGTCATTTCTTCCATACCAGGGGGTCCCATGATGTCAACGCCTAGGCTCATTCTGATTTGTATTTCAATTTCTTTATCATCAAGCTTCCCTTCTCTCAGTCTTGTTCTGAATTTACTGCGGGTATTTGAATCATCAACTTTTTCATCAGGTATTGGAGACTGGCGTTTAGGTAGTAAGTAGTCCAAAACGCGTTCTTCAGCAGCGGCTTCGGCTTTTTTAGTTACCAAAAGCATAGCTGCTTCTCGTGTCCTTTTCATGGAAGACTCAACTAAGTCACGAATGATTGATTCCACATCCTTACCTACATAGCCTACCTCAGTGAACTTGGTTGCCTCTATTTTAATGAAAGGTGCATCTGCCAAGATGGCGAGTCGACGGGCAATTTCTGTTTTACCTACACCGGTTGGTCCTATCATTAAGATATTTTTTGGTGTGACTTCTTTAGCCATATCCTCAGGTAATTGCATGCGGCGCCAGCGATTCCTTAAGGCTATGGCCACTGATCTTTTGGCGCTTTTTTGTCCTATGATGTGTTTATCAAGTTCTTGAACAATTTCTCTTGGGGTCATATTTGACATGGTGTATCCCTTATCTTAAATCCAACGTTTCAATGGTATGATTATGGTTGGTGTAAATACAAATTTCAGCGGCTATGGTTAAAGCTTCCCGAACCATATCTTCAGCCTCTAGCTGACTATTTCTCATCATTGCCAGTGCCGCGGATTGGGCAAACGGTCCTCCCGAACCAATCGCGATCAGACCATGTTCTGGTTCAATGACATCACCATTTCCCGAGATGATGAGAGAAGTTTCTTTGTCTGCAACAGCGAGTAAAGCTTCTAGTCTACCCAAGCGACGATCAGTTCGCCACTCTTTGGCCATTTCCACTGCGGAGCGAACTAAATGACCTGAATGTTTCTCCAATTTAGCCTCAAACACTTCAAATAAGGTGAAAGCATCAGCTGTAGCGCCAGCAAAACCGGCCAAAACCTGATTTTTATACAATCGCCGAACCTTTCTTGCGTTGGCCTTCATGATGGTATTGCCCAAGGTTACTTGACCGTCTCCGCCGATCACCACTTGATTATTATCTCGATAGCTGACAATAGTAGTACCTCGATAATTGTGCATAGATTCTTTCATGTTGCTATTTTCTTATAATGAAAGTCCTAAATGGGTTGTTTTACTTAAATTTCAATCAAGAGAAATTATTCGCAACAAAAAAAGCACCCTAAAGGTGCTCTTCGATATAAAGTAGTGTTTAGTCAACCCTGAAAAAGTCCATCCTTGCCTTTTTCGGGACTGACTAATTATACTTTACCAACCACGAGATCGCTTGGACTTGCGGAATCGACGGTTTCTGGCTCGACTGACAGCTTCTTGATCTTTGATCTTAGACCATTCGTCTAAACTGAAAGGACCGTTTTTAGCGTAAACCATGCGTGCACGGCAGAAGTCTTTAAATTCCAACATTTCTTCTTCCACATCGTCCATGGTTCCATCAATAACAATGCAGTCGTCAACATAACCGATGCCAGGAATGTGATCGGGAATGATGTCATTGTCATCGACAAAATATTTGATTGTGGCATTGATTTTCTCTTTATTGTTTTCACTGACTTGCCATGTCTTATCTTCAATCATGCTAAGCATAATTTGTAGGCTACCCACCTGATCAATCACATAACCATCTTCGCTATTTTCACGTATTTCTTTGATTTTTTCTTTGGCTTCTTTGACATCGTTGATTTCGATGTTACTGCCATGTTGTTCTATGAATTTATTGAAATGTTCTTTTACCTGTTCATCAATGTCGATGGAAATGGTTGCCATGTTGCGCTCCGTTGTATTTTTTAGAATTATAGCCGATCAGTAACTCAAATCAAATCATCCTATGGTGATGTTAAAATCATCGATATGTTAAGTCGTTTTCATATATTATACGTTTTGGTTTTGTTGTTGTTACAACTTTTTAATACAGGTGTTCTGGCACAGACACTGACACAAACAAGCCAACAAAAGCAGCAGTTAATTGCTCGTTATGGTTTGTTAGAAACAAAAGACAGTACATGCAACAAAACGCTAAGAAAACTAAAAATCAAAAACACATGTTCCATACTTAACAGTAACCTGTTCAACGCCTATGCTTTTACAGAAGGTTCCATTATGATCACCAAAGGGTTACTACAAAAAACACATAATGTTCATCAATTGGCTCATATTTTAGCCCATGAGCAAGCCCACCTGGTATTAAAGCACCACCATCAACTGTCTGGTTTTATGAGCAAGCCACCGTTGTTTTTTCCTAAGAGAAAACGGAAAAAGTTGCGCTATCAACAAGAATTAGAAGCAGATCAGTGGGCGAATCAACGATTAAAAACCTATCAGTTTATGCCACAACAAATACATCATCTATGGAAAAGACTATTGCAACAAGGACAACCTCCGCAAACGGATCATCCTAGTCTAAAACAGCGAATAGATACATCGTTATTGAGAGAAGAAGAAATGATTGATAACGGTTGGATCACAAAAAATAACAAATTGTGACAGCCCTCAACATCATCCCATCATAAGTCATTACAGCAAGATTTAAGGATAAAGTTTGTCAAATACAGCGGGAGAAACATGACCAACTACAGAAGACACCAGACAGCCAAAAGGCTACAATATTTGGATGAAGTTTAATGCTAAAAATTTATTGCTGGCAGCAGCAGCGATTCTGGGACTGTTGGCTGTTGTGTTGGTCTTGGTTTTGGCCGAGAAACTACTGGCTATATGGCACTATCTCCAACAAGCGCCTTTTTGGCTTGTAATGGTTTATGCAAACTTGTTAATAGTGATTGCTTTGTTGCCATTGTGGTTATTACTCAAGTTGAATCAAAAAAAGCCACAACAATCGTTTGGTCCAGGTTTTGAGTTGAATGAAGACAGTCTCAAAAAAAGGTTGGAATCAGAGCAATCTCGAGGTGTAGATACCTTAGCTGCAGAGCAAGAGCTTGTTGAATTAGATGAGCGTCGTGAGCGAGGGTTATTCCATCTAACACTGTTTGGTCAAGCATCCAGTGGTAAGTCAAGCTTGATCCAAGCTTTGATGCCGGAAAAGAGTATAAACACCGATGTAGTGAAAGGTACCACAACTGACATCAGTCATCACCAATATGGTCAGCTTGTTTTGGCTGACGTACCGGGGTTTGATGCTGTTGATCAATTCGCTTTTGAACAGCAAGCATTAGATGAAGCCAGACGTGCTCATGTGGTTGTATTTTTGTTGAATGGAGATCTTTCTCGCACTGAGATGACCTTGTTCGAACAACTTAAAAAAATGAACAAGCCCATGGTGTTGGCCTTAAATAAAATGGATTTGTTCAGTGACGCGCAACAGAACATACTTAAACAAGCGATTCAGGAAAAAACCACAAAACAATTTCCTGTCGTTTGTATCAGCACCGGTGGTTTAGAGTCCGTTCAGGTAATAAAGGAGAGTGGCGAAGTTGTTTCAACGACACAACTTCGACCAGTAACTATTAAACCTTTGATTGATGCTATTGAGCAGGTGATCAGTGGTAATGAAATCGCGCTGCATCGTTTTCGGGATGCTGGATTTTTGCAGCTGGCAGGAGAAAAATTGACTGTTGCCAGTAATGAATATAATGATAAGGAAGCAAGAAAAATCGTAGAACGACATACTCATAAAGCCATTGTGGGCGCACTGGCTTCGGTTGCTCCTGGTTCCGATTTGGTGATCCAGGGAACGATTGGTACCCAGCTGGTTCGTGGCTTGTGTCAGTTGTATGAAGTAGAAGTCAATCAGCTGCAAATAGATCAAGTATTGAAAGCAGCAGGAGGTAAGCTAAAAACCAGTACTTCTTTAGTTTTGGCTATTTCGGGCAATGCTTTGAAATCATTTCCAGGAATTGGTACAGCAGCAGGTGGTATCATGCATGCTGTGGCTTATGGTTTGATTTTCAATTCCTTAGGACAAGCCGTCCATCGCACATTAAAAACGCAGGGTTCATTACAAAGTGAACAGGCACAGCAATCATTTGAGGAGTTACTTCTTGGCAATTCGCAAAACTTGGCAAAAGATATGGCGAAAATGGCGCTCAAAATCAGCCAAAAATATTGAACAACATATCGAAGGTCCTTCAGATAATCAGAAGGCGTTACAAAGTTTGCGTCAACTGCTTAAAGACGAAAAGATCCCTGCTTCTGTCCGTGCCCAGCTGAAAACGCAGTATAGCGAAGTACAGCGAATGATAGAAAAACTTGAAAAGCAACAGATTCATATTGTTGCTTTTGGCAAAGTCAGTACCGGAAAATCTTCCATATTGAACGCCCTGGCCGGCAAGCATTATTTCTCGACAAGTCCTTTACATGGTGAGACCAAAAGAACACAACCACTAGACTGGCAACAGGTTCAACAACAAACCATCGTGTTGATTGATACTCCGGGCACAGATGAATTTGAGGGAGAAGCACGTGAAGCAATGGCCAAACAGGCAGCAAAACAGGGTGATATCATACTTTTTGTTATTGACGGTGATATCAGTAGTTCAGAATTGATACAGTTGAATCACATTGCCACACCTGAAAAAGCAATACTTTTGGTGCTCAATAAATCCGACCTGTATCAAGATTTAGACATAGAAAAGATCAAAGCTTCGGCGGCTAAAAAAACAGCCCATTTGAATACATATTGGGTGACTTGTGCAGCTGATCCAAAACCAGTCACAATGATTGTTAAAGACGCTCAGGGAGGCAGTCAACAACAAACCATAAAACCTGATGGTGACATGGTTGCATTGAAATCAGCGATTTGGCATATTCTAGAGCAAGAAGGAAAAACACTGTCGGTATTGAATGCCAGCTTATTTGCATCAGAAGTCAATCAACAGGTGGCTGAAAGTATTGTTCAATTGCGAAAAAATGCGGCGACTAAGATCATAAAAACACACTGTCTTGCCAAAGGGATTGGTGTGGCCTGCAACCCTGTACCTGTGGCTGATTTATTATTAGCAGCAGGGATTGACGTGAACATGATAAGGCAGCTATCCGGTTTATACGGCTTACAGTTAAATAAGTCGGATGCGACTAAATTGGCGGTTACCATCATGACACAGCTGGCGTTATTGATGGGTGCCGTTTGGGGGGTAAATTTGCTTTCCTCTGTGCTAAAGACCCTCAGTGTGGGATTATCGACCACGCTGACTGCCAGTGCTCAGGGTGCTTTAGGCTATTATGCGACTTATCTGGTGGGTAAAATTGCCGAACAATATTTTGCTCAAGGTAACCAATGGGGTAATAATGGCCCCAAAGTATTGGTTAAAAACATTGTTAAAAAGTTAGATCGGAATTCGATATTACAAGAAGCCAGCGAGCAAATACTTGGCTTGTTAAAAAAAAGAAAATCATGAAAAATTTAGTTATTCTCGCTTTAGTTGTTTTTTTATTAACGCTGATCTTTGAGCCTGAGCCGGCTCAGGATTACAACATGTTATATGGCCAAGAAGTGATTTTGTATGCCACAGAATGGTGTGGTTATTGTCAAAAAATGCGGCAGCTTTTTGCCAAACAAGAGATTCAATATCTGGAATTCGATATTGAATCTTCAGCCGTAGCCCATAAAGAGTTCAAAGCATTGGGAGGTCAAGGTGTGCCACTGACTCTGGTCAAAGGTACTACTGTTCATGGTTATAACCCTAAAAAGGTGATGTCATTATTGCAAAAATGAGGCGTTTTTAAATCATTTGACAACGACTTTTTATATTTCATAATAGGCACCCTTGTTGAAAGGTGCCGCACAAGCGGTGAAACGGGAAGTTGGTTAGAATCCAACACTGCCCCCGCAACGGTAATTGAAGACGAATCACATGCCACTGGATCATTAATCTGGGAAGGCGGTTCGTGAAGACATCAAGTCCTTCATTAGTCCGGAGACCGACCTTCACATTTTAAAATCACATATTGCTCGGTGGGAGCAGGAGATATCAATGAAGTTATATACCAAATTTGTGGCGATATTTTATGCTGCACTGTGCTCAGCCACATCTGTCGAATCGAACTCCACATTAGAGACCCTGGTAGTAACCGCCAGTGCTGATGAGATAAAAACAAACCAGTTCGGCGGCTCTTTAACTATCATCACAGCAGATCAAATTGAAATGGCAGCGACAAAATACCTGTCCGATGTGTTAAGGCAAGTTCCTGGGTTCGCGGTCAGTCAAGCTGGCGGCACAGGCACACAAACACAGATTCGAGTCAGAGGAGCAGAATCTAATCATTTGTTGGTAATGGTTGATGGCATTCGTGTTAATGATCCTGCTATTGGCGATGAGTTCTTGGTTAATTATGCTTTATCAGATAATGTTGAAAGAATTGAAATTATCCGGGGACCACAGAGTGCTTTATGGGGAACTGATGCATTGGCTGGGGTGATTAATGTTATCACTAAAAAAACCACAGAAAATCACTGGGGTTTACAGGCTGAAGTCGGTTCATTCAACACCAAAACCTGGGGTTTAAACTGTGGTTTAAATAGTGGTAAGTTAAACTGGTATGGTGGTATTGCGGGTACAGATGTTGGTGGTAGCAACATTTCCAGAATGGGTGTAGAAGAAGACGGGTTTGATAGTTTGAAGTTTCATTTCAACAGTCAATTTAAAGCATCAAATGAGGTCTCTTGGATTTTTCAAGTTTCACACAACGATGGTATGAATGAATATGATGCTGTTGATTTTCTAACGAGTTTACCTGCTGATTCAGATGATTGGACAGAAGTCACTCAAACACAGGGTCAACTCACTCTTGAGCTTGCTCCTAAAACTCATTGGTGGCAAGGTCTGATGACTTTCCAATACAGTCACAATGGCAACGACAGTTTTACACTGGGCCATTTATCAACAGGTAGCACGGAATCTAAGAATAGATCATTTAAAGTTGATAACCAATTCAGATTGAATGAGCAACATCGATTTAATGTGATGCTAGATTACAGGCAGACCGACTTTAAGCAATCAGGGATTGCTTCTTCATTTGGTGACCCAAACCAAGACCAATCTTATCGTCTATGGGGCATGGCGGCAGAATATCTGTGGCAAGTTAGCGATCAGTGGATTGCACAACTAACGGCACGCCATGATGATTTCAGTCGATTTGATGATGTATCTATCTATAATGCTTCTACCAGTTATCAACTGTCTGAAAACTTCAGATTACGTGCCAGTTCAGCAACAGGCAGCAAGGCCCCTACTTTTATTGAACGTTTTGGTTATACCCCCAACAGTTTTTTGGGCAACCCCAATTTAAAACCAGAGGAATCAGATGCTTGGGAAGTCGGTTTTGACTATCAATGGAATCAGCAAAAACTGTCACTGGTATACTTTGATCAAAATTTGAACAATGAAATTGATGGCTTTGTTTTTGATCCTCTTTTAGGACAGTTTACAGCCCTTAATAAAGAGGGAGATTCTCAACGGTTAGGGGTCGAGTTGGTATGGACAGCACAGCTCACTGACGATTTTAAGATAGAGGGCAACTACACATACACAAAAGCCACAGAAGAGGATGCTGTTGGTGAGCAGGTTATCGAAATCAGGCGTCCCAAGCATTTGGCGAACTTATCGTTGTACTACCATTTTGCTGGATCAAAAGGACGACTGTTTGCTCAAGTTCGTTATCAGGGAAAACAGTACGATCATTTTTTTGATCCGCTGACTTTTGTTGCAGTGCCTACAGTTCTCGATAAGGCTACGACTGTCGATTTGACGCTTTCTTGGGCATTATCTGATGAGTCGAGTATTTATCTCAAAGGGCAAAACATTTTTGATGAAACTCAAGAGGAGGTGTTGGGTTATGTGCGACCAGGTACGGGAGTGGTGTTTGGGGTCAAGACTCAATTTTGATGCGCTTGAAGTTGAAAGTGTTCCGATTTTTATAGCCCAGAATTTGTCTAGAAAATCTCAAAATAAGTGTCAATATCAATAGCAATGTGCTAAGGATAATGGGCTATTTAGTCGAACCTGAAAAATGCTTAACCTATTGTTAAATATAAGAAATTAATTCAATTTTACACACTTTTCGACCAGAAAATAGGTACTACGATGCATTTTTATTCGCCGCTTCCATGCGGCTCTCAGGCTAACGTGAAAAAGCTTTCCAGAAACTTTTTTCTGGTCGACGCTGCGGCACAAGGACGTGCTCACCTTGAGCCGTCAGGCTCAAGTGAGGTCAAAAAACATCAGCAAAATAGCACTTTTGCGCTTAAGTGTTGTTTGACCGATTCTGAAAAAGGCCAGGATGGATTTTTTCAGGACTGACTATTTAGTCAGCCCTGAAAAACCCAGTTCTAATTATCCAGGTTATTTGTCACTCTGACGACTATGAATGTATTATTGTGTGTTGGCTGATCGATATACA